>JAKADY010000041.1 GCA_021826065.1 Pseudomonadota bacterium
TAGGACTCATCCCCAACATAAACCGGGTCTGAGTTAACGATGTCGCCCAGCAGGCGTGTACGCCTACGCAGACTCACGCCTTCCCGGCTGCGATCGCCTATGATCCAGTTGGCCACGTCCACTTTATCGAGGGCGCCAGCGGCCGCGTCGAAGGCAGCCTTCTGCGTGGGAGACAGGGCGCCGTAGGCGAACGCGGCTGCGCTGGCGCCGTTCCAGAAAACGATTCGGCGCCCCGAGGCAGGTATCGACGCGTTCCACGCCGGTGTCTCGGCGGGGTTGCCATTTGCATCCAAAGTGTAGGCGGCCAGATCCCCGCTCCAATCGTTGGCATAAAAACTTGCCTTATATATCTCCGTACCGGCGATGGTCTCAGTCGAGGAGATATTGCTCGTCAGGACGGTAGACGAAGTTGCGCGAGAGAGTAACTCGTCGAAGGTCTGGGTGAGGGCGTTCACCATCTGATCGACATCGTCTGCCGGCCGGAAAAGCCCCCGGCTGTTAAGCGCAGCTCGCCAAAAATCATAAATGTATGCTCGTGGTGTCTGGCCAGATGTAGTGCTAACGTACGGCCAGCCCTTCGCGCCTTGCACTATGGGTCCGCTGTACATGTCTCCGACCCAATCCGACTGGAGCGCTGCAGGGCTGGTGTTGACCACCATGAAGTTGACCATGTGCTGCCAGGTGGCAGGCTCGTTGCGGGGATTCCAGAACTGGTCGTTGAAATCCCCCGATCGGTCTGTCAGGTAAGGGGGGACGTTGTTGTCCAAACGATGAAGATCGGTCGCCCAGTAATAAAGCGCCAGACTGCCCAAAGTATAGCTGGCAGTGGTCTTGTCCAGTCCCCCCCTCTCATCCCACCCCTTCGTCGTGGAGTCGTCCCCCGGGTTCATCTGGTAAGGCGCGCGTGGCAGCCAACCGTTGGGAGAGGCAAGCAGTGCAGACGCTGGTCTGGACAGCCTCGTGCATGTGTCGAGATGCCTCCCGCTGCAGGGGTAGGAGCTCACCCGGCTTGCGACATCGCGTCCGCTACTCTCGTTGTCTCTATTGGACCAGCCGGGGCCGTTGAACATGACGTGATAATTGGGCCGGCAGCTGCGCATGGGCGATGCGCTATCGCGCGGATCGTCGCGATAGGCATTGTCGCGCATGAAATACTCCGCCGCACGGATCATGGCCGCGCGGGCAGTGTTGGGGGGTCGAGGTGCGTAGGGAATATCGACCAGCCATTTGTAAAAGTCATTTTTGTGCCCGGAGGCAAAGAGCGCCAGCCGGTTGTCGTAGGTTGTCGTCGTGCCACCCTTGTTGATGCTACACCCCCTATGCCAGTCCGGATCCCCGCTGATTTCTTGACCAAAGCCAGCGCATGTCTGTTCGTGGACAGTAGGCTGGCCATGCGCCTGCCAGGCCAGGCGCACCTTGCCCTCCAGCTTGTGGAAGGCGCGCAACATGGCCGAGATATACGTCATCTGGGCGGTGCGGTAGTAGCTATACCAGTTCGCAAAATTCCCCTTCGCCTCGGCCTCAGTGTAACCGCCAAGCGCCTGGTCTTCCACAGAACCGACTCGTATGTATCGATAACAATCTTCGTCCTTCAGATCATCTGCCGTGCAATTCGTCCGCCCGGTGTCGCGCCAATAGTAGTATGCATGGTGTTTATTATCCCTGTTAACAAATTTACAGCTGGCGCCTGTGCATTCGTCTTGGGCATTGCATTCACCTATTGGTCGACCTTTGTCATCGGTTTTCTGAGTTGAATCACAACGGGGGTGCCACATACTACGGCTCCCTCCCGAAGGACTATACTCTCCCGTGCCCCGATATCCAGCGGAGAGATTCACGTCACAACCCACATCGAAATAACTGCAGGCGGCGTCGAAGCTTTGGTGCGCATAGCCAGGTGGCGGATCATAGCGCTTGGTGGGGTCGTAATAGAGGGTGTTGTAGGCCGCCGAAAAGTGATAGCGTCTAGCAGCAGCTTCGATGCCGCCACCGTCCGACGAACCTTTGATCGAGACGTTCGAATTGTCCAGTGTCACGGTGCCGTTCGGCAGCACGCCCGCACCCGGCAGGAGCAGGGGTTGGTCAGGCAGGCTGATGGCAAAGCCCACGCCGGCATTGCAAAGGCTGAGCATGCAAAACATGCCCAATGACCGGATGTGTTTGATCAACCGCTCGCCCATTTCTGAGCGTCTATCGCGAAGCGCATGCATCACGTCATCCCCGTCTTGTGTCCTTATCCTGGTTCTGCCGGATCCGTTTGCGGTCTTCCTCAAATACGCTGCCTGACATGCGCCTGCAGGCGTACCTGGGTATTGGGGTTGATCCCCCGGCCCACGGCGGTGAGGCGGAAGACCTGGTAGCTGTCGACTTCGTGTCCGGCGGCCTCCAGCGACTGACTGCCCCCCATGATCGTCTGCACCCGTGTGATGCTGCAACGCGGACCCTCGGCGAGGAGGGGAATCGACACCCCGAGGTCAGCGGCGGACTGTTCGGGTATCGTGTTGGCATACCGGTAAAGCGTCAGACGCGCCTCGCAGGCGACCAGCCCCGCCTCGGCGGCCTCGAAGGCACGGATGCGGTCGCGCGCATTGGCCGCCATGCGTTGTTCCATAACCCCCGTGCCGAAGGCCGCGAGCCCCAGCATGGAGAGCAGTGCGAGCATGACCATGCCCATGACCAAGGCCGCCCCTTGCTGGCGAAGCGGAGCGCAAGGATGGGCAGGACATCGCCCCGCCCCCCGCCGGCGTAGGAGCGACGAAAGTCGCGACCCTTCGATGCGCGCAACCATCCGCACCGCCTGTAGGAGCGACGAGAGTCGCGACCCAGGCCCCCACCACCCCCCATATCCAAGCCTGCTCGCGACACTCACGGCCTGCGCCCACAGAAACGAAGTCATCTTCATGGCCGGTTCCTCAGGGCATAGGTACTGGTGAAGACCATACGCAGACGCCGGTCAGTGGCGGTAACCGGATTGTCGAGCTCGCCGTCGTTGTCGGTGTCCCAGAGATAGGTCTGCGGCGCCGTGGCGACTCTGTTTTCGTTGCTGACCATGAGCAGACTCACCCGCACCGCGCGCACGCGCGACCAGTTGGACACAGCGCCCGCCGTCCTATACTCATCGACCGCCCCATCGTTGTTGGTGTCCTCGCCGTAGACGATGCGCATGGCCTCCACCCCTTCGACGAGCTCCTCCGACGACCCCCAGCCGGCGTTGCCTGCGCCTACGCTATTGCGTGCCCAGGGCAACCGATAGAGTGAAGGCAAGGCACTAGCCTCTCGCCGGCGCAGGTAATAGACGTTGAGGCTGAGCGGCATGACCAAGGCCTCCCGCCCATAGGCCTTGGACAGCGCGCCGCTTGTATTGCGCTGAGCGTCATGCGGCAGCAGGTCGGTATGGTTGATCCGGGTCGTGCCGGTGTCGTAAGCTGCGTTGGCGTCCGATACCCGAAAGACATCGGCCCGCTGGCAATCAGCGACGAGGCTCAGCTCACCCTGGCGGAAGTTGCGAGTGTTGCCACCGAGCGGTATGGCGGCATTGACGTCGGCCATGGCGGCACTCAGCGGCACGGCCGGGTTGGCCCCGCTTACCACCAGCAGGGTATCGGTGTTATCGAGGTAATTGTCGGGTCGATCGGTGGCATTGACACTGCCGTCCAGGTTACGGTCCACGCCCCAGCCGGCAAATCCCCGCACCGCCCACCCCTGTTGCAGGAAAGGGGTAATGAAGGTGTTGAATTGCCCATTCCTAGCCGCATCATCCAGTTTGGCCCTAAGGGTGGGCCGCAATTCGGCCAGGGACAAGCAGCCGCCATAGCCCGCCATGCGCAGGTCCTGGCCCAGTAGCTCCAAGGCGAAGCGGCCGTTTTCCTGTAGCCGAGCGACGGCCTCCAGTGTACGCCAGGACTGGCGCTGCCCTGTATACAGGTAGCCCAGGGCGGCAACGAGCAACAGCCCCAGACCGAGCGCGATCATCAGCTCGATCAGGGTGAGGCCGCGCTGCGTTGAACGCGGGTGGCGGGGGGAGGCGTTCATATCCGGGTGTCGAGCACAAAACAGACCCGCCCGGCGAGTCGCGGCTCCGGACAAGTGGGATCAGTGGCCGTGTTGCCCAGGGCGGTTTCATCCCAGCGTACTGTAATAGTGACATTACCGGCTGGTGTGACCGCTATCGCGCCGGCGCCCTCGGGCAGACTTTGCAGTTGCCGGATCCACCCGGCGCGGTCGCTCGTGGGCAAACCGGCCCCAGTAGGCGGGGTGCTGCTCAAACCCATGTTGTACGGCAGGGCCGTGGAGACGGCCTGCTGGCGATTCGCCCGCATGCGGTCGGCCATGTCATAGGCGTATTGGGCTGCCTGCGCGCGCAGCAGGGCGCTGTGACCGTTCTTGAGGGCGGCGCTTTGCAACCCGGCCAGCCCGAGGATGCCGAGCGACAGCACGATCAGGGTGACCAGGACCTCGAGCAGGCTGAAACCGGTTTGTTCGGCCAGTGCTTGCATCGCGCTCATGGGGACGTGCAACTCGTGGCTTCCTCGACCCTGACCCGGCCAGCGCCATTGAGCACGACACGACGGGCATCCGTGGCGCTCCCGCCATGACAGATGAACAGACTACCCCCCAGTGACTCCGTGATGCGGCCATCCGGGCGGAACACGATCTGGTGGCTGAAAGGCGTATTGGCCCGCACGGTGACGAGGTTGGGCAGGGCCTGCTGGACGCGCAGGATCTGACCGGCAGCGACGACGATCCAGCCACGGTCCCAGCAATTGTTGTTCGTAGCGGGTGGCACGGCGGAGCACGCTGAGGTGTTGCAGGCAGAGCCATTGTCACTTTTGCAGAGTGTGACGTTCGCCCCCCGCCGGATGGCCTCGCTGCGCGCGAAGTTGAGGGCGGCCACCAGATCGCTCGCGGCGCTCTGTATACGATTCCGGCGGAAGAAATCCTGAAAACTGGGTACAGCGATCGTCATCAGGATCACCGCGATACTGAGGGTGACCAGCAGCTCGATCAGGGTGACGCCGCGTTCTCTCGCCTGTCGGTAGGGCATTAGGGTTTACCCGCATTGAACTCCCAGTGGAAGTGTAGGTCACCCAGGCGATCGGGCGATAGCGTCATGCCGAATGGCAGGATTGTTAGAATGAACGGCATGACCTCCGCGCACCTCCCCCCGGATGTCCTCGTCGTCGGCGCCGGCGTGAGCGGGCTGGCCACGGCGCTCAGGCTGGCCGAGGCCGGGCAGTGCGTGACCCTGCTCGACCGGGGTCCGGTGGCGCGCGAATCGACCTGGGCGGGGGCCGGTATCCTGTCCCTGCTGCTGCCCTGGGATTATCCCGAGGCGGTCAACGCCCTGGCCGAGCGCGGTCGGCGGCTGTGGCCGGAGTGGATCGAGCGGCTGCAGGCCCTGACCGGACTGGACGCCGAGTATCGCGTCAGCGGCATGTTGGTGGCGGATGCAGGCCGCACAGCCCAGGCCAGTGCCTGGGGCGAGCGCTATGGCCGGCGGGTGGAGCCGCCGCCCGAGGGTCTCGGACACAGCGCGCCCCACCTTGGGGACGGACTCTGGCTGCCGGAGGTGGCCCAGGTGCGCAATCCGCGCTTCGCGCGCCTGCTGGAGTCGGCGGTGCGCACGCTGGGTGTCGAGATCCGGCCAGAGACGGCGGTGACGGGGTTCGATGTGCGGCAGGGCAAGCTTCATGCCGTGGAAACGCGCGCGGGCCGTCTCGTCTGCGGCCGGGCGGTGATCTGCGCCGGGGCCTGGAGCCGGGACCTGCTGGGCCCACTGGCCTTTGGGCTGGACATCCGGCCGGTGCGCGGCCAGATCCTGCTCTTGTCCGGGCGACCGGGGCTCTTACCCTGCGTCGTCTACCGCGGCGGCCGCTATCTGGTGCCGCGGGCGGACGGCCATGTGCTGGTCGGCAGCACCCTGGAGGAGGCGGGGTTCGACAAGTCGACCACCGCTGAGGCCGGCAAGTCCCTGCGCGCCTTCGCCCTGGAGACCTGGCCTGCACTGCGCGCAGCCGCGATCGAGCGGCAATGGGCGGGACTGCGGCCCGGCTCGCCGGGCAACCTGCCGGTGATCGCGCGTCATCCGGAGGTCGACAACCTGTACCTCAACGCCGGTCACTTCCGCTACGGCCTCACCATGGCACCGGCCGCGGCGGAACTCATCACCGCCCTGGTCCTGGGCAACCGGCCTGCACTCGACCCGAGTCCCTACGCCTGGCCTGGCGCGTAGGTCGGCAATCCCTTGCCGACACGGCTATGTTTTGGACTTCTGGGGGCGGCCGAGCGGGGTCTGTCACGCCCCTGTAACTCGAATTAGACGAAGTTTAAATTCTTGCCTAAAATAGCGTCAGTGAGGCCAGCGAGTTTCAACCCATGCACCACTCCCCCACAATGACCCGAGAGGCGGCCGCGGAGCTGTTGCGTCGCCACGGCATCACGCCCACGCACCAGCGCTTGGAGATCGCACACGTGCTGTTCGCGCGCCGCCAGCACCTGTCGGCCGACCAGATCATGGCCATGGTCAACCTGCGCCACAGCGAGACCTCCAAGGCGACGGTCTACAACACCCTGAAGCTCTTTCTGGAGAAGGGCATGATCCGCGAGGTCATCGTCGACTCCAGCAAGGTGTTCTACGACTCCAACACCGCGCCGCACCACCACTTTTACAACACCGCGAGCGGCGAGCTGATCGACATCGACGCCGAGGACATGCAGGTGCAGGGGCTGCCGTCGGTGCCCGAGGGGATGGTCGCCGAGCGGGTGGACATCATCATCCGCATCCGCCCCGAGGCCACGGCGGCGGTCGCCGCCTGAGGCCCTACCCCTCGCGCGTCGGCGCGAATTCCGCGATAATATCCGGTCAAGGCTGCTGTAGCTCAGCTGGTAGAGCAACTGATTCGTAATCAGTAGGTCCGCAGTTCGATTCTGCGCAGCAGCACCAGATCACCCCCGGTCGCCATGGTCCGCCCTGGCTAGATCACCCACACACCGCAATGCCCTTGACCACCGCCACCCCGTCCCGCAACCCCGTCGGCACGCACGACGACGGACGCCGGGGCCTGACACCGTGACAGAGCCGCTCTACAAGGGTCTGCTGGTCGAGGACATGGCGGCGCTGGACCGGGTGATCCGCGCCCGGCTCCACTCCGAGGTCGCCCTGGTACGGCAGGTGGCGGAATACATCATCGGCAGCGGCGGCAAGCGCCTGCGGCCGGTGGTCGTGCTATTGGCCGCCCGCGCCCTGGGCTATGAAGGGCCGCATCATCACGAACTCGCCGCCGTGGTGGAATTCATCCACACCGCCACCCTGCTGCACGACGACGTGGTGGACGAGTCGCAGCTGCGGCGCGGTCAGGACACCGCCAACGCCCGTTTCGGCAACGCCGCCAGCGTGCTGGTGGGCGACTTCCTCTACTCGCGCGCCTTTCAGATGATGGTGGCGGTCAACGACATGCGCGTGATGCAGGTGCTGGCGGACGCCACCAACGTGATCGCCGAGGGCGAGGTGTTGCAACTGATGAACTGCCACGACCCCGACGTGAGCGAGGAGGCCTACATGCGCGTGATCCGCTACAAGACCGCGCGCCTGTTCGACGCCGCCGGGCGCCTGGGGGCCATCGTCGCCGGCCGTGGTCGCGACGTGGAGGACGCCTTGGGGGCCTATGGCATGCACCTGGGCACCGCCTTCCAGCTGATCGACGACGTGCTCGACTATTCGGGCGACCGGGAGACGACGGGCAAGAACGTCGGCGACGACCTCGCCGAGGGCAAACCCACCCTGCCCTTGCTGTACGTGATGCGCCAGGGCACCCCGGCGCAGTCGGCCCTGGTGCGGCGGGCCATCGCCGAGGGCGGTAGCGAGGACTTCCCCGCCATCCTCGAGGCCATCCATGCCACCGGCGCCCTGGACTACACCCGTGCCCAGGCCCGCGCCGAGGCCAAGCGGGCGATCGACGCCATCGGCATGCTGCCGGCTGGCGTCTGGCGCGAGGCTTTGTTAGAATTGCCGATCTTTGCGGTGGAGCGCGACCACTGAGCCGCGTCTTGCACCGCATCATCTCACACGGGGTGTAGCTTAGCCTGGTAGAGCGCCACGTTCGGGACGTGGAGGCCGGAGGTTCGAATCCTCTCACCCCGACCATCCTTCCCCAGAAACTTCGGGACCGTCACCGACGGCAGGGATTCGACCTGCGGTTTTATTTCAGACCCACGATCGGCGGCAAAGGATTCCCGCCCTACGTGACTGGGCCTGGCCTGGGCGCGGCGCAGCACCACCGCGTAGGGCGGGAATCCCTTCCCGCCGGCGGTCAAAGTGATCCGCCACGTCATTCGTGGTGGACCACTTTTGGCCATTTCGCTATACCTCACTCCCTGAACCCCTCCACCTGGATGGCGAGCCTCACCTCGTCGCCGACCAGGTTGGGCAGCCCGAAGGTCATGCCGAAGTCGGAGCGGCGGATCACGGCGTGCACGTCGGCGCCGCACAGTGGGATGCGGCGCAGGAAGTGCTTGGTGCAGGTGAAGTCGCGGATCTCCAGGGTCACCGGGCGGGTCACACCGAGCAGGGTGAGCTGGCCGCTTGCCTCCACCGGTTTGCCGTCGGCGTAGCGGATCGAGTCGGCGACGAAGCGGATGCGCGGGTGCAGGGCGGTGTTGAAGAAGGTGGGGCCGCGCAGCATGCGGTCGAGGGCGTCCACGCCGGTGACGACCGAGTTGGCGTCGATCGTGACCTCGATGCGCCCGCCGCCGCCCTGCGGGTCGAGCACCGCGCTGCCCTGGCTGCGGGTGAACAGGCCACGCTGCTGGGACACCCCGTGGTGGCGGATCTCGAAGCTGACGATGGTGTGGCTGGGGTCCAGGTTGTAACGCTCCTGGGCCAGGGCCGGTAGGCAGGCGAGGACAACGGCGGCGAGGGGGATGGCGGTGAACAGGGCCGGACGCATCGGCAGACTCCATACAGAGGGTGGTTTTGCTTCGAGCGCTGCGGCGGGAATGGATTCCCGCCCTACGTCGGTTGCGATGCCCTTGCCGGCAGCCGTCACAACGCCCGTGCGGACAGGGCCCGCAGGAACTCGTTCCTGAGCTGGGCGTCGTCGCGGAAGGCACCGGCGTAGGCCTGGGTGACCACGCGCTCGTCGCCGCGCCGGTCCTCGCCCAGCAGCAGACAGAGCTGCTCGGCCTCGACGACGCAGGCCGCTCCTTTGGCGCGCCCGTGCGTGACCAGGGCCTCGGCGATGTCGCGCGTCATCCATTCCTGATAGGTGAAGCGGTGGCCGATGGCGTCCACCATGCGGGCGATGCGGCCGAAACCGTGCAGCCGCCCGCCGGGCACGTAGGCCACGTGCGCCACGCCACGGAAGGGGACCAGGTGGTGCGGACACACGCCATGCACGGCGATGCCGCGCACCACCACCATGTCCTCACGGTCGTCGGCGAAGCCCTCTCCCAGGGCCTCGGCCGGGTCCATGGCGTAGCCGCCGAGCAGGCGCCGCTCCCACAGCTCGCGCACGCGCCGCGCGGTCTTGCCGGTGTGCACGCTGTCCGGCGCCACCCCGCAGGCGACGAGCAAGTCGGTCACCGCCCGCTCGAAGGCGACGGGATCGAAGGGCTTCACCTGGGGGATGCCCAAGACGCCCGGGACGGGTGGGCTGTGACAATCGTGCTCGCAGGGTTGACTCATGGTGATCCTCGCAATGCGCACCGGCGACCGGGGGTCCCGGCGACCCGAACGACACGATAGCAGGGGGCGGCGTGCTGCGCCAGGCATCGCCCGCCCGCGCCCCGTGGGGTCTTTTCACGGTAACCGTTCATGGCCGATAGCCACGCCCGCCATTGAAATCGCGCCTGCCGGCCATGAACGGTTCCCTCACCCCCAGCCCCTTGTATGTTGATCTCCATGATCAATGACAATATCGATCGAGGGCTGTGGAGCTTGTGGTCAAAGGGGCGCGCGGTGGGAAACGCGCAGCGTATTCCACGGCAAGCGCCCCGGTGCGCCGCAGGCGCATTGTCCACAAATCCACAGCCCCGCTCGTGGTCGGGTTCAGCGAGGGTCTGCACAGCCCGTCGCCCCTCTGAGACACCAAGCTCGCGGGAGAGCCCCTTTGGCGTGCAGATGCTTGCGTTCGTAGCCAAGCCCGAACAGTTGCTCGATTTGAACTCGTATTTCGCAAGGATGGGACATGACGGACGCACGGACTGAACTTCAGACCCACACCGCCCAGGCCTATGTCGGCGTGGACATGGCCAAGGCACACTTTGTCTATAACCTGCATGGTGAGAGCGTCTTGAGACAATGCCGCAACGATGAGAGCGGCTTTGCCGAGCTGATCGAGGCGCTCAAAGGCCGCCCGGTGGCGCTCATCGTCATCGAAGCCACCGGTGGACATGAGCAGGCGCTGGCGCGTCACCTCCTGCTGCAAGGCCTGCCCGTGGCCCTGGTCAATGCCCGCGCCGCGCGCGACTTCGCCAAGGGCATGGGCTTTTTGGCCAAGACCGATGCGGTCGATGCGCGGGCGCTGGCGCACTACGCACACACCCTGGCGCACAAACCGGGCAGTGAAGCACTGCTGCTGCGTCTGCCTGATGCCGCCGTCGAGGCCCTGCAAACCCTGGTGGCGCGCCGCCAACAGCTCATTGCCATGCGCACCGCCGAGCGCAATCGCTTGGCAAGCGCGCATCGTCAGCTCGCTGACAGCCTCCGGAACCTCATCGCCTTCCTGGACAGGGAGATCGCCCGCATTGAGCAAGACATCAATGCACATCTCGATGAGCATTGGGGTGTGCAGCGCAAACGCTTCGAAGCGCTCAAGGGGGTGGGCTCCAACCTGACCAGTACCCTGTTTGCCTTCCTGCCCGAACTGGGCAAACTCAGCCCCAAGCCTCTGGCCAAACTGGTGGGGCTGGCGCCGCTCAGTGACGACTCGGGCAACCGCCGCGGCAAACGCCGCATCTGGGGTGGTCGCGCCATCGTGCGCAATGCCTTGTACATGGCCACGCTCTCGGCTAAGCGCTTCAACCCAGTCATCCGCGCCTTCTATGAGCGCCTCATCAGCAAAGGCAAACCCAAAAAAGTGGCCATCGTTGCTTGCATGCACAAACTGTTGCGCATCCTCAATGCCATGGCACGCACAGGCGAGGATTGGAACCCTGAGCTTCATGGCATCAAACCTTGACTTTCAACACAGTTGCTCTCCCAGAGGGAGAGGGAAGCTTCGAGAAGTCGCTGGCGCGACTTTCACGGTAACATAGCGCGGTCGAGCACTCGCGGGAGGCCCGAGCCATGTCCGCCCAGCATCCCATCATCGCCGTGACCGGCTCCTCCGGCGCCGGCCTGTCCACGGTGCGGCACGCCTTCAAGGACGTCTTCCTGCGGCTGGGGATCCGGCCGGCCATCGTCCACGGCGATGGTTTCCGCCGCTACACCGAGCGTCAGTTCGAGGCCCTGCTCGCCGAGGCGCGCGCGAGTGGTCGCAACCTCTCCTGGTTCGGGCCGGAGTGCAACCACTTCCAGGAGCTGGAGGACTTCTTCCGCACCTATGGCGAGACCGGCAGCGGCATCTACCGCGAGTACGCGCACACCGCGGAGCGCGCCGCCGAACTGGGGGTGGCGCCGGGTGAGTTCACCGCGTGGAAGCCGCTGCCGCCGGGCAGCGACGTGCTGTTCTACGAGGGCCAGCACGGCGGCGTGGTGGCGCAGACCTGGACGCGGCGCAAGGTGGACAGCCGCCACTTCCCGCCCGAGATCGACCGCCGTGTCGGCCGCAAGGGCATCGACGTGGCGCAGCACGTGGACCTGCTGATCGGCGTGGTGCCGGCGATCAACCTGGAGTGGATCCAGAAGATCCACCGCGACTGCGAGCGCCACGGCTGCACGCCGGAGCTCGCCGTGGAGACCATCCTGCGGCGGATGGACGACTACATCCACTATATCGTGCCGCAGTTCGGGCTGACCGACATCAACATCCAGCGCGTGCCCCTGGTGGACACCTCCAACCCCTTCATTGCCCGCGACGTGCCCACCCCGGACGAGTCCGCCCTGGTGATCCACTTCCGCGACCGGGACCGCCACGACTTCCCGGGCCTGCTCAAGCGCATCCCCAAGGCGCGCATGACGCGCCCCACCACCATGCTGGTGCCGGGCGGCAAGCTCAAGCTCGCCCTGGAGGTGATCTGCGCCCCCATCCTGCAGGAGATGATGGCGCGGCGCCAGGCGGCGCTCGCCTAATCTAATCAAGGAAAAGCTGCAACAGGTCGTTGAGGTAGCGCCGGCCCCGTTCGGTCGGCCGGATGCGCTCGCCATCCTGGACGATCAGCCCCCGCGCCTCGGCCTGGTCGAGCGGTTTCGATACCGCCGACAGGGGAAGCCCCGTGCGCGCGGTGAAGAGGGCCTTGTCGAAGCCTCGGGTCAGCCGCAGGGCGTTCATCATGAACTCGAACGGCAGGTCGCGCCGCCGGACCGGCTGCGACTCGGCGATCGCCTGGGCGGAGCCGGCGTGTTCCAGATAGGGACGCGGGTGTTTGACCCGCACCTGGCGCACGATGCCCTCGGGCAGGCTCAGCTTCGAGTGGGCGCCGGCGCCGATGCCCAGGTAGTCGCCGAAGGTCCAGTAGTTGAGGTTGTGGCGGCAGTGCCGCCCGGGCAGGGCATAGGCCGAGGTCTCGTAGTGGTCGTAGCCGGCGGCGGCCAGGCGCGCCTCGATGAGGTCCTGCATCTCGGCGGCGAGATCGTGATCGGGCAAGGGCGGTGGGTGGGCGGCGAAGGCGGTGTTGGGCTCCAGGGTCAGGTGGTAGAGGGACAGGTGCGCGGGACGATAGGCCAGGGCGGCGTCGAGATCGGCGCTGAGGGCGGCGAGGTCCTGGCCCGGCAGGGCGTACATGAGGTCCAGGTTGACGCTGTCGAACAGGGCGAGCGCCGTCTCGACGGCGGCATGGGCCTCGCGGGCGCTGTGGATGCGGCCCAGGGCGGCGAGACTGCGGTCGTCGAAGCTCTGGATGCCGAGCGACAGGCGGTTGACCCCGGCGTCACGGTAGGCGCGGAATCGGGCCGCCTCGAAGGTGCCGGGGTTGGCCTCCAGGGTGATCTCGGCGCCGGGGCGCAGGCGCAGGAGGGTGCGCACGCAGGTGAGCAGCCGGTCCACCCCCTCGGCGGAGAGCAGACTGGGGGTGCCGCCGCCGATGAAGACGCTGACCACCTCGCGCCCCCAGACCTGGGGCAGGGCCTGGGTGAGGTCGCGTTCCAGGGCGTCGAGATAGGCCGCCTCGGGCAGGTCCTCGCGCAGGGGGTGCGAGTTGAAGTCGCAGTACGGGCACTTGCGCACGCACCAGGGGATGTGGATGTACAACGCCAGCGGCGGCGGCTGGCTCGGCCGCCCGGCGGGGTGCAGGACCGCGCTAGCCAAGGGCCTTGAGCTTCTCCACCAGCGCGCGCAGGGCCTGGCCGCGGTGGCTGATGGCGTTCTTCTCCTCGGCGGAGAGCTCCGCGCCGGTGCGGTTGAGCTCGGGCACCAGGAAATAGGGGTCGTAGCCGAAACCGCCGCTGCCGCGCGGGGTGTCGATGATCTCGCCGTACCAACGCCCCTCGGCGATGACGGGTTCGGGGTCGTCGGGGTAACGCAGGTAGACCATCACGCAGTAGTAATGGGCTCGCCGGTTCGTCTCCCCGCGCAGGGCCTCGATGAGTTTCTGGTTGTTGCGCGCATCGCTCCTGGGTTCGCCGGCATAACGGGCGGAGTACACCCCTGGGGCGCCGTTGAGGGCGTCCACGCAGATGCCGGAGTCGTCCGCCAGGGCCGGCAGCCCCGTGTGGGCGGCGGCGTGGCGGGCCTTAGCGATGCAGTTCTCGACGAAGGTGACGTGCGGCTCCGGACAGTCGGGTACGCCGAAGGCGCCCTGTGGCAGGGCCTCGATGCCGAGCGGGGCGAGGATCTGGCCGATCTCGCGCAGCTTGCCGGGGTTGTTGGAGGCGATGACGATCTTGCGCATGCGGTTTGGGGTGAGGGGGGTCAGTCCGCCAGGGCCAGGCGTTGGGCGGCAATGAGCTCGCGGATGCCGTGGTCGGCCAAGTCCAGGAGCTCATCCAGTTGGGCGCGACTGAAGGGGGCGCCCTCGGCCGTGCCCTGCACCTCGATGATGCCGCCGCTGCCGGTCATGACCACGTTCATGTCGGTGTCGCAGTCCACGTCCTCGGCGTAGTCGAGGTCGAGCACGGGCACCCCGTAATAGATGCCGACCGAGACGGCGGCGACGAAATCGCGGATCACCGAGGCCGGCAGCAAGCCCTCGCGCACCAGCCACTCGACGGCGTCGTGCACGGCGACGAAGGCGCCGGTGATGCTGGCGGTGCGGGTGCCGCCATCGGCCTGGATCACGTCGCAGTCCACGTGCAGGGTGCGCTCGCCGAGCTGGCTCAAATCCACCGCGGCGCGCAGCGAGCGACCGATCAGGCGCTGGATCTCCAGCGTGCGGCCGCTCTGTTTGCCACGCGCCGCCTCGCGTTCACCACGGGTGTGGGTGGCGCGCGGCAGCATCCCGTACTCCGCCGTGAGCCAGCCGGCGCCCGTACCCTTGACGTGCGGCGGCACGCGGTCGAGCACGCTGGCGGTGCAGATCACGCGGGTGTCGCCGCACTCCATCAGCACCGAGCCCTCGGCGTGCTTGGTGTAGCGCCGGGTGATGCGCACCGGCCGCAGGTCGCCGGGAGCGCGGCCGGAGGGTCTGTGCCAATCGTCTGGGATGGATGTGTTCATGCCGTGGGTTTGTCCAGTCCGTACTTGGCCAGGGCGGCGTGGATCTCTGCCACCGCCTGGTCGATGTCCATGTCGCGCACGCTGTCCCTGTCCTGCGGGGTGAGTTGCCTGAGCTGGGTGGTGAAGCCATCCAGGCCGAAGTCGTCACCCAACACCAGCTCGCCCTCGTCGAACCGCTCCTCGCCGTAGCGCATGGCCACCATGGACAGGTTGTCGCAGTTGCGCCCGCCACGGAACTCGGCGTGGTCGAGCATGTGGCGGATGGCGCGGTCGAGCGGGTAGGCGCGCAGGGTGGCGAGCATCTCGCGGTCCTTGATCTCGCCCCAGACCCCGTCGCTGCACAGCAGGAGCACGTCGCCCTCCTTGAGCGGCACCAGCTCGGAGATCTCGATGTCGGGCAGGGCGTACCCCCCCACGCTGTTGTAGAGCTTGTTGCGGTCGGGGTGCAGGCTGATCTGGTCCTCGTCGAGCAGCCCCTCCTCGACCAGCTGCTGCACGGCCGAGTGATCGCGGGTGCGCTCGACCAGGCTGCGCTTGTCGAAATGGTACAGGCGTGAGTCGCCCACGTGCGCCCAACAGGCCGTGCCGCGCTGCACCACCGCGGCCACACAGGTGGTGCGCGGCGGGTCCTTGAGGCCCTTGCGCAGGGCGTATTCGTTGATGGCGTCGTGGGCGGCGTAGATGCCGTCGAGCAGGAAACCCTGCAGATTGGGCAGCCGCGGGATGGCCCGCGCCTGGAACAGGCTCACCATGGTCTGCACCAGCATCTGCGAGGCGACCTGGCCGTGGTTGTGCCCGCCCATGCCGTCGGCGACGACCATGAACAGGGCGTCCGAGGTGTAGGCATAGGCCACCCGGTCCTCGTTGACGGGGCGGCCGCCGCGGCGGCTGGCTTGATAGACGACGTATTTCATCGCGAGAGCGGGCTGAGTCTTTCTTTGATCAGGCTGAGCAGGGTGGGTTTTGTCCGCCTGCTGTGGTTGATGAGCTCGATCAGACGCTTTTGCACCGAGAAGACGCTCTGCGGCCGCTGCGTGTAGTCGAGCCGGAGCAGGCTGTCGATGAGCTCGAGCAGGCCGCGCGAGTACTGGCCGGCGTAGGCCTTGGCCGCGGGCACCAGGCGGTCTTTTTCCAGGCGTTCGTCGGCCGGCGGCGGTGGCTCCTTGGCCAGGCAGGCGTACATGCAGGCGCCGATGGCGTAGATGTCGGTCCAGGGCCCCAGGCAGTCGCGTGCCTTGTACAGCTCCGGAGCGGCAAAGCCGGGGGTGTACATGGGCGAGGCCATCTGCAGATCGTGCTTGAGCACCTGGCGCGAGGCGCCGAAGTCGATGATCAGCGGGGTGCCATCGTTGCGGATGTAGATGTTGGAGGGCTTCAGGTCCAGGTGCAGGATCCGGTGCGCGTGCACCTCGCGCAGGCCGTTGAGCACCTGCACGAAGACATGGCGGATGAAGCCCTCGCGCATCGGCTCCTTGAGGCTGACGATGTGTTTCTGCAGGGTGCGGCCGCGCTCGTATTTCATCACCATGTAGACGGTGTCGTTGGCGCGGAAGAAGTTGACCACGCGCACGATGTTGGGGTGGCGGATGTCGGCCAGCGCCCGTCCCTCGTCGAAGAAGCATTTCATGCCGTAGCGAAAGGAGGTCTGCTTGTCGTCGGAGATGGGCATGACCGTGCCGCCATCGCCGCGCTTGACCACCCCGCCGGGCAGATACTCCTTGATCGCCACGGGCTGGCCGTCGAGGTCGAAGGCGAGATAGACCAGGGAAAAACCACCGCCGCCGATCTTGCGGTCGATGATGTACTCGCCCAGTTTGTAGCCGGGCGGCAGGGGTTCGGTGGTTTGAGTCGCCATGCGTGACCGCGATAAGATGCCGGTCGGTGATCGAATATCCAAGAATAACGGATTCGATGGGCACTTTATACAGTATGACCGGCTACGCGGCGGAGGCCGCGGAATTGCCCGCGGGCAGCCTCACGCTGGAGCTGCGCTCGGTCAACTCGCGCTTCCTCGACCTCGCCTTCCGCATGGCCGAGGATTTCCGCCCACTCGAGCCGCAGCTGCGCGAGCGCATCAGCCAGCGCATCCGGCGCGGCAAGGTCGAGTGTCGGATCGGCTTCCAGCCGCGCGAAGGGGCGAGCCTGCCCGAGGCCCCGGATCCGGCGCTGCTCGATCGGCTGATCAAGCTCGCCGCGGCCGTGCAGGCTCAGGCCCCTTCCGCCGCCCCCTTGAGCGTGGCAGAGATCCTGCGCTGGCCCGGCATGCTGGGCGAGACCCGGCTCGACCTGGAGGCGCTGCACGCCGCCACGCTGAGGCTGTTGGAGCAGGCCTTGGAGGCGCTCGCCGCCAGCCGGGCGCGCGAGGGCGAGGCGCTCAAGGTCTTCATGCTCGACCGTATCGCCGCCATCCGCCGCCAGACCGCCGCCCTCGCCCCGCGCCTGCCGGAGATCGTTGCCGCCTACCGCGACAAACTCTCGCGCCGCATGGAGGAACTGATCGCCTCGCCCGACCGCGACCGCCTCCTGCAGGAGGTGGCGCTCTACGCCCAGAAGATCGACGTCGACGAGGAGCTGGCCCGGCTCGAGAGCCACCTCAAAGAGGTGGAGCGGGTCCTCGAGGCCGGTGGCGCCGCCGGCAAGCGGCTCGACTTCCTCATGCAGGAGCTCAACCGCGAGGCCAACACCCTGGGTTCCAAGTCGGTGACCGCCGAGCTCGCCCAGGCCTCAGTCGAGCTCAAGGTCCTGATCGAGCAGATGCGCGAGCAGGTGCAGAACATCGAATGATCGGCTCGGCTTAGGCCAGCAGAACCCCCTCACGTCCAACCCCTCACCGCCCATGTCCGGCAGCCTCTACATCGTCTCCGCCCCCTCCGGGGCCGGCAAGTCCAGCCTGGTCCAGGCCCTGATCGAGGGCGACCCAAGGCTGCGACTCTCCATCTCCTACACCACCCGGCCGCCGCGCCCGGGCGAGGAGGACGGCGTGCACTACCACTTCGTCACGCGCGAGACCTTCCTCGAGATGCTGGGCCAGGGGGCCTTCCTGGAGAGCGCCGAGGTCTACGGCAACTTCTACGGCACCTCCCAGCCCTGGATCGAGGCGCAGATGGCACAAGGGCACGACGTCCTACTCGAGATCGACTGGCAGGGCGCCGCCCAGGTCCGACGTCTCATCCCCACGGCCATCGGCATCTACATCCTGCCGCCCTCACTGGAGGAGCTGGAGCGGCGCCTGCGCAACCGGGGGCAGGACAGCCCGGAGGTGATCGCCCGCCGCCTGGCCGCCGCGCGCGAGGACATGACCCACGCCCTGGAGTATGACTACCTGGTGGTCAACGAACGCTTCGATCTGGCGCTGGCCGATCTGCGCGCCATCGTGCGCACCCAGCGTCTGACCGTGGCGCGTCAGCAGGAGGACCTGGCGGACCTGCTGCGCCGGTTGACCGCCGACCCACACGGCAAAGACGGGCGGTGAACAACGTCCCGCCCCCGTCGTCAAAACAGTGTGGTACACCCGGTCGTGTTTCGAGCACGACCGCCTGTCGCTAAAATGTCATACGTTCGCCCATCAGGAGGTCACCATGGCACGCATCACCGTTGATGACTGTATCGCCCGCATCCCCAACCGGTTCGAGATGACCCTGGCCGCCGCCTATCGCGCCCGCCAGATCTCGATCGGCGCCACCCCCAAGGTGGAGGAGAACCGCGACAAACCGGCGGTGATCGCCCTGCGCGAGATCGCCGCCGGCAAGGTCGGGCTGGAGGTGCTCAACAAGGCACCGGTGTGATGGCCCTCTAAACGGCCGGTCGCATGGGCAGCCTGCCACAGACGAAGCCGGTCGAACGGGTGGCGCCGGCGCTCGCCCTGGCCCAGCCCCTGCCGGACGCCATCGCCTATCTCAAGCCCGCCGAGATCGAGGCCTTCAACCGGGCCTACGCCTTCAGCGCACGCGCGCACGCGGGGCAGTTCCGCAAGGACGGCGAGCCCTACATCACCCATCCGCTCGCCGTGGCGGAGATCCTGGCCGGCTGGAACATGGACGGCCAGACCCTGGTGGCGGCCCTGCTGCACGATGTGGTGGAGGACACCGGGGTCACCCGTGAGCAGATCGCCGCCGACTTCGGCCCGGCCGTGGCCGCCCTGGTCGACGGGGTGACCAAGCTCGACCAGCTCGAGTTCGAGAGCAAGGCGCACGCCCAGGCCGAAAACTTCCGCAAGATGCTCCTGGCCATGGCCCAGGACCTGCGCGTGATCCTCATCAAGCTGGCCGACCGCCTGCACAACATGCGCACCCTGGACGCCATGCAGCCGGAGGCACGCACCCGCATCGCCCAGGAGACCCTGGAGATCTATGCGCCGATCGCCAACCGCCTGGGGCTCAACCACCTCTACCAGGAGCTGGAGGACCTCGCCTTCCAGCACCTGCACCCGACCCGCTACAAGGTGCTGGAGAAGGCCATCCAGGCCGCGCGCGGCAACCGGCGCGAGGTGGTGGAGAAGATCCGCCAGGCGATCGAGGCCAAGCTCAGGGAATGCGGCATCGAGGCCCAGGTCTACGGGCGGGAGAAGCACCTCTACAGCGTCTACCGCAAGATGCAGGAGAAGTCGCTCGCCTTCTCCGAGGTGTTCGACATCTACGGCTTTCGCGTCATCGTCGAGGACGTGCGCAGCTGCTACCTGGCCCTCGGCGCGCTGCACAGCCTGTACAAGCCGATCCCCGGCAAGTTCAAGGACTACATCGCCATCCCCAAGGCCAACGGCTACCAATCGCTGCACACCACCCTGTTCGGGCCGTTCGGCGCCCCCATCGAGGTGCAGATCCGCACCTACGAGATGCACCGGGTGGCCGAGGCGGGCGTGGCCTCGCACTGGCTGTACAAGACCGGCAACGAGGCCGAGTTCTCCGAGGTGCAGAAAAAGACGCACCAATGGCTGCAGAGCCTGCTCGACATCCAGGCCGACAGCCGCGATTCGGTCGAATTCCTGGAACACATCAAGGTCGACCTCTTTCCCGACGAGGTCTACGTCTTCACCCCCAAGGGCAACATCATGGCCCTGCCGCGCGGCGCCACCGCCATCGACTTCGCCTACAGCGTGCACACCGACATCGGCAACCACTGCGTCGCGGCCCGGATCAACGGCGACACCATGCCGCTGTCCACCCCGCTCAAGAACGGCGACCGGGTGGAGATCATCACCAGCGAGTCGGCCCGTCCCAGCCCCTCCTGGGTGCACTTCGCCGTCACCGGCAAGGCACGCGCCCACATCCGCAGTGCGCTGAAGAAGGCCCACCGCGCCGAGTCGGAGGCCTTGGGGCTGCAGCTGCTCAACCAGGCCCTGCGCGCGCTGGGGGCGCACCCCGAGCAGATCACCGAGCAACAATGGGAGCGGGTCGTGAAGGAGAGCGGCCGCAGCCGTGAGGACCTGCTCATGGAGATCGGCCTGGGCAAACGCCTGGGCGTGGTGGTCGCCCGCCAGCTGCTCGCCCGCGAAGCGGAGACCGAGCCACGCCGGCCCGCCGGCCCCATGCTGATCCGCGGCGCCGAGGGGGTGGCGGTGCGCCTGGCCAAGTGTTGCCGGCCTATCCCCGGCGACCCCATCATCGGCCAGATCAAAAAGGAGCAGGGGCTCGTCGTGCACACGCACGACTGCCCGCAGGTGCGCCACTACCGCGAGGACCCGGACAAGTGGGTGGACGTGGAATGGGCGGCCGACATCGACAGGCCCTTCGACGTGGGCATCAAGGTCACCGTGGCCAACAAGCGCGGCGTGCTGGGCCAGGTGGCCTCGGCCATCGCCAGCGAGGGCTCCAACATCGACGACGTGAGCATGGAGGAGGCCGCCGGCGCCTTCACCAACCTCTATTTCACCGTACAGGTGCAAAACCGCCTGCACTTGGCCCGCCTGATGCGGGCGCTACGCGCGCTGCCCGAGGTCGTCCGTATCGCCCGAATGAAAGGCAAGCAGACGGAGGGTCGAGAAAAGGGATGAGAGATGAGAGCAAAGGGCTGGTCGCGTTGCACGGACCGTCAGATGGGGTAGCATCCCTGCTTCGGGACGACGGCTTTTCTCTCATCCTCTTTCCTCTCATCCTCTCCCCATGAAATCCATCATCTCCACCGACCAGGCGCCGGCCGCCATCGGCACTTACTCCCAGGCCGTGCGCGCCGGCGACACCGTCTATCTGTCCGGCCAGATCGGCCTGGACCCCTCCAGCATGCAGCTCGTCGATGGCATCGAGGCGCAGATCCACCGCGTCTTCGCCAACCTGGCGGCCGTGGCGCAGGCGGCCGGGGGCAGCCTTGCCGACGTGGTCAAGCTCAACGTCTACCTCACCGATCTCGCCCACTTCGGCCGGGTCAACGAGATCATGGCCCAGTATTTCAGCCCGCCCTATCCCGCCCGCGCGGCCGTGGGCGTGGCGAGCCTGCCGCGCGGCGCACTGGTGGAGGCGGACGCGGTGATAGTCCTCAGCACCTGACCGGGTGGCCGATGCCCTGCCGACGCAGGCGGTGGATCCGGTCACCAAGCGGCTGGGTTATGCCGCCGACCAGGACCTCGTCCTGCATCTGCCGCTGCGCTACGAGGACGAGACGCGCCTCACCCCGCTCGGCGAGGCGCGTCCCGGCGAGACCGTCACGGTCGAGGGGGTGATCGTCCACGCCGAGGTCCAGCCACGACCCCGGCGTCAGCTCGTCATCGAACTACGTGAACCACCAGCCGCGGCATTGAGGCCGTCGGCCTGCCTGTTCGCGCGCTGGCTGCACTTCTACCCCAGCCTGGTGGCGCAGCTCAAGCCCGGTGTGCGCGTGCGCCTGCACGGCGAGGTGCGGCCGGGCCTGTTCGGGGCGGAGATGGTGCACCCGCGCTACCGCCTGGTCGAGGCCGACACGCCGCTGGCCCAGACCCTCACCCCGGTCTACCCCAGCGTGGCGGGGCTCGGGCAGACCGCCATCCGCCGGGCGGTGGAACGCGCGCTGCGCAGGGCGGACCTCACAGACACCCTGCCGGCGGACATCCCCCGCAGCCTGTCGCTGCCCGCCTATGCGGAGGCGATCGAGTTGCTGCACCGTCCACCCCCCGACGTCGACCGCCTCGCCTTGGAGACACGTACCCACCCGGCCTGGCGGCGGCTCAAGTTCGACGAGTTGCTCGCCCAGCAGCTGTCGCTACGCCGCCACGCCCGCGCCCGTGCCGCCCTCAGCGCACCCGCCTTGACCGGTGGGGAGACACTCGCCAGGCGTCTGCTCGAAGGTCTGCCCTTCGCGCTCACAGGCGCGCAAGCGCGCGTCTGGGACGAGATCCGTACCGACCTGGCGCGCAGTCAGCCCATGCACCGCCTGCTACAGGGTGACGTCGGCAGCGGCAAGACCCTGGTGGCGGCCCTGGCCTGCCTACCGGCGGTGGCCTCGGGCTGGCAGGCGGCCGTCATGGCACCGACCGAGCTGCTGGCCGAGCAGCTCTACCTAAAGCTGCGTGAGTGGCTGGAACCGCACGGCATCCGGCTCGTCTGGCTGGCCGCCGCCCTGCGCGGCCGGGCCAAACAGGCCGCCCTCGAGGCCATCGCCGCAGGCGAGGCGCAGATCGCCGTCGGCACCCATGCCCTGATCCAGGAGGCGGTGACCTTCCCCCGTCTGGCGCTCGCCATCGTCGACGAGCAGCACCGCTTCGGCGTCGAACAGCGTCTGAGGCTGCGCGCGAAGGGGGCCACCCCTCACCCCGCACCCCTCACCCCTCACCTGCTCATGATGTCCGCCACCCCCATCCCGCGCAGCCTGGCCATGAGCTACTACGCCGACCTGGACGTCTCCACCTTGGACGAGCTGCCGCCCGGCCGCACGCCGGTCGCCACCAAGGTCATCCACCACGCCCGGCGCGCCGAGGTCATCGCCCGGCTGCGCGACTACTGTCTCGCCGGCGCCCAGGCCTATTGGGTGTGCCCACTGGTGGAGGAGTCGGAAAAGCTGCAGCTCAAGGCGGCCGAGGCGGCTTATGCCGAGCTCACGGCCGCCCTGCCCGACTTGCGTCTGGGGCTGGTCCACGGTCGCATGAAGGCGGCGGAGAAGACGGCCGTGATGGAGGCGTTCAAGGCGGGGGAGATCCATCTGCTGGTGGCCACCACAGTGATCGAGGTGGGCGTGGACGTGCCCAACGCCGGGCTGATGGTGATCGAACATGCCGAGCGCATGGGGCTCGCCCAACTGCACCAACTGCGCGGCCGGGTCGGCCGCGGCCGGCGAGAGTCCGCCTGCATCCTGCTCTATGCCGAGCCGTTGTCGGCCACGGCCCGCCAGCGGCTGCGCATCATCCGCAGCCACACCGACGGGTTCGTGATCGCCCGCGAAGACCTGAGACTACGCGGGCCTGGCGAGTTCATGGGCGCGCGCCAGTCGGGCACGCCCTGGCTGCGCTTCGCCTCGCCCGAGCTGGATGGCGACCTGCTGGAGGCGGCCCGCCAGGTGGCGGAACGGCTGCTGGACCGTCACGCCGCAGCGGTGGACAGACACCTCGCACGCTGGCTGCCGCGCGGGCTGGACTATCTGCAGGTGTGAGTGGCGAAGCGCATCACTTGCCCTCCAGCCACTTGAGCATGTCCAGATAGGCCTGGGGGTCGCCAGGGACGAAGCCCTTGACCTCGATGTCCTTCAGGATCTCCTGGCCCTCGGGGCTTTGTTCGAGCTCGATGAGCATCTTGCGTACGGCCTGCACAGTGGCGTCGGAGACGGCGGGCGAGGCGATGACCGCCCAGAACGGGAGCTTGTCCTTGACGTAGAGCACGCGTCCGCCCTTCTGCTGCCAGCTCTGCACGGTCTTGGGATTGGCCAGCACGCCCACGTCCGCCAGGCGGTTTTCCAGGGAGTAGAGCACCGCCTCCTGCTGGCTCAGCATCTGCACGCGCACATTGGTCGAGTCTATGCCGGCGTCGCGCATCACGGCCAGGGCCACCTGGGTGGGGGCGGACTGCTTGTCCGGCAGCAGGATGAACCGACCCTGCAGGTCACGCATGTCCTTCAGTTGCGAATCGGGTGGCACGATGAAGTGCACCTTGATCTCACCCTTGCCCATCGCCACCAGACGGTAGCCGTGATCGCGGATGGCGCGCGCGGTCATGGTGCTGGGACGGACGAAGGCGAGGTCGTAGCGCTGGCGGGCGATGTTCCGGTCCAGCACGCTCAGGACGTTCGAGGTCTCGAACACCACCTTCTTGCCCGTGACCTGTCCGATCTTGTCGATCAGCCGCTGGTATTTCTGGTTGCGGAACAGGGTGTCCTGGGCGCTCGACGAGCCCTCGTTCACGGCGAAGAACAACTGCCCGCCCCATGCGGGTGTGCAGACGGCGATGAGCGCTAGCACGAACAGCCGAAACTGCCTAAAAAGATGCTGCGGCATCGTTCTCTCCAATCAGTGTCAGAAAACCGTGGTTTAGTTACCCTCGACCCACTTCAGCATGTCCAGGTAGGCCTGCTGGTTGCCTTCCACGAAGCCGGGCACACCGATCTTTTTCAGCATCTCCTGCCCCTCCGGCGTCTTGTCGAGGTCGAGCAGCGCCTGCTTGAGTTTGGCCGCCGTGGCCTCGGTCACCTTGGGCGAGACGATGACCGACCAGAAGGGCAGCTTGTCCTGGGTGTGGAGGAAGCGCCCCCCCTCCTTTTCCCATTCCTTCGCC
>JAKADY010000004.1 GCA_021826065.1 Pseudomonadota bacterium
CCTCCGGCGTCTTGTCGAGGTCGAGCAGCGCCTGCTTGAGTTTGGCCGCCGTGGCCTCGGTCACCTTGGGCGAGACGATGACCGACCAGAAGGGCAGCTTGTCCTGGGTGTGGAGGAAGCGCCCCCACTCCTTTTCCCATTCCTTCGCCACCTTGGAGTAGGAGATCACCACACCGACGTCGGCCAGGCCCTCCCTGACGGCATAGCCCACCGCCTCCTGCCGGTCCATCAGCTGCAGCCGTCCCGGTTTGATACCGGCGTCGCGCAGGATGGCGTTGGCCAGGTTGGTGGGGTAGGCCGATTTCTCCGGCATGACCACGAACTGCCCCTGGACGTCCTTCAGCGTCTTGAGGGGTGAGTCCTTCTTCACCAGGAAATGCACCTTCGACTCCCCCTTGGCCGCCACCAGCAAACGATAGCCGTGGTCGCGCATGGCCTTTGCCGAGATGTGGCTCGGCCGGATCAGCAGCACGTCATAGCGCTGCCGCTCCAGATTGCGGATGACGATGCTCAGGATGTTCGAGGTCTCCATCTTCACGTTCTTGCCCACCCGCGTGCTCAGATAACGGGCCAGGTCGGCGTACTTGTCGGTGCGGAAGACGGCGTCGGTGGAACTGGAGGTCCCCTCGTTGACCGCGAACAGGATGGTGTCGGGCGCGGCCGCAGCAGCACCCGAGAGCAGCAGCGAAAAGAGCCATACAAAAGCGCGTTGCATCATCTCGTCTCCTTCCTCTCTTTGATGACCCAGGGGCTAGGCGGGTGCAGTATGCCTCAGGAGCGGCCAGCCGCCCCGGAACCCGGCGCCGGGATGGCATAATCCCAGCCTTGGCATCGCCCCCATCATGAAACACTGGCACAGCACGCTGGTCGGACGACAGCCCTACCGCCCCTGGTTGACTGATAACGGCTCTTTGACCGCGGCACTTAAATCCCGCTGTCCGGCCCTGCAGGTCAAGCGCCTGCGGCAGGGCCTGGCCCGTCCCCATGCGGACGAACGCACCCTGCTCGGGCTGGCACCCAAGGCGTACGCCTTGATCCGCGAGGTCATTCTGCTGTGTGACGAACGCCCCCTGGTCTTCGCGCACAGCGTGATCCCCCGCGCCGGGCTTGCCGGCCCTTGGCGGAGCCTGTCGCGACTGGGCAACCGTCCCCTGGGCGAGGCCTTGTTCGCTGATCCCCGCATCGTGCGCCGCCCCCTCCAGTACCGGCGTCTGGACCGGCGCCATCCGCTCTACCGCTGTGCGGTGAGCCAGCTCACCATGCGCCCGCGCTGCCTCTGGGCGCGGCGATCCGTCTTTTGCCGCGACGGATATCCTATCCTGGTGACCGAGGTCTTCCTGCCGGAGGTCCTGCATCTGAACGACAAAACCCACGCCCTGGTGCAACGCCATGACCTTGACTGAGCGCCTCAATGCCTATGAAAAGCTGATGCGGCTGGACAAGCCGATCGGCATCCTGCTGCTGGCCTGGCCGACCCTGTGGGGGCTTTGGCTGTCCTCGGGCGGGCGGCCGGACTGGATCGTCCTGTGGGTCTTCGCCCTGGGCGTGGTGCTCATGCGCTCGGCGGGCTGTGTCATCAACGATTATGCCGACCGCCATTTCGACCCGCATGTCGAGCGCACACGCAACCGGCCCCTGGCGAGCGGCCTGGTCAAGCCGCGCGAGGCCCTGTGGCTGGCGGCGGGGCTCGCCCTGCTCGCCCTGCTGCTGATCCTACCCCTGCGCAACGGGCTGCTCGTTCAACTCGCCGTGGTCGCCGCCTTTCTCGCCGCCAGCTACCCGTTCACCAAGCGCTTCTTCGCCATCCCCCAGGCCTATCTGGGCATCGCCTTCGGCTTCGGCATCCCCATGGCCTATGCCGCCCATGTCCATGCCGTGCCGTCGATCGCCTGGTGGCTGCTGGCCGCCAACGCCTTCTGGGCCATCGCCTACGACACCGAATACGCCATGGTGGATCGCGACGACGACCTCAAGATCGGCATCAAGACCTCGGCCATCACCTTCGGTCGCTACGACGTGCTGGCGGTCATGCTCTGCTACGCGGCAAGCCTCGGCCTGCTCGCCTATGTCGGCTGGCGTCTGCACCTAGGCTGGGTCTATTACGCCGGACTGGCGGCGGCGGCGGGAGTGGCCGCCTATCACTACACCCTCATCCGGGAACGCGACCGCGCCCGTTGTTTCAAGGCCTTCCAGCACAACAACTGGTTCGGTGCGGCGGTGTTCGCCGGCATCGCCCTGGAGCTGTATCGCTTGAACCAGGCCGGCTAGTTTGGCTGGGTCAGGACCCGGCCTTGAGCAGGGCCTCGATCTCGCGCGCGGGGATGAAGCCGTCCACCCGCCGCCCGTTGCCGAAGATCAGGGCGGGGGTGCCCTCGATCCCGAGCCGCGCGGCCAGCTCGGCGATCTGTTGGATGGGCGCCTCGCAGTCCTGGGTCTTGTCCGGCGCCTTGCCCTCCAGCATGTAGGCCCTCCAGCTCTGCGCCCGGTCCGCCGCGCACCAGACGTTGCGGGCGATCTCGGGGGCGTTCGGGTGCAGCCCCGGCAGGGGGTAGAGGAAGACGTGGACGGTCAGGTTGTCGATCTGGTCGAGCTCTCTCTCCAGCCGACGGCAGAAGGGGCAGTCTGGGTCGGTGAAGACGGCGAGTCGTCGCTCGCCCTTGCCCTTGACCACGGTGAAGGACTGCTCCAGGGGCAGGCTGTCGAACGGCACAGCACGCAGCGCATCCAGGCGTTGCCGGCTCAGATTGGTCTTGCTGCGCGTCTCCACCAGGCTGCCGACGATGAGATACTCGGCGGCAGCATCCGTATAGACCAGCTGGCTGCCGGTCCAGACCTCCCACAGGCCAGGAATGGCCGTTGGGCTCACGGATTGAACGGTGACCCCCGGATAACGCTCGGCCAGGGTCTTGCGGATGACGGCCTCGTCCGCCTGGGCGGCGAGGCCCAGCACGGCGAGGGTTGTGAGGATCATTCGCTGCATGGTTGTGCCCGTCTTGGTCTGGTACACCGGACGCTGAAGTCTAGCGCAACAACCGTCAAAGGTTGCAGAAGGTCAGGTCGAACGGCACGTCCTCCTCGCAGGTGCGCGGCTTGTGCCCCTTGTCGAGGACGATGAAGCGGATGTTGATGGCGTACTTGTTGGCGCTCACCTCGGGCGCGCAGCGCGCCGCGTCGCTGAGGCTCACCCGGACCATGTGGGCGCTGCGGCCACCCAGCATGAGCTGGAACTGCCCCTGGCTCGCCTCGTGATGGCTGGTCTGGCCACTCTTGCGCAGGAGGTCGAGAACGACGTCGACGGCCGACTTCAGCGGCAGGAAGGGGGCGAGCCATTGCATGAGGTCATCGCTGTGCTGTGCCTGCGCGCTGTAGAGCCAATAATGATAGCTGGGCAGGTCGAAGCTGCAGACCCCGCCCGGGATGCCCGACCGGCCCTTGATCAGCATCAGCCACTCGTTGTCGCGGATGTGCTGGCCGATCTTGCCGGTCATCGCATAGAGCTCGGTGAGCGCGTGGTTGACGCGGGCGAGTGCCCCGTTCAGGCGCTGGGCATCGACGGCCGGGTTGTCGCGCAGGCCCTCCAGGGCATTGCGCTGGCGCTCTAGCTCCTGGATCAGCTCCGACTTCATCTCTGCCCGCGCGGTCACGTCGACCAGCTCGAAGATCCCCAACAGCGCGGCATGATGCGAGCGCGGATCCTGCGCACGGATGAAGAACAGGGCCTTGTCGAACAGGTCCTCGAGACGCAACCAGGTGCGGATGCGCTCGTGTAGGGGGTATTCGTAGACGATCACCACCGACCTCAGCCGTCGGCTGGCTTGCCCGGTACCTGCCATGCCCCCCCATGCTCGCCGCTGCGCGCGGCACGGACGGGCATGGCGCACAGTTGATCGGGCGCGTCCGACATCGCTAGCGAGAGTGTAGCAACGCGCATAGGGGGCAGGTTCGGGATGTCTAGCCCCGATTCTGCAGGATCACCCCGCGTGTGGCAATGGATTGCCTCGCGCCGCGGCGAGTTTCAGGTAGCGGCCGTGCAAGGCCTCGACCTGGCGCGCGAGCGCGTCCAGATCGCCGCGGTTGTCGATCACGTCATCGGCCAAGGCCAGCCGTTGCTGGCGTGTCGCCTGGGCGGCCAGCATACGCCGGGCCAGGTCGGCGTCGATGCCATCGCGCGCCATCACCCGCCGGATCTGGTCCGCCTCATCGCAGTCCACCACCAGGACACGGTCCACCAGGGGGCGATAGTCCGCCCAGGCCTCCGCCAGGAGTGGGACGACCACCACGGCGTAGGGGGCCTGCACGGCAGCGAGCAGCTCGCGCACCCGCTCGCGGATCATCGGATGGAGGATGGCCTCGAGCTGCCTCCGGGCCTGCGCGTCTTGGAACACCCGGGCCCGCATCGCCGCCCGGTCGAGCGCCCCCGCCGAATTGAGACAATCTGGCCCGAAGGCCGCGACAATCGCCGGCAGGGCCGCACCCTGCGGGCCGGTCAGCTCGCGGGCGATGGCGTCGGTGTCGATCACCGCCGCCCCCAGCCGGGCAAAGACCTCGGCCACGGCGCTCTTGCCTGCGGCCAGCCCGCCGGTGAGCCCTACGCAAAAGGGATGGGTCACGGGCCCAGATAGAGACGCAGCAGCCCCTCACCCCAGAGCAGCGCGATCACACCGCCCAGGGCGAGCCAGGGGCCGAACGGGATGGGGCGGGCGCGGTCATGCCCGGCCAGGGCGATCAGGGCGATACCGACGATGGCCCCGGTCAGGCTGGCGGCCAGGATCACCAGGGGCAGCATCTGCCAACCCAGCCAGGCCCCCAAGGCCGCCAGCAGCTTGAAGTCCCCATAGCCCATGCCCTCCTTGCCGGTGGCGAGTTTGAAGGCGTGATAGACCAGCCACAGGGCGAGATAGCCCGTCACCGCGCCGATCAGGGCGTCCTCGAGCGGGACGAAAAGGCCCTGCCAGTTGACCAGCATACCGGCCCAGAGCAATGGCTGGGTGATGCGGTCGGGCAGCAGATGCGTGTCGAGGTCGATGACGGTCAGCGCGATGAGCGCCCACAGCAGCACGACGGCCGCGGCGGCCTGGGGCGTGGCGCCGAAGTGCCAGACGGCCAAGAGGGCGGCAGCAGAACTCACCGCCTCGACGATGGGATAGCGCCAGCCGATCGGCTGGCCGCAGGCCGCGCAGCGCCCCCTGAGCCAGGCGAAGCTCAGCAGCGGAATGTTCTCGTACCAGCGGATCTTGTGCCCGCAATGCGGACAGGCCGAGCCTGGCGTCAGCAGGTTGTAGGCCGGTGTCTGTGCCGGCTCCCGTCCGGCCAGGGCCTCGCACTGCGCCTGCCACTCGCGCTCCAGCATGCGCGGCAGCCGGTGGATGACGACATTGAGGAAACTGCCCACCAGCAACCCGAGCAGCGCGGCCAACGCCAGCCAGGCCTCGGTGGGCAGAGAAGCAAGCGGCGGGGTCATGGGGTGGGCGTACAGTCCTCTGTCCTCAGTCTTCCGTCCTCAGAGGCGTACCCCCCGCCGGCGCGCGAGCGCCGGCGCTTAGAAGACTGTCCTCAGACCTCAGTCTTCTGTCCTCAGACTCACACCACGCTCCCCATCTTGAAGATGGGCAGATACATGGCGATGACGATGGTGCCGATGATGGTACCCAGCACGACCATGATGAGCGGCTCCATGAGGCTGGACAGGGCCGCCACTGCATCGTCCACCTCGCGCTCATAGTAGTCCGCCACCTTGGTCAGCATGGTGTCGAGCGAGCCCGACTCCTCGCCGATGGCCACCATCTGGATGAGCATGTTGGGGAAGACCCGCGCGGCCTGCAGCGAGGCGGCCAGGCTCGCGCCGGTCGCCACTTCGTTGCGGATCTTCTGCGTGGCCTCGGCGAAGACGGCGTTGCCGCTGGCCCCGGCCACCGAGTCGAGCGCCTCCACCATGGGCACGCCGGCGGCGAACATGGAGGAGAAGGTGCGCGACCAGCGCGCCACCGTTGCCTTCTCGATGAGCGGTCCGAACACCGGTAGCTGCAGCGACCAGCGGTCCACCATGGCGCGCAGCTTCGGGGAACGCCTGAGCGCCTGGATGCTGCCCACCACCAGGGCGATCAGTCCGCCGAAGATGAAGTACCAATAGGCGACGAACAGGTCGGAGATGTGCAGCACCAGCGCGGTCAGGGCCGGCAGGTCGGCGCCGGACTTGCCGTAGAGGTCCTTGAAGGCGGGGATCACGAACAGCATGATGCCGGCCGTGATGATGAAGGCGATGACGATGACGATGGCCGGGTAGAACAGGGCCGATTTGATCTTGCCCTTGAGCGCCAGCATCTTTTCCTTGTAGGTGGCGATACGGTCGAGCACACCGTCGAGGATGCCGGCCTGTTCCCCGGCGTAGACCAGGTTGCAGTACAGCCCATCGAAATATTTCGGATGCTTGCGGAAGGCCTGGCTCATACTGGTGCCGGACTCCACATCGCTCTTGATCTCGCCCAGGAGCCTCTGCAGCGCGGGGTTGGCGTGGCTGCGCGCGGCGATGTCGAAGGCCTGCAGCAACGGCACGCCGGCCTTGAGCATGGTGGCGAGCTGCCGCGTGAAGACGGTCACGTCCTTCTCGGTGATGCTTTTGCTGCGGGCGAACATGCTCTGCTTGCGCACCTTCTGCACCGTGATGCCCTGCCGGCGCAGGATCTGGCGGACCATCGCCTCGCCGCCGGCCAGCATCTCGCCCTTGACCTTCTTACCCGTCTTGTCCACCCCCTCCCAGAGGAAGGGGGTCTCTTTGACCATGGTGGCTGTGCGCGCGACTGCCATAACGTTTCAGAACCTCATTCGTTGGTGACCGACAGGACTTCCTCGAGCGAGGTCAGCCCGGCCTTGACCTTGAGCAGGCCGGCCTGACGCAGGTCGAGGATGCCCTCGCGTTTCGCCTGGGCGGCGATATCCATGTTGGAGCCGCCCTTGAGGATGATGTGGTTGATCTCCTCGCTGATCGGCATGACCTGATATATACCGATGCGGCCCTTGTAGCCGGTGTTCTTGCAGACCTCGCAGCCGACGGCGGTATAGGCCTGCCAGGAGCCGTCCAGGTCGGCCTCCTGAAAGCCGGCATCGAGCAGTGCCTCGGGGGGGATGTCCACCGGCTGTTTGCAGTTGGGGCAGAGCCGCCGGGCCAGGCGCTGGGCAGTGATCAACAACACCGAGGCGGCCACGTTGTAACTGGGCACCCCCATGTTGAGCAGGCGGGTGAGCGTCGAGGGGGCATCGTTGGTATGCAGGGTGGACAACACCAGGTGACCGGTCTGCGCCGCCTTGATGGCGATCTCCGCCGTCTCCAGGTCGCGGATCTCGCCCACCATGATGATGTCCGGGTCCTGCCGCAGGAAGGCGCGCAGCGCGCTGGCGAAGTCGAGCCCCGCCTTCTCGTTGATGTTGACCTGGTTGATGCCGTTCAACTGGATCTCGACCGGGTCCTCGACGGTGGAGATGTTGATGCCCGGCTTGTTGAGGATGTTGAGGCATGAGTAGAGCGACACCGTCTTGCCGCTGCCGGTCGGGCCGGTTACCAGGATCATGCCGTAGGGGCGCTGGATCGCCGCCAGCAGGGCCTTCAACTGCTCCGGCTCGTAGCCCAGCTCGTCGATCTTCTTCTGCAGCGCCGTGGTCGAGTCCAGGATCCGCATGACGATCTTCTCGCCATACAGGGTGGGCAGCGTGGAGATCCGGAAGTCCACCGATTTGTTGCGCGAGACCACCAGCTTGAGGCGCCCGTCCTGGGGAATGCGCTTCTCGGAGATGTCCAGCTTGGAGATGACCTTGATGCGTGAGGCGAGCTTCTCCTTGATCGCCAGGGGGGGTGAGGCGACCTCGTAGAGCACACCATCCATGCGGAAGCGGATGCGGTAATGCTTCTCGTAGGGCTCGAAGTGGATGTCGGAGGCGCCGCTGTTGATCGCATCCAGCATGATCTTCTGCAGATAGCGCACCACCGGCGCGTCATCGACATCGGCCGCCGCGGCGGTGTCGAGCGAGGCCTGGGCCTCCTCGTCGCTGAACTCGAGGTTGAGATCCTCCGTCTCGATCTTCTTGAGGATGTCCTCCTCGGGCGCCTCGCCGTATTGGTCGAGCAGCCGCCCCAGCTTGTCGTCCTCGACGACGATGGGCTCCACCGTGAGACCGGTCTGGAACTTGACGTCGTCCAGCGCCTGGATGTTGCTCGGGTCGGAGAGGGCGACGAAGAGCTTGTTGCCGCGCTGACCGATGGGCAGGATGCGGTTCTTCTGGACGATCTTGGGGTCCACCACGCCCTTGGGCAGGACATGGGGATCGAGCGCATCCAGATTCAGATAGGGGATGCCGAAGGTGACCGAGGCGAAGGCGGCGATCTGGTCGGCACGAAAGCGGCGCGTGCGCAAGAGATGCCCGAGAAAGCTCTCGCGCGCGCTCTTGGCCTGATCCTGTAGATTCTCGCCCTCTTCCGGGCTGAGCAGGCCCTGCTGGACCAGGGCCCTGCACAGACCTGTCAGATTGGCACCGACGTTGACCGCGACCACCCTGTTTCGACTCCGCTAGCGACTCGTCCTATAACGGCTGGATACCGTCGACGCTTTAGTAAACCATCATACCCCAGACGTCTGTGGTCCGGGTCACACCCCCCTTGATCCCCAACCCACCGGCCGGCCTCAAGGCCGGGGCGGTAAGATGCGCGCCGTCTTCACCATGCGGTCCTGCACCTGCACGATCTCGACCGGGATGCCGGCAATCTTGAGACTCACCCCCGCCTCGGGGATGTCCTCCAGTTGTTCCAGGATAAGCCCGTTCAGGGTGCGGGGGCCTTCGAGTGGGAAGGCGAGGTTGAGCTTGCGGTTGAGCTCGCGCAGGCTGGCCCGTCCCTCGACCAGGTAGCTCCCGTCCGGCTGCGGCTGCCAGCGGCTCACCGGCAGCGGGGTGACCGCGGCGAACTCGCCGACGATCTCCTCCAGGATGTCCCCCAGCGTGATCAAGCCCAAGAGCTCGCCGTACTCGTCCACCACCAGGCCCAACGATTGCCGGTTGTTCTGGAAATGGGTGAGTTGGGTGAGCAGCGGGGTGCCGGAAGGGATGTAGTAGGGCTCGCGCAACAGCTCCCGCAGCGCCGCCTGGTCGAGCGGTTCCTCGAGTTGGCGCGCCAGCGCCCGGCGCACCTCGAGGATGCCCTGCACGTTGTTGAGCTCCCCGGCATAGACGGGCAGCCGGTCGTGGTGACTGGTCTGGATCTGTTGGCGGATCTCGCTCTCGTCGAGCTCCAGGTCGATCGCCTCGATGTGGCCGCGCGGACACATGACGTCGTCCACCGTGATCTTCTCCAGCTCGAACAGATTCATGAGGATGCCGCGGTGCGCCTTGGGCAGGAAGTTACCCGACTCGGCCAGCAGGGTACGCAGCTCCTCCACGCCCATGGGCTCGGCAGAGAGCTCCTTGGGCGACTTCAGGCGCAGCAGGCGGATCTGGGCGCGCACGAACAGGTTGATGAACCAGATCACCGGGCTGGCCAGTTTCAGCAGCACGGCCAGGACGTAGCTCACCACCGGCACGATGCGCTCGGCATAGCTGGCCCCCAGGACCTTGGGGGTCACCTCGGAGAAGACCAGGATCAGAAAGGTGACGCTGACCGTGGCGAGCGACAGGACCACCTCGTTCTCGCCGAACAGGCGGAAGGCGATCACGGTCACCAGCGCCGCCGCTGCGGCGTTGACCAGGTTGTTGCCGAGCAGGATTACCGACAACAGCCGATCGGTCTGCGCCAGCAGCCATTCCGCCAAGCGCGCGCCACCATGGCCCGAGCGGGCCAGATGGCGGAGCCGATAGCGGTTGACCGCCATCATGCTCGTCTCGGAGCAGGAGAAGAACGCAGATAGGATAAGGAGCAGGGCGAGCGCGGCGAGCAGCGCGCCTAAGGGGATCTCGTCCAAGCGGAAACCGAGCGCATACTGACGGAGATAGTCTCGGCCGCCCCCCAGCGGGTGTCAAGCACGCCCGAGAATGACCTCCAGCACGAATTTGACCCCCACATAGGCCAGCAGCAGGAAGACGAAGCCGGCTAGGGTCCAGGTGATGGCCGTGCGGCCGCGCCAGCCGTAGACGCGCCGGCCGATGAGGAGCCCAGCGAAGACCAGCCAGGAGGTGATGCCGAAGACCGTCTTGTGATTGAACGGCAAGGGCTTGCCGAAGACCTCCTCGGAGAAGACGATGCCGGAGGCGAGGGTCAGGGTGAGCAAGACGAAACCCACACCGATCAGGGTGAAGAGCAGGCGCTCCAGGGTGAGCAGCGGCGGCAGCGCAGTGACCAGGCGGGGCGGCACCGGCTTGTGCAGATGCTTTTCCACCACCGCCATGAGCAGGGCATGCAGGGCGGCGATGGTGAACAGGCTATAGGCGGTCATCGCCATCAGCAGGTGCGCGGTGAAGGCCGGCAGGTCGCTGTGCGGCACCGGGCTCGCGTCGCGCATGACGCCATGCAGTGCGACCATCGCCCCGGCAAAGCCCATCACCAGCGCCTGCAGCCCGGCCAGGGGATAGCGCCAGGCGGCCAGGCTGTGCACCAACACGGTCAGCGCCGCCACGGCGGACAGCGACACGGCGAAGCCCAGGGCGATGCCGGGGCCGACGAAGACGTCGCGATACAGGAGGTAGACGTGAAGCAGGAAAGGCAGCAGGGGCAGGGCGCGTGCCGCGACCGCACTCTTGCAACAAACCCCGCGCCCCGGCCAGAGGAGCACGGCAAGGCCGAGATAAGCGACCGCGCAGATGAGGAAGAGCCAGCCCTGGGCCATGGTGAGATGGGGATGTTTGTTAGACTTGTGGACCGGATCAGTTTATCGCAACGAAGCGCGCCCCAACCATGTTCGACAATCTCACCCAGCGCCTCTCCCGCGTCGTCAAGAACCTGCGCGGCCAGGGGCGGCTCACCGAGGACAACATCCAGGAGGCCCTGCGGGAGGTCCGCGTGGCCCTGCTGGAGGCCGACGTGGCGCTGCCCGTGGTGCGCGATTTTCTCGCCCGTGTGAAGGAGAAGGCCCTGGGCCAGGAGGTGCTGCAATCGCTCACCCCGGGCCAGGCCCTGATCGGCGTGGTGCACAAGGAGCTCACCGCGCTGATGGGCAGCGCCGCCGTGCCGCTCAATTTCGCCAGCCAACCCCCGGCCGTCATCCTCATGGCGGGACTGCAGGGCTCGGGCAAGACCACCACCTGCGGCAAGCTCGCGCGCATCATCCGTAGCCAAGGCAAGAAAAAGATCCTGCTCGTAAGCTGCGACGTCTACCGTCCGGCCGCCATCGACCAGTTGAAGACTGTGGCCGCCCAGGCGGAAGCCGAGTTTTTCCCCTCCAGCCCTGATCAGAAGCCGGAGGACATCGCCCGTGCCGCCCTGGACTACGCCCGGCGCCATTTCTTCGACGTGCTGATCGTGGACACCGCCGGGCGGCTGCACGTGGACGCTGACATGATGCGCGAGATCCAACAGTTGCACGCCGCGCTCAAGCCGGTGGAGACGCTGTTCGTGGTCGACGCCATGCAGGGTCAGGACGCCGTCAACACGGCGCGCGCTTTCAACGAGGCCCTGCCGCTCACCGGCGTGGTGCTCACCAAGCTCGACGGTGACGCCCGCGGCGGCGCGGCCCTGTCGGTGCGCTTCATCACCGGCAAGCCGATCAAGTTCGTGGGCGTGGGCGAGAAGCTCACCGGCATCGAGGTCTTCCACCCCGAGCGCATGGCCTCGCGCATCCTCGGCATGGGCGACGTGCTCTCGCTCATCGAGGAGGCCCATCGTGCGGTCGACCAGCAGGAGGCGCTCAAGGCCGTCGAGAAGCTGAAGAAGGGCAAGGGCTTCGACCTCGAGGACTTCAAGGCGCAGATCCAGCAGATGAAGAAGCTGGGGGGGCTGTCCAGCCTCATGGACAAACTGCCCGGTGCTGGCCAGCTCGGTGCGGCCGACCTGGCCATGGGTGAAAAGCAGATGCGGCGCATCGAGGGCATCATCAACGCCATGACCCCGCAGGAGCGGCGCAACCCGGCCATCCTCAAGGCCTCGCGCAAGCGCCGCATCGCCGCAGGCGCCGGGGTGACGGTGCAGGAGGTCAACCGGCTCCTCAATCAGTTCGAGCAGGCGCAGAAGATGATGAAATCGCTCGGCAAGGGGGGGCTGGCCAAGATGATGCGCGGCATGAAGGGCATGCTCCCGGGGATGCGCTGACGGGCGTCATGCCCAGGAGCCTGTCGGACTTAATCCCCCGTCCCTTCGGGTTTCCCCGACAAAGCGCGTCTGCGGCGTTGTCGGGCTCGGCAATGGAATGACCATTGCCTTCGCCCTCCGCCTTGCATCCATCGCTTTGTCGGGGCAACGCGCATGGGGTGTTAAGTCCGACAGGCTCCTGGTTAACAAAAACAACGGCTTGCATAGCCGCACCGCGCCCGCTATCATTTGCAGTTCCCCGAAGGCCGGCGACGGCCCAGACTAGAGGACACGAATTGTTATGGTGACGATCAGACTTGCCCGTGGCGGCGCCAAAAAGCGCCCCTTCTACAACATCGTGGTGGCCGATTCGCGCTGCCGTCGCGACGGCCGCTTCATCGAGCGCATCGGCTTCTACAACCCGGTCGCCGCCGAGCACGAGGAAAACCTTCGCATCAATCGTGAGCGCCTGGCCTACTGGCAGGGCGTCGGCGCCCAGGTGAGCGACACCGTCGCCAGGCTGGTGCGTGCCCAGAAGGCGGCCTGAGGCGGAGACGACCGCCGAGGACCTGGTGGTCATGGGGCGGATCGCCGCCCCCTACGGTGTGCGCGGCTGGGTCAAGGTCCAGCCCTACACCGAGTGGTTGGACAGTCTGCTCGACTACCCGCTCTGGCGCCTGGGTGCCAAGGGTGTGTGGCAGGCGAAGGAACTGTTGCAGGGGCGGCCGCACGGGCGCTATCTCCTCGTGCAACTCGCCGGGGTGGAAGACCGGGATGCGGCCGAGCGTCTGCGCGGCATGGAGATCGCGGTGGCGCGTGCCGAGCTGCCGCCCCCTGCCGCGGATGAATACTACTGGGACGATCTGATCGGCCTGGAGGTGGTGAACGTCGCCGGCGAGATGCTGGGGCGCGTGGAGGGTCTGCTGGAGACCGGTGCGCACGACGTGCTGCGGGTGGTGGCCGAACGCGAACGCCTGATCCCCTTCACCGCCCCCATCGTCGTGGTGGTCGACCTCGAGGCGGGGGTAATCCGCGTCGACTGGGAAGCGGACTACTGAGTGTGACGCCGAGCTACCACGTCGTCACGCTCTTCCCGGCGATGTTCGCCGCGCTCACCGACTTCGGGGTGAGCGGCCGGGCGGTGAAGAGCGGCCGGGTGCGGTTGCGCTGCTGGGACCCGCGCGACTTCACCTGCGACAACTATCGCACGGTGGACGACCGGCCCTTCGGCGGCGGCCCGGGCATGGTGATGCTGGCCGAGCCGCTCGACCTGACGCTCACCGCCGTAAAGACGGCGCTCGCCTGGGAGGGCGTGACGAAGCCGCGCATGCTGCATCTCTCGCCGCAGGGGCGGGTGCTGGATCATGCGCTGGTTTGCGAGTTGGCGCGCGAACCTGCCCTGGTGCTGCTGGCGAGCCGCTATGAGGGCATCGACGAGCGCCTCTTTGAGCGCCACGCGCTGGAGGAGGTGTCGATCGGCGACTATGTCCTCTCCGGCGGCGAGCTGCCGGCCATGGTGCTGCTCGACGCGGTCATCCGCCAGCAGCCCGGCGTGCTGGGGCACGAGGACTCGGCGGCGCAGGACTCCTTCGCCGACGGGCTGCTGGACTACCCGCACTACACCCGGCCGGAGGACTACCTGGGGTTCAAGGTGCCCGAGGTGCTGCGCAGCGGCGACCACGCCGCCATCGCCCGCTGGCGCCTGAGAGAGGCCCTGCGCCGCACCCTCGCGCGGCGGCCGGAGTTGCTCGCGCACCGGCGCCTGAGCGCGGAGGAGCAGGTTTTGCTGGACGAAATCCGTTCAGAAGGTGTCCCGGAGGCATTCGGGGCGTGATCGTGAAAACGGCGTCATGTCTGTCCGACAGACCTCTGGGGCCAACAAGACGAAAGGAAGACCATGAACCTGATCGAGCAGTTGGAAAAGGAAGAGATCGCCCGCCTGGGCAAGACCGTGCCGGAGTTCGGCCCCGGCGACACCGTGGTGGTGCAGGTCAAGGTCAAGGAGGGCAACCGCGAGCGCCTGCAGGCCTACGAGGGCGTGGTGATCGCCAAGCGCAACCGGGGCCTGAACTCCTCCTTCATCGTGCGCAAGATCTCCGCCGGCGAGGGCGTGGAGCGGACCTTCCAGACCTACTCCCCGCTGGTCGCTTCGATCGAGGTCAAGCGGCGCGGCGACGTACGCCGGGCCAAGCTCTACTACCTGCGCAGCCGCTCCGGCAAGTCGGCGCGCATCAAGGAGAAGCTCACCGCCGCCAAAGGCCGGGCGGAGTAATCCGTTCAAGGGCCTGTGCACGACCGGGCCGTCATCACCGGCCGTTGCAGCGACCAGTCGTGGCCCCGGCTCGGGGTCGCGTCTATCGCTGCAACAACGGCGCCAGGGCCTTCCACACCTGCTCGAGCATGAGCGGCTGGGCGGCGGCCGTCGGGTGGATGCCGTCAGGCAGAAAATACTCGGGACGGTCGGCGAACCCCTCCAGCAGGAAGGGCACATAGGCCGTGCGGTGCCGGCGTGCGAGCTCTTCATAGACGGCGGCGAACGCGCGCGTATAGGCCGGCCCGAAGTTGGGCGGCATGCGCATGCCGACCAGGACGACGTGGGCACCGCGGGCCTTGGCCGCGCGGATGGTGCGGTCCAGGTTCTGGCGCAACTGCTCGATCGGCAGTCCGCGTAGCCCGTCGTTGCCGCCCAGGGCGAGGATCAGCACGACAGGCTTGTGCTGTTCGAGCAAGGGGCCGATGCGACTCGCCCCGCCGGCGCTCGTCTCGCCGCTCACGCTCGCGTTGACCACGCGGTGGTTGAACTTTTGCGCGCGCAGCCGCTCCTCCAATAGCGCGACCCAGCCGGCCCGAGCCGGCAGCCCATAGGCCGCAGAGAGACTGTCACCCAACACGAGGATGGTATTGCCGGCCGCCTGCGCAGCGGCGGTCAGCCACCCGAACAATAACGCGAACAGGAAGATACGCATGGATCTAGGAGCGCCGGACACCGCGATCGTTCGCACCGCAGGGCTCACCAAGCGAGTGACGAGCGGCGAGGCGACCCTCACCATCCTGGAGGATATCAACTTCAGCGCCCATGCGGGCGAGGCCGTGGCCATCGTCGGCGCCTCCGGCTCGGGCAAATCGACCCTGCTGGGCCTCATGGCCGGACTGGACCTACCCAGCGCCGGCGAGGTCTGGCTGGATGGCACCCCCCTCACCCCACTGGACGAGGACGGCCGCGCCCGGCTGCGTGCCCGGCTGCTCGGATTCGTCTTCCAGTCCTTCCAGCTCCTACCGGCCTTCACCGCCCTGGAAAACGTCATGCTGCCGCTCGAGTTGCTCGGCGCCGAGGATGCCGGCGCGCGTGCGCGGCAGATGCTTGCCCGCGTGGGCCTGGCGGAGCGTCTAGCCCACTACCCCAAGCACCTGTCCGGGGGCGAGCAGCAGCGCGTGGCGCTGGCCCGCGCCTTCGTCGTACGCCCGCGGCTGCTGCTGGCGGACGAACCCACCGGCAATCTCGATGCCGCCACCGGCGCGGCGGTGATCGACCTCATGTTCGAGCTCAATGCCGAGGCCGGCACCACCCTCATCCTGGTCACGCACGACGAACACCTGGCGCGCCGCTGCGGCCGCCAGGTCCACCTCATCGCCGGCCGGCTCGCCGCGGACTGAGCGATGGGGCTGACCCTGCGTTTCTTCCTGCGCGACCTGCGCGCCGGTGAGCTCACCGCCTTGTTCCTGGCCTTGCTCGTGGCGGTGGCCAGCATCACCAGTGTGAGTTTCTTCGCCGATCGCGTGCGCCAGGCCCTGGTCCTCAACGCCCACCAGCTCCTGGGGGCCGACCTCCTGGTGAGTGCCGACCACCCGCTCCCGGCCGAATACCTCGAAGCGGCCCGTGCGCGCGGGCTCGCCACGGCGCAGAGCCTCTCCTTCGTCAGCATGGCACGCACCGCCGACGGGGCCCAGCTCGCCGCCGTCAAGGCGGTGGGTCCCGGCTATCCCCTGCGCGGCAGCCTGCGCATCGCCAGCCACGCCGGGGTGACCGTAGTGCGGCACGGACCGCCGCGCGGCAGCGTCTGGGTCGATCCACGCTTCGCGAGCCTCACGGGGGTCTCGCGCGGCGAGCGCCTCGAACTCGGCGATGCGTCTTTTGCGATTGCCGCCAGCCTGGAACACGAGCCCGACACGGGCTTGTCCATCCTCAACCTCGCCCCCCGCGTGATGATGCACCTCGACGATGTCGCCGCCACCGGCCTCGTCCAGCCGGGCAGCCGCATCCGCTACCAGCTCCATGTCGCCGGCGATGCGACTGCGGTGGGGGCCTATCGCGCCTGGCTCGAGCCCCGCCTGACCCGTGGCCAGCAGCTCCAGGGCCTGGAGGACGCGCGCCCGGAAGTGCGCGAAGGCCTGGATCGTGCGCAGACCTTTCTTGGGCTCACGGCGTTCCTGGCCGTCATCCTGGCGGCGGTCTCCGTCAGCCTGGCCACCCGACGCTACGTCGAGCGCCATTACGACGGCTACGCCATCATGCGTTGTCTCGGCGCAGGCCAGGGGCAACTGGTGCGGCTCTTCGGCGGGCAGTTCATCGTCCTGGGCGCGGTCGCCGGCTTGCTGGGCTGTGCGTCCGGGTATCTCGCACAGGCGCTGATCGGGCGGCTCCTCGACGACCTGATCGGCACGCCGCTGCCGCAGCCCTCCGCCCTGCCGGCGCTGCAGGGCGTCATCACCGGCTACGTACTGCTGCTCGGCTTCGCCCTGCCGCCGCTCATGCAACTCAAGCGCGTACCCGCTCTGCACGTCCTGCGCCGCGAGGCCGGCAGACCCCGCGCCCGGCCGCTTCTCGCCTATGCCGCCGGTCTCATCGCACTGACCGCCCTCGTCGTCTGGCAAACCGGCAATGCCAAACTGGCCGCCTATGCCTTGGGCGGCTTTGCCGCCGCCGCAGCCCTCTTCGCCCTGGCCGGTCTAGCCAGCCTGCAACTGGCGGCCCTGGCCGGCCACCGTTCGAGCTTCGCCTGGCGCTACGGCCTGGCCAACCTGCGCCGGCGCGGTCATGCCAATACCCTGCAGATCGTCGCCCTGGCCCTGGGTTTGACCGCCATCCTGCTGCTCGCCTTCACCCGCGGCGACCTGATCGAGGCCTGGCGCGCCAAGACCCCGCCGGACGCGCCCAACCGCTTCATCATCAACATCCAGCCCGAGCAGCGCGAGGCCCTGCTCGACTTCTTCCGCGCCAACGGCCTGCCCGAACCGACCCTCTACCCGATGGTGCGCGGACGCCTGATGGCGATCAACGAACGCCCCGTGCGCCCCGAGGACTATGCCGAGGAGCGCACCCGCAACCTGGTCGAGCGCGAATTCAACCTCTCCTTCATGCGGACGCTACCCGGCCACAACCGCCTGAGTCAGGGCCAGTGGTTCACACCCACGGATTTCGAGCGCGGAGCCCTGTCCATCGAAGCGGGTATCGCCAGGACGCTGGGCGTTAAGATCGGCGACCGCCTCACATGGTAAGTGGACGGGCAGACCTTCAGCGCCCCGGTGACCAACGTGCGCGAGCTCGACTGGGACTCCATGCAGGTCAACTTCTTCGTCATCACCACCCCCGGCCTCCTGGCGGGCTTTCCTGCCAGCTACATCACTAGCTTCCGCCTCGAAGCGGACCAGGCCGGCCGCATGACCGATCTGGTGCGCGCCTTTCCCAACCTCAGCGTGATCGACACCTCGGCCATCCTGCAACAGGCACTCGACCTCATGGACCGCATGATCGCCGCCGTGCAGCTCGTCTTCCTGTTCGCCCTCGGCGCCGGGGTGCTGGTCCTCTACACCGCGCTCCTGAGCAGCCAGGGCGAACGCCTGCGCGAGGCCGCCCTGATGCGCACCCTGGGCGCCAGCCGCAGCCAGGTCGTGGCCTCGCAACGCACAGAGTACCTAGCCATCGGCCTCCTCGCCGGCCTGCTCGCCGCCGGGGCGGCCGCGGCGATTGGCTGGGTCCTGGCCGCCCAGGTCTTTGAATTCGCGCGCTACGCCCCCGACCCCTGGCTCTTCGCCGCCGGTCCGGCGCTGGGTCTGCTGTGTGTTGCCATCAATCTGTGGATGAGCACCCGCACCGCCCTGGCAGCGCCACCCATGGCGGTGCTGCGGGAAGAAACCTGACTGGGGCCACCCTGGCCCAGCAGCCGCAGCCGGTCCCGGCGCGACCGCCTACTCCGGCTGCGCCTATCGCCCCCGGTCGCATGGACTTATGAAGGGGGTGATGTTGGTGGGCCCCCTGGGAGTCGAACCCAGCACCAACGGATTATGAGTCCGCTGCTCTAACCAGCATGAGCTAGAGGCCCGTGGGGCGGGATACCCCGCCCCGGGTGATCAATCCAGGAAGCTGCGCAGGCGCTCGGAACGCGAGGGATGGCGCAGCTTCCTGAGCGCCTTGGCCTCGATCTGGCGGATGCGCTCGCGCGTGACATCGAATTGTTTGCCGACCTCCTCCAGGGTGTGGTCGGTGTTCATCTCGATGCCGAAGCGCATGCGCAGGACCTTGGCCTCCCGCGGGGTCAGCGAGTCGAGGATTTCCTGCGTCACGGCCTGCAGGCTGGAGTACATGGCCGCGTCGGCCGGCGCCACGGTGGAGGCGTCCTCGATGAAGTCGCCCAGGTGGCTGTCCTCGTCGTCGCCGATGGGGGTCTCCATGGAGATCGGCTCCTTGGAGATCTTCATGATCTTGCGGATCTTTTCCTCGGGCATCTCCATGCGCGCGGCGAGCGTGGCCGGGTCCGGCTCCTGGCCGGTCTCCTGGAGGATCTGCCGGCTGATGCGGTTCATCTTGTTGATGGTCTCGATCATGTGCACCGGGATGCGGATGGTGCGCGCCTGATCGGCGATCGAGCGGGTGATCGCCTGGCGGATCCACCAGGTGGCATAGGTCGAGAACTTGTAGCCGCGCCGGTATTCGAACTTGTCCACCGCCTTCATGAGGCCGATGTTGCCCTCCTGGATCAGGTCCAGGAACTGCAGCCCGCGGTTGGTGTATTTCTTGGCGATGGAGATCACCAGGCGCAGGTTGGCCTCGATCATCTCGCGCTTGGCGCGGCGGGCCTTGGCCTCGCCGGTGGACATCTGCTTGTTGATGTCCTTGAGCTCTTTGACCGGCAGGCCGACGCGCGCCTGCAGGTCGGCCAACTTCTGCTGGTGCTCGTTGATGTCGTATTGATGGCGGGCGAGCAGCTCGCTGTAGGGCTTGCCGGCGGCGATCTCGCCGGCGACCCAGTCGAGCGCGCCTTCATTGCCCGGGAAGACCTTGATGAAGTGGCTGCGCGGCATGCCGCACTTGTTGACGGCGATGTCCATGATCGCGCGTTCGTGGCTGCGCACCTCCTCGACCAGGTTGCGCACGGTCTCGCAGAGGTTTTCCACCTGGCGGGCGGTAAAGCGGATGCCCATCAGGTGGTTGGAGATCTCCTCCTGCAGCTTCTTGTACTGCTTGCTGTCCAGGCCCTGCTTGCTGCGCGCGGCCAGCATCTTCTGGTAGCACTTGCGGATGGCGGCGAAGCGTTCGAGCGAGTCGGCCTTGAGCTGGGCCAGGCTCGCGGCGCTCATGCCACCGCTACCGGCCTCTTCGCCTTCCTCCTCGTCCTCGTCGGCGCTCACCTCCTCGGCCTCCGCCAGCTCCAGGTTGATGTCCTCGCCCTGGCTGTCCATCAGGCCGTCGACCAGCTCGTCAATGCGCATCTCGTCGCGCTCGACCTTCTCGGCCATCTCCAGGATCTGGGCAATGGTGAGCGGACAGGCGGAGATCGCCTGCACCATGTGCTTGAGGCCTTCCTCGATGCGCTTGGCGATCTCGATCTCGCCTTCGCGCGTGAGCAGCTCCACCGTTCCCATCTCGCGCATGTACATGCGCACGGGGTCGGTGGTGCGGCCGAATTCGGAGTCGACGCTGGACAGCGCCGCCTCGGCCTCCTCGACGACGTCTTCGTCGGCCACCGCGGGCGTGCTCTCGGCCATGAGCAGGGTCTCGGCATCGGGCGCCTCGTCGTAGACCTGGATGCCCATGTCGTTGATCATGCTGATGATGCCCTCGATCTGTTCGGCATCCAGCATGTCGTCCGGCAGGTGGTCGTTGATCTCGGCATAGGTCAGGTAGCCGCGCTCCTTGCCCAGAAGGATCAAGGCCTTGAGCCGGGTGCGCCGGTCCTCCTGGTCGGCCTTACCCTCGGTCTTGGCCTGCAGGGCGTTGACCAGGTTCTGGGCGGCCTGCTGCTTCGCGCTCACGGCCTTCTGCCCCGGCTTGCGGCCGGGGCGTCCACGCGCAGCGGAGCCCTCCCCCGCCTCGGCCGAGGGTGCCACCGCCTTGGCCTGTTGGTTCACCGCAGCGGCCTTGACCTCAGCCTTGTCTTGGGGTTTGGCCGCGGCCTTGGTGCCTGTCTTGGCTTCAGTTTTGGCGGGTGTGGATGATGCCGTCTTGACCGACTTCTTCTGGGTAGACATTGCTCAACTGACTCGCGTTAGAGGTTCGAGGAAAAACGTTTGATTATACACCAGGAAAACGACGTTTCACGCATCAGGCCCTTTGACATCCGCCGCGCTGACCGGTTTCCTGCCGCGCAGGGAGGCACGCAGGCGTTGTTGCTCCTCCGGGGACAGTTCGGCCAGGGGTTTGCGACTCAACAACTCAACTTCGCGACGGCGGGCCTGCTGCCTGATTCGCTCGAGCGCCGCCCGCAGATCGGCAGCGGCGTCATAGCCCTCGCCCAATGCCAACAGCTCGGCGGCCAGGCGCTGCAAAGCCGGCTGTTCGGGCCGACCGCGAAAGGCCTCGATGACATCGCGGGTAGACGCAAGATGGGGATTGGCCTGCAGGATATCAAGCACGGCCTGCAGAAGTTGGGCCTCGGTGTTGGGGCCCTCCGGGGTGACGTCGACATTGGAGGCGAGCCCGGGGTCATGCAGTACGGCCAGCAGGGCGGTTCGCCACGGCGAAGGGCGCACCCTGGGCGGACGCGCCGGTGACGGCGTGGGGCCTGTCCTGGCAGCATACCCCCGGCTGCCGGCCGGCAGGCCGGTGAGCTCGGCCAGACGCCGGCGCAGAGCGCCGGCGAGCAGCGGGGCCTGTGTCATCTGCCGTAGATAGGGCTCAGCCAGTTTGATCAGTTTCACCCGCCCCTCCTGCGAGCCGAGCTCGGTACGGCGCGACAGGGTATCCACCAGGTAATCGGACAACGGGATGGCGTCCGCGAGCAGTTGTCGCCAGGCGGTGGCACCGTGGCGGCGCACATAGCTGTCCGGATCCTCGCCCTCGGGCAGGAACAGGAAGGCGACCCGCTTGCCGTCCGGGAGCTGCGCCAGGCTGTTCTCCAAGGCCCGCCAGGCGGCCTTGCGCCCGGCGGCGTCGCCGTCGAAGGCGAAGACGATGCTGTCGGCCAGACGCATCAGACGCCTGACCTGCTCGTCCGTGACGGCCGTGCCCAGGGTGGCGACTGCGTTGTCCACCCCCTGCTGCGCCAGCATGACCACGTCCATGTAGCCCTCGACCACCACCACTTCCCCGGCCTGCTGGATGGCGCGTCGCGCCTCGTGCAGACCGTAGAGTTCGCGCCCCTTGGCGAAGACGGGCGTCTCCGGTGAGTTGAGGTACTTGGGCTCGCCCACCCCGACGACGCGACCACCAAAACCGATCACCTGGCCGCGTTCGTTGCGGATGGGGAACATCACCCGGCCGCGGAATCGGTCGTAGCGCCGCCCCTGCTCGCCGACGATGACCAACCCCGCCGCCTCCAGCAGCGGGTCCTGGTAATCGGTGAAGGCACGGGCGAGCCCCTGCCACTCGTCCGGGGCGTAGCCCAGCCCGAAGCGGGCCGCGCTCTTGCCCGTCAGCCCACGCCCTTTCAGGTAGTCGATCGCCTGTACGCTCGACCGCAGCGTCTGACGGTAGAACTGGTCCGCCTGCGCCAGCACCGCCAGGAGCCGCTCCCGGCGGTCGTCCTCGGGGCGCGCGGGCGCCGCCTCCTCCGGCACGCGCAGGCCGACCCGCCCGGCCAACTCGTGCACCGCGTCGACGAAGCTCAGGCCGGCGTGTTCCATCAGGAAGGTCAGCGCCGTGCCATGCGCGCCGCAACCGAAACAGTGGTAGAACTGCTTGGTCGGCGAGACGGTGAAGGAGGGGGTCTTTTCGTTGTGGAAGGGGCAGCGCGCCAGGTAATTGGCGCCGGCCCGGCGCAGGGGGACGTAGCCCTCGATCACGCCGACGATGTCGGTGCGGTCGAGCAGCTCACGGATGAACGCCTCGGGAATCCTGGCCATACCAGGATTCTAGACCGTGGGGTGAATTAGCCCAGGGCCGCCTTGACCTGGGCGGAGACCGCGGTCATGTCGGCACGGCCCGCCAGCCTGGGCTTGAGCCAGGCCATGACCTTGCCCATGTCGCGCGCCCCCGCCGCCCCGGTCTCGGCAATGGCCTGGCGGACGAGGTCATCCACCTCGGCGGCGCTCAGCGCCTGGGGCAGATAGGCGGACAGGACGTCGATCTCCGCCTGCTCCCTGTCGGCCAGGTCCTGCCGGCCGGCGGCGGTGTATTGGGCCACGGAATCGCGCCGCTGCTTGATGAGCTTGTCGACGACGGCCACCACACCGGCGTCGTCGAGCTCCGTGCGCGTGTCGATCTCGCGCTGCTTGATGGCCGCGACCAGCAGGCGTATGGCGGACAGGCGCTCGGTCTCCCGCGCACGCAGGGCCGCCTTCATGTCCTCATTGATGCGGGCCTTGAGCGACATGCGGCCGGTGCGGTCGGACGCGTATCAGTACAGCTTGGGGGGGAGTTGCTGGCTGCGCAGTCGCTTGTGCTGGCGCTTGATGGCGGCGGCCAATTTGCGCTTGCGCTCCTGGGTGGGCTTTTCGTAGTACTCGCGGGCCCGCAGCTCGGTGAGCAGGCCCGTCTTCTCGATCGTGCGCTTGAAGCGGCGCAGGGCCACCTCGAACGGCTCGTTTTCCTTGACGCGTACGCTAGGCATGCGATTCCTTCGGTGATTCGGTAAAGAGAGCAATATATCTCAGAGCCAGTCTGTGTTTCAATATCCCGGAATTCTGATCATCCACCCGACATGCTGGTACTGGGTCTGGAAACCTCCTGTGACGAAACCGGGGTCGCCCTGTATGACACCGACCGCGGCCTGCTCGCCCAAGCGCTGCACTCCCAGGTGGCGATGCACGCCGAGTACGGTGGCGTCGTGCCGGAGCTCGCCTCCCGCGACCACGTCCGCCGCGCGCCCCGGCTGATCCGCCGGGTCCTCACCGAGGCCGGGCTGACCCTGGAGGACCTCGACGCGGTGGCCTACACCCAGGGGCCTGGCCTGGCCGGCGCGCTGCTGGTGGGGGCGGGCCTGGCCAGCGGCCTGGCCTTTGCACTCGCCATACCGGCCATCCCCGTGCACCACCTGGAGGGGCATCTGCTCTCCCCCATGCTCTCAGTGCCGCAGCCGGACTTTCCCTTCGTCGCCCTGCTGGTGTCCGGCGGCCACACCCAACTGATGCGCGTGGACGGGGTCGGCCGTTACACCCTCTTGGGCGAGACCCTGGACGATGCCGCCGGCGAGGCCTTCGACAAGACGGCACAGCTCCTGGGGCTCGGCTATCCCGGCGGCCCGGCCGTGGCCCAGCTCGCCACGCATGGCGACCCTTACAAACACCGCCTGCCGCGTCCCATGCTCGCAAGCGGCAATCTGGATTTCAGCTTCGCCGGCCTGAAGACCGCGGTCCTGACCCTCTACAACCGGCTCGGTCCGGATTCTGCTGCCGATATCGCCGCCGCCTTCCAGCTGGCCGTGGTGGACGTGCTTACCGAGAAGGCGCTGGCCGCGCTCAAGACGACGGGGCTCAGACGGCTGGTGGTGGCGGGCGGTGTGGGTGCCAACCAGGCGTTGCGTACCCGGCTGACGGTCGAGGCGCAAAGGCACGGCTTTACGGTGTTCTACCCGCCCCTGTCGCTGTGCACCGACAACGGCGCCATGATCGCGTATGCCGGTGCCCTGCGTCTGGCGCAGGGCGTCACGGACGGGGGCTTCAGCGTGCGGCCGCGCTGGGAGCTGGACGCGCTCGCGCCAATTACGATGAAAGTCGCGTAGCGACTCTCGAATCTCCCCTCGCCCGCGTGCGGGAGAGGGGTTGGGGGTGAGGGAACCGTTCATGGCCGGCATGTGCTTTTTCGTCGGTAGGGTGACCCATCGGCCATGAACGGTCAACGCGCCAGCGGCCACTTGAAGCCCAGCCAGCCCGCCACCTGCTCGGGGAAGGCGAGCAGCAGGAGCACGATCGCCGCCAGGACGAGCATGACGAAGGTGCCGAACAGACTGGTCGGTCGCAACACGCCCCAGTAGCGGGCGGCCAGGAAGAGCATATCCTTGCGGTGCTCGGACAGGCGCAGCCAGCGGGTGAGCAGGTTGACCGCCAGATAGACCCCGTAGCCACCGGTGAGCGCCGCGAGTACGATGCGGAAGACGGTGAACATGTCCACCTCCGCACCGCCAATGATGCCCTTGTACCACAGCCCCACCACGGCGACGGCGAGCGAGGCGGCCAGGGCCAGCGCGATGTTGAGCACCATGCGCCGGCGCTCGCGGGCGAGGTCCTGCTGGCGCTGGATGAAGAAGGCATCGACCTCGGCCTTGAAATACTCGGTCTTCTCCCGCACCAGCTCCGAGATCTCCCGCTTCATCACGGCGATGCGCTCGTCGAGCACATTGGAGAGCCGCTCGGCGGCATAGTCGACCAGCTCGCGCACGTCGTCCTTGGTGAACTGACGCTGGCTGTGCAGCTCCTCGGAGATCTTGTCCAGCTTGGCGTCGATCTCGCGGCTGGCGCTCTCCACCACCTCGCGCAGCTCGCGGCCGGCCAGGCGCACCCCCTCGCCCATGACCTCGGAGAGCTTCTCGCCGGCGCGGTCGATGGCGGCCTGTGAGGCGGCGGCCAGGCTCTCCCTGGCGTAGTCCATCTCCTTCTGGAACCAGGCCATGGCAGCGTGTCAGGTCTTGCGGCCGAAGCCGGCCTCTTCGCCGCGCAGGAGCTTGCGGATGTTGTCCTTGTGCCGCCAGTAGATGAGCACGGCCAGCCCCACCAAGGCGGCGACCACCGCCGCGTCGCGCACGATCCACCAGGCATAGAGGGGGGCCAGGGCGGCAGTCACCAGGGCGGCGAGCGAGGAGATCCTGCCCAGCGCGAACACCGTGAGCCAGGTGGCGAGACAGGCCAGCCCCAGCCAGGGGTTCAAGGCCAGCAGGATGCCCAGCGCCGTGGCCACCCCCTTGCCGCCGCGGAAGCCAAAGAAGACCGGCCAGACGTGGCCGGCGAACACGGCCAGGGCCGCGGCCGCCGGGGTCCACGCCGGCAGCCCGTAGAGCTGCGTGGCCCACAGGGCCAGGGCGACCGCAACGGCCCCCTTGGCCGCATCGCCCAGCAGGGTCAACGCTGCGGCCGTCTTGCGCCCGGTGCGCAGGACGTTGGTGGCGCCGGGGTTGCCGGAGCCGAAGCTGCGCGGGTCGGGCAGGCCATAGAGACGGCTCACCAGCACGGCGAAGGCGACCGAGCCGATCAGGTAGGCCGCGGCGACGAGCAGCAGACTCATTAGCATGGGCTAACCGTTCATGGCCGATGGCCGATCCCTGCCTATGAAAGCGCTCGTGCCGGCCATAAACGGCCCCTCACCCCCCACCCCTCTCCCGCCTGCGGGAGAGGGGAGTGTCGTGAGTCGCGGCACGACTTTCACGCTAGAATGGCCGGCTTTCCCGGCGACGCAGGCGATGGACATACTGTTTTTGCGGGACTTCCGTCTCGAGTTGATTATCGGTCTATACGAATGGGAGCGCAAAGCGCCCCAGCCGGTGCTGATCGACCTGGAGATCGGGCTCTACGACCACAAGGCCGGCCACAGCGACGACGTGCGCGACACCATCGACTACGGCCGTGTGGCCGAGCGCATCCGCGAGAGCACGGCGCAGCGCGCCTTCCACCTGGTCGAGGCCCTGGGCGAACACATCGCCGAGATCGTCCGCGGCGAGTTCGGCGCCCCCTGGGTGCGGGTGACGGTTCGCAAGCTCGCCATCCTGAGGGGGGTGAAAGACCTGGGCATCATCATCGAGCGCGGCAGCCGGATCTGATTTTCAGACGGGCGCGGAGAGTTCGCGCTCGAGCGCGGCGAGGCTGGCCTCGTCCTCGACCAACCGACCCAGCACCAAGGGCCGCCAACGCGCCCACTCGGCGTCTTCGTCGCCGCGGCGAAGGTTGCACAGGTGCAGGGCGAACTGGAGCAGGACCACCAGCGTCCCCTCCGGCTGGGGCAAGGCGGCCGGGTTGGTCGTGTGATGCCAGCGGATGGCCTGGACGATCACCGGTGGTAGCTGCCAGTTGCGCGCCACCATCTGGCCGATGACCGCGTGGTCGGTCTGGTGGGCGCGGTCTAAAGACGTGAGATCAGGCCACCGCGCGGCCTTGGCCAGGGCCTCGGCATAGCTGGGGTAGCGGCGGCAGGCCACGGCCACCCCGCAATCGTGGAACAGGCCCAGCATCATGGCCTGGTCCTGGCTCACGCTGCGCAGGCGCAGGGCCCGTTGCACGACAACCATGGTTTCGGCCACCTTGGCGGCGCGCTGCCATAGTGCGGCCAGCACCGACTGCAGGCCTGGATCGTTGAAGCCCTGGCGCAGCGCTTCGCCATAGGCCACGGCCAGGGTGGTCCTGACACCCAGCAGGGTGACGGCCTTATCCAGCGTATCGGCCTTGGCACGCAGGCCAAAGACCGGCGAGCCGGCGACACGGAACACGGCGCCCGCCAGCCCCGGATCACGACCGATGACGCGTGCGTACTCCCGGGGCCCGGCCTCTGCGTCCTTGTCAAGGTCCGCCAGTTCGAACAGTGCTTTGGGCAGGGGCGGCAGCTTCACGCCACCGGCCAGGATGGCCTCCAGGATGAGTTGGTCGTGCTGTGTGTCGGTCACCGCCTGCCCTAGCCGCGTGGATGATGACGTGCGTGCAACTGCTTGAGCCGCTCGCGCGCCACGTGGGTGTAGATCTGGGTGGTGGAGATATCGGCATGGCCCAGCAACATCTGTACCACCCGCAGGTCGGCACCGTGGTTGAGCAGGTGGGTGGCGAAGGCATGGCGCAGGGTGTGCGGCGAGGGGGTGTGAGAGAGCCCGGCGCGCCGGGCGTAGACCTTGATCAGGTGCCAGAACATCTGCCGCGTCATGCCACGGCCGTGGCGAGTCACGAACAGGGTGTCGCTCACCTGCCGTCCCAGCAGATGCGGGCGGGCCTCGCGCAGGTAGCGTTCGAGCCAGTCCTGCGCGACCTCGCCCATCGGGACCAGACGCTCCTTGGCCCCTTTGCCGAGCACCTTGACCACCCCCATGTCCAGGCTCACTGCCGGCAGCGAGAGGGCCACCAGCTCGGAGACACGCAGACCACAGGCATAGAGCAGCTCCAGCATCGCCCGGTCGCGCAGGCCCAGAGGGGTCTCGGTGTCCGGCGCGTCGAGCAACGCCTCCACATCCGCCTCGGACAGCCCCTTCGGCAGCGGGCGCGGCAGACGCGGTGGGTCGATGGCCAGCGTCGGGTCATCCGGCCGCCGCCCCTGGCGGTTGAGCCAGCGGTAGTAGCGCTTCAGCGCCGAGAGTTGCCGGGCGATGCTGCGCGCGGCGATACCCTGCTTGAGACCGCGCTCGCCAAGGAATTGCTGCAGCTCGCCGGCCCCGGCCGTGGCGAGCCCCTGTCCATGCCGCTGCAACCACTGGGCGAACTGGGCCAGATCGCGGCGATAGCTCTCGAGGGTGCGCGGGCTCAAGCCCTCCTCCAGCCAGAGGGCGTCGCAGAAGGCGTCGAGCTCAGCGTCCCAGGGCGCCTTCATGGCGCAGGAGCCAGCGCTTGATGTCGAGCATGCCGCCATCACCGGCATGCGCGAACCCCCCCAGGCCCCGATGGCCGACCACGCGATGACAGGGGATGAGAATGGGCAAGGGGTTGTCGCCCACGGCCTGGCCCACCGCGCGCGGGGCGCTGCCGAGGGTTGCCGCCAGCTCGCCATAGGTGCGCGTCTCGCCACAGGCGATCGCGCGGATGGCACCCCAGACGCGCAGGCGGAATGGGGTACCCGCAAGCGCGATGGGGAGATCGAAGATCACCCTGGCATCCTGGAAATAGGCTGCCAGTTGCTCTGCCGCCTGCCGCGCCAGGTCCGAACACGGGGGCCGCAGGGTGGCGCCGGCGGGCAAGAAGTCGATGCCCGTGAGGCACCCGGAGTCGATGCGCAGCCCCAGGGCGCCGAAGGGCGCGGGGATCACGGCGTGGTGGTTGACCGGATGCACGGCAGACATGGTGCGATTCTCCCGCAACCCAGGTCGTCCACCAACTCTCACTCCCGCCTACAGGCCGGGGGTTCCGATGGGCCAGGCTCAGGGTGTCGGCTGCGTCGCCGCCATTTTGACCGGCTGGCGCCGGCACGGCACCAGATCGGCATCCAGGAGGTGTTCAATGCGGGAGAAGACCTCGGAGCGCGAGAAGGGCTTCTTCATGAAGTCGTCGGCGCCGATGCGGGTCCCGAAGAATTGTTCCGTCGCCTTTTCGTTGCCGCTCATCATGATGACAGGGATCTCCCGTGTTTGCGGGTCGCGGCGCAGAGCGCGCAGGGCGGCGAAGCCGTTCATGCCGGGCAGCACGATGTCCAAGAAGATGAGGTCGGGCCGTTCCGTGCGCGCGATCTCCAGTCCCTTCTCCGCGTCGGGCGCGTGCAGGGTGAGGAACCCCACCGAGCCCAGCATCTTGCGCAAGGCCAGACCTATGGTGGGCGAGTCGTCGATGACCAGTATCCGCGTGCCGTCACACGCATTGACCCGTGGCCGGTGGCGGCGCTCGACGAACGTGGTGGCCGTGCCAGCGACCTCCGCGCTCGTCGCATGCCCACCCTTGGCGACGAGGGATTTGAGATACCCGAACAACCCCATGTTTTTGTTCTTGTGATGTCGGTTATGCGACCCGGGCAGTATGCCACGTTCGTCGGCCGTTACGCCCCCCAGACGACGGGCGGGCGGCGGCGTGCGCCGCCGTCACCCGCGCGGTATGGCTCAGAGGTGCGGCTCGATCTGCCGGCGCAGCCACTCGTGGAAGTGGACCATGCCGTCTTCCATGGGCGACTGGTAGGGGCCCATCTGGTTGAGGCCTTGTTGCCACAGGGCCTTGCGGCCGCGGTGCATGCCGTAGCAGATGTCGTCGTCCTCCACCGCCGTTTCGCGATAGGCCGCCTGCTCGGCCGCCTTGTACTCCTCCTCGAACAGGGCGATGTCCTCCGGATAGTAGAACTCGACCACGTTCAGGCAGCTCTCCACGCCGGTGGGGACGATGTGGCTCACCACCAGGGTGTGCGGATACCACTCCACCATCACGTTGGGGTAATAGGTGAGCCAGATGGCGCCATGCTCGGGCGGCCGGCCCTCGCGGTAGCGCAAGACCTGCTCGTGCCAGCGGCGGTAGACCTCGCTGCCGGGCTTGGCCAGCGCGCTGTTCACGCCGACGGTCTGCACCGAGTACCAGTCGCCGTACTCCCACTGGAGCTGGTCGCAGTCGACGAAGTGGCCCAGCCCCGGGTGGTAGGGCACGACGTGGTAGTCCTCCAGATAGACCTCGATGAAGGTCTTCCAGTTGAAGTCGTATTGGGTGACGACCGTCTTGTCGTAGACGTAGCCGCTGAAATCGAGCGCCTGCGCGGCCTTCATCCCGGCGAGGTCCGCGTGTACGTCGCGCGGGCCCGAGAACAGCAGGCCATGCCAGCTCTGCAGGGTGGAGCGGTCCAGATTCAGACAGGGATTGCCGGGAAAGTGGGGTGCGCCGAGCAGGGTGCCGTTCAGGTCGTAGGTCCAGCGGTGGAAGGGACAGACGATGTTGTTGGCCGTGTTACGGGTGTTGCCACGGCCCTTCAGCATGATCGCCTGGCGATGGCGGCAGACGTTCGACATCAGCGCCACACCTTCGGCGTTGCGCACCAGCATCTTGCCGCCACCATGCAGCCAGTCCAGGACCTGGTAGTCGCCGAGCTCAGGCACCATCAGCTCATGGCCGACATAGCCCGGCCCCAGCCGGAACAGGAGCTCCATCTCCAGCTCGTAGATCCGGGGATCGAAATACCAGTCCACCGGCAACGCGGGGCTGACCTTAGTGAGAACAGAACTGCCCGCCAGATCCGACATGGCCCATTCCCTCTAAAAATCAACGAAAAGCAAGGTAAGCAGACAATTATCCCCCCGCCTGACGGTCGGGGCAAGCGGAATTGTGCATTTCGATATCCGAAATACCCCCACGGTTCCGCATGCAGGCACAAAAAAGCCGCATCCCGCAGGATGCGGCCTTTGGCGCTGAGCGGCGGGTCAGGGCAGGATGCGCAGCTCCACGCGCCGGTTGCTGGCGCGGCCCTCGACTGTCGCGTTGTCGGCAATGGGCTGGGACTCGCCGTACCCCTTGGCGCTCAGGCGGCCGGCCTCGATCCCCATCTGCACGAAATAGTCCACCACCGCCTGGGCCCGACGTTGCGACAGGTCGAGGTTGTAGGCCTCGCTGGCGCGGCTGTCGGTGTGGCCGGCGACCTCCACCTTGAGCTGTGGGTAACGCTTGAGCGTGGCCACCGCCTCGTCCAGGATCGGGCGGGCATCGGCGCGGATCTCGGCGGAGTCGTTGTCGAAGTTCACACCGCGCAGGATGATGCTGCTCGCCAGGGTGCAGCCACGCGCATCGACCTTGTCACCTTTGGGGGTGTCGGGACACTGGTCGAGGGCATCGACCACGCCATCACCGTCGCTGTCCAGTTCGCAACCCTGGGCATCGACCTTGCGGCCGGGCGGCGTGCCGGGGCAGCGGTCGAGACGGTCCACGACCCCGTCGCCGTCGCTGTCCAGTTCGCAGCCCTGGGCATCGACCCGAGCGCCACGCGGTGTGCCGGGGCAGCGGTCGAGACGGTCGACCACCCCATCGCCGTCGCTGTCCAGCTCACAGCCCTGCGCGTCGACCTTGGCGCCGGCCGGGGTGTTGGGACATTTGTCCAGACGGTCGACCACGCCGTCGCCATCGCTGTCCAGCTCGCAGCCCTGGGCGTCGACCTTGGCGCCGGCCGGGGTGCCAGGGCAGCGATCCTTGTCATCCGGCACGCCGTCGCCGTCGCTATCCTTGACGGCAGGTGCCGGTGTGGCGGCCGGCTTGGCGGCGACCGGAGGCTCAGGACAGGGGGTGCCAAGCAATTGCTGCCCGGGACAGCCGATGGTGCGATAGAGCTCATAGCCCGTGGTGTTGCCGCTGGGACTCGCCACGTTGCTGGGGTCGTAGAAACGGGCCTGAGCGACGGCGACCTGCGCCAGGCCAGCGGCGAGGAGACCGAGGCCGATGGCGGCCAGATGCTTAAGGCGCGCGGGTGGGCGGGTATGGGTTCGCATGGTTCTCTCCTGGGGACTGGATGAAAGTCGAGCGGCTGCCGCTGGCGTAACGGCAACCGATTTTATTTCTTGAGTGCGTCGCGGATCTCGCGCAGCAGCACGATGTCCTCGGGTGGGGCGGCGGGCGCGGGCGGCTGCTCGCGGCGCAGCTTGTTGATGGCCTTGATGGCGACGAAGATGGCAAAGGCGATAATCAGGAAGTCCACTGCGGTGTTGATGAAGGCCCCGTATTTGATGAGCGGCGCGCCGGCCTTCTCGGCCGCCTCAAGGGTCTCATACTCCACATTGCTCAGATTGATATAGAGGTGCTTGAAATCCACCCCGCCGAGAAGCAGCCCGATGGGGGGCATGATCACGTCCTTGACCAGCGAGTCGATGATCTTGCCGAAGGCGCCGCCGATGATGATGCCCACGGCCATGTCCACCACGTTGCCGCGCATGACGAATTCTTTGAATTCCTGGGCGATGCTCATGCTGCTCTCCTCCCGAGACGGGGTTGGGGACTTGATTAAGCTTAGCAGGCCCGCACTGCGCGTCTGTGACCTGTTTCACAGCTTGATTTTTTTGCCTCTAAGCCAGCGAACGACGCACCGCGGCATCAGGCCGCACCAAGTCCTGGGCTTGGCGTACACTTGCAAGGGGACATACGCATCGAACCCGGAAATGAGCGTCATACGTGCGGCGGATCTGATCGAAAGTATCAGGGCCGCCTTCCAGTACATCTCCGTCTACCACCCGCCCGACTTCGTCGAGGCCCTCAAGGCGGCCTACGAGCGCGAGCAGTCGCCGGCCGCCCGCGACGCCCTGGCGCAGCTCCTGGTCAATTCCCGCATGAGCGCCGAGGGCCATCGGCCCATCTGCCAGGATACCGGGATCGCCGTGGTCTTCCTCAAGGTCGGCATGGCGGTGCGCTGGGACGGCGACATGAGCCTGCAGGCGATGATCGACGAGGGCGTGCGCCGGGCCTACACCGACCCGCTCAACCCGCTGCGCGCCTCGGTCCTGGCCGATCCCGCCGGGGCGCGGCGCAACACCGGCGACAACACCCCCGCCGTGGTCCACGTGGAATTGGTGCCGGGCGACCGTGTCGAGGTCAAGCTGGCAGCCAAGGGGGGCGGCTCGGAGAACAAGGCACGCTTCGCCGTGCTCAATCCGAGTGACTCCATCGTCGACTGGGTGCTCGAGCAGGTCCCGCAGATGGGGGCCGGCTGGTGTCCACCCGGCATCCTTGGCCTGGGCATCGGCGGCACCCCGGAGAAGGCCCTGCTGATGGCCAAGGAGGCGCTGTTTGAGCCGATCGACATCCACGAATTGCGCGCCCGCGGCCCCAGCAACCGGGTCGAAGAGCTACGCCTGGAGCTGATGGACAAGGTCAATGCCCTGGGCATCGGCGCTCAGGGTCTGGGCGGGCTCACCACCGTGCTCGACGTCAAGATCCGCGATTATCCGACCCACGCCGCTTCGCTGCCGGTGGGCTTGATCCCCAACTGCGCGGCGACCCGGCATCTGCACTTCACCCTGGACGGCAGCGGGCCGGCACGGTTCGAGCCGCCGCCGCTGTCGCTCTGGCCGGAGATCGCCTGGGAGGGGGCGGTAGGCGCCCGGCGCGTGAACCTCGACACCCTCACCCGCGCCGAGGTGTCGCAATGGCGTGCCGGCGAACGCCTGCTGCTCACCGGCCGGCTGCTGACCGGCCGCGATGCGGCGCACAAGCGCCTGATCGACCTCATCACCCACGGCGAGCCCCTGCCGGTGGACCTGAACAATCGCTTCATCTATTACGTCGGGCCGGTGGACCCGGTCGCGGGCGAGGCCGTGGGTCCTGCCGGCCCCACCACCGCCACCCGCATGGACAAGTTCACCGAACCCCTGCTCGCGCACACCGGCTTGATCGGCATGATCGGCAAGGCCGAGCGGGGCCCCGAGGCGATCGAGACCATCCGCCGGCACGGCGCCGTCTACTGCATCGCCGTGGGCGGCGCCGCCTATCTGGTGTCCAAGGCCATCACCTCGGCGCGTGTGGTCGCCTTCCCGGAGCTCGGTATGGAGGCCATCTACGAGTTCGAGGTACGCGACATGCCGGTCACCGTGGCGGTCGACAGCCAGGGCCATTCCGTGCATGAAAGCGGGCCACGCGAGTGGCGCATCAACATCGAGCGGCTGCGCCGGGCGCATCAGAGTTAAAGCAACTTCTAAAGTTTTTTGGATAATTGGCGATATTTGCTAAAGTAGTTCTAGGTCAATTTAACTCCGCGCCACCCCCATGCAAAGAGCGTTCGCCCTCGCATTGACCCTTCTGGCCCTCCTCGTCCTCCCCGTCACCGGCTTCGCGCGCGAGACCTCGCCGGGTACCGCGGCAAGCGCCAAGCCGGCGGCGGTCAAGTCCGCAACCAAGAAAAAGGCTGTCGCCAGCAAGAGCAAAAAGGCCACGGCGAACAAGAAAAAGACCTCTGCCAAGACGGTGAAGAAGACGGTCCTCAAGGCCAAGCAGAATAGAGGGATCAAGGCCAGGCGCGTCGCCGCTCGGCCCGTGTCGCTGCAGGAAATGATGGGCGAACCCTATAACGGCGGCGAGCTAGTCCTGCGCTCGTCCTCCGTACTGGTGGTCGACCAGGGCACGGGCGAGCCCCTATACGCCAAGAACCCACAGAAGCCGGCCCCCATCGCCTCGATCACCAAGCTGATGACGGCCATGGTCACGCTCGATGCGGGGCTGCCACTCAATGAGGAGATCACCATCGGCCCGGAGGACGTCGATCGGATCAAGGGCACGAGCTCGCGGCTGGCGCTGGGCTCCACCCTGACGCGCGAGGAACTGTTGCATCTGGCCCTGATCGCATCGGAGAACCGGGCGGCGGCCGCCTTGACCCGTGCCTACCCCGGGGGTCGCCCCGCCTTCATCGAGGCCATGAACCGCAAGGCGCGCGAGCTGGGCATGACCCACACCCGTTTCGTCGACGGCACCGGGCTGTCCAGCGAGAACCAATCCACTGCAGCGGATCTGGTCAGGCTGGTCGATGCGGCCTACCGCTACCCCCTCATACGTCGCATCTCCACCACCGGCAGCTACGACCTGATCGTGCCCACCAGCAAACAGGTGCGCCATCTGGCCTTCAACAACACCAACCTGCTCACCCGCCGGGACGATTGGGAGATCGGCGTGTCCAAGACCGGCTATATCAATGAGGCCGGTCACTGTCTGGTGATGCAGGCCAAGATCGCCGAGCAGAAGGTGATCATCGTGCTGCTCGACTCCTGGGGCAAGCTCTCACGCATCGGTGACGCCAACCGCATCCGCAAGTGGCTGGAATATGGCGGCACCGGGCGACTGGCCAGTCGCACCGGCAAGGCATCGGCATGATTTGACTTCGGTTGGAGAGGGTTGACAGGCGGCCTCAGGCCGCCTTTTTTTGTGCCGCACAGGCGGGCACAGGCGGATGTCTTGACCTGCGTTGGCATGACGGCGGCGGCCGATAACCGGATACGTCGGTATGGAATGCGGCCAATCATTGACGTGGGTCAAGGTTTCCACCCCCCGGACAAAAGTACCATGCCGAACAGCGGCCGGGTCCGGCGTTCACATGCCGGCGGCCGTCGAGACCACGGATCGAGCGCTCACCCTGTCGGTAGATGGCGGGGCAACCCTGATTGGGGCTGGGGCGACTCACAACTCAACGAAGGAGAATGGCATGCATCGAGGAGTCTGGTACGCCCTCGCCGTCGGGGGCCTCGCGGTGGCGGGCATCGCGCACGCATCGGGCACGATCGAGGCCCTGGCCCGCACCTGCAACAACTGTCATGGCGTCAACGGGGTGAGCGCCGGCGACGGCATGCCCTCCATCGGCGGGCTGCCGGAGGGTTATCTGAAAACGGTGATGATGGAGTGGAAGGAGGGCAAGCGATACTCCGCCACCATGGGCCGGCTGATCAAGGGTTATACCGAGGAGGAGATCGCGGGTCTCGCCGCCTATTTCAGCAAGCTGCCATGGACCCCCGTGGCGCAGAAGACCGATTCCAAGCTGGTCGAACGCGGCAAGCAGGCGACCCAGTCCTGCGTGAGCTGCCATGGGCCCACCGGCAAGGCGGCCATGCCCACGGCGCCGAACCTGAACGGCCAGAACGCCAAATACCTCGAGATGGAGATGCGCAAGTATCTGGATGACAGCATACCCATGCCGGCCATGATGCGCATGATGGCAAAACAGGTGAAGCCGGAGGACCTGGAGGCCGTCGCCCACTTTTACGCCAGCCAGAAATGACGAGGAGACCGTTCATGAACCCAATCGATCGTCGCAGTTTCATCAAGGCCCTGGCTGCCGCCCCTGCGGCCTCCGTCCTCGCCGTCCCGGCTCACGCCCAGGGCAAGCCCAAGGCGCGGGTGGTGGTCATCGGCGGCGGCTTTGGCGGGGCGACCGCCGCCAAGTATGTGAAGATGCTCGATCCGGCCATCGAGGTGACCATGATCGAGCCGAACAAGATTTACACCTCCTGCCCGCTCTCGAACGAGGTGATCTCCGGCCACCGCGACCTGGCCAGCCTGCAGGTGGGCTACGACAAGATCGCCGCGCGCGGGGTCAACGTGCTACACGACCTGGTCGAGAGCGTCGATCCGATGAAGAAGACCGTGCGGACCAAGGGGGGCAAGACCCTGTCCTATGACGCCCTGATCATGTCGCCCGGCATCGACTTCAAGTACGACAGCGTCGAGGGCTATGACGAGAAGGTGGCCGAGATCCTGCCACATGCCTACAAGGCCGGGCCACAGACCACCCTGCTCAAAAAGCAGTTGGAGGCCATGCCCGACGGCGGGGTGTTCATCATCAGCGTGCCGCCGCGCCCCATCCGCTGCCCGCCCGGCCCCTATGAGCGCGCCGCCCAGGTCGCCTGGTACTGCAAGACCCACGGTAAGCCCAAGGCCAAGGTGCTGATCCTCGACGCCAACGACTCGCACTCCAAGCAGGCCCTCTTCCGCCAGGCCTGGCGTGAACTCTACGGCTACGGCAAGGGGGAGATGATCGAATGGGTGCCTGCCGCCGAGGACGGCAAGGTCGTGCGGGTGGACCCGAAGACGCGTACCGCCTACACCAACTTCGGCGAGCACAAGGCCGATGTGCTGAACCTGATCCCCTTGCACCACGCCGGCCACATCGCCCTCAAGACGGGACTTGCCAACGAGCGCGGCTGGTGCGAGGTGGTGCCGATGACCATGGAGTCGGCCGTGCACAAGGACATCTACCCGGTGGGGGATGCCTGCATCGCCGGCGAGCTGCCAGTGTACGACATGCCCAAGAGCGCGCACATGGCCAACACCCAGGCCAAGGTGGCGGCCGGCGCCATCGTCGCCAAGATCAATGGGCTGCCGCCGCCCACGCCCTGGTATGTCAACACCTGCTACAGCCTGGCGGGTGAGAACTATGGCTTCTCGGTCGTCCACATCTACCGCGTGGAGAACAACAAGTTCGTCTACATCACCGCCGCCGGCGGCGTCTCCCCGGCCGATGCGCCGGCACAGGGCGACAAAGCTGCCGTCAAGGTGCCGCGCGTCCAGTATGCGCTGGAGGCGCAGTACCTCATGGGCTGGTGGCGCAACATCATGGCGGATGCCTTTGCCTGAGGACAGGCGAGGGCCGACATCGATCGTCCACGCTCAAACGCTGGCCGCTGCGACCATTGGGCGGCCGGCGTTGTCGTATCTGCGCCGGCTTTGTGCCGATCTGCTAAGCTTAAACTTTTTGACCTCTGCACGTGCACGAACCCGTCCTCAGCGTGACCGATCTGGCCTGCGCCCGTGGCGACCGCCAGCTCTTCCGGGGCATGAGTTTCCAGGTCCATCCCGGCGAGATCCTGCTCGTACAGGGCGGCAATGGCCGCGGCAAGACCAGCCTGTTGCGGCTGTTGACGGGGCTTTCCACTCCCCTTCAGGGCGAGATCCGCTGGCGTGGCGAGCACATCCAGCGTTGTCGGGAGCGCTATCATGCCGAGATGGCCTATATCGGTCATGTCAATGGCATCAAGGACGATCTCACACCGCTGGAGAATCTGCGCATGGCGGCTGGCCTGGCCGGCCGCAGGCTCGACGAATCCCTGGCGGAACAGACGCTCGGCCGCCTGGGGCTCGCCAGCTGCCTGGACCTACCCGCGCGCGTGCTCTCATTCGGGCAGCGCCGTCGCGTCGCCCTGGCCGGGGTGCTCACGGCCGGCGCCCTGCTCTGGATCCTCGACGAGCCCCTGACGGGGCTGGACGTGCATGGTGTAGCCCTGCTGGAGAATCTATTGCACGAACACACCGCGCAGGGTGGGCTGGTGGTGATGACCACCCACCAACCCCTGTCTCTCACCGGCGCTCGCATCCGGCCGCTGCGTGTGGGCGATGCCGACGTCACCCCGCCGCCGGAACTCACCGATCAAGGGCAATGACCGCCGATGCTGCGTTTTACTCTCACGGTCATCCGCCGCGACCTGCTACTCGCCGCCCGGCGCCGCGGCGACTGGCTCACCTCACAGTTCTTCTTCGTCATGGTGGTGAGCATGTTCCCGCTGGGGATCGGCGCCGATCCCAACATGCTGCGCATGATCGGCCCCGGTGTGGTCTGGGTGGCCGCCCTGCTCGCCTCGCTGCTGTCGCTCTCGCGCCTCTTCGCCGACGATCATCGCGACGGGAGCCTGGAGCAGATGCTGCTCTCGCCCGAGCCCACGGTCCTGCTCACCCTGGGCAAGGCCCTGGCACACTGGCTGATCTATGGCATTCCGCTCCTCATCATCACGCCGGTGCTGGGCATCCAGTTCGCCCTGCCGGGCGAGGCCATCCTGATCCTGGTCGTCTCGCTGTTGATCGGCACCCCCATCCTGTCCCTGCTGGGCAGTGTCGGGGCGGCGCTGACCCTGGGGCTGCGCGGCGGCGGTGTGCTCTTGACCTTGCTGATCCTGCCTCTGTATGTTCCGGCCTTGATCTTTGGCGCCAGCGCGGTGGATGCCACGCTCGCCGGAACCGGGGCCGAGGCGCACCTGTCTCTTCTAGCGGCGTTTTTGGTGATGTGTCTGCTCATCTCCCCCTGGGTTGCGGCCGCGGCCCTGCGTGTCTCTGTTGACTAGTATGAAACGACCCCCGACTCACTGCGTTCGTCGCCCCCCTAGGGGGCGGTCAGTACGCTTGGGGCGGCCCGGCGCTTATTGACATGGCCTTCAACCTCTATTACTACGCCGCCCCCGCCACCTTCTACGGCCTCGCCGGCAGGTTGATCCCCTGGTTCGCCTGGGGCGCGGCGGTGCTCGCCGTGATCGGCCTGTATATCGGTTTTTTCGTGGCGCCGACCGACTTCCAGCAGGGCGAGGCCTACCGCGTCATCTTCATCCATGTGCCGGCGGCCTGGATGGGCATGTTCATCTATCTGGTCATGGCCTTCTGGTCGGCCATCGGGCTCGCCTTCAAGACGCGGCTCTCCTTCATGATGGCGCGCGCCCTCGCCCCCACCGGGGCGCTGTTCACCTTCATCTCCCTGTGGACCGGGGCGCTTTGGGGCAAGCCCATGTGGGGGGCCTGGTGGGTGTGGGACGCGCGCCTGACCTCGACGCTGATCCTGCTCTTCCTCTACATCGGCATCATGGCCCTTTGGGCCGCCATCGACGACCGCAACCGCGGCGACAAGGCCGGCGCACTGCTAACGCTGATCGGGGCGGTCAACGTGCCGATCATCTACTTCTCCGTGCAGTGGTGGAACACCCTGCACCAGGGGGCCAGCATCAAGCCCTCGGGCACCAGCATGGACGAGATCATGCTGACCGGTATGCTGATCATGGCCTTCGCCGCCTGGTTCTACGCCATCGCCGCCGCGCTCACGCGGGTGCGCACGCTGATCCTGGAGCGGGAGCGGCACACCGACTGGGTCAAACGCATCCTGGAGCCGTGACATGCAGTGGGCAAGCTGGAGCGACTTCTGGGCCATGGGCGGCTATGGCCTCTATGTGTGGGGCTCTTATCTGGTCACCTTCGTCGCCATCGTCCTGGAAATTATTCTGCTCCGGCACGGTCGTAAGGACACCCTGAAACGCCTGCGCCGCATGCGTCGCTGGGAAGAGCAGTGAGAGCCGTGCAACCAAACGTCTGATCGATCGACCATGAAACCCCGACACAAGAAACTCCTCGCCATTGCCCTTTCGGTCGCCGGTCTGGGCGTGGCCGTCGCCCTCATCCTCAACGCCTTTCAGAACAACCTGGTGTTTTTCTTCAGCCCAAGCCAGGTGATGCGCGGCGAGGCGCCAATCGACCGCACCTTCCGCATCGGCGGCATGGTCGAGGAGGGCAGCGTCAAGCGCGAGGCCGACGGGCTCACCGTGCGCTTCGTCGTCACCGACACCGCGCACACCATGCCGGTCGTCTACAAGGGCGTACTGCCCGACCTGTTCAAGGAGGGCAAAGGCGTGGTCGCCGAGGGCCGGCTGGGCCCGGATGGCCTGTTCACCGCCACGCAGGTCCTCGCCAAGCATGATGAAAACTACATGCCGCCTGAAGCGGCGCATGCCATCGAGCAGGCGCAGAAGGCCCAGCAAACGGTGGTTAGACCATGATGCGTCATACCGACGCCTGTAGGAGCGGCGAAAGCCGCGACCCAACAGCGCCTGCAACTGAAAACTACATGCCGCCTGAAGCGGCGCATGCCATCGAGCAGGCGCAGAAGGCCCAGCAAACGGTGGTTAGACCATGATGCGTCAGACGACGCCTGTAGGAGCGGCCAAAGCCGCGACCCAACAGCGCCTGCAACTGAAGGTCGCGACTTACGTCGCTCCTACGCCACGGTATCGAGGAGTCTCACACGATGATCCCTGAACTCGGTCACTTCGCCCTCATCGTCGCCCTCATGCTGGCCCTGGTGCAGGGGGTGCTGCCCATCGTCGGCGCCCATCGTGGCAATGCCACGCTGATGGCGGTGGCGCGACCGGCCGCGCACGGGCAGTTCGTCTTCGTGCTGCTGGCCTTCGCGGCCCTGGCCTATTCCTTCCTGGTCAACGACTTCTCGGTGGAGAACGTGGCGCGCAACTCCTACTCAAAACTGCCCGAGATCTACCGCTTCACCGCCACCTGGGGATCACACGAGGGGTCGCTGCTGCTGTGGACCCTCACGCTGTCCGGTTGGACGCTCGCCGTCACCGTGTTCTCCCGCCACCTGCCCGAGGACATGGCCGCGCGCGTGATCGGGGTCATGGGCCTGGTGAGCGTGGGCTTCCTCGCCTTCATGCTGTTCACCTCCAATCCCTTCCTGCGCCTCACCCCGGCGGTGCCGGAGGGCAACGACATGAACCCCCTGCTGCAGGACCCTGGCATGGTGATCCACCCGCCCATGCTCTACATGGGCTATGTGGGTTTCTCGGTGGCCTTCGCCTTCGCCGTGGCGGCCCTGCTCTCGGGCAAGCTGGACGCCGCCTGGGCGCGCTGGTCGCGGCCCTGGACCACGGTGGCCTGGATGTTCCTGACCATCGGCATCGCCCTGGGTTCCTGGTGGGCCTATTACGAGCTGGGCTGGGGCGGCTGGTGGTTCTGGGACCCGACCGAGAACGCCTCCTTCATGCCCTGGCTGGCCGGCACCGCCCTGATCCACTCCCTGGCGGTCACCGAGAAGCGCGGCGCCTTCAAGACCTGGACGGTGCTGCTCGCCATCACCGCCTTCTCGCTGTCGCTTTTGGGCACCTTCCTGGTCCGCTCCGGGGTGCTGTCCTCGGTGCACGCCTTTGCCACCGATCCGGGCCGCGGCGTGTTCATCCTCGCCTTCCTTGGCGTGGTGATCGGCGGCTCCCTGCTGCTCTACGCCTGGCGCGCCCCGCGGCTCGCGAGCGGCGGCAGTTTCACCTGGTTCTCGCGCGAGGCCCTGTTGCTCGGCAACAACGTCTTCCTCATGGCGGCCATGGGCACTGTGCTCCTGGGTACGCTCTACCCCCTGTTCATGGACGCCATGGGCTTGGGCAAGATCTCGGTCGGCCCGCCCTACTTCAACGCCGTGTTCATCCCCTTGATGACACCCGTGCTGTTCCTGGCCGCCATCGGTCCGCTCACGCGCTGGAAGGGCGACGACCTGCCGGCCCTGGCGCTACGCATGAAATGGGCCTTCGCCGTGGCCCTGGTGACGGCGGCGCTGCTGCCGCTGACCCTGGATGGCATGAATCTCTGGGCCAGCCTGGGGCTGTTCCTGGCGCTGTGGATCCTGTTTGGGGTGCTGACCGGCTTCATCGAGCGGCTCAAGCACTCGCAAGGTGGGCTGCTCGCCAAGCTGGCCAGCCTGCCGCGCGGCTTCTGGGGCATGCAGGTCGCCCATGCGGGGCTCGCCGTAGTGGTCATCGGCGCGACGGTGGTGTCCAACTATGAGGCGCACCGCGACGTGCGGATGAACATCGGCGACCACGTCGACCTGGCCGGCTATCGCTTTCTCTTCCTGGGCACGCAACCGGTGGAAGGGCCCAACTATTCGTCCATGCGCGGTAGCGTGGAGGTCTTCCGCAACGAGCGCAAGGTCGCCACAGTGTACCCCGAGAAGCGGCGCTACCACGCCTCCGGCATGGTCATGACCGAGGCGGGGATCGACTACGGGGTCTTCCGCGACGTCTATGTCTCGCTGGGTGAGCCGCTCAGCGACACCGAGTGGGTGGTGCAGGTCTATTACAAACCCTTCGTCGGCTGGCTCTGGGGCGGTGCCTTCCTGCTCGCCCTGGGCGGGGCGCTCGCCGCCTCCGACCGGCGCTACCGTATCGCCCTCAGGCGCGAGACCGAAGCGGCGGCCGCCAGGGCACAGGGGGCCAGGGCATGAAGCGTTTCATCCCCTTCCTGGTCTTCATCGTCCTGGCGGTCTTCCTCTACCTGGGGCTCTACCTCAACCCCCGCGAGGTGCCCTCACCCTTCATCGGCAAACCGGCACCCGCCTTCACCCTGCCGGTGCTCGGCCAGCCCGGCCAGACCTTCTCCCCCGAGCAGGCCAAAGGCAAGGTCTGGCTGCTCAACGTGTGGGCCCCGTGGTGCGTGTCCTGCCGGCAGGAGCACCCGGTGCTCATGCAACTGGCCGCCTCGGGCGTGGCCATCTATGGCCTCAACTGGAAGGACAAGGACGGCGAGGCCGAGGCCCTGCTGGCGCGACAGGGCAGCCCCTATGTTCTCACCGTGGACGACCGTGACGGGCGCGTCGGCATCGACTACGGCGTGACCGGCACACCGGAGACCTTCGTCATCGACAAGGAGGGCATCATCCGCATGAAACACATCGGCCCCATCAGCCCCGAGGTCTGGCAGAAGAAATTCGTGCCCCTGCTCAAGGAACTGGAGACATGACACGAACCCTGGCCCTCCTCCTGGGCGTCCTGGCCATCCCCGCCCTGGCCGGCGAGGCCAGGCCCAATGCCGAGAACCCCGAGATCGAGGCGCGGCTCAACCGTCTGGCCGAAGACCTGCGCTGTCTGGTCTGCCAGAACGAGTCCCTGGCCGGCTCGCGCGCCGACCTGGCGGAGGACCTGCGCCGGGAGATCCGCGAGCAGATGCTGCAGGGCAAGAACGACCAGGAGGTTATCCAATACCTGACCGATCGCTATGGCGACTTCGTGCTCTATCGCCCGCCGGTCAAGCCGGTCACCTATCTGCTCTGGGGCGCGCCCGTCCTGTTCCTACTCATCGGCGGCACTGCCTGGTATGTCGTCCTGCGCCGGCGCCGTGCGCTTCAAGCCGAGCAAACGGTCAGCCCGGATGAACTGCAGCGCGCCGCCCGCCTGCTCGAAAGCGAAGAAAGCCGATAATGGATCCCACTCTGTCCATCACCCTGTTCTGGGTGCTTGCCACCCTGTTTGCGCTCGCTGCCGGCTACTGGGTCCTGCGCCCGCTGTTCCAGCGCCAGGCGGCTGTCAGCGCCCACGATCGCCGCGCCCTCAACATCGCCGTCTACCGGGACCAGCTGCGGGAACTCGAACGCGATCGCGACAACGGCCTGCTCAGCGCCGACCAGTTCGAGGCCGCCAAACGCGAGCTGGAGGCGCGTCTGGCCGAGGATGCCCTGCGCGAGACCGAGACCCGGATCGAGAGCCGGGGCGGCCGTCGGCTGGGCTATGCGCTCGGCGTGGCCATCCCCGCCGCGGCCCTCGGGCTATACATGCTGCTGGGCAATCCGGCGGCCATCAACCAGCCCAAGGTCACGCCGGGCATGGCGGCGCACGACCTGGAGGCCATGCTGCGCTCGGTGGAGGAGCGGGCGCGCGCCAATCCCCAGGATCCACGTCCTGTCATCCTGCTCGCCCGCACCTACACCGCCATGGAGCGCTGGCCCGAGGCCATCGCCGCTTATGAAAAGGCGGTCAAGCTGCTGCCCGAGGACGCCGCCGTCTGGGCCGGCTACGCCGAGGCCATGGCGCTCAGCCAGGACCGCGACCTGCGCGGCAAGCCTATGGAGCTGGTGCGCAAGGCATTGTCGCTCAACGGGGATGAACCCACCGCGCTCAACCTCGCCGGCATCCATGCCTTCATGGAGGGGGATTACGCCCAGGCGGTGACACACTGGCAGCGTCTGCTCAAGCAGATGCCGGTCGGGTCCGAGGAAGCGCAGGCCATCCAGGATGCCATCCGCGAGGCACGCGGCCGCGCGAGCGCCGCTGGCATCAAGCTGCCCGAGGCCGAGGCGCAGCCCCAAAGCAATGCTGCCACAGCAGGCGCCGTCATCCGCGGCAGAGTGGTGCTGAGTCCTCAGCTCAAGGATCGTCTGCCCGAAGGGGCCACGCTGTTCGTCGTTGCCCGGCCGGCCGGCGGCGGCGGCGCACCAGTCGCCGTTTTGCGCGCCGCCGCACGCGAACTGCCCTATGCCTTCGAACTGAATGACAGCCTGGCAATGAACCCGGACAACCGACTGTCGGCCCATTCCGAGGTCGACCTCGTCGCCCGCATCTCCCGCTCCGGCCAGGCCATGCCCGCCAGTGGCGACCTCGAGGGCAGCCTCGCCCGGGTCAAGCTGGGCAGCACTGACGTCAACCTGATCATCGACACGGTACGGCCCTGAGCACCGGCACCTGGCTCAGGGCACCCCGGCGATTTCCTCCGCCGACGCCCCCGCTGATGTTCCAGAAGCGGTCTGAACCCCCATCAACGGCCGCATCGCGCTGAGCAGGTTGGCAAACAGCTGCGGATGCTCCTGCTCCAGCTCGGCCAGTAGGCGTTTCATCCGAAATCGCTGCTGCGGTGCGGCGAAACACGCCGGGCATTTTGGCTCCGGCCGCCCGCTCGCGCGGGCTTAACCTGCCTGACGGCAGGTTAACCTACGCCGAAACCCGACCTGCCTTCGGTGGGCCGCGTTCATAGCAGATACCCCTGTAGCTTCGTCTCGATCATCCTCGGGTTTTGGCTCCGGCCGCCCGCTGGCGCGGGCTTAACATCCGCTGCGCGGATGTTAGCCTCCACCGAAACTGCCCGGCTCGTCCTCAACCTGCCCCAGCAACGGCCGCATCGCGCTCAACAGATTGGCAAACACCCGCGGATACTCCTGCTCCAGCTCCGCCAGCAGGCGTTTCATCCGAAATCGCTGCTGCGGTGTGGCGAAACACGCCGGGCAGTTTTGGCTCCGGCCGCCCGCTGGCGCGGGCTTAACATCCGCTGCGCGGATGTTAGCCTCCACCGAAACTGCCCAGCTCGTCCTCAACCTGCCCCATCAACGGTCGCATCGCGCTCAACAGATTGGCAAACAGTCGCGGATGCTCCCGCTCCAGCTCCGCCAGCAGGCGCTTCATGCGAAATCGCTGCTGCGGTGCGGCGAAACACGCCGGGCAGTTTTCCTGGACGACAGGGAGTCCTGCGCGGGTGGCGAAGTCGCGGGTCTGGCGTTCGCGCACGTAGACGAAGGGGCGGATGACGTGGATGTCGCCGGCGTCGTTCAGATAGTGCGCCCGCATGGTCCTCAGCTTGCCACCGAAGAAGGCGCTCATGAGGAAGGTCTCGACCAGGTCGTCCAGGTGTTGCGCCAGGGCCAGCACGTTGTAGCCCTGCTCGCGCGCCACCCTGTAGAGGATGCCGCGGCGCATGCGTGAACAATAGGCGCAGAAGGAGTCCCCGCGCATGTGCTCGCCGGCCTGCGCGACGATGGGCTGACTCTCGTAGAAATACGGCACGCCGAGCGCGTTCATGTAGGGGATGAGCGGCGCCGGGTCGTAGTCGGGCGATTGCGGGTCCACGGTGCAGGCCGCCAGCTCGAAGCGGATGGGCGCGCGCGCCTTGAGGTGCAGCAGCACGTGCAACAGCGACAGGCTGTCCTTGCCGCCGGAAAGACCCAGCAGCACCCGGTCGCCGGCGCGGATCATGCCGTAGTCGCCGATCGCCTTGCCGGCGGCCGTGACCAGCGGGCGCGGAGGCTTGACGGGACCGGGATTCACAACAACGGACGGACGATGGCTTCCAGTCGCCGCTCGCTCACCGCCCCGAGCAGGCTGGCAACGGGTTGGCCCGTACGGTCGAGGACCAGGGTGTAGGGCAGACCGCCCTGCGGGTTGCCAGCCGCCTGGCCGAGAAAGGCGCCCTCATAACCCCCCAGCAGGATGGGATAGTTGATGCCGGCCTGCCGGACGTACTCATGCACGGCCTCCACGCTGTCGAGGGCGACGCCCACGAACTGCAGGCCCTGCATCCCGAAGCGTTCCTGCAGGCGGATGAAGCCGGGGATCTCGTGCCGGCAGGGCGGGCACCAGGGGGCCCAGAAGTTGAGCACCACCACCTTGCCCCGCCACTGCGACAGGGCTTGTGTCCGACCGGCAAGGTCCGGGAGCGCCGCGGCCCAGACGCGCTCAGCCTGGACCGCATCGAGCGATCGGCTCTGACCCCCGTCGATGAAACGGCCGACCAGCACGCCCACCAAGCCGAAACCCAGGGCCACGGCGAGCATGACCCAGTGCTGGCGTTTCATCGCGCAGGGTCAGGGGATGGCCTTGTCGAGGCTGGCGAGGAACTTGTCCGGTGGCTCGAAGCCGATCACCCGGTAGGGGACCTCGCGCCCCTCCTTGTCGAAGAAGATGATGCCCGGCGGACCGAACAGGGTGAAGCGCTTGAGCAGCTCCTTGTCCTCCGGCCGGTTGGCGGTGACATCGGCCTTGAGCAGTACCACGTCCTTGAGCCGCGCCTGCACGCGCGGGTCGGTGAAGGTGAAGCGCTCCAGCTCCTTGCAGGACACACACCAGTCGGCGTAGAAGTCGAGCATGACATAGCGCCCTCGGGCCGCCTGGATGGCCGCGTCGAGGGCTGCCATGTCCTTGACCACGGTGAAGTCGAGCTTGGGCTGCCCGGCCTGGGCCGCGCCCTCACCGCCCTTGTACACCTGCAGCGGCTGCAGCAGGTCGCGGCTGCCGCCCATGGCGCCCAGCAGCAGGCCGATACCCGCCACCAGGGCCATGATGCCGACCCCTTTCCAGAAGCGCTGCCAGCCGCTGGCATGCGGCGGCAGCGAATCCATGGCCTTGAGGTAGATAGAGGAGATGATCAGCAGCGCCGCCCACAACATCATCTGCAAGATGTCGGAGATGAGCGGCGAGATCAGCCAGATGGCCACCGCGATCATCAGCACGCCGAAGAACTTCTTCACCGCATCCATCCAGCCGCCGGCCCGTGGCAGCAGGGTGCCGGCCGACACCCCGATCAACAGCAGCGGCACCCCCATCCCCAGGGCCAGCACGAAAAGCGCAGTGCCACCGAGGACGAGGTCGCCCGTCTGGCCGATGTAGAGCAGGGCCCCGGCGAGCGGCGCCGCCACACAAGGGCCGACGATGAGGGCGGAGATCACGCCCATGGCGAACACCCCCGGCAGGTTACCGCCCTTGATGCGGTTGCTCGCCTCGGTGAAGCGGCTTTGCAGGAAGGAGGGCAGTTGCAGCTCGTAGAAGCCGAACATCGACAGGGCCAGGGCGACGAAGATGGCAGCACCGAAACCCAGGGCCCAGGGGTTTTGCAGGGCGTTGGAGATCAGGGTCCCCGACAGCCCGGCCAGCACGCCGGCGATGGCATAGGTGATGGCCATGCCCAGGACATAGGCGAGCGAGAGCATGAAACCGCGTGTCTTGGTGATGTCCTTGCCCTGACCGACGATGATGCCGGAGAGGATGGGGATCATGGGGAAGACACAGGGGGTGAGCGACAGGCCCAACCCGAGCAGGAAGAAGGTACCGATCACCACCCAGTAGTTGCCGCCTTTGAGCAGGGCCTGGATCTGCCCGGCCTCGGAGGTGTCCTCGGCAACAGGCGCGGGTGTGGTGGCCGGTGCTGCCTCTTCGGCCGACGCCTCGGCCGGGGCGGTACCGACCACCTCGACGTAAAGTAGCTTCTCGATGGGCGGGTAGCACACCCCCTGCTTTTCGTTGCAGCCCTGATAGACCGCCTCCACGGCCAGGCGTGTCGTCCCTTCGGGCAGGCCCAGCAGGCGGGCGCTGGCGGTGAAAGACTCGTGGTAGACGAAGGTCTTGCCGAAGGCCGGGTCGTCCTTTTCGTCGGCCTTGGGCAGCCGCAGGGTATCCAGGGCCACCCCCGCGGGTTCGCGGATGCGCAGGGTGAGCTTGTCGCGATACAGGTAATAGCCCGGGGCGATGGTGTAACGCGCGACCAGGGTGTTGTCCGGCCCCGGCTCCAGACTCAGCTTGAAGGCCTCGTCCGGCTGCAGGAGCGGCTCTTCGCCCGATTTGCCGGTGAGGTCGGTGGCGAGCTGTTTCAGCCGGGCGATGAGGCCGGGGTCCTGCACCCCGCCCGTAGCCGGCGGCTCGGCCGCTGCAGGTGCCGCCGGGGCGGCAGCGGCGATCGGCTGGATCTGCACCCGGGCGCTCTGTGGCGGGTAACACACCCCCACATCGGCACAGCCCTGGAAGTTGGCATTGAGCGCGAAGGGCTTGGTCGCCCCGCGCACGGGGATGCGGATGCGCAGGTCGCCGCGATAGGTCTCGACGCGGCCGAAGAACTCATCCTCCTTGATCTTGCCCGCGGGCATGGCGGGCTGACCCAGCTGCACGCCGCCCTCGGCGCTGAAGCTGATCTTGTCGCGGTAGAGGTAATAACCCGGTGCGACCTGGAAGCGGGCCTCGAGCTGGTTCGCATCCAGCATGCGGGCGGAGAACACGAAGGCCTTCTCCGGCTCCAACAGGTCTTCCTGCGCACGTGCCGTGAGGGTGGCACACAGCAGCAGCAAAAATAGGGTCAGGTATCGCGTCATGCTGTGCTCCAGGGGTTCACGCGCGGGTCTGCGCGCGCACCCAGTCGAGGTATTCAGGCAGGCCCTGCGCGATGGGCAGGGCGATGATCTCGGGCAATTCGTAGGGATGCTGCTGGCGCAAAAAGGTTTCCAGGTCCGCATAACGGTCCTGCGCCGTCTTGATCACCAGTACCGTCTCGGACGCCTCCTCCACAGTGGCCTGCCAGCGGTAGACCGAGGAGCAGCCCTCCAGCACGTTCACACAGGCCGCGAGCCGCGCCTCCACCAGACGGCGTGCCAGTTGCCGAGCGGTGGCCGGGTCGGGCAAAGTGGTGAGGATGCACACGAACGACATGGAAGACTCGGGGCTGCACGGATGCGCGCGGGATTTTGGATTATAGCTTTCGCTCTGCCGGCGCTGGAACTCGTCGGTATCTACCAGATCTGGCAGTCGATCGGCGCCTGGACGCTGGTCTGGCTGGCGCTGGCAGCGGCGGCCGGCGTCTGGCTGCTGCACCGGGAGCAGCGCGCCTTTCTGCCCCAACTCATGCAGGCCATGGCCAACGGCCATACCCCTTTGGTCGTGCTGCTGGCCAGCTTCCGCCGCATCATCGCCGCCCTGCTGCTGATCTTCCCCGGCATCGTCAGCGATGGGCTGGCCTTGGTGCTCCTCGCCTGGCCGGGTGGCCGGCCGCCCAGGCCGCGAGGCGACGGTCCGCGCCCCGCCGCGGATGACGTGATCGAGGGCGAATACCGCCGCATCGACTGAGTGGAAACTAGACCTCGTCGAGGCCTGCACGCAAATGGCGCAGCACCACCAGGGTGGCCGCGGCGGCGGGGATGGCGAGGAGGATGCCGAGAAAACCGAATAGCTGCCCAAAGGCCATAAGCGCGAAGATGACCGCCACCGGATGCAGCCCCAGGCGCTCGCCCACGAGCCAGGGCGTGATGACCATGCCCTCCAGGAGCTGCCCCAAGGCGAACACCGCCCAGACCTGGATCAACGCGGTGAATTCGCCGAACTGGGTCCAGGCGGCCAGGCTACCCAGCGTCACGCCGACGATGAGCCCCAGATAGGGGACGAAGACCAGGACCCCGGACACCACGCCCACGGCGAGCGCATAGTCGAGACCGATCAGCCACAGGCCCAGGCTGTAGATCAGGGCCATCAGCACGATCACACCGAGCTGGGCGCGCACGAACTGCGCCAGGACCGCGTCGATCTCGCCCAGGATGGTGAGCATACGCGGACGGACGGGGCGGGGGATCCAGTCGGCCAGGTGCGTGAGGATCCGATCCCAGTCACGCAGGAGGTAGAACATCACCACCGGGACGAGCAGCAACCCGGCCAGGAAGCCGACCAGGGCGAGGCCACGGTCGGCCAGTTGCGGCAGGCTGGCACTGAGCCCGCCCAGGTCTTTCAGGTGCTCGCGCAACCAACCGCCGAGGAGTGCGCGATCGGTCGGCAGATCGAGGCCCAGCGTCTGCTTGAGCCAGGGCAGCAGGGTCTGCTCTGCCCAGCCGAGGAGTGCCGGGAGCTGTTGCAGGAGCAGCTCGAACTGGGCGCCCACCAAGGGGGCCAGGAGGAGGATTAGGGCAACGACGGCCAGCAACAGGGCCAGCATCACGAGCAGGGCGGCGAGGGCCCTGGGCACGCGCAGGCGCTGTAGACGGTCAACCCAGGGATCGCCGAGATAGGCCAGGGCGATGGCCAGCAGAAACGGGGTGAGGATGGGCGAGAGCAGATAGACGAGGTAAGCGAGGGCCGCAGCCAGGACCAGATAGGTCAGCGGCCGGACCAGGTTGGGCGGGGCGGTGGGGGCGGTCATATGGGTTAGAATCATAACTTTCCTGACCCAAGATCAGCATCGTGCCCCCCACACTCTCCTACCGCGATGCCGGCGTGGACATCGATGCCGGCGACAGCCTGGTCGAGCGCATCAAACCCTATGCGCGCCGTACCCTGCGGCCCGAGGTTTTGGCCGGCATCGGCGGGTTCGGCGCCCTGGTGGAACTGCCCCGGCGCTACCGTCACCCCGTCCTCGTCTCGGGCACCGATGGGGTGGGCACCAAGCTGAAGCTCGCCTTCGCCCTGGGCCGCCACGACACCATCGGCATCGACCTGGTGGCGATGAGCGTGAACGACATCCTGGTCCAGGGGGCCGAGCCGCTGTTCTTCCTGGACTACTACGCCTGCGGCCGGCTGGACGTGGACGTGGCCGAGCAGGTGGTGGCCGGCATCGCCCGCGGCTGTGAACTGGCGGGCTGCGCCCTGATCGGTGGCGAGACCGCGGAGATGCCGGGCATGTACCCGATTGGCGAATACGACCTGGCCGGCTTCGCCGTCGGCGTGGCCGAACGCGACCGCTTGATCACCGGCGCCGACATCCGCGCCGGCGACGTCCTGCTGGGGCTCGCCTCCAGCGGCCCGCACTCCAACGGCTATTCGCTCATCCGCAAGATCGTCGAGGTGACCGGGGCCGATCTCGCCGCCGACTTCCACGGCCGCAGCCTGGGCGAGGTGCTGCTCGAACCCACCCGGATCTACGTCAAGCCCCTGCTCGCCTTGATGCAGGCCCTGCCGGTCAAAGGCCTGGCCCACATCACCGGCGGGGGGCTCACCGGCAACATCCCGCGCATCCTGCCCGAGGGGCTCGCCGCCCGGCTCGATGCGCAGGCCTGGACCTGGCCCGCGGTCTTCCGCTGGCTCATGGAGGCCGGCGGCGTGAGACTCGAGGAGATGCACCGGACCTTCAATTGTGGCATCGGCATGGTGGTGGTGGTGGACGCCGCCGAGGCCGACAGGGCGGAACAGATCCTGCGCGAGCAAGGCGAGACGGTCCATCGGCTGGGACGCGTCGAGCCGCTCGAGGCCGGACAACCGCGCGTCGTCATCGCTTGAGCGTGCGCGCCGTCATCCTCATCTCCGGCCGCGGCAGCAACATGGAGGCCCTGCTGCGGGCGAACCTCCCCGTCGACTTCGCCGCGGTGATCAGCAACCGGCCGCAGGCCGCCGGGCTCGACATCGCACGAGGCCTGGGCGTGGACACCGTGGTTCTCGATCACCGGGTCTACGGTGCCGACCGTGCCGCCTTCGATGCGGCGCTCGCGGCCGAGATCGACCGTGTGGGGGCCGATCTGGTATGCCTTGCCGGCTTCATGCGCGTGCTGACCGACGCATTCGTCATGCGCTATCGCGGCCGCATGCTCAACATCCACCCCGCCCTGCTGCCCGCCTTCCCGGGCCTTAACACCCATGCGCGCGCACTCGCCGCCGGCGTCAAGATCCACGGCTGCACGGTGCACTTCGTCACCCCCGAGGTGGACGCTGGCCCCATCGTCGTACAGGCCGCCGTGCCCGTGCTCGAGGACGACACCCCCGAGCGCCTGGCCGCGCGGGTGCTCGCCCAGGAACACCGCATCTATCCCATGGCCGTGCGCTGGTTTGCCGAGGGCCGCCTGCATTGGGGTGAGGACGGTCGCGTCCGTGTGGATGCGGCCTGCGCTGCCGAAGGCGTCCTCATCTCACCGACCGGCTAACCATTCACGGCCTGTGGGCCACTCCCGCCGATCGCCGTCTTGGTGCCGGCCATGAACGGTTTCCTCACCCCCGTCCCCTCCAGCCTGGTCACCGGCGCCAGCCGCTCGAAGCTCCCCTCCCTCGCGTGCGGGGGAGGGGCTGGGGGTGAGGGAGGGGAGATTCGAGCGTCGCTGACGCGACTTTCACATTAAGCCGATGTCTGAGGGCGGCGCACGCGGTCGATTGTCCATTGCCCTGCTGCTGTCGGCCCTCATCCACCTGCTCGCCGGCGGCGGTCTGACCTGGCCGACGGCGCAGACACCGGAACTGCCCGGCCCACCCATCGCCGCCGTCCTCACGCAGCCGCCAGCGCCACCCTCGGTGGCGGCGCCCGCACCAGCCCCGATCGAACGCCCGCCGGCCGATCTCAAACCACCCGTACCCGCCTCCGGCCCCGCGCCCACCGCCGCCCAGACCCCCGAGGCCACCCCGACGGCCGTGACGCCGGCCGTTGCCGAGCCCACGGTCGCGGCGCCGGAGACCGCGCCGACCGGGGCAGCCGCGGAGACGACAGGCGAGCCCGCGCCCGAACCACCCGCCCCACCGCCCCAGCGGCCGACCGTACCCACCGGCTTCACCATACGCTATGTCGTGCAAGGCAGCGAAGGCGGCTTCACCCTGGGGCGGCTCGACCACATCTGGCAAAGCGATGGGCGGCGCTATGCCCTCTCCGCCGTGGCCCAGGCAAGCGGCATCCTGCGCCTGATCTACTCGGGCCTGCTCACTCAGACGAGCTTCGGTGAGATCACCGCCGAGGGACTCCGACCCGAGCACTACTGGCTGCAGCGTGGCCGACGCCAGCTTGAGGTCCACTTCGACTGGGTGCAGATGCAGGCCGACCTCGGTCCCGGCCGCCCGCCGCAACCCCTGCAGCCAGGTACCCAGGACCTTTTGAGCGTGCTGTACCAAGTGAGCCTGTTTCCGCCGCCGGCGGAGGGACGCATCTGGGTGCTGGACGGCAAGCGGCAGCGCGAATACGGCTACCGCGAGCTCACGCGCGAGACCCTGGAGCTGCCCATAGGCCGGGTGCCGACGCGGCATCTGCGGGTGGCCGCCGAGGGCGCGGAGGAGTCCTTTGAACTCTGGCTGCGCGAGGCCCACCCGCAGCTGCCGGTCAAGATCCGCATGCTCGGCAATCGCCAGGGCGATGCGGTGCTGCTGGCCGAATCCATCCGCGGTCTGGCCGACATGGCAGACTAGCCGATCCCCATGGCCCGTCGCGTCTCCAGGGCCAGGGCCAGGGCCTCCTCGAGCGTGGGGGCGAGACAGTTGTAATGCCCCATCTTGCGGCCCGGCCGCGCCTCGACCTTGCCGTAGAGGTGCAGTTTGACGCCCGGGTGTTTGAGCAGCGCCTCCCAACGCGGCCCCTGCGCCCAGAGGTCGCCCAGCAGGTTCACCATCACCACCGGGCTGAGCAGGCGCGTGTCACCCAGCGGCAGACCGCACAACGCCCGCACCTGCTGTTCGAACTGGTCGGTCACGCAGGCATCCAGGGTGTAGTGGCCGCTGTTGTGCGGCCGCGGCGCCATCTCGTTGAACACCACCCGCCCATCGGCGAGCAGGAAGAACTCCACCGCCAACACCCCCACGTAGCCCAGCCCCTCGGCGATGCGCCGCGCCATCTGCCGCGCCTGCTCGGCCACGCTCTCCGGCAGCCGCGCCGGCACGATGCTCATGTCCAGGATGCCCTGCCGGTGCACGTTTTCGGCCAGCGGGAAGAAGGCGATCCCGCCCTGCGCATTACGGGCCAGGACCACCGAGAACTCCCGCTCGATGGCTAGCAGGCCCTCGAACAGGCAGGGCACCCCACCCAGGGCGGCATGGGCCGCGACCAGGGCGTCGAGGTCGTCCGCCCGCATCTGCCCCTTGCCGTCGTAGCCCATGCGGCGGGTCTTCAGCAGGCCGGGGGCGGACAGTTGCGACCAGGCATGCACCAAGTCGCCCGCGTCCTCGACGTTGGCGTAAGGGGCGGTCTCACAGCCGAACTTGCTGGCGCAGACCTTTTCGTGCAGGCGGTCCTGTGCCAGTTGCACGATGTGGGGGGCGGGGGCGACACGCGTGCGCCGCGCCAGCATCTCCAGGCTGCTGGCCGGGACGTTCTCGAACTCCGTGGTCACCGCCTGGCAGAGCTCGCCCATGCGCATGAGGGCCACGGCGTCGGTATAGGGGGCCTTGAGATGCACGTCCGCCACCTGCCCGGCCGGACACTGCGGATCGGGGTCGAGGACCACCACGCGGTAGCCCATCACCCGCGCGGCCAGGGCGAACATGCGCCCGAGCTGCCCGCCGCCCAGCACGCCCAGGGTGGCCCCGGGCAGCAGCATATCGGGCGTTTGCGCCGTCGTCCCGCTGCCTGTGGTCATTCGCCGGCTTCCGGCAGCCTCGCCGCCAGGACCGCCTCGGTCTGACTGCGCCGGAATTCGAGCAGCCGCGCGCGGATGTCGGCAAACTCATGCGACAGAATCGCCGCCGCGAACAAGGCGGCATTGGCCGCCCCGGCCGGCCCCACGGCGAAGGTCGCCACCGGTACCCCCTTGGGCATCTGGGCGATGGACAGCAGGGAGTCCAAACCTGTCAAAAATTTCGACATCACCGGCACGCCCAAGACCGGCAGATGGGTCTTGGCCGCCACCATGCCGGGCAGATGCGCCGCCCCGCCCGCGCCGGCGATGATCAGCCGCAACCCGCGCGCCTCGGCGCTCGCGGCGTACTCGAACAGCAGGTCCGGCGTGCGGTGTGCCGAGACCACCCGACGCTCATGCGGGATCGCCAGACTGTCGAGCAGTTCGGCGGCATGGCGCAGGGTCTCCCAGTCGCTAACACTGCCCATGATCAGGCCGACAAGCGGAGCGTTCATGCCAGCAGCTTATCCATGAAGACAACCCGCATGATAGCGGCTGGGACGCACTCCCAAAAGGGAGGGGTGAAAGCGAGCGCTGGAGGTGGTGCAACCGAGTCCCCCACGCCAACACGCGCGACGGCCCAGGCCCCTGTAAGGGCTGAAGTCAAAAACAGGTTTATGAGTCTCACCCGTCGTCGGGATCGGCAGCAGTGTGGCCGGAAATGGCGATGGCAAGGTTGTCGGCTTGTTCAGGGGAGACGGCGGTAGGCTTGCGCCTTCCGCCGGGCGATCATCCCTTTCCGGTCAGCAACGCCGTCCGCCGGATGAATGAGAACAGGCTGTCAGGCTCACTTATTGAGCCTGTGACGCTGCAAAATGCGCCCATGCCCGAAGCTCTTGGCTGGCTGCTCTTCCTCCTCCTGTTGGCGCGCTATCCCGTGCAGACGCTGATCGGCCTGGCGGCGATCTTCGTCGTGGCCTGGGTCTTCCGCAAGCCGTCAGGCGACACGAGCACGAGTAGAGGCAACGCAATGACAGTCACACCAGCTGCCATGGATGCCAGAACCGCCGACGGGCGTTTTCCGCTGCTCAACGAAGACTGGGCGGGTGAAATCGTGCTTGCCATCGATGACGAGGAGGTGCCGGATGTGATCCGCGTCCACGGCGCGCGCTTCAAAAACCCGGCGCGCTACGTGATCGATCTAGGGCATGGAGAGTATTTGCTTTACGGCAGCGACGGCGAGCTGCTCGATCTGTGTTACCTGCGCTGATGGGATGAGACGAGGAGCAGGCAATGGATACATACGACCAGACGTTCAAGGCGCTGCCCGAAGGCGGGAGCCGCAGGGTGCTGGATGCGCCGCTGTGGATGCGATAGCAGCGCATCGCCTGGTTCTCTCCATGGGACGCCTGGCTGCAAAATCTGGCTCCAGACCCCACGCCGGAGGCAGTCTGGCGGCGCTGGAACCGCTGGCGGGCCCGCCCGCGCGAAAAGGAGGGCGACGATGATGTCTGAACCGACCGCATCCCAATGGCGCGCCTATCTGCGCCACCGCTTCCGCGCCCATGCGCAGGGCTGGCTTGCCGTGGCGGTGGGCCTGTTGTGGGGCTATTACACCGACCTTTATTGGCACGAGCCATGGTGGATCGTCCTGCCGACGGCCTACCTCGCCGCCTTCCTCGTCGTCGCCGTGGGGGTGGCCGTGGCCGCCGTGCTGCGCTTTCCGTGGTGGGGGCTGGCGCCTTTGTGCCTCGTTTCAATGGCCTGTGAATGGGCTTTGCGGCGGCTTTTCAAGCGCCCCTGGGTGAGATCGCCGCAGCCGCGCGAGCGCTTCCTGAGCAACCCGTTCGCGCTGTGGCAGGGTTGGCGGGCAAGGCGGCGCAGACGGCACCCGTCGAGGCCCCAGGTCAGCCTTCCAGCGACGGCCAATGTCATCCCCTTTCCCGCCCGCGGCTTGTCGCATCGAATGCGGGCACGCCCGGCGCGCGCCGAAGCCTCATGGGACGGCATAGGCGAATACATCTCCGTGGCGTTCGAGGGGCACTGGAAATTCTGGTTCTATTCCTCGCCCATCTGGCTGTGGCTGTGGTTCTGGCTCGTCGAGGACACGGGCTTCTGGGCCTCGCTCGTCGTCGCTTTCGTCGTGGCCTGGGTTTTCTCGCTGCTGCTCGTCATTCCGCTCGCGGCGGCGCTATTGGCGCTTGCCTCCACGCTGCTGTTCGCGGCGGGGATGACGCCCCAGCAAAGACGCGATGCCGCTGCTACCTTGCGTGAGATTCAGGCCGCCGCACCCCAGCCAGAGGGCCCAGCGCCCCAGCCGGCGGCGCAAAAGTCCGATTGGATCTGGCCGCTGCTCATCGGCCTGTGGATCGGCGAGGCCCTGGGGGATGACCAATGACTGAAAACGGATCACGTGTTGGAAGGCCATGGCATGAACATTGAGGCGAGGATGGCGCGAACCTTGGCGGCGATCGAGTCCGAACATGGCGTGCGCATCCTCTATGCCTGCGAGTCCGGCAGCCGGGCGTGGGGCTTTGCCTCGGCGGACAGCGACTACGACGTGCGTTTCCTCTACGTCCATCCCCTGGACGGGTATGTCTCGGTCGATACCCCGCGCGAGGTGATCGAGCGCCCCATCACCGATGATCTCGACATCAACGGCTGGGAGTTGCGCAAGGCGCTGCGCCTGATGCGCAAGAGCAATCCCGTGCTGCTGGAATGGCTCCATGCGCCGATCACTTACCGCTGCGACGACGGCTTTCTATCCGACATGCGCGACCTCGCCCGCACCTACTACCGCCCTGCGGCGTGTTTCCACCACTATCTGCACATGGCCCAGGGCAACCGGCGCGACTATCTGCGCGGCCCCATCGTCTGGCTCAAGAAATACCTTTATGTCCTGCGACCGCTGTTGGCCTGCCGCTGGATCGAAATGGGGCGGGGCATTCCGCCCGTCGCGTTCGATCATCTGGTCGAGGCCACGGTGGATGAAGCGCCCTTGCAGCACGCCATCGCGGAGTTGCTCGCCGCCAAGCGCGGCGGCGATGAATTGGCGCGGGGCCCGGCGATACCCGTGATCGATGCCTTCATCGACCGCGAATTCCAGCGCCTGGAAGCGGTTGCGCATGGCCTGCCGTCGCCGCAGCTGCCTGATGACGAAGGCTTGAACAGGTTATTGCGCCGATTCGTCTACAGGACATGACTGCAAGCCTGCAACCATCATGGATTCGAGAAAACTCAATGATAGAGAGGTTCGCCATGGCTGGCGTGCTCTGACAACGTTTCGCCCACATCCAAAAAACCATTCGTTTCTCGGCTTCTACGACGTGATCGTGCAAGACGATGCGGAGCGCTACACGTTCGATCTGGACTGGACACTGCATCTACGCTCGGCCTACGAGGTGGGGCGCGAGCAAGGTTTGCTGGTACCGACGGCGGTGGCCGAGCTTGCCGAGATCGATGCCTTCTGGCGCGCCCATCCGCAGGCCTTCGATGCCGCGTTTGGCGACCTGATTCCGCGCATTAACCCCTTGACGGAGTTGGCCGGCTGGGTGGAGGACGAGGCCGGACAACCCATGCCGATCCCGCCCTCTCACTGGTGGTGGAGGCTGTCCAGGGATTGGTGACGTCGCCCGCCGCCGCTGGCCTAAGCCCGCTGTCAGACGGGAGGCCGCGCCTTCGGCTGGGCGCGGGGGACTCTGCCGGTTTGGACGCCGCCTATGTGTCATGACAAGGCGCGCCCAGCCCCTGTTTGATATATGCTGTATATCAAACCTATCAAACACATCAAACATGACGCAACCAAGCGATTACTCGGCGATTCTGCGCACCATTCGCGCCAAGTTAAACCTCACCCAGGAACAGCTCGCCGAGCGTCTGGGCGTGTCCTTCGCCACGGTCAACCGCTGGGAAGGCGGCAGCACCCAACCGCAGCGCGCGGCGCAGGCGGCCATCCTTGCGCTCGCGCGCGAGGCGGGGATCGAAGGCGCCGAATATCTCGCGTCGGCCGAGGCCGCCGCACGCATCACCCGCCGCCGCACGGGCCGCATGGCCGCCACGCCCACGACCAAGCCCATGGAGCAGATGCTGTGGGACGCCGCCTGTTCGATCCGTGGCGAAAAGGACGCAGCCAAGTTCAAGGATTACCTGCTGCCGCTGCTCTTTCTCAAGCGCCTGTCCGACGTCTTCGACGACGAGATCGAACGCCTGGCGGAGGAATACGGCGACCGCGCCACCGCGCTGGAGATTGCCGAGGCCGACCACGCGCTGCTGCGCTTCTACCTGCCGCCGGAAGCGCGTTGGGCGGTGATCAGCGGGCGCGAGGCTTTCGCCTGGCCGCTGGATGCCCGTGGCCGCCCGACCGCACCTCGGGACATCGGCGAGCATCTGACCCGCGCCTGCCGCGCCGTGGTCCGGCACAACCCGGCGCTTTCCGGCGTCATCGACGTGGTGGACTTCGCCGCCGAGCGAAACGGCGAGCGCGACATCAACCCGGCGAAACTGCGCGGGGTGGTCGAGACCTTCTCCGATCCCCGCTATCGCCTGGGGCTCGCCGACGTGCAGCCGGATTTCCTCGGCCGCGCCTACGAATACCTGCTCAGAAAGTTCGCCGAAGGCTCCGGCCAGAGCGCCGGCGAATTCTTCACGCCGACCGAGGTGGGGTATCTCATGGCGCACATCCTGCGGCCCAAGCCCGGTGAGACTTGCCATGACTACGCCTGCGGTTCGGCAGGATTACTCATCAAGCTCCAGCTCGTCGCCCGCGAGCTGGACCCAACCAGCCGTGTGCCGCTCAAGCTCTCCGGCCAGGAACTGCAGGCGGAAAGCTTTGCCGTGGCGCGCATGAACGCCATCATCCACGACATGGAGGTGGAGCTCGCGCGCGGCGATACCATGATCAACCCCAAGTTCAGAAACAGCGACGGCGGGCTGCGCCAGTACGACATCGTGGTGGCCAACCCGATGTGGAACCAGCCGTTTGCGCCGGACATCTTCGCCAACGACCCCTTCGACCGCTTCCGCACCGCCGGCGGCATCACCAGCGGAAAAGGCGATTGGGCCTGGTTGCAGCATACGCTTGCCTGCCTGAACGAGCATGGGCGCGCGGCGGTGGTGCTCGATACCGGCGCGGTCACGCGCGGCTCCGGTTCCAAGAACGAAGATCGCGAGCGCAACATCCGCAAATGGTTCGTTGAGCAGGACCTCATCGACGGCGTGATCCTGCTGCCGGACAACCTGTTCTACAACACCACGGCGGCGGGCGTGATCATTGTGTTGCGCAAGAACAAGCCCGAGGCCCGTCGCGGTCGGATCGTCCTGCTCAATGCGAGCAAGCGTTTCAAAAAAGGCCGGCCCAAGAACTACCTGCCCGAGGAGGACATCCGGCCGCTGGCGGCGATGTATCTGAAGGCCGAGCCGGTCGAGGGGGAGCTTGCGGTCATCACCACCGAAGAGGCGCGGCAGGCGGATTACAACCTGAGTCCGGGGAGGTGGGTGGGGCAGAACGGGACGGCTGAAGTGGGTTCAATCAGAGATCTCCTCTCTGAGTTGATCCAGCTTGACAAGCAGACCCACGATCTGACCGAAAGCCTTGCGCAGCTACTGGCGGGAGTGAGCGATGGGACTGCTTGATACCGCGCTTGGAGATGGCCGCCGTTGGGTTCGTGTGGGCGACTACTTTGAAGTTACGCGCAAGCCACGAGGACTGAAGGTGGCTGATTATGGGGCGGTGCCCTTTGTGCCGATGGAAGCCATTCCCCAAGGAGGGCCCTATGAACCGCGATATGACGCAAAACCTGGCCCGGAGATCACCAGCGGAACCTACTTTGAACGAGGCGATCTCCTGATTGCGAAGATCACCCCATCTTTCGAAAACGGCAAACAGGCGTTGGCCAAAGGACTCCCAGCTCCGTTCGGATACGCAACGACAGAAGTCATCCCGCTGCGCCCGACTGCATTAGGCATTGATAAACGATTGCTGTTTTTCTACCTGCTCCATCCAGAAATTCGCTCCTATGTCGCGGAACGAATGGAGGGCTCGACCGGGCGGCGGCGTGTACCAGAACAGGTGCTGCTAGACCTGCCCTACCCGGAATTTCCCCCCGAGAATCAGCAGGCCATCGCTGACACACTTGAATTTATCACCCGGCAAATCGAATTCGAAGAGCGAAGCGCGCGGACCACAGAGGAACTCAAACGTTCCGCCATGCGAGAGCTGTTCACGCGCGGGCTGCGCGGCGAGCCGCTGAAGGACACCGAGATCGGGCCGATGCCGGAGAGTTGGGGGATTAGAACTGTCGCCGAATCGGTTCATCCTTTCCGCTTTAATCGCAGCAAGCAGGTTCCGAAGTCGGCGTACCAAAAGGTTGGGCGCTGGCCTGTTATTGATCAGGGACAGGAAGATGTCGCCGGATACACCAACGACTCAGAAAAGGTCATTACTCCCGATCGGCCAATCATCATTTTCGGTGACCATACGCGCATCTTTAAGTTCGTTGACTTCCCCTTTGTGCTCGGTGCTGACGGGACGAAACCCCTCCTGGCCAGAGACGAATACATTCCAAAGTTCTTGTTTTATGTGCTGAGTGCCCTCGAAATACCGGCAAGAGGATACAACCGCCATTTCACGGTCTTGAGTGAGATGTGTGTGCCACATCCGGCACTAGACGAACAACGCGAAATCGTCGCCATCCTCGACGCCATCGACCGCAAGATCGAGTTGCACCGGCGCAAAAAGCAGGTGCTCGAAGAGCTCTTCAAGGCCCTGCTGCACAAGCTGATGACAGGCGAGATCCACGTCGATGCGCTCAACCTGTCGGCCCTTGGCGCCACGGGTGATGGAGACCAGGTAAGCCGGTGAACTATCACGTAAGCCGGTTTCCGCCTGCCGATCTGAACTGGCGCCAGTTGATTCCGTTCATCGGCAGGGCCAATGCGGCCTTGGCGCGCTATGACGCCTTGCTGACGGCGATTCCCAACGCGCAGGTGCTGCTTTCCCCTCTGGTCACTCAGGAAGCGGTGCTGTCCTCCAGGATCGAGGGCACACAGGTGACGATGGGAGAAGTGCTCGAGGTGGAAGCGGGCGGCGAACCGGAGGGCTTGACCCAGACGCGGCGGGATGACATCGAGGAGGTGCTCAACTACCGCGAAGCGCTGACTTTCTGTGCCAAATCGCTGCTCGAGCGTCCCCTGTCCCTGTCGCTCATCAAGGAAGCCCATGCCCTGCTGATGCGCGGAGTGCGTGGCAGCGAGCAGGATCCAGGCCGTTTCCGCGTCGAGCAAAACTGGATCGGACCAAAGGGTTGCTCGCTCGAGGCGGCGAGCTTCGTTCCCATCGCGCCCGAGCACCTGCAGGCCGGCATGGAAGCGTGGATGGCTTACGTGAATGACACGGACCAGCCCGATCCTCTGGTGCAGCTTGCGCTGATGCACCTGGAGTTCGAGGCGTTGCATCCCTTCAAGGATGGCAACGGCCGCCTTGGCCGCATGTTGATTCCCCTCTTCCTATACCAGCGGCGGCTGCTGTCCAGCCCCAATTTCTACATGAGCGCCTATCTGGAAGCCCACCGCGAGCGCTATCAAGAGCGGCTGCGCGCGGTATCGCGGGATGGCGCCTGGACTGAGTGGGTCGCGTTTTTCCTCGAAGGGGTCATCGAGCAGGCATCGGATAACGAGCACAAGGCGCGGGCGATCCTCACCCTGTACGAGCGCGTCAAGGAGCAGGTGGTCGAGCTGACCCACTCCCAGCATGCCATTCGCGCGACGGACTTTATCTTTCGCCAGCCCATTTTCGCGGCGCCGCATTTCATCGCGGCGGCGCAGATCCCCAAGCCGACCGCCATGCGCATGCTCAACCTGCTGCGGGAAGGCGGGCTGCTCGCCACGTTGCGTGAAGGGCGTGGCCGCCGCTTCGGCGTCTATGCCTTTCGCGAGCTGCTGAACCTGGCGGAAGGGCGGCCCATCCTTTGAGTCTCACCCATGAGCAATTCCTGCAACAATGTCTCATCTATATTGCTATGTGAGACTTTATTGCCGTATTGGCTCACGGGCGAGACCTACCGGAGCGTCGGCATGACGGGGTCGTACATGAAAACGGCCGCCCCTGGTTACACCAGGAGACGACCGCCGAACGGGCATTCCCGTTCCCGCGTTGAACATAGCACAACCCGCTTTGCCTTGACAGCTCTCCGGCAGGAGGAACCGGCATGACCCCCTTCAAGATCTCCGAGGCCGGCACCGTGCAGTTCCCGATGGTGGCGCACGCCGCCGAGATCGGCTGGGAGCCGCTCACCCCCGTAGAGGCGCTGTTCCGCCGCGGGGACGAGTCCGCAAGCCTGTTCCGGGGGCTCCTGGAGCAGAAACTGCTGGCCTTCAATCCGTGGCTGACGGCGGATGCGGCGCGCGCCATCGTCGAGACCTTCGATGCCCTGCCGGCCAGCATCGAGGGCAACCGCGAGCGTCTCTCGTGGCTGCGCGGTGAGCGCCAGTGGGTTGATGAGGCCGAGAAGCGCCACCGGCCCGTCACACTGATCGACTTCGACCACCCGACGGCCAACGCCTTTCATGTGACCTGGGAGTGGAAGATCAAGCCGCCGGCGCGCAAGGGCAACCGGGCCGACGTGATGTTCCTCATCAATGGCGTGCCGGTGGTGATCGTCGAGCACAAGAACCCCTTGGCGGGCGACGCCATCGAGCGCGCCATCACGCAGCTGCGCCGCTACGAGCTGGAGACGCCAGAGCTTTTGGCCTGCCCACAGCTTTTCAACGTCACGCATCTTCTCGATTACTGGTACGGCGTGACCTGGAATGTAAGCCGCCGCGACATGGCGCGCTGGAAACAGGCCCCGGACGAGACCTACCGCTTTGCGGTGCAGTCTTTCTTCGAGCCAACCGACTTCTTGCGCACGCTGCGGCATTGGATCCTGTTCTATGTGCAGGACGGCGAGACGAGGAAGTCGGTGCTGCGCCAGCACCAGCGGCGCGCCTGTGAGGCCATCCTTGAGCGCTGCCTGGACCCCGCCAAGACCCGAGGGCTCATCTGGCACACCCAGGGTTCGGGCAAGACCTTCACGCTGCTCACCGCCGCGCGCCTGATCCTGGAGGACAAGGCGCGCTTCGCCAACGCGACGGTGATCCTGGTGGTGGACCGTACCGAACTGGAAGGGCAGCTGAAGGGCTGGGTGGAGCGCCTGCTGGGTGAGATGCAAGCGCAGGACATCGCCGTCCGACGGGCCCACAGCAAGGCCGAGCTACAGGCCCTGCTGGAGGCCGACTTCCGCGGCCTGATCCTCTCGATGATCCACAAGTTCGAGGCCATCCGCAAAGACAGCTGTTTGCGCGACAACGTCTACGTGTTCATCGACGAGGCGCACCGCTCGGTGGCCAAGGACCTCGGCACCTATCTGATGGCGGCGCTGCCCCGCGCCACCCTGATCGGCTTCACCGGCACGCCGATTGCGCGCACCTCGCAAGGCGAAGGCACGTTCAAGATCTTCGGCCGGGAGGACGAGCAGGGCTATCTCGACAAGTATTCGATCAAGGAGTCCATCGAGGACGAGACGACGCTACCGATCAAGCACATGATGGCGCCCAGCGAGATGACCGTGCCCGCCGAGCGGCTGGACAAGGAGTTTTTCGCGCTGGCCGAAGCCGAGGGCGTGACCGATGTCGAGGAGCTGAACAGGGTGCTCGACCGCGCCGTGGGGCTGCGCACCTTCCTCACCGCCGACGACCGCATCGAAAAGGTGTCCGCCTACATCGCCGAGCATTTCAAGGAGAACGTGCTGCCCCTGGGCTACAAGGCCTTCGTGGTTGCGGTCAATCGCGAGGCCTGCGCCAAGTACAAGAAGGCGCTGGACAAGTGGCTACCGCCCGAGTGGACGGCGCCGGTCTATACCGCGAATGAAGCCGACGTGGTGGATCGGCCTTTGGTGGCCAAGTTGCAGCTTTCCGCCGAGGCCGAGGAGCAGGTGCGGCTGCTGTTCAAGAAGCCCGGCGAGAACCCGAAGATCCTGATCGTCACCGACAAGCTGCTCACCGGCTACGACGCACCGCTCCTATATTGCCTCTACCTCGACAAGCCGATGCGCGACCACGTGCTGCTGCAATCCATCGCGCGGGTGAACCGGCCTTATGTGGATGCGAACGGGGTACCCAAGCGCGTGGGCCTGGTGGTGGACTTCGTCGGCGTGCTGCGCGAACTCAAGAAGGCGCTGCAGTTCGACTCCAGCGACATCAGCGGCGTGATCGAGGACCTCGACGTGCTGCTAAAAGACTTCCTGCAGCGCATCGAGCAGGCCAGGAAGGACTACCTGGAGCCAGACGCCGACCGCGCCCCCGACGAGCGGCTGGAACGCCTGGTGTTCGGCCGCTTCCTTGAGCCGCAGGCGCGCAAGACCTTCTTCGAGCACTTTAAAGCGATCGAGGCGCTGTGGGAAATCCTCTCGCCCGATGCGGCGCTGCGCGACCACATCGTCACGTATAAGCAGCTTTCCCAGCTCTATGCGGCGGTACGCAACGCCTATGCGCAGAAGGTCGGCCTCAACGCAGATCTGGCCTACAAGACGCGCCGGCTCATCGAGCAAAGCGCCGAGCAACACGGTCTGGGCCGGCTCACCAAGAGCGTGACCTTCGATGTGGCCACGCTCGATGCGCTGCGCGGTACGAAGGGCTCCGATGAGGGCAAGGTCGTCAGCCTTGTACGCGGTTTGCAGCAGGAGATCGACGAGAACCCCGTTGCTGCCCCCATCCTGCAGCCCCTGAAGGATCGCGCCGAGCGCATCCTCAAAGACCTGGAGGAGCGCAAGACCACGGGCCTGACGGCCATGGATCGGCTCGCCGCCCTGGCCGCGGAGAAGGAGGTGGCGTTGCAGGCGGCGCGCCATAGCGGCCTGTCGCCCCGCGCCTTCGCGGTGGCCTGGGCGCTGCGCGACGATGCCGCGCTCGAGAAGGCCGGCCTCGACCCCATGACGCTGGCCAAGGACGCCGAGGAGTTGCTCGGGCGCTTCCCGAATGCCTCGGTCAACGCCGACGAGCTGCGACGGCTGCGTGCATCGCTGTACAAGCCCCTGCTCGCTCTGGCGCAGGATGAGCGGGTGCGCGTCGTGGATCGGGTGGTGCGGCTGCTGCTGGGGGAGAGTAGCGAGTGAAATCGTCGCCATACCCGGCGCAGGATTTGCGTTGCCGCGTGCTGGCCTGGGCGGTCAAGCTCAAGGTCAATCCCCGCGTCATCCGGGTGCAGAAGATGCGCAGGAAATGGGGCTCCTGCTCGGCGGCGGGGACCATCACCCTGGCCGTCGATCTGCTCGACCAGGACGAGCGCTTTCAGGACTACGTGATCGTCCATGAGCTGCTGCATTTGCGCTACGCCCACCACGGGCGCCTGTTCAAGGCGCTGCTGAGCGCGCATGTGCCAGACGGGTGGCGTTGGGAGAACGTGAGCCAGCGGGAGGAATGAGCGTCTGCCGTCGGGCGTGACCGACCGCCAGGTCGCGGTCTCTCGTTCAAAGGCTCATCTTATGAGCCACCCGATGCCGCAACATTGCGGCATGGAAACTGTCCTTCATCATGCCGTCTTGCCAGCGCCGACTTTCCTGCCTGCGTACGAAGCACCCCTGCCGCCCGCCGTGCGCGCCCGTCTGTGGCTGCCGGGGCGCGTCTTCGGCCCCGCCGACGATCAGCCGCGGCTGTGGCTTGCGCTTGCCGACGGTCGGGTGCTGGCCTTCCGGCTGCCCAAGGTCGAATTGGGCGATGACGCGGTGATCGCGCCGCTCGTCGATGCCGTGGCGCGCGATGTGCGCGGCAACCGTTGGGAGGTCGAGCATCCGGCCTTCGGCTGGGCGCAGGTGCTCTATGCCGCGCCGGTGCTGCCGGTGGCTAAGAAAGAGCACGCCGCCTTCCTGTTCGATCCCGACTACCGGCACTTCGTCGCTTGCCTCGACGCGGAAGTCATGCAGCTATTGCTGTCCCTGGAGCGCACGCCGCATCCGGCTGCCATCACGCGGCGCGACGGCGAAAACCCGCACCCGCTGCCGCGGCTGTATGTCGCCTCGGTACGCAATTACAACCGGCTTACTACCCTGCCACCAGCCTTGCGCGAGCGGCGACTGCAAGCGCTTGCGCGCTTTCCGCTGCTGGTGGCGCCGCTTCTGCTCACCTTGCACCACTCGCCCAACGTTTGGGACGGCAAGCGCCATGCCTGGCGCGAAAAAGACGCGGCGGTGATCGATGCGATCGACCAAGGGCGGGATCTGAGCGGCGCGCTGGCCAAGCATTACGGCATTTCCAAGGGCTTGGTGCGCTCGCCGCTGTGTGCGGCAATGTGGCCGGTGCGTGATCGTAACAGGCGCCGCGGCTGGCTTATGCTTCTCGATGCGCTGCCGGCCAACCAGCGGCCTACGCTTGCCGAATTCGAGCGCTGGCAGCTGTATCTGGCCAATTACTTCATGCTGCTCGGCGAAAACGATCAGGGCCACCCCTTGCCGCAGCCTGCGGACGTGCATCGCGGCGCGTTTCGTCTGGGCTGGACGCGCACCTGGGAGACGATCGCGCGGCGCTACGGCGACGTGCATCATGCCCTGGCCGACTGCGGCGATTTTCTCAACGCCGCGCGCGACATGGCGGCGCGCCGGCTGCGCCGCGCCTATGGCCCACCGAGGGGAAGACTGGCGGCCGGGTGGCTTGCCTGTCATGGCTTGCCGGGGCTGCTGGAAGCCTCCCGGCGCTGGCACCGGCTGCGGCCGGCACCGGAGCGCTGGGATGTACCGGAAGGCTTTCGACTACCGGCGATTCTCGGCCACTGGCAGGACCGGGGCCGCCGCGCCGAAGAGTTGCTCACACCGGAGACTCTGAGCAACGAAGGCGAGGCGATGAAGCACTGTGTCGCCAATTACTGGCCGCAGTGTGTGGCCGGTGACCGCATCTTCGCCTTGCGACTGCCCGACGGCGAACGCGCCACGGCGCAATACCGGCCCACAATCCGCGAAGACGCCGACTACGACACCGAATATCGCCTGGTGCAACTGCGCGGCCCGTTCAACCGTGAGGCCAGCGATGCGATGTTCGCCTGGGCGCAGCTCGTCGCCGCCGAGCTCAACGAGCCTTCGCGGCAGGCGGCGCGCTGGGCGGCGCTGGAAGCGCGCGGGCGGCTCGATGTGGCGCGCCTCGATGCCCGCCGCCGCTGGCAGGCCTGGATCGATGCCAAGAGCGAACGCCAGCTGGAGGCCGTGCTGGCGTGGCTGGGCCAGATGCCTCCCGGCCCGGAGGTGTTGCTTCATGCCCACATCGCCGGCTTCCAGTACCACGCCGGGCCGCGGCTGCTTGACCGGCTCGCCCCGGGGCAGGCGCTTCATCTCGTGCGCGAGCCGGACAACCCGCATGACGCACGGGCGGTGCGCCTGGACTGGCAGGGCGAAAAACTCGGTTACGTGCCGCGCGAATACAACGCCGAAATCGCTGCGCGGCTCGATGCGGGTGAAGCCCTGACCGCGCGCATCACGGCGATCGACCTGGAGGCCGAGCCCTGGCGGCAGGTGGGGTTCGTGATCGATTCGACCGTCGCCGAAAGAAGCGCAAGCGAACGCGCGGGCCCAACAGGCCACCTCTAAAACCTTGCTGCGCGGGCGGATGGCTGTGTTGCGCGGTGTTCGGATGCTTGCCTATCTGTTTGATCCCAGATTGTCCATTAGACCGGCCTGTGCCTTGAGGCAGGTCATGCCGAGTGCCAACGCTGCGTGTACCGAACCGGCTGCATCGCCTACGCGGGCCTCGCTCGCCCCTGATCGGCCATCTCGCGCGCAACTACTCGGCGAGGTGTTCAACCTCGCCTGCGACCGTCGCGCGCAAGCTGGCTCGATGATGGGCTTCGCGCCTTCCCGCGTCCTAATGGACAATCTGGGTTGATATGTCTCGCATCCTGTGCACCAATTGCCTTACCCTCCACCCGCTCGCGACGGTGTTTCGAGGCGCTCGGCAGTACAGGCACCGACGGCCGTCAGCGCTGCGCGTAGAGCGCGGCCAGCGCCGCGGCTTCTTCCGCCACCCGCTGCCTGAGCGACGCCGGCGCTTCGACCACCACGTGCCGCCCGTGGCGCAGGATGTCCATCAGAAGCTCGCGCTCATCGCTGTAGGGCACGGTGAGACGATAGTCGCCATCGGGCAGCCATTCGCTTTTCTGCTGGGCATGCCAGCGCTCGTCGGCCACCCAGCGGGCGCGCTCGGGCGAAAAGCGCAGCACGGCGCGCGCCTTCGGGCGGCCCGAGAAAATGCCGTAGGCGCTGGCATAGTGGGCATCGAGGGCTTTTTCAGGGATCTCGCGGGCCTTGTCGGGCAAGACCTTCACCCGCCGCAAGGTGTCGAGCGAAAAGCTGCGCAGCGCGCGCCGCCAGTGGCAGAATGCATCCAGATACCAGTTGTCGCGGTAATGCACCAGGCGTTGCGGCGAGACCGTGCGGGTGTTGATCTCGTTGCGCCCCCGGTTCCAGGCATCGATCTCGATGCGCTGGCGCATCAGCAGGGCCCGGGCGACTTCAGCGAAGTGACGCGGTTCGACGCGACGCCGATGCATCGTCAGGATGCGCACCCGCTGCATGATCTCTTCGGCCGTATGGCCCGAGGATTCCAGCAAGGCGGCCAGGCGCGTCTGCAAAGGCGCGATGTGGCTACTCAGCACACCGGGCTCGATCTCGGCAAGGAGCCGATGCGCGGTCAGCAGCGCATAGGCTTCGCTGGCCGAAAACCACAAACCCGGAAGCTCATACGCCGGACCCGTGCCCGGCTGGGTGTCGAAGCGATAGCCGCCCGCCTCGCGATCCCAGACGATGGGCGCGTTGAGCCTATCGCGCAGATATTCCAGATCCCGCTTGAAGGTGGCGCGGGAGACGGCAAGCTCCTCCAGAAACGCCGTCAGCGGCACCACCCGTCGCTCGTGCAGCAACTGATCGATCTTGTAGAAGCGTTCCGTGCGGTTCATGGTGATCAGGACGGGATAAGCGTTGACAGGCTCGGTTTTTGAGCCAGTCCTTCGCTATGATCCTCCAATCAGGCCGCCATGACCACCGCCAGGGGTGGCGTGGGGGCACTGTGAACAAACATGGACGACAGGAAGAGGATCAGCCCATGGACCTGACCCAAGCCGCGCCGCGGCATCCTTGGGGTAAGCGCGATGCGCAGGGCGCTGAACACCCGTTGATCGATCACTGCCTTGATGTGGCCGTGGTGTTGCGTCAGTTCTTGGAGGCTCCCCCGCGCACGCGGGGATCGACCCGTCCGCGGAACGATTCCGGCGCCTGCCGGCAAGGCTCCCCCGCGCACGCGGGGATCGACCCCGAGCAGGCATGGCGACGCTGGGAGGCCGGCGAGCTCCCCCGCGCACGCGGGGATCGACCCGCCGCCGTCTGGTCGCCGACCGCCGCCACGTCCTGCCGGGCATCGACCTTCAGGTTGATCTGGATGGTATTGTCGGCCATGCTATACCCCGGTCATGGATCCATTGGTCGCCCAAATCGTCGGTCTATATTTGCTGCTGGCGCTGCCGCCGGTCGTCGTCGCCTGGCGCAGGCATCTTTCCGCTCGCGCCATCCGCGCCTGTTTCGTCGCCGGCGTATTGCTCGGCTGGACCTTGATCGGCGCCGTTGTCGCATGGATCATTGCCATCGACGACCCATGCGACGCAATGAAGGTCGATATCGTTATCCGCTGACCGCTACCCACTGCTTCCACCCATACTCACCCGCCCAGCGCCGCATGCGCGGCGGCGAGTGCTCCCCCCGCGCACGCGGGGATCGATCTGCGCCACCCAGCCCCCATCACCACTGGGTGTTGATGAACAACCGCCATGGCCTGGTGGTGGATGTCGAGACCACGCAAGCGACTGGCACGGCCAAAGCGGCAAGCGGCCCAAGCCAGGATCGAGCGTACGATCCGAAAGACCGGTGCCACCGTGGGGGCGGACAAAGGTTACGACGTGGTCGAGTTCATCGAGGCCTTGCGCGAGCAGGGGGTTACCCCGCCTGTGGCGTGAGATGCCAAGGGCAGTGCATCGACGCTGCCTGCCGGCGTGCGGGCTACCAACAGCGTCTGAAGTTGCGTAGCCGCATCGAGGAGGCCTTCGGTTGGGCGAAGACTGTCGGGGTGGCGCAGGACGCGTTTCGTGGGCTTGGAGAAGGTGTCGACACAGGCGGTGTTCACCTTCGCGGCGTACAACCTGACGCGACTGATGACGATTCTGGGATGGCGATGGTCGCGGGCAGCGGGCATAGTGCGCCCGAAAACCGCCAAATGGCGGTGAAAACCCCGGTTTTGGGGCCAAAAACCGGCCCGTAGCCGGTTTCCAAGACCGACAAGGGGTCGGTGACGAAAAATTTGCCCGTTTCAGGGGCAGGAGGCCGGAGGCGTGCAGGCGATTTTCAACACCCTGTTACGACCACTCGGTTTCATTCCGGTGAACATCTGGAGAAGACCCTACAGCGCTTCGCTGCCTTATACAACCAGTCCTGACCCAAGAAGGCGCCCGGCCATATCACACATCATGAGGCCCTCAAAAACGGGTACGCTAAACGTCCCGAACTGTTCAAACAACATGGTTACAATCAGGCGGGACCTGACATGTAGCCATTGATTCTTCGTTTCCCTCTAGTCGCGCGGCAGTTTTTTCGAGCTGCCCCAAAAACTTCTCCCAGGCCCTTTTTTCAGAACGGCAGACGTGCCTCGGGGTATGCCGTCAACAACATGCGGCGAAAGTCCTCCTGGATACGGGACAGCGCAGAGGCATTCGCTGCTTCGAATCTGAGGACGACGACGGGCGTCGTGTTGGACGCCCGCATGAGCCCAAAACCGTCTTCATACTCGACCCGCAGCCCGTCGATGGTGATGACCTCGCGTGCGCCCTCAAAGCGTGCATCCTGCTGCAGTTTTGCTATCAGTTGGTGCGGCTCGCCCTCCTGCATGGGCAGGTGCAGCTCGGGGGTGCAAACGCTGTCGGGCAGCGCGTCGAGGGTGGCATCGAGGTCGGTCTGGCGCGACAGGTATTCGAGCAGCCGGGCCCCGGCATACAGCCCGTCGTCGAAACCATACCAGCGCTCCTTGAAGAAGATGTGACCGCTCATCTCGCCGGCGAGCAGCGCGCCGGTCTCGCGCATCTTGGCCTTGATGAGCGAATGGCCGGTCTTCCACATGAGCGGCCGGCCGCCGTGGCGCTCGATCCAGCCCTTGAGGTTGCGCGTGGATTTGACGTCGTAGATCACGGTGGCGCCCGGGTTACGCGCGAGCACGTCGGCGGCGAAGAGCATGAGCTGGCGGTCGGGATAGATGATGCGGCCGGCGCGGGTGACCACCCCCAGGCGGTCGCCATCGCCGTCGAAGGCCAGGCCGATCTCTGCGCCGCCCTTGCCGAGATGGGCGATGAGGTCGGCCAGGTTCTCGGGATGTGCGGGGTCGGGATGGTGGTTGGGGAAGTTGCCATCCACCTCACAGTAGAGCTCGTCCACCTCGCAGCCCAGGGCGCGATACAGGCGCGGCGCATAGGCACCGGCGACCCCGTTGCCGCAGTCTACGGCGATGCGCAGGGGACGCGCCAGTTTGACGTCCCCGGCGATGCGCTCAATGTAGGCCGGGGCGATGTCGTGTTGGCGGTAGCCGCCGCGCCCCTGCGTGTAGTCGGACGACTCGATGCGCCGGCGCAAGGCCTGGATCGCCTCCCCGGCCAGGGTCTCGCCCGCCAGGACCATCTTGAAACCGTTGTAGTCCGGCGGGTTGTGTGAGCCGGTGACCATGACGGCCGAATGCGTGCCCAGGTGGTGCGCGGCGAAATAACACATCGGCGTGGCCACGAGACCGACATCGATCACGTCGACGCCTGCGGCGCGGATCCCCTCGGCCAATGCACCGGCCAGGGCCGGGCCGGACAGCCGGCCGTCACGGCCCAGGGCAATCGCCCGCTGGCCGCGTGCGACGGCCTCCGAGCCGAGGGCACGGCCGATCTGTTCGGTGATTCCCGGGGTGAGGGCACGGCCAACGACACCGCGGATGTCGTAGGCCTTGAAGATCTCAGCGGGTGGAAGCGACATGGAATGCTCCTTCTCACCGGATTATCGCCGCCGCGGATGACAAAAAAAAGCGGCATCGTTGCCGACGCCGCTTCGAAAAACCGCCATTGCGGCGGTCAGGGAGGTTCACAGCATGCTGGCGCCCAGCCAGCTAGCTTTCAAGCTGTTGCAAACCGCGTGCCACACGCCTACACGGCCCTGGCCCGCATAAACTTTGCCCAGCCAACACGATATATATAAATCGTCCGGTCGGGTTTGTCGATATTCAGTTCATACTGCTGAAATATTGACGAGTTCAGTGCAGGTGGGCCGGCATGGCCGGGTCTGGGCTAACCTCCACCACGGCCGGGGAGGCGTGGTGCAGCCAGAGGCGCCAGCCGTCGCCGCGGCGGCGGTAGACGTTGGTGGCGAGCATGGGCGGTCGCGGCCGGGTCTCTCCCCGCACCCGGATGTGTTCATGCAGCACGCTCACGGCCAGATCGCCCTGCACCTGCCAGTGCAGGGGTTCCAGGGTGAACTCGAGCGACTGGCCGGAGGAGAAGATGCCGGCCCAGCCCTCGCTCACCTGGGCGGGACCGGTAAGCGCCTTGCCCATCGGGTGGATGCAGCAGATGTCGGCCGCCGCATCCCAGACCTGCATCATCGCCGCCAGGTCACCCGCTTCGAAGGCCTGGTAGAAGGCCTGCTCGGCCTGCTGAGGGGTCGACCAGGCGCTGTTGTTGGAGTCCATCTGCCTTGCCTCGCTGTCTGTACGCTGCCTACAATGAGATACTTAATCGCGGGCCTCATATCATGAGCGCACTGACGCAGCTGCTGGAAAAGTACAGCCGGCCAGGGCCGCGCTACACATCCTATCCCACCGCGCCCTACTTCCACACCGGCTTTAGCGAGGCCGACTGGCGGGCGGAGCTGGCCGCCGCGCAGGACCCCGCACGCGCGCTTTCGCTGTACGTGCACATCCCCTTCTGCGACACGCTCTGTTACTACTGCGGTTGCAATATGGTGGCCACCGGCGACTATCACAAGGCCGAACGCTACCTGGATGTGCTGGCGCTGGAAATGGACCAGGTAGCGGCGCTTACCCACCCCGCGCGGCGGGTCGAGCAGTTGCACTGGGGCGGCGGCACGCCGACCTATCTCAAGCCTGATGACATCCGCCGGCTGATCGACATGATCCGCCGCCGTTTCACGATCTCCGAAAAGGCGGAGATGGGCTGCGAGGCCGATCCGCGTGAGCTCACTCGCGAGCACCTGGTCGCCCTGCGCGAGGGCGGCTTCAACCGGCTGTCCATCGGCGTGCAGGACCTGGATGAAAGGGTGCAGAAGGCGGTCAACCGGGTGCAGCCGCCCGAGTTGATCGCTGAGGTCTATGGCTGGGCGCGCGAGCTCGGCTTCGCCAGCATCAACATGGACCTGATCGTCGGGCTGCCGCACCAGAGCGTGGCGAGCTTCTCGCGCACCCTCGACCAGGTGCTGGCCTGGGCGCCGGACCGCTTCGCCGTCTTCGCCTATGCGCACGTGCCGTGGATGAAGCGGCACCAGAAGCTCATCCACGAGGCCGACCTGCCCGATTTCGCCACGCGGCTGGAGCTGCAGCAGCTCATCCACGATCGGCTCGGGGCCGCCGGTTACGTCAACATCGGCATGGACCACTTCGCCAAGCCGGACGACGAGCTGGTGCAGGCGCAGCGCAACAAGACCCTGTGGCGCAACTTCCAGGGCTACACGACGCACAAGGACTGCGACATCTACGCCTTCGGCGCCTCCAGCATCAGCCAGACGCGCGAGGTCTATGCGCAGAACGAGAAGAATCTGAAGAAGTACCAGGAGCGGGTCGCTGCCGGACAGTTACCGATCGAGCGCGGGCTGCGGCTCACCCAAGAGGATCAGATGCGGCGTGACCTCATCACCCGCATCATGTGCGATCTGGAGCTGGATTACGCCGACTTCGCCGCCGCCTGGCAGGTGGACTTCCATACCCACTTCGCCGATGGCCTCGCTGATCTACCCGAGCTGGCCGCCGATGGCCTGATCACCCTGACGGACCGGGGCTTCCGGGTCACCGATCTCGGCCGCATCTTCCTGCGCAACATCGCCATGTGTTTCGACGCCTATCTGCGTCAGGCGGGCGAGGCGCAGCCGCGGTATTCGCGTACGGCCTAGACGTTCACTGCAGGCTTGGAGGCGGTCCGCCGCGAGGGCTTGATCGCAGACTGCGTCGCCCTGCAGCGTAACGGGTTTATCGCGACTTTCGTCGCTCCTACGGAATCGCGACTATCGTCGCTCCTACTGGATGGTCTTGAGGACCGCCTCTTCCTCGCTGGCGACCTGGGCGAGGACCTTGGCGGCTTCGCCCTGGACGGCGCGGGCCAGGTTGCCGGTGTTCATGCGCATGACCTGGGTCTTGCCCTCCTTGGTCTCGAACACGGTGAGCCGGCAGGGGAGCGGCGGCAGTTTGCCCTGGCTGGCGCGGCTGAGCTGGACGTTGGCATCCTTCGGGCAGGCGAAGATCACCTTCATACGCGGCGCGTCCTTGGCCCCCTGGGCCTTCATCGCGGCCTGGACGTCCTCGACCTTCTCCACCGCCCAGCCACGTTTTTCGGCGGCCGCGCGTAGAGTGGTGACCGTCTCCTCGAAGCCGAGCCTGGACTCCTTCACGTCGAACAGGGCCGCCATCATCTGCATCTGCCGCTGCATGGCCTCCTGCATCTGCTGCAGGGTCATCTGCGGCTGTGCCGCTGGCTGGGCAGGCGGCTGGGCATGGGCCGCCCCGGTGGCGATGGCGATCACAAGGATGGCTTGGCGTAGGGGTTTCATGGGGTCTCCTCGGAATGATGGGATCAGTGACGCCGCCCGCGGCCGGCGCCGGGTTTGAGTCGGTAGAGGGTGCCGCAGTAGGGACAGAGGATCTCGCCCTTGTCCTCGATCGGCAGGAAGACGCGCGGATGCGCGTTCCACAGGCTCTCGCCGGGCATGGGGCAGTGCAGGGGCAGGTCCTCGTCACCGACCTCGATGACGCGTTGGGTATGCAGCCGGTTTTCCATCTCACTCACACATAGGTCAGCCAATGGGCATGGGCCTCCGAGCGGCCCTGGACGCAATCGAAGTATTTGGCCTGCAGCCGTTCCGTCACGGGACCGCGCCGGCCACTGCCGATGGTACGGTTGTCCAGCTCGCGGATGGGGGTCACCTCGGCGGCCGTGCCGGTGAAGAAGGCCTCGTCGGCGCTGTAGACCTCGTCGCGGGTGATGCGTTTCTCGACCACCTCGATGCCCTCTTCGGCCGCTAGCTGGATGATGGTGTCGCGGGTGATGCCCTCCAGGGCGGAGGTCAGGTCCGGGGTGTAGAGTTTCCCGCGGCGCACGATGAAGACGTTCTCGCCCGAGCCTTCGGCGACGAAGCCGTCCACGTCGAGCAGCAGGGCCTCGTCGTAGCCGTCGTGTTCGGCCTCGCGGTGGGCGAGGATGGAGTTCATGTAGTTGCCGTTGGCCTTGGCCTTGCACATGGTGATGTTGACATGGTGGCGGGCGAACGACGAGGTCTTCACGCGGATGCCCTTCTCCAGGGCGTCCTGGCCAAGATAGGCCCCCCAGGGCCAGGCGGCGACGATCACGTGCACCGACAGCGTCTTGGCGGAGATGCCCATGGCCTCGGCGCCATAGAAGGCCATGGGCCGGATGTAGCCGGATTTGAGCCCGTTGGCCCGGACCGCCTCGATCTGCGCCTGCATCAGGGTGGCCTTGTCGTAGGGCAGCTTCATGCCGAGGATGTGGGCCGAGCGCAGCAGCCGATCGGTGTGCTCCTCGAGACGGAAGATGGCCGGTCCGCGCGGCGTCTCGTAGGCGCGCACGCCCTCGAACACCCCCATGCCGTAGTGCAGGGTGTGGGTGAGGACATGGGTGGTGGCCTCCCGCCAGGGGACCAGCTTGCCGTCGTACCAGATCAGACCGTCGCGGTCGGCCATGGACATCGTTCGACTCCTTGATCAAATTTCAAAATTTTACCGTGAAGGCGAGCCGGGATGGCCGCCGGCCAACGCCGAACCTTCATTGCAGTGCCGTCGCCCCGAAAACGGTGTGCCATAGCCGGCGCACCGACTCGACCATGGGCGCGACCTGCTCGGGCGGGACGCGGGCGTGCTCCGCCCCCTGTAGCTTGACGGCATGCTGTAGCCGCCTGAGCTCGCGGTAGGCATCTGCCGCCGGGAGGGCGACCGCGGCCGACAGCAAGCCCAGCTCGGCGCAGCGCTTGAGCAAGGCGATGTTGCCGATGTTGGCGGTGAGTTGGGGATGCGCATGGGCGTGCGCCAGGACCAGGAATTGCACGGCGAACTCGACATCGACCAGGCCGCCGGGGTCGTGTTTCACATCAAAAAGCGCAGTGGGGTTGGGGTGGCCTTCGCGCATCCGCTGCCGCATCTCCAGCACCTCGGCCTTGAGCCTTGCCGCATCGCGCGGTAGCCTCAGGATGGCCTCGCGGATCGCCTCGAAGCGCTCGCCCACACGGGCATCGCCGCAGCAATAACGCGCGCGGGTGAGCGCCTGGTGCTCCCAGGTCCAGGCCTTTTCACGTTGATAGGCCTCGAAGGCCTCGACCGAGCTCACCAGCAGGCCGGCGGCACCGTCGGGTCGCAGCCGCACGTCGGTCTCATACAGCACGCCGGCCGCGGTGGGGGTGGACAGCCAGGTGAGCAGCCGTTTGGCCAGGCGCGCATAGATGACCTGGGCGTCGGGGTGGTCGTCGTCGTAGAGGAAGACGAGGTCGAGGTCGGAGGCGTAGCCCAGCTCCTTGCCGCCGAGCTTGCCGTAGGCGATGACGGCGAAGGCCGGCGCGTCGCGGTGGCGGCCGGCGAGGCTCGCCCAGACCAGACGCAGGGTGGCCTCCACCAGGAGGTCGGCCAGCGCGCTCAGGTGATCGGACAGGCGCTCGATGCTGAGCCGCCCGGCCAGGTCCTGGGCGAGCAGCCGGAAGGCGGCGCTGTGTTTGAAGTGGCGTAGCGTATCCATCTGCCGCTCGACGTCCCCCGCCAACGCCTCGAGCCGGGCGTCGAGCTCCTGCTTGAGCGCCGGCCAATCCGGCTCGGCATAGAGGCTGCGCGCATCGAGCAACTCGTCGAGCAGATGCGGCCGGTTGCGCAGATACTGGGCCGCCCAGGGGCTGGCGCTGGCGAGCTGGGCGATGCGCGCAAGGGTCTGCGGATACTCCTGCAAGAGCCGCAGATAGGGCGCGCGGCCGGCTATGGCGTCGAGCAGGTCGAGCATGCGGCTCAAAGTCACATCCGGCTCGCGCATCCCGGCCGCCAGTTCGAGCATCGGCGGCATGAGCGCCTCCAGGGCGGCCTGGCTGGCCGCCGGCAGCGCGCGGTGACGACCGCCGGCGGCGAGCCCCTGGAGGCGCTCCAGGACGGCGGCGGGCTCGGCGTAGCCGAGCGCTGCGAGCCGGGCCGTGGCCTCCGACGGCGGCAAGCGCCATAGGCCCGCCAGGGGGTGGGTCGACTGGTCGGCCTGCGGCGCGCCGAAGACCTGCTCGAAGTGTTCACTGACCCGGCGCCTGAGCGGCGCGAGCTGCGCCTCGAAGGCCGGCCAGTCGGGCTGGCCCATCGCCTGTGCCACCCGCAGACGGTCTTCCGCCGCCTGGGGCAGGCGCTGGGTCTGGGCGTCGTCCAGGTACTGCAGCCGATGCTCAAGCCGGCGCAGGGTGACATAGGCCGCATCGAGGAAGGCGGCGGTCTCCGCCGGCAGCTGCCCATGCGCCGCCAGACGCTGCAGGATCACGCGGGTGGGCCGCGCCTGCAACTCGGGTTCGCGGCCGCCGCGGATCAACTGGAAGACCTGGGCGATGAACTCGATCTCGCGGATGCCGCCAGGCCCCAGCTTGATGTCGTCGGCCTTGTCGCGGCGCGCCACCTCCTGTCGGATCTGGGCATGCAGCTCGCGCATGGCCGAGAAGGCGCCGTAGTCGAGGTAACGGCGATAGACGAAGGGCCGCCGCAGCGCTTCGAGCTCTTCGATGCGGCTGCCGGTCAACGCCCGGCCCTTGATCCAGGCATAGCGCTCCCACTCCCGCGCCTGGGTGTAGAAATACTGCTCCAGCATGGCGAGGCTCACCGCCAGGGGACCCGAGTCGCCGTAGGGCCGCAGCCGCATGTCCACCCGGAAGACGAAGCCGTCGGCGGTGGCCTCGTTGAGCAGATTGATGAGCCGCTTGCCCAGGCGCACGAAGAACTCATGGTTGTCGATCCGCCGGGGCCCGGCCGTCTGACCATCCTCCGGATAGACGAAGATGAGGTCGATGTCGGAGGAGACGTTGAGCTCGCGCCCGCCCAGCTTGCCCATGCCGACCACGATGAGGCGCTGTGCGTGTCCCTCGGCGTCGAGTGGCTCGCCGTACACACCGGCGAGATCGGCGTGCAGGAAATCCAGGGCGGTGCCGACGGCCAGCTCCGCCAGGTCGGTCATGCTGCCGGTCACCTCGTCGAGGTCCGCGAGCCCTGCCAGATCACGGGCGATCAGACGGGCCATCACCCAGGTGCGCAGCCGGCGTAGGCGCTGACCGAGGCCGGCCTCGTCCGTGGCCGCCGCCGCATCCAGCCGCGCCGCCATCTCCTCCCGGCTGCACGGCTGCACGCTGGCCGCGGCGAGCGACTCGGCGAGGGTGGGATCGGCGGCCAGGCGGGCGGCGAGCCAACGGCTGTAGGCGGTGGCCTGCCGGACGAGGGCGCGGGGGTCGGGTGCTGGCATCGGCGTGGGCAGTGTTTGAAAAAAGCAGCATTTTGTCCTAATTTCCCGTCTCAAGCCCTACCCGCCGGGACAGGGAACCGTCCAACCACCCAAGCCAGAGCCGTCGAGGAGAACCATGGCCACCATCGAATCCATCCTGCATGAGAACCGGGTCTTCCCGCCCAGCCCGGAATTTGTCGCCCAGGCCAATGTGTCCGGCATGGAGGCCTACCGCGCCTTGTGCGCGCGTGCCTCCGCCGACTACGAGGGGTTCTGGGGCGAACTCGCACGCAACCTCATCAACTGGCACAAGCCATTCACCCAGGTGCTGGACGAGTCCAAGGCGCCCTTCTATCGGTGGTTCCACGATGGCGAGCTGAACGTCTCCTACAACTGCCTGGACCGCCACCTGGCGGCACGCGGCGACCGCACGGCGCTCATCTTCGAGGCCGACGACGGCGCGGTCACCCGCGTGACCTACCGCGAGCTCTACCACCGCGTCTGCCGCTTCGCCAACGGCCTCAAGGCGCTGGGGGTGGGCAAGGGCGACCGGGTGATCATCTACATGCCCATGTCCATCGAGGCCGTGGTGGCCATGCAGGCCTGTGCCCGCATCGGCGCCATCCACTCCGTGGTGTTCGGCGGTTTCTCCGCCAAGAGCCTGCACGAGCGCATCCAGGACGCGCGCGCCAAGGTCGTCGTCACCGCCGACGAGTCGCTGCGCGGCGGCAAGGCCATCCCGCTCAAGGCCGCGGTGGACGAGGCCCTGGGCATGGGCGACGTGGACAGCGTGCAGCGGGTGGTGGTCTATCGCCGCTCGGGGGGCAACATCGCCTGGCAGGCAGGGCGCGATGTGTGGTGGCACGAGCTCACCGAGCAACAGGCCGACACCTGTGAAGCGGTGCCGATGAACGCCGAGGACCCGTTGTTCATCCTCTACACCTCCGGCTCCACCGGCAAGCCCAAGGGCGTGCAACACTCCACCGGCGGCTATCTCCTGGGGGCGATCGTCTCCATGAACTGGGTGTTCGATGCCAAGCCCGATACCGACGTCTACTGGTGCACCGCCGACGTCGGCTGGATCACCGGTCACACCTACGTCGCCTATGGCCCGCTTGCCCTGGGGATGACCGAGGTGATCTTCGAGGGCGTGCCCACCTACCCCTCGGCTTCGCGTTTCTGGGAGATGATCGCCCGGCACCGGGTGACCACCTTCTACACGGCCCCCACGGCCATCCGCTCGCTCATCAAGCTGGGGGCGGACCTGCCCAAACAATACGACCTCAGCAGCCTGCGTCTGCTGGGCACGGTGGGCGAGCCGATCAACCCCGAGGCCTGGATGTGGTACTACGAGACGGTCGGCCAGTCGCGCTGCCCGATCGTCGACACCTGGTGGCAGACCGAGACCGGCTCCAACATGATCTCGCCGCTGCCGGGCGCCACCCCGCTCAAGCCCGGCACCTGCACCCTGCCCCTGCCCGGCATCATGGCCGCCGTGGTGGACGAGCACGGCCACCCGGTGGGCACCAACGCCGGCGGCTACCTGGTGATCCAGCGCCCCTTCCCGAGCCAGTTGCGGACCCTATGGGGTGACCCGGAGCGCTTCAAGAAGACCTACTTCCCCGAGGAGCTGGGCGGCAAGACCTATCTCGCCGGCGACTCCGCCCGCCGCGACGAGGACGGCTATTTCTGGATCATGGGCCGCATCGACGACGTGCTCAACGTCTCCGGCCATCGCCTCGGCACCATGGAGATCGAGTCCGCCCTGGTGGCCCACCCGCTGGTGGCCGAGGCCGCGGTGGTCGGCAAACCGCACGAGATCAAGGGCGAGGCGGTGGTCGCCTACGTGGTGCTGAAGCGCCCCCGCCCCACCGGCGAAGAGGCCAAGCAGATCGTCGCCGAGCTGCGCGAATGGGTGGGCAAGGAGATCGGCCCCATCGCCAAGCCCGACGACATCTGCTTCGGCGACAACCTGCCCAAGACCCGCTCCGGCAAGATCATGCGCCGGCTGCTGCGCGCCATCGCCAAAGGCGAAACCATCACCCAAGACGTCTCGACGTTGGAAAACCCCGCGATCTTGGAGCAGTTGAGAGAGACCGTGTAGGTTTCGAGCCTGAAGGGCGTTTGCCAGCCCTGAGTATAGCCGGATTTCGGCGCAGGCTAACCTTCGCGCCAGCGAAGGTTAAGCCGCGCAGCGGCGGCCGAAGCCAAAACCCCGCGATCCTGGAGCAGTTGAAAGAGACTGTCTAGCGCTGGCGTTCGGAGTCGTATTGAGGAAACTGCGGGATCGCGGGGTTTCGGCGTAGGCTAACATCGGCGCTGCCGATGTTAAGCCCGCGGCAGCGGGCGGCCGGAGCCACAATCCAGCCATACTGGAACAGCTCAAAGAAACGGTCTAGCGTCTGCGTTGCCGGGGATGGTTGGCATCGGCGTGATGGCTGGATTTCGGCGTAGGCTAACCTTCGCGCCAGCGAAGGTTAAGCCGCGCTGCGGCGGCCGGAGCCACAATCCAGCCATACTGGAACAGCTCAAAGAAACGGTCTAGCGTCTGCGTTGCCGGGGATGGTTGGCATCGGCGTGATGGCTGGATTTCGGCGTAGGCTAACCTTCGCGCCAGCGAAGGTTAAGCCGCGCTGCGGCGGCCGGAGCCAAAATCCGCGATCTTGGAGCAGCTGATGCCACAAGGTTTTATTCTTGTATAACACTCGAGCGCCTAACCCCTCATGATCGCCGTTCGCCTACCCGAAGAGATCGAGCAACGCCTGGATGCCCTGGCCAAGGCCACGGGGCGGTCGAAGTCCTATTACGTGCGCGAGGCCATCCTGGAGCACCTGGATGACCTGGAGGACCTCCACCTGGCGGAACAGCGGTTGCTAGACGTCAAACGTGGGAAAGACGATTTGCTGACCGGCGAGGAATTCTGGCGTGACGTGGCGGATTGAGTATGCCCGCGCCGCACGCAAAGATGTCGAGGGTCTTGACCGACAAGTCGCAAAAAGAATCCGGTCTTTTCTAGAAGACCGCCTGGCCCAACCGACGATCCCCGATCCTTGGACGAGCCACTGAAAGGCTCCCGAATGGGAGATTTCTGGAAGTACCGCGTCGGCGACTACCGCATCATCGCCAGCATCAAGGACGAGCGCGTGACCGTCCTCGTCGTGCGCACGGGCACCGGCGCGCCGTCTACCGCTAACCGTTCATGGCCAATCGGCCGCCTCTGTCCATGAAAACGCTTGTAACGGCCATGAACGGTTCCCTCTCCCCCAGCCCCTCCCCCGCCAGCGGGGGAGGGGAGCATCGTGATCGGCTGCGCCGATTTTCGCGGTAATGGGGCTCCTCACGTAAAACAACTAGGTCGGCAGCGGCTGGTTGACCACCAGCACATCCCCCACCGATTCCGCCAGCACGTGCTTGGTGACGCTGCCGAGCAGGAGCTCCTCCAGCATGCCCTGGCCGTGCTTGCCGAGCACGATGAGGTCGCAGTCCAGTTCCTGTTCCTGGGCGAGGATGAGCCTGGCCGCCTCGCCGTGTTGGACGTGCAGGTGGACCTGCGCCGCCTCGAGGCGGGCTGCGGCCGTCAGTTCCTGCAATCTGGCCAGCGCATCGCTGCGGGCGGCGGCGAGATAGCGTCCGAGTGTCTCCTCCTCGACACCGGCGTAGCGCAGCTTGGACTCGAACGGGGCCTCGAAGGCGTGGAACAGGATGAGCTCCGCCCCCGGCGCTGCAGCCTGGGCGAGGCGCAGGACCTCGACCGACCAGGGTGAGAAGTCAACCGGGACCAGGACGCGCCGATAGTCCTCGTGCGGCGTTTGTTTGACCACCAGCATGGGTCTGAGGGTGCGGCGTAGCAGGCGTTCGGCGGTGGTGCCAATCAGCAGCCTTCCCAGGAAGCCCTCGCCACGGGCGCCGACGACGATAAGATGGGCGTCCAGGGCGTCGGCCTCGTCCAGGATGGCGGCCAGTACGCGCCCGGTGGCCAGGCGCAGGCTGGCGCTCACGCCATGCGTCTGGCCCAGCTCGCCGGCCAGATGGCTGAGGGCCTCGCGTGAGGCATCGAGCAGGCGTTGCTCGACCGCCGCGGCGGTCCCGCCCAGCAGGGAGCGCAGCTGTTCCAACGCCCCTTGGTTGATCACGTGCAACAGGGTGAGCTCGGCACCCGTCACGCCGGCAATGTGATAGGCGCGCGCCACCGCGTGGCGGGCGGGCGCGGAGAAGTCGGTGGCCGCAAGTATCCGCTTGAGTTTCATCCTATCGCCTCCTATCGGTCAGGCTGGCTGGCTCGTGACCGGCGCCTGGGAATGGCCGCCCGCAACACCCTCCGCAGGCGCCGCAGCGTTTGCCCCGTGGTCAGCACGACTCAGCAGGGCGGTGAGGTGCTCCACGGTGAAGTCCACCGCGTCGCGGAAGGGGTAGAGGACGGTGGGGGCACCGGCGCGCTTGAGTGCCGTGCCCTGCGCCTCGTCGCGGGCCACGACGGCGACCTCGCCGCCGTAACCGCGTTCGGCCAGGGCGTGCAAGAGCATGCGGTTGGATTCGAGGTCCGGCAGGGTGCTCACCACCCAGGGCACTTCCGTGAGCGGCAGGCTCTCCAGGAAGTCGGGGTCCTGGCCGTCGCCGAAGCGGACCGCCAGCCCCTGGCGGCGCAAACGCCGCACCGTCTCCGGATCGAAATCGACGCCGAGGACGGTAACCCCGGCCTCGGCGAGACGCCGCGCCAGACGCTCACCATAGCGACCCAAGCCGAAGACCAGCACATCCGGCCGCGGTGTACCGTGGGCCTGTCGCTCCACGGCCAGTTCGCGGTAGGGACGGCGGCGTTCGAACACGCCGAGCCAGGGTGCCAGGCGTTCGTAGAGGGGGTGGGAATAGAGGATCATGTAGGTCGACAGGGCGATGGTGACCACCCCCACCAGGGTGGTGAGCCCTAGGGCCTCGACGCCCACGTGGCCGAGGCTGATGCCCATGGCGACGAAGACGATGGAGAACTCGCTGATCTGGGCGACGGTGAGGCCCGCCAGAAAGCCGGTGCGCTTGCGGTAGCCCATCCAGCCCATGATGGCCATGACGATGAGCGGGTTGCCGATCAGCACGAAGGCCGACAGGATGACCGCCGGCCCGAGCTCGCCGCCGAGGGTGGAGAAGTCGAGCTTGGCCCCCAGGTCGATGAAGAAGAACAACAACAGGAAGTCGCGAATCCCCGTGAGCCGCGCACCGATGGCGTCGCGGTAGGCGGTGGAGGCGAGCGAGAAGCCGGCCAGAAACGCCCCCGCCTCCTTGGAGAAGCCAGCCCATTCGCCCAGGGCGGCAAGCCCGGTGCCCCAGGCGATGGCGAAGATCAGCAGCAGTTCCTGGGAGCGGGCCATGATCGCCACCAGACGGGGCAGCAGATAGCGCATGAGGACGAACATGGCCATGGCCGCCAACGACACCCGCGCGAGCAGGGAGCCTGCCACCTCCCACACCTCCGCCCCGCCGGCGCCGCGCATCGCGCTCATGGCCATCATGGCGATCACCACGGCGATGTCCTGGACGATGAGGAAGCCCACGGCGATGCGGCCGTGCAGGGTGTCGAGCTCGCGCTTGTCGGACAGGAGCTTGACGATGATGATGGTGCTGGAGAAGGTCAGCGCCACCGCCACGTAGAGCGCCTCCATCACCCCCTTGCCCAGGGCCAGGATGATGAGGAAGCCGAAAAAGATGGTGAAGCCGAGCTGCCCAAGGCCGGTGGCCAGCGCCACCGGGCCGATGTGGCGGACGTGGGCGAGATCGAGCTTGAGGCCGACCAGGAAGAGCAGCACCGCCACGCCGACCTGGGCAAGCAGATCGATCTGACCGTGTGCCTTAACCAGGCCGAAACCGGCAGGCCCGACCAGGATGCCCACGGCGATGTAGGCGATGAGTACCGGCTGTTTTAGGCGTGTGGCCACCGCCCCCACGGCGGCAGCGATGAGCAGGAGCAGGGCGAATTCGCCGAAGGGTTCGTGCATGCGGACAGCATCGTTGCCGGAGTCTGACCTGTATGATGGACCGCTTTGCCGGCCGGGGCAATCAGCGGGAGGCTTCAGTGCAGGTGCGTCGGTATCCTCAGGCCAACTCGAGTGATGCGCCCCGCCTTAACCTCGCGCACCACGAACTCCACGTTGCCCAGGCGGTGGCGGTCACCGGGCACGGGCTGGCCCGGCAGTCGCTCGGCGAGGAATTCCGCTAGGGTCTGTTGCACCGCCCCCGGCGGCAGGGGCAGACCGTACTGCCCAGCCAGTTCGCCCATGCGTGCCTCGCCCAGGACCACGAAGTCACCGTAGAACTGCCGTTTTTCCAGATAGGGCGGTGCACGGGTGGCGGCGAGCAGCTCGCCGAGGGCGGCGCTGTCAGCCTCGCGGGCAAGCAGGTAGAGCCAGTCGCCCTCGTGCAGCGGGCCGGCGGCCTCCGGTGCCAGCGCCTCGCCGGCGCGGATCACCGTCACCGGGCGGGCCCCGCCGGGCAGGCGCAGCTCGCTGGCGGCGCGGCCAACGGCGGCACTGTCCGGGCCCAGCCGGTAACCGAGCAGGACGTGGCCACTACGCATGCGGGTGGCCAGATCCAAGCGCTCGTCGGGGGCCGGCGGTGGCGGCACCTCCAGCTTGAGCCAGCGCGCCAGCGGCGGGATGCTCCAGCCCTGCACGGTGAGCGAGATCAGCACCACGAAGAAGGCCACTTCCAGGACCAGTGTGGCCTGGGGCACCCCTGCCAGGAGGGGGAAGAGCGACAGGATGATGGGCACGGCGCCGCGCAGCCCCACCCAGGCGATGAAGACCTGCTCGCGCCAGGGGAAACGGAATGGCAGCAGACAGATCCAGACGGCGAGGGGACGGGCGAAGAACATGAGCACCAGGGCGATGGCGAGTGCCGCCGGGGCATGCGCCACCAGTTGGCTTGGCGTGGCGAGCAGCCCCAGCATGAGGAACATGCCGATCTGTGCGAGCCAGGCGAGCCCATTGTGCACCTGGCGGATGTTGGCCGCCTCGCGCGCGCCGCGGTTGCCGAAGACGACACCGGCCAGATAGATGGCAAGAAAGCCGCTGCCACCGGCCACCGTCGTTACCCCATAGAGTGCCAGCCCACCGGCCAGCACCAGCATGGGGTACATCCCCCTCTCCAGCGGCAGGTGGTTCACCAGCCAGACCAGCAGGCGTCCGCCGGCCACGCCGGCGACAAGCCCCAGGCCCATCTGCTGGCCGAACAGCAGCAGGCTCCCCCAACCGGGCGCCTTCGCCCCGGTCAGCAGCAGTTCCAGCAGGGCGATGGTGAGAAAGACCGCCATGGGGTCGTTGCTGCCGGACTCGATCTCCAGCGTGGCGGAGACCCGTTGCTTGAGGGTGAGCCCCTTGGCGTGCAGCAGGGCGAACACCGCGGCGGCGTCGGTGGAGCCGACCACCGCCCCGATCATGAGCCCCATGAGCGGTTCCAGGTCGAGGAGCCAGGCGGCGAAAAGCCCCGTGATCAGGCAGGTGAGCAGCACCCCCAGGGTGGCCAGCACGAAGGCCGGGCGCAGGCCGACGCGGAAGGTCTCGGCGCGCGTGTTGAGCCCGCCGTCGAGCAGGATGACGGCCAGAGCCACGCTGCCCACGGTGTAGGCGATGCCAGCGTCGTTGAAAACGATGCCGCCCGGCCCGTCCTCGCCGGCGAGCATGCCAACCGCCAGGAAGACCAGCAGCAGCGGCATGCCGATGCGGTAGGACAGGGCACTGGCGAGGATGGCGACGAGCAGCAGGGCGGCGCCGGCGAGGACGAACTGGTTGAGCAGTTCCATGGCTGCATTCTAACGGCCGGCATCAGGCCGGCAGCCGCCTGGGGCTACGACTAGGTGCGTCCGCCTTTGCGGCGCCGCCATTGCCAGGCGGTCTTGAGGCGCCAGACGAGCATGATCAGGGCGTAGGTCAGCAGACCCGCCGCCACCGCCAGGATGCTGAGCCCCAGCAGCAACGGTTTGCCCAGCGCCAGCAGGCCTTGCCAGGCCGCCTGCCACCAGGCCGCCTCGGCCGGGACGACCACCGGTTCAGGGTCGCTGAGGTCGGGCGCGGGGGCATCCGGCTCCCCCAGCAGGGTGGCCCCCAGTTTGTGGGCGAAGAGGTAGAGCGGGGCGAAGGTCACCGGGTTGGTCACCAGGGTGCTACCCATGGCGGCCGGCAGGTTGGCGCGCAGGAGCACGGCCATGCCGGCGGCGAGTGGGATCTGGGCGATGGGGATCAAAAGCCCGAAGAACACGCCCAGCGCGGCACCTATGGCCACCGCACGCCGGCTGAATCGCCACAGACGCGGGTGCAGCAGCCGCGGTCCCAGCCAGCGCAGCCAGCGGTTGGCCTGGACCTGCTCACGGGTGGGCAGCCAGCGGCGCAGGCGCTGCATCATCCCCGCTGACGCAGGCTGCGCACCACCGCCTTCTCCGCCTCGACGGCAAGCAGCACGATCAGGCCGAAGGCGAGGATGCGGCCCCAGGCCGCAGCGTCCAGTGCGGCGGTGTGGAACAGGGCCTGCATGGGCGGCGCATAGGTGAAGGCGAGCTGCAGCGCAGCCAGGGCGGCGATGGCCACCCACACCCAGCGGTTGCCGGTGAGTCCCTCCCAGGAGAGCACGGGGTTGACGAGACGGCGACAGTTGAAGAGGTAGAACACCTCGCCCAGCATGAGCAGGTTGACGGTGGCGGTGCGCGCCACCTCCAGGCTCGCCCCCCGCTCGAGTTCCCACAGGAACAGGCCCAGGCTGCCGCTGACCAGGAGGGCGGAGACGAAGGCCACGCGCCAGAGCATGAATGGGGTGAGGATGGGCTCGGTGGGCGGGCGCGGTGGCCGGCGCATGATGTCGGCTTCAGCCGGCTCGAAGGCGAGCGCCAGGGCCAGGGTGACAGCCGTGACCATGTTCACCCAGAGGATCTGTACCGGGGTGATAGGCAGCTGCTGCAAGCCCAGGACGATGGCCGCCACCAGCACACCGGCTTGACCACCATTGGTGGGGAGGATGAAGACGATGGCCTTGCGGATGTTGTCGTAGATGCGCCGGCCCTCTTCCACCGCGGCGGCAATGGTGGCGAAGTTGTCGTCGGCGAGCACGATCTCGGCCGCCTCCTTGGCCGCCTCGGTGCCCTTCATCCCCATGGCCACGCCCACATCGGCGCGCTTCAAGGCGGGGGCGTCGTTGACCCCGTCGCCGGTCATGGCCACCACCTGGCCCTCGGCCTGAAGGGCCTCGACCAGGCGCAGTTTGTGTTCGGGGCTGGCACGGGCGAAGATTTCATTATCCAAGGCGGCGCGGCGCAACTGCGCGGCGTCCATGCCCTCCAGCGCGCTGCCGGTCACGGCATGGATCTCGTCGGCCAGCCCGAGCTGCGCGCCGATGGCGCTGGCGGTGGCGGCATGGTCGCCGGTGATCATCTTCACCCGGATGCCAGCCGTGCGGCAGTCGGCCACCGCCCGGATCGCCTCCTCACGCGGCGGGTCGGCGATGCCGACGACCGCCAGCAGGGTAAAGTCGCCGGCCTCGACCTCGGCAAAAGAGAGCACGCGCTGATCCGCCGCGGCCGTTTTGACCGCCAGGGCGAGCAGCCGCATGCCGCGCGCGGCGATGTCCTGCATGGCCGTGTGCCAACGCTCGGCGTCGAGGGGCTCATCCCCTTGTGCCATGCGCTGCCGGCTGCACAGGGCCAGGACCCGCTCCGGCGCGCCTTTGAGCGCGATCCAGCCACGGCCGGTGTGGTCGTGGTGCAGGGTGGCCATGAAGCGGTGCTCGGACTCGAAGGGGATGACGTCGGTGCGCGGCCAGGCCTCGGCCTCGTATTTCGGGTCGAGGCCGGCCTTGAGCGCCAGGGTCACCAGCGCCCCCTCGGTGGGATCGCCGTTGAGCCGCCAGGTCTCGCCCTCGGGCTCCAGCGAGGCGTCGTTGCAGAGCAGGGCCACGCGCGCCGCCTCGCGCAGGACGGGGTGGGCATCGACCGCCGCCTCGACACCAGCGAGCGTGAAGCCGCCATGCGGCGCGTAGCCGACGCCGGTGACGGCGAACTCGTGCTCGGCGGTGAGCAAGGCCTGCACGGTCATCTCGTTGCGCGTCAACGTGCCGGTCTTGTCCGAGCAGATCACCGTGACCGATCCCAGGGCCTCCACCGCCGGCAGCCGGCGCACGATGGCGCGGCGTCGCGCCATGGCCTGCACGCCCAGGGCCAGGGTGATGGTGAGGATGGCCGGCAGCCCCTCGGGGATGGCCGCCACGGCCAAGCCCACGGCGGCGAGGAACATCTCGCCTGCCGAGTAGTCGCGCACCAGGGTGCCGAAGGCGAAGGTCGCCGCCGCGACACTCAGGATCACCCAAGTCAGCAGGTAGCCGAAGTGCGCGAGCTTGCGCAGCAGCGGGGTCTCGATTCTCTCGACCTCGGTCAGCATACGGCTGATGCGGCCGATCTCGGTTTGGCTGCCGGTGGCCACCACCACGCCAGTGGCCTGGCCATAGGTGACCAGGGTGCCCGACCAGGCCATACTGGCACGGTCGCCCAGGGGGGCCGCCGCAGGCACCGGGTCCACCTGTTTTTCCACCGCCACCGATTCGCCGGTCAGTGCCGCCTCCTCCACCTTGAGGCTCTTGACCTCGATGAGCCGCAGGTCGGCCGGCACGCGATCGCCGGAGACGAGGAAGACGATGTCGCCGGGCACGAGCTCCGCCGCGTCGATCTCCTGCCGGCGGCCATCCCTGAGGACCTGGGCATGCGGCGAGAGCATGCCACGGATGGCGGCCAGTGCCTCTTCGGCCTTGCCCTCCTGGATGAAGCCGATCACCGCGTTGACGACCACCACACCCAGGATCACCAGGCTGTCTACGAAATGGCCCATGAGCGCGGTGATCACGGCGGCGGCCAGCAGGACGTAGATCAGAACGTTGTGGAACTGCAACAGGAAGCGCACGAGGGGGCCGCGCGTCTTGGGCGGTGGCAGCACGTTACGGCCGTGGCGGGCGAGCCGCGCGGTGACCTCGGCGCTGCTGAGCCCCTGGCGCGTGGTCTGCAGTGCCTGCAAGACGGCATCGACCGGGCGGTCGTGCCAGGTGGGGTTGGACGCGGGTCGTTCGGTGGTCATGGTAATGCCATCAGCGTGGTTTTTATTTTGTGACAAAAAAATTGGGTTGGCATTCCCCGGTTGCCCCACACGCCAGCCTCACGGCGTCGCTTTGCGTAGAGCGACTGCAGTCGCGACGCTCGTCGCGCCTACCCCACCTTTGGGCGTGTTCGTGAGGGTCTCGGGCTGACCGGTTCAGAACGGCCAGTGCCAGTCGGCCAGCTCGGGCGGATCGATACCGTGCGTGTGGGCGAAGCGCACGCAGTCGATGCGCCGGTCGCGCAGGGCTTCCTTCACATGCGCGCCACGCACGCGCAGGGCCGGCACCCGGTCGATGGCGTCGATGGCCAGGCTGAAGCGGTCGATCTCGTTTTCGATGGCCAGCTCCAGCGGCGTGTTGATGCTGCCCTTCTCCTTGTAGCCGCGCACGTGCAGGTTGCGGTGGTTGCTGCGTCGGTAGCTCAGGCGGTGGATCAGCCAGGGGTAGCCGTGGAAGTTGAACAGGATGGGGCGGTCGGTCGTGAACAGGCTGTCGAAGTCCCGGTCGGGCAGCCCATGCGGGTGTTCGCTGGGCTGGGTCATACAAAAGAGGTCCACCACGTTGATGAAGCGGATCTTGAGCTCCGGGAAGTGCTCGCGCAGCAGGGCGGTTGCGGCCAGCGCCTCCTGGGTGGGGATGTCGCCGCAGGCGGCCATCACCAGGTCGGGCTCGGCGCCCTGGTCGTTGCTGGCCCAGTCCCAGATGCCGATGCCCTTGATGCAATGGCGGATGGCGGCGTCCATGTCCAGGTACTGCAGATGGTTCTGCTTGTCGCAGACGATCACATTGACCCGGTCGTGGCTCTTCAGGCAGTGATCGGCCACCGCCAGCAGGCAATTGGCATCCGGCGGCAGGTAGATGCGGGTCACGCTGGGCCGTTTGTTGACGACGAGATCGAGGAAGCCGGGGTCCTGGTGGGTGAAGCCGTTGTGGTCCTGGCGCCAGACCGTGGAGGTGATGAGCAGGTTCACCGAGGCGATGGGGGCCCGCCAGGGCAGTTCCTGGCTGATCGCCAGCCACTTGGCGTGCTGGTTGAACATGGAGTCGATGACGTGCACGAAGGCCTCGTAGGTGGCTAGGAAACCATGCCGGCCGGTGAGCACATAGCCCTCGTACCAACCCTCCAGGGTGTGCTCGGAAAGCATTTCCAAGACCCGCCCGTCGGGCGAGAGTGCGCCGCCATCGGCGTCCTCCGGCAGGGTTTCCAGCAGCCACAGCTTCTGACTCGCCTCATACACTGCATCGAGCCGGTTGGAGGTGGTCTCGTCGGGTCCGAACAGGCGGAAGTTGTCGGGGTTGCGGCGCAGGGTGTCGCGCAGCAGCGCACCCAGGGGGCGGGTGTTCTGGGCGCGGCTGCGCGCCGGCCGCTCGACCGCCACGGCATAGTCGTGGAAATCGGGCAGCCGCAGGTCGCGCCGCAGCAGCCCGCCGTTGGCATGCGGATTGGCGCTCATGCGCCGGCTGCCCGTGGGGGAGAGCGCGCGCAGTTCGGGCTTGAGATGGCCCTCGGCGTCGAACAGCGCTTCCGGGTGGTAGCTGCGCAACCAGGACTCCAACGCGCCGATCAGTTCCGGCCGCGCGTGCAGATTGGCCAGGGGCACCTGATGCGAGCGCCAGCTCCCCTCCACGCGATGTCCATCGACCTCTTTGGGACCGGTCCAGCCCTTGGGCGTGCGCAGCACGATCATCGGCCAGTGCGCACGGCGGGCGATACCGCTTTGCCGCGCCTGCTGCTGGATGCTGCGGATCTCGGCGAGACAGTCCTCCAACGCGGCGGCCATGGCCTGGTGCATGGCCATGGGTTCCTCACCCTCGACGAAGCGGGGACGCCAGCCATACCCCGTGAGCAGCCGCTCCAGCTCTGCGCGCGGGATGCGGGCGAGCAGGGTGGGGTTGTTGATCTTGTAGCCGTTCAGGTGCAGGATGGGCAACACGGCACCGTCACGAATGGGGTTCAAAAACTTGCCGGAGTGCCAGCTGGTGGCCAGTGGCCCGGTCTCCGCCTCACCGTCGCCCACCGCCACGGCGACGATCAGGTCCGGATTGTCGAAGGCGGCCCCCGCGCCGTGCGAGAGCGAGTAGCCCAGCTCGCCACCCTCGTGGATGGAACCCGGCAGTTCCGGCGTGCAGTGGCTGCCGATGCCACCGGGGAAGGAGAAGCGGCGGAAGAGCTGGCGCAGCCCCTCGACGTCCTCGCTCACCTCGGGATAGACCTCGGAATAGGTCCCCTCCAGATAGACCGGTGCGATCACGCCCGGCGCCCCGTGTCCGGGACCGGCCAGAAAGATCATGTTGAGGTCGTGCGTGCGGATGAGCCGGTTCAGGTGTGTATAGATGAAGGCCAGCCCCGGGCTCGAGCCCCAGTGCCCGAGCAGCCGCGGCTTGATGTGCTCCGGTTTGAGCGGCTCGGCGAGCAGGGGATTGTCACGCAGATAGATCATGCCGACGGCCAGGTAGTTGCAGGCCCGCCACCAGGCATCCAGGCGGGTCAGGCTGTCGCCGTCCAGGGGCGTTGCGATTGGGTCCATCGGCGTCTCCTCAGGGTTGCACGATTCAGCTTAGACCGTCGATATGACAATCCGGCTACTCGGTCTGCGGGCTGGCCACCCGCACACCCAGCCAGCGCAGGGCGCACTCCGTCGTGGCAGGGGGGCCGGCCGTGCAGTCGCGGATCACCGGCTCGGGCTCCATGCACTCGCAGTACAGGCGCTCAACCGGTGTCAGCGTGGCGATGTCGAGACGCCCCGCGCGCCATTGTTCGAGCAGACGCTGCATGAGGGCGTCACGCGGCTGCGCCGGGGTGCGCGCGTCCAGCCGCAGGTAGTACATGGTGCGTGGCGGGTAGCCGTTGCGCTGCCGCACCGGGTTCTCGTAACGCGCCACCGTCAGCGCCTCGCCCAGGGGGGTGCCGGCGCTCCTGGCGTCGCCGTAGCGGGTGTGGCCGAACTCGTGCGACAGCACGGCATGCGGGTCCACCAGCTCGTCGCTCAAGGTGAAGTGACAGCGTAGCCCGTGCAGGCCCAGGCGTATGCTGGCGTTGGCGGCCATGGCACCGCGGCCGTCATGGGCGTAGATGCGGAACAGGACGGCATCCTGGGCGAACAGGCCGGACTCGCTGAGTCCGCCGGTGATCAGCTCGGACAGCCGCACAGGCTGCCCCGCATCGCGCCGGGCCTCCCACAGGGCGGTGTCGTAGGCGAGATAGCCCTTGTTGAACAGGCGCAGCGTGTCGTCGGCCATCTCCCGAAACCACACCGCGCCCGCATCAGAGAGGGCGAAGCGGGCCAGCAAGGCGATCTGTTCGGGCGTGAGCGACAGGGCGATGGGCGGCGTGCTGCCCGGGACGGTGACGAGATTGAGCTTGTAGGCCAGGGCGAAGTGCTCCAGCCGGCGCGCCCGCTCCTCCTCGGCATCGGCCGGGGGATGCGTCCTGCGGCCAGCCAGTGGCCGGCCGTCGGGGCCGGGGAAGAGGATGATCTCACCGCCGGCCTGCCAGGGGGCGCGCAACTCCCGCTCCAGATCGACCGGACGGATGGACGCCGGCGGCAGATGGATCGCATCCGGCTGGGCGTGGACCGAAAGCCCCGCCTGCGCGACACAGGCAGCGGCGATGGCCCACCTGCGCGTCTTGTCACGGAGGGTGGAGAACAAGCTGGCACGCCTAGAAGACATGGACAAAAGATAGACCATGGACCAGAAACCGCGTTTCCCTGCCAGGTCAGGGTGCGACGTTCAGCCCATCGCCTGATGCGGGTCGCGCAATCTCGCCAAGGCGCGGATCACCCGCTCGACCGGCACGACGAGGTCCCCCGGCGGCACCACCGGCAGGCGCAAGCGCAGGAAGGCGGCGAGGCCGGCCAGGGCGAGGCCCAGCGCCATGGGCCAGAGGGCGGTGGCCATGAGCGGCGGGCTGGGGCCGCCCGCGGCGGCCCCTGCGGGCAGCAGGGCCCAGGGCAGGACGATGCCTGCCAGGGTCCAGGCAAGCCAGACCGGTGCTAGCCCGCCCGCCGCCCCTTTTCCTTGCAGTCGCGCGGCGAGCCACAGCAGCCGCGCCATGAGCAGCGTGGTCCCGGCCGCGGCGAGCGGCAGCAAGGCGGCGGCAGCCGCGGCCCAGAGCGGGGGGAGGTCCGTCAGACCCGCCTTGAGGGTGGTCTTGGCCAGCCAGCCCGAGGTCAGCGGCGCACCGGCCAGGGCCAGGGCGGGCAACGCAAGCCCCGCCAGCACCCAGAGGCGACCGCCGGCCTGCAGGGCCACGCCCGCACCCAGGAACAGCGCGCTCTTGGCGAGTGCATGGTGCAGCGCATACAGCCCCACCGCCGGCAGCAGGAGCGGCCAGGATTGCGGGGCGACCAAACCCGCGCCCACGCCCAGGCTCATGAAGCCCATCTGGCTCACGCTGGAATAGGCCAGCACCACCTTGAGGTCGCGCTGGGTGAGCCCCAGCGCCACGCCATAGAACATGGCGAGCAGGCCCAGGGTCAGCAGCGCCGCCCCCGCCTCAGGGTAGGCAGCCTGGCCCAGGGGTAGGAAGCGCAGCCAGCCGAGCAGTCCGGCCTTGAGCATGACGCCGGAGAGCACCGCGCTGGCCGGCACGGGGGCCACCGGGTGGGCGAGCGGCAGCCACAGGTGTAGCAGCGGCAGACCCACCTTGACCCCCAGCCCCGCCGTGACCAGGCCGACGGCCAGGGGCGACGGGCTCGCCGCCCGGAGGTCGGCGACCAGGGGGCTACCGGCAGCATGGGCGGTCATCATGAGACCGGCGATCAGGGTCAGCTCGCCCAGCACCGCCATCACGAGATAGATGCGCCCTGCCCGCCAGGCCTCGGCGGTGCTAGTGTGCACCACCAGGCCATAGGCGGCGAAGGTCATCAGCGCATAGGCGGTATAGAAGCTGGCGAGGTCCAGGGCGAGACAAAGCCCCAGATTGCCGGCCTGGGTGGCGAGGAAAAAGGCCCAGAACGCCGTCCGGCGGGCATCGTGCGCGAGATAGGCGCGCGCGTAGAGCCCCGCCGCCAGCCAGGTCAGGGCCGTGAAGAGCAGGAAGAGCCGCCCCGTCGCGTCCAGGCCCAGACGGGTGCCGAGCAACACGGAAGGCAGCTCCAACACCGCCGCTTCCGGCAGGACGGCGGCCGCCCACAGGGCGGGCAGCGGGGCGAGCGGCGCCAGCGCCTGGGCGAGCCGGCGGGTCCGGGCCGGCCACAGGGCCAGCAGCAGGGCGAGCGGCCATCCCAGGCTGGCAATGAGACTGGCGAGGATCACTGCAGGTATTCGCGCGCGGCGATGAGTTTCGCCCAGGCCAACGGGCTCCAGACCGCCTCGGCGAACACCCCGGTGACAAGGACGGCAGCGGCGGTCACCAGCGGCGGTGCGAGCAGCAGCCAGCCCGTCTCGCGCCAGCCGTGCGCCGGTATGTGCTCGGCCGGCCAGGCGGCCGGCCGCGGCCGGAACCACAGGCGGTAGAGTATGGGCAGGAAATAGGCGGCGTTGAGCAGGCTGGAGGTCCACAGCACCGCCACCACCCAGTCCATGCCGGCCGCGAGCGCCCCCTCGCCCAGATACCACTTGCTCACATAACCGGCGGTGGGCGCCACGCCGATCATGCCGAAGGCGGCGATGCTAAAGGCGGCGGAGGTGAGCGGCATGCGCCGCCCGGCGCCGTCGAGCTCGCTCACCTTGTGCACCCCCAGGGTCTCGGCGTAGTTGCCGGCGGCGAAGAACAGGGTGATCTTCATGATGCCCTGGTGCACCAGGTGGACGAGCCCGCCGATGGTGCCCACCGGTCCGAACAGGGCCACCCCCAGGGCGATGTAGGAGACCTGGCTCACCGTGGAATAGGCCAGACGCTTCTTCAGGTCGTCCTGGGTCAGCGCCCGCAGGCTGCCCCAGACGATGGTGATGGCGGCGGCGATGGCGAGCGGCTCCAGCAGGCCGAGCGACTGCGCATACTCCACCCCATAGACCTCGTAGACGATGCGCACGATGCCGAAGGCCCCCGCCTTGACCACCGCCACCGCGTGCAGCAGGGCCGAGACCGGCGCCGGCGCGACCATCGCCTGCGGCAGCCAGCCGTGCAAGGGCACGATGGCCGCCTTGACCCCCACCCCGGCGATGAGCAGCAGGAAGACCACCTTGAGTTGGGCTTCGGCCTGCGGCCCCAGGGCGGCGACGCTGCCCCCGTGCACGAAATCCACCTGACCCATAAGGCCGTGCAGCCAGACGATGCCCGTCAACAACAGCGCCCCGCCCGCCAGGGTGTAGGCCAGGTACACCGTGCCACCGCGCATGGCCTGCGGCGTGCCGCGGTGTACCACCAGGGGAAAAGTGGACAGGGTGAGCAGCTCGTAGAAGACGAAGAAGGTGAAGAGATTGCCGGCCATGGCCAGGCCCACGGTGGCCGTCACGCACAGGCTGAAGAAGCCGAAGAAGCGGCTGCGGTGCGGCGAGTCCTCGAGGTAGCCAATGGCGTAGACGGTGGTGAACAGCCAGAGCACCGTCGACAGCGTGACGAACAGCAGGGCCAGGGCATCGGCCTTGAAGACGAGCTCCACACCGGGCAGCACGGTGTGGCGGAAGCCATATTCTTCGCCCGCATCCACACCGACCAGCAGCATGATCACGAAGGCCAGCTTGGCCACCGCCCCCAGCAGGTTCAGGGCGCTGCGCAACCCCACACGCCGCTCGGGCAAGGCGAAGATGATGAGTCCAGGCAGCAGCGAGGAGACGATCACCGCCAGGGGCAGGGCTTCATTCGGGGTCATGACGTGTGCGCGCCCGGTCCGGTGTCGCTATTCAACCTAAAAACCGCAGTTGAACGCGCCCGAAAGCGGGCTTGTACGCCCGGCTGGCAAGGCGCGACGACGCAGCAGGGTGGCTCCCTGCAAGGAGGAGCAACGCAGCCAGACGGGCGTACAAGGCCGAAGGCGGGCGCGTAGTGTGTTCACCCTCTGGGAGAGGATGACCGGAGGCAAAAATCTCTTGCATCAGCAATCTGTTACGAAACCGTGAGAGCGGTCAACTGCGGTTTTTAGGTTCAATTGTCCACCTCGGGCCAGAACTGGTTGAAATCGAAAGACAACTGCCGGTGATGGCGGATCGACAACAAATAGACCTCTGCGCCGATGTGTGCGTACAGGATCACGTAATGCGTGTGATGTATTCACGGATGTCGCCGTCCGGCGCTAGACGCGCCAGCCGGGCTCTGAGCCGTTCGATCCAGGTTGCCGCCTCGGCCGAGTCCGGGCCACGGTTCAAAAAGGGACGGCCCAGTCGCGGGAAACGTTCCAGATTCGGCAAGACGGACTCGCTGAGCTCCGTTAGGAGATCCTCGTAAGCCTGCGGGACGTCGGCCTCATCGAGAAACGCCTCGACAATCTTCAGGTTGGCCTCGAAATTCGCGGTCAGATGGACGCGAACCTTACGCTCGGCGCTCACCCTGATCCCTCAGGCATGGCCGGTCCTGCGCGCTTTCAGACTCGCCAGTGCCTCACGGGCATCCGAAACGCGGCCGGCCTCGACATCCTCCAGACCTGCTGCTGCGTCGTCGAGGAGCAGCAGGTGAATGCGAGCCCGTTCGAGCTTGTGGTAGTAATCGAGCCGCCGGGCGTCAATCAGGGCGACATAGCTCTCGCCGTTTTTGGTGATGACCTTCTCCGCCCCAGCTTTGACATGCTCGGCCAACTCCGAGAGCCTCGCGTGGGCCTGCGACAGTGGGATGACAACCTCAGCGCTCAGGGTCATGGCGGCCTCCTACGAAAAATGTACAAAATCAACGACAAAATACGCACGAGAATTGGCACCTGCAACCCGCACCATGCCCAACGTCGGGCTGAGGTGGGCGCGTGGAGGGGCAGAAAAGGGGGACTGATCGGCGCGAACTTCTGCATCAAGGCGTAATCCCCAGCAGCGCGACCAGTTCCGCGCCGCGCAGCCCCAGCAACACGCTGGCCGCCGCCAGCACGAAGGCCATCCATTCCAGCCGGCGCGGCACGGGATGGAAGCGGCTTTCCTCCGGGGCCAGCAGGAAGGCCTGGCGCAGCACACGGAAGATGTACCCCGCGGCCAGCAGGCCGCCGGCGATGATCACCAGGATCCAACCCCACTGTCCACTCTCCAGGGCAGCGTCGATCAACAGCCATTTGGCGAGGAAGCCGGCGGAGGGCGGCAGGCCCATGATCGTTATCCCTGCAAGCCCGAAGGCGAACAGGGTGAGCGGCACCCGGCCGGCCACCCCGGCCAGGCCCTCGACGGTGTCGCGGCCGGTGGCCAGCATCAGCACGCCGGCGGCGGCGAAGAGGGCGGCCTTGGCCAGGCCATGCGCCACCGTCTGCAGGACACCGGCCTGCAGCGCCAGGCCGTCCGCGGTCAGCAGGGGGAAGATCAGGAAGAGATAACCGAGCTGGGCGACGGTGGACCAGGCGACCAGTTGTTTCAAGCGCTGCGCGCGCAGGGCCTGCCAGGAGCCCCAGAGGATGGCCGCCGCACCCAGCGCCCCGGCAAGCCCGGCCGCCGTGCTGCCCAGGCTGGCGAAGGGCCCCAGCCACAGGCGCAACACGAGATAAAAGCTCGCCTTGACCACCAGGGCCGAGAGCAGGGCCGAGACCGGCGCCGGGGCGCTGCCATGCGCGGGCGGCAGCCAGAAATGGAACGGGAAGAGCGCGGTCTTGGCCATCAGCCCCACGAGCATGAGACCGGCGGCGAGCCACACGGCGAGGGGGAGCTGGGCGGCGACGAGCGGGCCCAGGGTGGCGATCGACACGGTGCCGTAGGCGCCATAGACCAGGGCCACACCCAGGAGATAGGCGCCCGAGGCGGTGAGGCTCACCAACAGATAACGCATGGCCGCCGCGAGCTGCGCGGTGCCGCCCCCCACCGCCACCAGCCCGACGGCGGCCAGCCCCAGCAGCTCCAGGGTGACGTAGAGGTTGAACAGGTCGGCGGAGAGGAACAGGGCATTCATGGCGGCGAGCAGAAAGCCCGCCAGGGGCCAGAACCAGGTCGCCTCGCGGCGGTGATGTGCATCGGCGAAGTAGCCCTGGGCATAGACGGCCAGGGCCACGGCCACGACCTGGGTGAGCAACAGCAGGACCGTGCTGAGGCCATCGATCATCAGGTCTATGCCCAGCGGCGCGCCCCAGCCGCCGACGGCATGCACCCGCGCGCCCGTCGCCGTCAGATCGGCGGCGAGCTTGAGGGCCAGGGCGAGCTGCAGCGCAAGTGCGACGATCGCCAGGCGGGCGCCCCGGCCCGGCCCGGCCAGGAAGGCAAGGCCCGCCCAGAGAAGCGGCAGGACGATCAGCCAGGCGGCCGGGTCCAGCCAGGCCTCAGTCACGGTCTTCCCCCTCCGTCAGCGTGCCCCGCCCCGTGCGTGCATGCCAAGCCCGGGCGAGCCCCAGGGCGAGCGCGGTGGCAGCCACGGCGACGACGATGCCGGTGAGCACCATGGCCTGCGGCACGGGGTCTGGCACCCCGGTGCGCTGCGCCAGGCCGACCAGCACGAGGAAGGCGCCGCTGCCCATGACATTGAAGGCCAGGATCTTGCGTAGCAGGTGGGCAAGCACGATGACGCCCGCCGCCCCCAGCGCGAACAGTACCACCCCGGCCAGGGCATAGAGCAGTCCCGTGCTCACGCGCGTCGCCCCGTCACGAACAGGAAGAGCCCGGCCAGGATGAGGCCGAGCGACAGCGTGAGGCCGGCCTCGATGAGGAGGATGAGGCCGCCGGCAGACGCCGGCGGGTACTGCAGGAGGGCGCCCTGGCCCAACAGGGCGGCGGCCACCGCCAGAAAGACGAGGAAACCGAGGGTGAGTCCCAGGCGCAACAGTCGGCCCGGGGCGGCCCAGGCCGGCAACAGACCGGCGAGCTGCAGCAACACCGCCCCGGCGGCGAGCACCGCCCCGGCCTGAAAGGCCCCGCCGGGCCGATGGGCACCCGCCCAGAGCAGATAGCCGGCCATGAGGATGATGAGCGGCAGGGCCTTGCGCGCCAGGCCCTGCAGAAGCGGATCGGCCTCGACCGCAGCCACGGCTGCTTGACCACCGCTCAGGGTCAGCAGCGTGAGCAAGGCGAGCAGCAGCACGGCCACCTCGAGCAGCGTATCCCAACCGCGGAAGTTGAGCAGCACCGCGGTAACCGGATGTTCCACCCCGCTTTGTGCCAAGTGCTGCGCCACCGTGCCTGGCAGATGGATCGCCGCCGCCGGTAGTTCGAGCAGGGCGACAACCAGGGCCACGGCCAGCGCCACGCCCACACCCACGGTGACACCCCTTGCGAGCCGGTTCACGGCGCCTCCCCGTGCACGTCACGGCCCTCGCGGCGGGCGCGCAGCGCGCCGAGGGCGTCGAGCAACAGGGCGCCGGTCAGGCCCGCGCCGATCGCCGCCTCGGCCAGCGCGATGTCGGGCGCATCGAGCCGCGCCCAGGCCAGCGCCATAAGCAGGCCGAAGACGATGAACATCACCACGGCGCGGTTGAGGTCGGCCGAGGCCAGGCAGCGCCAGGCGCTCCAGAGCAGGGCCACGACCAGTAGCCAATCGAAGGCGAGCGTCATCATGATTCTGACGGGCGGCGCCAGGGTTTGATGCCGAGCCGCTGCGCGCGGCGGGCGATGGCATAGCTCACCGCCGCACTGGCCGCCAGCACCAGGGGCCAGATCAGCAGCAGCTTGAGGACGGCCGCGAGGCTCTCAGCCTGCAGGGCAAGGCCCAGCGTGAGGAAGCCCAGCCCCAGGTTGTCCGCCTTGGTCAGGGCGTGCAGCCGGGTGTAGACGTCCGGGAAGCGCAGCAGGCCCACCGTCCCGGCCAGATAAAAGCCGGCCCCCACCAGCAGGAGCAGCGCGCTCAGCAGCTCAAGCAGGCCCATCGCCCTCCTCCTCCCGCCCCCATGCGCGCAGGGCGAAGGCCACCCCGGCGATGGCGGCAAGTAGCGCCAGGATCAGGGCGGCATCCACCAGGGGGCTGCCGCCGCCAGCGTAGGCGAGCAGCAGGAGCACGCCCACGCCTGTGGTACCGAAGAGCAGGGCTGCCAGCATGCGATCCGCCGCGGTCGGCCCGCGCCCGGCGCGGATCAGGGCGACGAAGAGATTGACCAGCAGGAACACGGCCAACGGCCACTCGAGACCCGTCACAGCCTGACCCCGAACAGTCGTGCGATGCGCATCTCGGCGGCGCGCACCTCGGCCTCGATCGGCAGACGGCCGTCGAGGGCGTGCAGGCGCAACCGGTCGCCCTCGAGCTGGACACTGAGGGTGCCCGGCAGCAGGCTCAAGGTGGCCGTCAGCATGCGCGTGGCCGGGCCCGGCGGCAGGCGCAGACCGATCTCGAGCTGCGCGGGGGCGAGCGCGAGGCGCGGCCGCAAGGCCATGGCCGCCACCTGCACACCGCCGCGCACGGACTGCACCAGGAAAAACCCGACGAAGCCGAACAGCCCCGGCAGGGAGAGATGCCCCTGCCCCGGTGGGTTCAGGCGCAGGCTGACCAGCAGCGCCAGAACGACGAAGACCAGGCCGACACCCCAGCCGTCAGCGCGCCCCCCGGCCAATATCCACCAGACCAGGGCGAAGAGCAGGCCGCGCACGAGGATGGCGCTCATGATCCGGCCTGCGGTTGCGCCGGCGCGTTGCCGAAGCGCACGGTTTCGGGGGCATTGGTACCGCCCGTCATGACGAAGCTCATGGCCTCCTCCATGCTCCAGTCGGTTTGGACCACATCGTCGAGGGGCACGATCTCGATGTAGCCGGAAGTGGGATTGGGCGAGGTGGGTACATACACCGCCGCCAGCTGCCGTCCTGTGTCGGGGTCGCGCATCACCTTGGTGACGAAGCCCACCGCCTTCATCTCTGGCGATGGGAAGCTGATCAACACCACCCGCTGCCCGGAGACGGGCGGCTCGCGCAGGGTCTCGAGGAAGCGCTTGGTGGCCCCGTAGATGGTCTGCACCAGGGGTAGCCGAGCGAGGATGCGTTCCATGAGGGCAAGCAGCCAGCGGCCGATGACCATGGAGGTCATCAGGCCGATGAGGTACAGCCCGATCAGTGTCGCCAGGGCGGCCAGCAGGTATTGCACACTGGGGTCGAGCAACCAGTCGGCGGCGGAGTCGGAGATCGGGCGGACGCCCCGCGCGGCCGCGCGCAACACCGGGGATCCGGTGCGTGCCAGCAGGCTGAAGACGAAGTCCAGCACGAACCAGGTAACCCAGAGCGGGGCGACGGTGAAGAAACCGATCAGGAGGTAGCGCAGGAAATGCGGCCGTTTGGGCCTGTCCTCGACCCTCTTCTGTCCCGGCGGTGTGGGGGCGGTGTGGGGGTTGGCCATGGCCTTCAGCTTGCCACAGACGCCTTTGCACCGCCATCGCCAGCCGGGCAGAAGTCCGGCAGCCGTCCCCGGACCTCTGACCCGGAGGGCAGCGGGGCACCGGTATCGTTGAGCCAGGCGGCGATGTCCGCCAGCACCGTGTTTGCCTGCAGGTCGCGGGTGAGCATGTGCCAACCCTCGGCGTAGATGACGATCCGGTGCCGCTCGGAGTGGGGTCTGGCAGCCAGCCAGCGGCAGGTCGGCCGCTTGGGGATGATCTGATCGCGCGCGCCGTAGAGGATCAGGGTGGGCAGCTCCACGGCCGGCCACAGGGTCAGGGCGCGGTCCATCAGATTGGTCAGGCCCCACAGGGCCTCGACGCGGGTGTCCTTGATCACCCGCGGGTCTTCGCGCAGTTTCTTCAAGGCCGTATCGTTGTCTGTGGCGCGAATGTTGAGTCCACGCGGCGACAGGGTGGTGCTGGGGAAGCTGTGGGCGGCGAGCCACAGGGCCGCGCGCTGCAGCCAGGGCATGGTCTCGCGCCCCCACACCGCCGGGGCGAGTAGCACCAGACCGTCGACCATGGGGCTGGGTGGGTCCGCCAGGGCCAGCAGGGCGACCGCGCCGCCCATGCTCTCGCCCAGGAGGTAGAGCGGAAGGCCGGGATGGTGGGCGCGGATGAGCGACACGGCCAGGCGCACATCGGCGGCCAGGCGCTGCTCGCCAAACCAGCCGCCCGCGCCGGCCGTCTCGCCAAAGCCACGCTGGTCGTAGGCATAGACCGTGTAGCCCCGTCCGGCGAGGTAGGCGCCGGTCTCATCGAAGGCGCGACGATAATCGTTGAAGCCATGCAGGGCGAGAACCACCGCACGCGGCGCGCCCTCCGCCGGCCAGACCTTGAGCGGCAGCCGCATGCCATCCTCGGTCAGGATGTGGTCGGCAAGGAGGGCCGGCACGCTCGTCATCCCCTCATGCACCTGAAGCCGCGGCGTGGCGCAGCCGCTCATTAACCCCAGAGCGATGAGCAGCGCGGGCAAGAAGAAGTGGATCACGGTACAGAAACGATCTCCTACGAGTCCCGATTGTAGCGGCTTGGGGGTGCCCCCCCCCAGCAGCCTCAGGGATGAAAAAAAGGCGCCTTTCGGCGCCCTGAGATCCCACCTGTCGGTGTGAAGGAGTGCAGCAATCTTTCGCGTCTGGCGCGGACCGGGCCGGGCCCGGTCCCACCCGTCATTCCACCCGCTCGCCGTGCAGGGCGATGTCCAGGCCCTCGCGCTCCTGCTCTTCGGTCACGCGCAGACCCATGATCATGTCCACCACCTTGAGGATGATGTAGGTCATGACCGCGGTGAAGACGATGGTGATCAGCGTGCCCCAGAGCTGGATCATGAACTGGTCCAGGCTGCCGGCGGTGCCGCCGATCGCCTCGACGGCGAAGACACCGGTGAGTAGCGCCCCGACGATGCCACCGACACCGTGCACGCCGAAGGCATCCAGGGAATCGTCATACTTGAGCGCACGCTTGAGCGAGGTCGCCCCCCAGTAACAGGCCACACCGGCGACGAGACCGATCACCAGGGCGCCCACCGGGCCGACGAAGCCGGACGCTGGGGTGATGGCCACCAGGCCGCCCACCGCACCGGAGGCGATGCCCAGCACGCTGGGTTTGCCCTTGGCGATCCACTCGGCGAACATCCAGGACAGGGCCGCCGCCGCGGTGGCGATCTGGGTCACCGCCATGGCCATGCCGGCACGGCCGTCCGCAGCCAGGGCGGAACCGGCGTTGAAGCCGAACCAGCCCACCCAGAGCATGGCCGCCCCGGTGATGGTGAGCGTCAGGTTGTGCGGCATGAGGGCCTCGCGCCCGTAGCCGATGCGCGGACCCAGCACATAGGCCGCCACCAGACCGGCCACGCCGGCGTTGATGTGCACCACGGTACCGCCGGCGAAGTCGAGCACGCCCATGTCCCAGAAGAAGCCACCGTCACCCGACCACACCATGTGCGCCACGGGGGCGTAGACGAACAGCGACCACAGCGCCGTGAACACCAGCATGGCGGAGAACTTCATGCGGTCGGCGTAGGCACCGGTGATGAGCGCCGCCGTGATGATGGCGAAGGTCATCTGGAAGGTCATGAACACGCTCTCGGGGATCGTGCCGGTGAGGCTGTCCATGCTGAGCCCGGCCAGAAAGGCCTTGTCCAGCCCGCCGATGAAGGAGTTGAGGTTGGTGACCCCCTTCTCCATCCCGGCCGTGGAAAAGGCCAGGCTGTAGCCCACCACCATCCACAGCACCGAGACCAGGGCGGCGATGGCGAAGCTCTGCATCATGGTGCCCAGGACGTTCTTCTTGCGCACCATGCCGCCATAGAACAGCGCCACGCCCGGAATGGTCATGAACAGCACCAGGGCGGTCGCCGTCAGCATCCACGCCGTGTTACCGGGGTCCAGTTTGGGGGCCTCCTCGGCCGGCGCGGCCTCTGCCGTGGCGGGTGCGGCCTCGGCGGGCGCAGCCTCTGCCGGCATCGCCTCGGGCGCCGGCGTCTCAGTGACCACGGCTGGGGTTTCGGGCACCGGTGCGGGTTCCTCCTGTGCCCAAGCTCCCGTCGACAGGCCTAGGACGGTGAGCAGCATCAGACTCGCGATGATGTTTTTCATGGCTGTTCTCCTCAGATCGCCGATGCACCGGTCTCGCCGGTGCGGATGCGCACGACCTGCTCCAGGTCCCACACGAAGATCTTGCCGTCGCCGATCTTGCCGGTGGCGGCCGACTTCATGATGGCCTCGACCACCGGGTCGAGCATGTCGGCCTTGATAGCCACCTCGATCTTCACCTTGGGCAGGAAGTCCACCACGTATTCCGCACCCCGGTAGAGCTCGGTGTGCCCCTTCTGCCGCCCGAAGCCCTTGACCTCGGTGACGGTGATGCCCGACACGCCGATGGCCGAGAGCGCCTCGCGCACCTCGTCCAGCTTGAAGGGTTTGATGATTGCGGTCACGAATTTCACGATCCGTCTCCTAGGCTGTTGCGGCGGACTGGCCGCCGCGATTGATCAGAAGGACTTGCCGATGCTCAACAACAAGGCGCCATCGGCCAGGTCGCGCGTCTTGGAGCCGTTGACGAAATTCTTCGCACCGCCCATGACGCTGTCGCTGCTCTTGATGTCGGTGTCCACATAGGCTAGAGAAACATTGAAACCGGCCAGCTCCTTGCTCACGCTGATCTTCCAGTCGGCGTAGTCGTCGTTCTTCACGCCTGACTGACTGCCGGCAATCGCCTGGTAGCCGTAATGCAGGCCGAGGCTGAAGTCACCGGGCAAGGGCACCGTGACATTGGCCTCCAGATAGCCCGACCCCGAGGAATCCGGCACCCCGAACCACTTGGTGGTGGTATGCGAATACTTGACGTTGAGCCATTTCCAGGTCACCCCGGCATAGAGCTCGAAGGTGTTGGGATCGAAGACATAGGCCGTCTTGTCCTTACCCGGATAGTAGTAATAAAGGCCGCCCAGGTTGACGGTCACCTCCGGCGTCACCGACCAGTTGTAGCCGCCATAGAAATCCCATTCCATGTTCGCGCCCGCCAGCTCGGCCTCTGAGACGTTGGAGGCCCAGGTGCCCAGATACAGCCCGCTTTTGTGGGCATAATCCAAACCGCCCTGAATCGCCGGCCCCTTGAAGGTCTGGCTCACACCACGGTAGCGGTAGTCATTGGTAAAGCTCAGATTACCGGTGATGCTGTGCGGGCTGTCCGCAGCCAAAGTCGGCAAACTGGTCACAGCAAGGCTGGCAACAGCGAAGACGGGAAGCAGCTTGTGCATGTTGAACTCCTCTGACAGTTGACGGTGCAAAAGCGCACAGCCCGATCAAGCACATCCCGTGCCAGATGCATTACGTATTATTTTTCATATAGTTATGCTGACGCCCAGGGGTTCTGATGGCAGCTTTCACCGTTTCGGTGCGCGGCACAGACCGACATGCACCATCATGGGGCACAAGACCCTGACCACCGTCTGCTACACTGGCCTTTGACTGCTACAAGGAGTCGCCATGCTCAAACAGAAACTCGTCGAGGAATTCACCGCCAAGGTCTCCGAGGTGCTGGCCGCGAGCCCTGCCCGTGACCTGGAGAAGAACCTGAGGGCAACGCTCACAGCCCTGTTCGCCAGGCTGGACCTGGTCACGCGCGAGGAATTCGACGTCCAGGCCCAGGTGCTGGCGCGTACGCGCGAGAAGCTGGCCGAGCTGGAGGCGCGACTGGCGCGCCTCGAAGGCGAGGCCAGCCCCGCCGAAGAGGCTGCCGCTAACAATCCGGCAATGGACTCGCCACAATCCAATGCCTCCGTCTGAGAGCCCGGCCTACGCGGTATGAGCCTGGCCGTCGTCCACAGTCGGGCGCTAACGGGCCTGGATGCCCCGGCGGTCAGCGTCGAGTGTCATCTCGGCGGGGGGCTGCCGCAGTTCAACCTGGTGGGGCTACCCGACACCGAGGTCAAGGAGGCGCGCGACCGCGTGCGCGCGGCCATCACCCAGTCCGGTTTCGACTTCCCCGCGCGCCGCATCACGGTCAACCTCGCCCCGGCGGACCTGCCCAAGGAATCGGGCCGCTTCGACCTGCCCATCGCGCTGGCGGTGCTGGCCGCCTCGGGGCAGCTCCCTGTCGAGGCCCTGAAGGACTACGAATTCGCCGGTGAGCTGGCGCTGACCGGGGAACTGCGGCCCATCCGCGGGGCGTTGGCCATGCTCCTCGCCTGCCGGCGCGAGGGACGTACTTTCGTCCTGCCCGAGGCCAGCGCGCGCGAGGCGGCCCTGGTGCAAGGCGCCCGCGTCCTCGCCGCGAAGAGCCTGCTCGCCGTGGCGGCACACCTGTTCGGACGCGAACGTCTGCCGAGGCCGGAACCTTTGGAGGCGGGGAGCGAGCCTCCCTACCCCGACCTGGCCGACGTCAAGGGCCAGGCCGCCGCCCGGCGGGCCTTGGAGGTCGCCGCAGCAGGCGGACACTCCCTGCTGATGAGCGGCCCGCCCGGCACCGGCAAGTCGATGCTGGCGGCGCGGCTGCCCGGCATCCTGCCGCCCATGACCGATGCCGAGGCGCTGGAGACCGCCGCCATCCAGTCGCTCACCGGCCCCTTCCGGCTGGAGCGCTGGCGCGTGCGCCCCTACCGCGCCCCGCATCACTCCGCCTCGGGTGTGGCCCTGGTCGGCGGCGGCGGCAACCCGCGGCCCGGTGAGGTGAGCCTCGCCCACAACGGCGTGCTCTTCCTCGACGAGCTGCCGGAATTCGATCGCAAGGCGTTGGAGGTCCTGCGCGAACCCCTGGAGAGCGGCCACATCACCATCTCACGCGCCGCGCACTCAGCCGACTATCCGGCCCGTTTCCAGTTGGTGGCGGCGATGAACCCCTGCCCCTGCGGCTGGCTGGGGCATCCCAGCGGCAAGTGCCGCTGCAGCCCCGACCAGGTCGCCCGCTATCGCGGCCGCATCTCGGGGCCGCTGCTCGACCGCATCGACCTCATGGTCGAGGTGCCCGCCCTACCCGAGGCCGACCTGCTCGCCGCCAGCCCTGGAGAACCCTCCGCCGCGGTGCGCGCACGGGTGGTGGCGGCGCGCAAGCGCCAGCTCGCCCGCCAGGGCAAGCCCAATGCGCAGCTTGCCGTGCGCGAGATCGACCACCACTGCCGGCCCGACCCCCAAGGCGAACTCCTGCTCAAACAGGCCATCGCCCGACTCAACCTCTCCGCCCGTGCCTACCACCGCATCCTCAAGGTGGCGCGCACCATCGCCGACCTCGCCGGCGCAGAGACGGTCGCGGCAGCGCACATCGCCGAGGCCATCCAGTACCGGCGGCTAGCCGGCTGAGCCCTCCTGATTGACTTCCCTGCGTATCGAGGCAGGCACGCCGGTCCTGCTTGCGCCTAGCGGCAGGCACAGTTTCGGATCAGCCCCAGCTGTCATTGGCCGGGGTCTATCCCAATGGGGATGACGACAGGACGCGGTCGACAGCGTGCGAGACGCCAGGACTCATCAATCTATCCCTGGAGTTATGCGCAATGAAGTGGTCAAAGGACCTACCTGTCGGAAATATTTACACTTTGTCTCTCTGACCACTCCATGCGGATGGTCTCGCCGCCCCATGAGGGGAGGGCTCCCTGCCTGTCGCAAATTCAATCAGATACGGCCTATCGACGACATCGGACCATTCTGATCAGGCATGATAAAGAGATCCGAGTGTCGGATATTTTTACACCATGACTTTCCCACTGCAAAAATATATCTACTAATCAATGGCTTGTTTCGTAGACCGAGTCTGGCACGCTACCTGCTTGGTGACGTACGAGGCGAGTGACCCGTGGATCCGATCCACGCGCCATCCGGCAATCCGACCGGCCAAGAGGAACACGATGTACCACGGCGGCTTTTTTCTAACGGACGCCGTTCAGACCAGCGGCCTCGTTGCCGATGCTGCCCAAGTGGCCATGAACGACGGCGGCGGCGGTCTGATAGTCGACAAATGTCTCAACGCCGGGTTCGCAGACGCAAACGACGCCCTGAGAAGTGGGTGCAACGCTAATGGCAGCAACATCGCCGACTGGCAGTGGGCCACCAAGCTGCTGCCCGCCCTTGGCAGCGATCCCCGTTGGCTTAAATTGAAATCCTCCTCTCGGGGTGGCAGAGCCGCGGCTTTGACTGCAATCGCGGCGCGCTGTGAACGCGTGTTCACCTTTAACTTGACGGCACAGTGCAAAAAACCATTCTGTGCCCATGACGGGACTCCCGACTGGGATTGTTCAGCAACATGTTGATGAGGAAGTCATCATGAGACGATCAACGACGATTGCGACTCTCACGATTGCGCTGTTGTGCTCTGCAACCACCCATGCAGGCCTGCTTGCCTATCTGCCGATGGATGGGGTAGAAGGGAGTACCAGTATTACCGATACCCAGGGTGGATCATGGCTGTCCATGGGTTCCACCCCACCCTACATCAGCCAATCAAAAAGCCATGCTGGCGGGGCCTCTGCGTATTTTGCCGGGCAGGGCGGCAGTATCAGAAATACTGTCAGCAGCGCTCTTTATTTCAGTCAAGTCCGAAATTTGCTGTAAATCTGCCCCGATCCGGTGAATGACGGATGGTTTTCAGCCCGAGAGGGCAACAACGTTGTTGCCCTCTCGGGCGGCGGCGCAGGCAGCCGCCCAGTCGTGATA
>JAKADY010000064.1 GCA_021826065.1 Pseudomonadota bacterium
ATCTCGTGCTGACCGGATTCACCCTGATCGAGCTGGCCATCGTCCTGGTGGTCATCGGCCTGCTGCTGGGCGGTGTACTCAAGGGGCAGGAGCTCATCGACAGCGCGCGGGTGCGCAACCTGATCTCGCAGATGGACAGCATCAAGGCCGCCTATCTGACCTTTCAGGACAAATACCAGGCCGCACCCGGCGACTACCCCGGCCCGCTCGCCTACGCCAACCTGGCCGGCATCCCCAACCCGCAGGTGGGCGGCAACGGCGACGGGGTGGTGCAGGACACGCCACAGGCCCGCGAGGGCCTGCTCGCCTGGGTACACCTGTCGCATGCCAATCTCATCACCGGCCACTACCGCGCCAGCGACAGCCGTCCCGACCCCGCCGGCGACTGGCCGCGCAACCCCTACGGGGCCAGCCTGCAGCTGCAGCACGATGCCGAGTTCGCCGGTTCGGGCGGTATGCCGCGCCTGAACCTCAAGACCGGCAACCAGATCCCCGCCAAGATCCTGGCCGAGATCGACCGCAAGATCGATGACGGGCGCGCCGACGGCGGCAATTTCCGCTTCAGCCCCTACAGCGGCGGTGGCCCGCCGCCGGTGGCGGCGCGCTGCTACGACAGCCGCACGGGGCTGTGGAACGCCGCCGGGGGCGAGGGCAACTGCGGCGCGGCCGCCCTGTTCTGATTGACGCCCAGGCCAAGGGCCAGTGCTTTGGTGCTGATGCCCGCACCGGCAGGGTACCCGCCCACTGTCCTCAGGAGGTGAGCTGCATCTCCGCGGCCGCCAAGGCCTCCGGCGTGCCGCGCAGGACGATGATGTCGCCGTTCTGCAGGCGCGTGTCGGGCGTGGGTTCGGTGCCGCGGATGCCGTGCCGCCGCACCGCGACCACCACGGCGCCGGTGGCGTCCAACCCCACCTCGGCGAGACGCCGGCCGATGGCCGGGTGGCCCTCGGTGAGCGGGATGCTGACGAGGCGCTCCTGGCCCGCCTCGCCCTCCACCACCTCGTCGGTCAAGCCGCGGAAATAGCCGCGCAGGGCGGCATAGCGCGCCTCGCGGGTCTGGCGGATGCGCTTGAGCACGCGGGCGAGCGGGACGCCGACCATGAGCAGGGTCTGCGAGCCGAGCATGAGCGCCCCCTCCATCACCTCTGGCACCACCTCGGTGGCGCCGGCCGCGCGCAGGCGGTCGAGGTCGGTCTCGTCCACGGTGCGCACGATCACCGGCACCTCCGGCTTGATCTGCTGGACGGCGGCTAGGGTGTGCAGGGCCTCGGGCGTGTGGGCGAAGGTGATCACCACCGCGCGGGCCCGCCTGAGCCCCGCGGCGAGCAGGACCTCGGTGCGGGTCGATTCGCCGAACACCACGTTCTCGCCGGCGGCCGCCGCCGCGCTCACGCGTTTGGGGTCGTGGTCCAGGGCGATGTAGGGGACGCCCTCCGCCTCCAGCAGCCGGGCGAGGCTCTGGCCGGTGCGGCCGTAGCCGCAGAGGATCACATGGTCGTGGATGCCGAAGGAGCGCGCGGCGATCTCGTGGATGCCCACCGCCCGCCGGCTCCACTCGCGTTCGTCGAGCCGGTGCGCCAGCCGCGGCGCGTGGTGGATGAGCAACGGGGCGGCCAGCATCGACAGGATCATGGCCGCCAGGAGATACTGGTTGAGCGCCGCCTCGATCAGCCCGTGGCGACCGGCCACGGACAGCAGCACGAAACCGAACTCGCCGGCCTGCGCCAGGGCGAGCCCGCTCTTCAAGGCGGTCGAACCGCTGCGTCGGAACAGCCAGACGATGGCGATGACCAGGACGAGCTTGATCAGCACCAGCAGGACCACGGCGATGAGGACCTGGGGCCAGTGCTCGACCAGGACCCCGAGGTCGAGGAGCAGGCCGATGGAGACGAAAAAGAGCCCCATCAGCACGTCGCGGAAGGGGCGGATGTCGCTCTCGACCTGGTAGCGGTATTCCGTCTCGGCGATCAGCACCCCGGCCAGGAAGGCGCCCAGCGCCATGGACAACCCCGCCCGCTCGGTGGCATAGGCGAGCCCCAGGGTGATCAGCAGCACGTTGAGCATGAACAGCTCGCTCGACTTGGCCTGGGCGATGAGGTGGAACCAGGGCCGCATGAGTCGCTGGCCGATGATCAGGATCAGGGCCAGCGCCGCAGCGGCCTTGACGCTCGCCAGGACCAGCGATCCGGTGAGGTCCTGGCTGGCGGCCAGCGCCGGGATGAAGATCACCAGGGGGGCCACCGCCAGATCTTGGAACAGCAGCACGCCGATCACCGGGCGGCCGTGCTCGCTGTCGAGCTCGTTGCGCTCGGCCAGCAGCTTGCTGACGATGGCGGTGGAGGACAGGGCGAGGATGGCGCCGACGGCGAGCCCCGACTCCAGGGACATGCCCGCCAGCAGGCCCACGCCGGTGAAGGCGAGCGTGGTCAGCACCACCTGGGCGCCCCCCATGCCGAAGACCTCGGTGCGCATGGTCCTCAGCTTGGCGAGCGAAAACTCCAGACCGATGGAGAACATCAGGAAGACCACGCCGAACTCGGCCAGGTGGGCGGCCGGCGAGTCGGCCTCGTGGGTGGGCAGGATGAGGCCGAGGATGGCGCCGATCAGGATGTAGGCCAGGATCGGCGGCAGTCCCAGCCGCCGGAACAAGGCCACCGCCACAACGGTCGCGCCGAGCAGCAGGAGCACGAGTTCCAGGGTGGTGGGCATGGTCGGGCGAGGGTCTGAGCCGGGTCGGGCCCGCACGCGCCGCCACGCAGGCGGACGGCACGCCGGGGGCCGGTGAAAACCGCTATACTTTGCCGCCATTATGACATCCCCCGAGATCCGTGCCGCCGACATCCTCGCGCTCGCCCGCCGCACGCTCGCCATCGAGGCCGCGGCCGTGCAGGCCCTGGCGGATCGGCTGGGGGCGTCCTTCGTCGCCGCCGTCGAGGCCTTTCTGCACTGTCCGGGCCGGGTGGTCGTGAGCGGCATGGGCAAGTCCGGCCACATCGCGCGCAAGATCGCGGCGACCCTGGCCAGCACCGGCACCCCTGCCTTCTTCGTGCATCCGGCCGAGGCGAGCCACGGCGACCTCGGCATGATCACCGCCCAGGACGTCGTGCTCGCCCTGTCCAACTCGGGCGAGAGCGCCGAGCTCGTCACCATCCTGCCGCTGATCAAGCGCAAGGGGGCGCGGTTGATCGCCATGACCGGCAATGCCCGCTCCACCCTGGCGCGCGAGGCCGACATCCATCTCGACGCCCAGGTCGCCCAGGAGGCCTGTCCGCACAACCTCGCCCCCACCGCTAGCACCACGGCGGCCCTGGCCCTAGGCGATGCCCTGGCGGTGGCGACCCTATATGCCCGCGGCTTCACCGCCGAGGACTTCGCCCGCACCCATCCAGGCGGCAGTCTGGGCCGCCGCCTGCTGGTGCACGTGCGCGACCTCATGCACCAGGGCGATGCCCTGCCGGTGGTGCGCGAGTCGGCGAGCCTCAAGGAGGCCTTGTTGGAGATGACGCGCAAGGGGCTGGGCATGACCGCCATCGTCGACGACGCGGGGCGGCTCACCGGCGTCTTCACCGATGGCGACCTGCGCCGCCTGCTCGACCGCGATGTGGACGTGCGCAACCTGATGATCCGCGAGGTGATGACGCGCAACCCGCGCACCATCTCCGAGGATGTCCTGGCGGTGGAGGCCGCGCGCCTGATGCAGGAGGCCCGTGTCAACGGCCTGCTCGCCCTCGATGCCGAGGGGCGGCTCACCGGCGCGCTCAACATGCATGACCTGCTGCGGGCCGGGGTCGTCTGAGGGGGCGGGCATGGCGATGGACCTGCAATCGATTCACCAGCGTGCGGCCGCCGTGCGCCTGGTCATCTTCGACGTCGACGGCGTGCTGACCGACGGCAGCCTCTTCTACGGCGACGACGGGCAGGAGTACAAGGCCTTCAACTCGCTCGACGGCCACGGCATCAAGATGCTGCGCAACACCGGCGTGGAGGCGGCCATCATCACCGGGCGCACCTCCAACGTGGTGCTGCACCGGGCCAGGAATCTCAACATCTCGCGCATCTTCCAGGGCGCCGACGACAAGCTGGCCGCCTATCAGACCCTGCTGGCGGAGACGGGGCTCAAGCCCGAGCAGACGGCCTACATGGGTGACGACATCGTCGATCTGCCGGTGCTCAAGCGCTGCGGGCTGGCCATGTCCGTGCCCGGTGCGCCCGAGCTGGTGCGCCAGCAGGTGCACTACGTCACCCAGGCGCCGGCCGGCCGCGGGGCGGCACGCGAGGCGTGCGAACTGATCATGCGCGCCCAGGGCACCTGGGAGTCCCAGTTGGCCTTGTACAACCGATGATCGCCCAAACTACCTCCTGGCTGCCGCTCACGGTGGTGGCGGTGATGGCGGCCCTGGCCTATTGGCTCAACCAGATCGCCAGCCAGCCGCTGCCGACCGACGATGCGGCGTTCCGGCACACGCCGGACCTGATCGTCGAAAACTTCGTCGCCACCGCCTTCGACCCACAGGGCCACCCGCGCTATGCCCTTGCGGCGGCCAAGATGGTGTACTACACCGACGACGAGACCACCGAGCTGACCGCGCCGCGTTTCCAGATCCAATCCCCACAGGCCCCGACCATCCGCGCCGAGTCGGCGCGTGGTTTCGTCTCCACCCAGGGCGAACACGTCCACCTGCTCGACCGGGTGCGTGTCAGCCGGGCGGCCACGCCGGACACCCCCGAGCTGGTCCTCTCCACCGAGTATCTGCAGATCACGCCGGAGGCGCAGACCCTGCGGACCGACAAGCCGGTGCAATTGCGCCAGGGGGATTCGACCCTGGCCGCCAACAGCCTGGTGTTCGACGCGCGGGCGCGCAGCCTGGACCTCAGGGGGCAGGTGCGAGGGGTTTATGCGCCGCGTTAATGCCCTTGCCGTCAGCCTATTGGCGCTCGCCGGTCTTGCCTGCGTCCCCGCCCAGGCCGAGCGTGCCGATCGCGACAAGCCCATCCATGTCGAGGCCGATGCGGTGCGCATGGACGACCTCAAGAAGGTCGCCGTCTATGAAGGCAAGGTGATCCTGACCACGGGCAGCCTTC
>JAKADY010000042.1 GCA_021826065.1 Pseudomonadota bacterium
GCCATCCAGGGTAAAAGGGTTCGCCTCCCGCGGCAGCGCGGGATGCGTCAGCCACTGCGATGCCTTGTCGGCTGCCTCGACCACATTCCCCACCTCGACTGCGCCTTCCGGCAGCATGGCGGCGAGCTGTTCGGCGACACCGCCATGGCCATAGGCGATGACCGGCACCCCCAGGCTGAGGGCCTCCAAGGTAGCCCGCCCAAAGGCCTCGGGCTCGCGTGAAAGGGACAGGACGATGGAGGAGATCGCCATGATCTCACGCAGGTCGGCGCGATGACCGGTGAAGGTCAGACGGTCGGCCACGCCGAGTCCTTGGGCCTTTCGTCGAAGTTCGTCAAGAAAGCGCGCCTTGCCCCTTTTCGTCTCGCCGACGATGAGGCCGTGCACCTGCGGATGGCGATCCTTGATCCGGGCAAGCAGCTCGATGAAATCCTCCTGCCCTTTCCACCTTGTGATCCGGGCCGGCAGGGTGATCAGTTGCCTGCCGCGGGTCTCGGGATACTGTCCATACCAGGCCTCCAGCCATGCCTGATCCGGTTGGTAACCCCGCGGATAGAGGACGGGATCGACCCCTCTGTAGATAAGCCTGATGCGGCTTGGATCGACGTCTGGGTAATTCTTCACGACATACTGGCGGATCATCTCCGAAATGACGATGACCCGCTCACCACGGGTCATCACCGCGCTGTAGGCGTTGACCGTATAAGGTCCATGTACGGTGGTGACGAAACGGGGCCGGGTGGCCGGGTCCATGCCGCGCCAGGCCAGATACGCCACCCAGGCAGGCATGCGCGAGCGGGCGTGCAGGATGTCCACGCGGTTGTCGGTCAGGAAGCGACGCAGCCGCGGGATGAGGCGCAGGGTCCACAGGCGCTTGCGGCCGATGTCCCAGGTGACGTGTTCGCTGCCCTCGCGGGTGAGCTGCCCGACCATGCGCCCGCCGGCGGAGATGACGATGGAGCGGTGGCCGTGCTCGACGAGGTAGCGGCCCACCTCCAGGGTGCCGCGCTCCACGCCGCCCGATTCCAGGGCGGGCAGGACCTGCACGACGGTGAGGCGACGTGCCGTTGGATCAGGCATACCAGCGATCCAGGATCAGGTGCGCGCAGCGATCGGCCTCGTTGAATCCCGCCGGCGCCGTGGCCAGCGCGTGGTCATGTCGCCAGCGGGCGAGGGGCGTGACCCAGCCGGCCTCGATGAGGTGGGCGATGTCGCTGGCGATGCGGGAGTCGGGCCTGGGGGCGAGTTCCAGCAGCCCCACCCGGCAACCGGCGGTCAGGGCCTCATAGACCATGGAGCCGCTGTCGGGACTCACCCACACCTCGCTGCTCGCGGCGAGCTCCGCCTCCAGCCAGCCGGGCGGGGTCTGGGTGTGTGGCTGGATGGCAAGCCCTGGCGGCGTCCCCAGGGCGGTCAGGAAGTCCGCCGGTGTGCGCCGCGAGGTGGTGAGGGTCCAGGCGACGCCGGGGCGCGCCGTGACGATCTCGCGCACCTGGGCGGCGATAGCGGCCGCATCCCAATGGTAGTGCCGCGAGGGGCCGCCGATCAGGATGAGGCCGCGTCCGGCCTCGTGCCGGGCGCTGGGCGCAACGGCGTTCAGCACCCCGCGGGTGACGATGACGTTGGGCCGCAAGGCCGGCCGGTCGTGGGCAGGGATCAGGCAGAGGTCGAATAGCCCGAGCGACAGGCTGGGCCGCATGAGGACGACGATGCGCCCCCCATAGGCGCGCCGGGCGGCGAGTGCCGGCAGGTGGGTGGCATGGCCGGCGGCCAGGATGAGATCGGGGGCGGGCAGGCCGCGGCCGGCGGGAAATCGCTTGCGAGCCCACTGCAGGGCGGCGCGCAGGGCGGCAGGGACTGAGCCCTGCACCGGTATGTCATGCCAATGCGCCTTTGCCAGGCGCTGCAGGGCAAGCGCGAGCCCCAGGCTCTGTTTTTCGTGGCCCGGTTTTCCATCGATCAGGCGCCAGAGGGTCAGGGAGGGGGGTGTAGGCTGAGGCATGTGGGTGACGGAAGAGGGGCGCATTGTACGCCAGAGCGGCCGGGCGGGCGCGGAGCCCGCCCATCCTGCCGCGAACCGGTGTCGAATTCTGGACAATCGCCGGGCATTTGCGGCAAACTCGCGGCCACTTCATAACACGCGGCATACCGCCATGCCCACCAGAAGGCGCCCGCCGAAATCCACTCCCGCCGCTCCGAACGCCACTGCCAGCGCCGCACCGAAAGGCAAGATCCTGGTCCTGCACGGGCCCAATCTCAACCTCCTGGGCCACCGTGAGCCGGAACACTACGGCCGCCAGACCCTGGCCGAGATCGACGCCGCCCTGCAGGAACAGGGGCGTGCCGCCGGGGTGACGGTGGAATGCTTCCAGAGCAATGCCGAGCACCTGCTCATCGAGCGCATCCAGGCGGCGCGCGAGGCAGGGGTGGGCTTCATCATCATCAATCCCGCCGCCTACACCCACACCAGCGTGGCCCTGCGCGACGCCCTGGCGGCGGTGGGCATCCCCTTCATCGAGGTGCACCTGTCCAACGTGCACGCCCGCGAGCCCTTCCGTCGCCAGTCCTACTTCTCGGACCTCGCGGTGGGGGTTATCACCGGTCTGGGGGCCATGGGCTATCTCTTCGCCCTGGGCTACGCCCTTCATGCCCTGGAGGAATGAATGGATCTGCGTAAACTGAAGAAGCTCATCGACCTGGTGCAGGAATCGGGCATCGCCGAGCTGGAGATCACCGAGGGCGAGGAGCGCGTGCGCATCACCCGTGCGCTGGCCGGCCCGCCCGCGCAATACGCCCCGCCGCCGACCTACGTGGTGCCGCCCGTGCCGGCCGCGCCGGAGGTCACCAACGGCTCGACCCCCGCACCGGAGGCGCCCCAGCCCGAGGGCCACATCGTCAAGTCACCCATGGTCGGCACCTTCTACCGGGCGCCCTCACCCGGTGCCAAGCCTTTCGTCGAGGTCGGCCAGACGGTCAACCCCGGCGACACCCTGTGCATCATCGAGGCCATGAAGCTCATGAACGAGATCGAGGCCGACCAGGGCGGGGTCATCAAGGCCATCCTGGTCGAAAACGGGCAGCCGGTGGAATACGGTGAGCCTTTGTTCATCATCGGATGATGCGGATGATCGACGAATTCCTGCAAAGCAGGCTGCCCGTTTCGGCGCAGGCTAACCTTCGCGCAGCGAAGGTTAAGCCGCGCAGCGGCGGCCGAAGCCAAAATGGGCAGCCCGTGGAGTATGGCGAGCCTTTGTTCATCATTGGATGAAATGAGCAGGCGCAGACGGATGATCGGCCTGCCCATTTCGGTGCAGGCTCACCTTCGCGCAGCGAAGGTTAAGCCGCGCAGCGGCGGCCGAAGCCAAAACGGGCAGCCGGTGGAGTATGGCGAGCCTTTGTTCATCATCGGATGATGCGGATGATCGACGAATTCCTGCAAAGCAGGCTGCCCGTTTCGGTGCAGGCTAACCTTCGCGCAGCGAAGGTTAAGCCGCGCAGCGGCGGCCGAAGCCAAAATGGGCAACCGGTGGAATACGGCCAACTCTTGTTCATCATCGGCTGATCGGCGCAGCCGCCATGACCCGTACTGGTATCCTCCATGTTTGAGAAGATCCTGATTGCCAACCGCGGCGAGATCGCCCTCAGGATCCAGCGTGCCTGCCGCGAGATGGGCATCAAGACCGTGGCCGTGCATTCCGAGGCCGATCGGGATGCCAAGTACGTCAAGCTCGCCGACGAGTCGGTGTGTATCGGCCCCGCCCCTTCGGCCAAGAGCTATCTGCACGTGCCGGCCATCATCGCCGCGGCCGAGGTGACCGATGCCGAGGCCATCCATCCCGGCTATGGGTTCCTTTCCGAGAATGCCGACTTCGCCGAGCGGGTGGAGCAGTCCGGCTTCGTCTTCATCGGCCCGCGGCCGGAGACCATCCGTCTCATGGGCGACAAGGTCTCGGCCAAGGCGGCGATGAAAGCGGCCGGCGTGCCGGTGGTGCCCGGCTCCGAAGGGGCGCTGCCCGAAGACCCGGATGAGTGCCTGCGCCTGGCCCGCGACATCGGCTACCCCGTCATCATCAAGGCGGCCGGCGGCGGCGGCGGCCGCGGCATGCGGGTGGTGCACACCGAGGCGAACCTGCTCCAGGCCATCCAGCTCACCCAGGGCGAGGCCCAGGCGGCCTTCGGCAACCCCACGGTGTACATGGAGAAGTTCCTGGCCAACCCGCGCCACATCGAGTTCCAGGTCCTCGCCGACACGCACGGCAACGCCGTGCATCTGGGCGAGCGCGACTGTTCCATGCAGCGGCGACACCAGAAGATCCTGGAGGAGGCCCCCGCCCCCGGCCTCGACCCGAAGCTGCGCGACAAGATCGGCGCGCGCTGCGCCGAGGCCTGCCGCCGCATCGGCTACCGCGGCGCGGGCACCTTCGAGTTCCTCTATGAGGACGGCGAGTTCTACTTCATCGAGATGAACACCCGCGTGCAGGTGGAGCACCCCGTCACCGAGATGATCACTGGCGTGGACATCGTGCAGGAGACCATCCGCATCGCCGCCGGCGAACCCCTCTCCGTCAGGCAAAAGGAGGTGAAGCTGCACGGCCACGCCATCGAGTGCCGCATCAACGCCGAGGACCCCTACACCTTCCTGCCCTCGCCCGGCCGCATCACGCTCTACCATGCCCCCGGAGGGCCCGGCATCCGTGTGGACTCGCACGTCTACCAGAACTACTACGTGCCGCCGCACTACGACTCCATGATCGGCAAGGTGATCGCCTATGGCGCCACCCGGACCCAGGCCATCGCCCGCATGCGGATCGCGCTGTCCGAGATGATCGTCGAGGGCATCAAGACCAACATCCCCCTGCACCAGGAGCTGCTCAACGACGCCGCCTTCGTCGAGGGTGGTGTGAGCATTCACTATCTCGAAAACAAGCTCCGAGAGCACAAGGCCTGAGGCGCTCGCTCAAACCCCTTCTGGTCCGAGGCGCCTGACATCGCCTGCAGGCCCGCGCTAGAATCGGGCCATGCCGGTCCAGCCCTCGCTCATCGACCTCTACGACCGTCTGGCCAACGCGCCGGACGAGCGCACGCGCGCCCGCGTCATCGCCGAGGCCTTCGAGGTGCTGGAGTCGCGCTACCCCCACCTGCCCGACCTGGCCACCCGGCAGAACCTGAGCGAGACGGAGCTGAAACTGCTCAAAGAGATCGAGCAGGTGCGCGCCGAGCTCAAGGAGACCGAGCTCAGGCTCGTCAAGGAGATAGAACAGGTGCGCGCCGAACTGAGGCTGGAGATCGAGCAGGTTCGCGCTGAGCTCAAGGAGACCGAGCTCAAGCTCACCCGCGAGATCGCCCAGCTGCGCGCCGACACGGGGCGCGACGTCGAGCGCGTGCGCGCCAGTGTCCTGCAGTGGTCGTTCGTGTTCTGGCTGACCCAGTTCGCCGCCCTCATGACCCTGTTGTGGCGGCTCTGGCCGCTGGGCGCGTCATGAACCCGCCCGCCCGCTGGCGCCTGGCCCGCCACCGCCCAGCCGGGACATGCCGCGCATAGGCCTGCCGGCATGTGGTTGTCGCTCAAGCTCGCCGCTGGCCAGGCCGAGGCCGAAGCCCTTGCGGATGCCCTGTTGGACGCCGGGGCGCTCGCCGTCTCCATCGAGGACCGCGACGCCGGCACGGCGGCCGAGCAGGCCCAGTTCGGCGAGCCGGGCCTTGGCCACCCGCACGCCTGGCGGCGCAACTGGGTGGTGGCCCTGCTGCCGGGTGAGACCGACGTGCCCGCCCTCCTGGCGCGGCTAGGGCTGCCGGCCGAGGCCGAGTTCCAGGTCGAAACGGTCGCCGAGCAGGACTGGGTGCGTCTGACCCAGTCGCAGTTCGAGCCCATCCGGGTGACCGACCGCCTGTGGATCGTCCCCTCCTGGCACGACGCACCCGACCCGCAGGCGATCAACATCGTGCTCGACCCGGGCCTTGCCTTCGGCACCGGCAGCCACCCGACCACCCGGCTGTGCCTGGCCTGGCTCGCGGAAAACCTCCGCGGCGGCGAGAGCGTGCTCGACTACGGCTGCGGCTCTGGCATCCTCGCCATCGCTGCGGCGCGGCTGGGGGCGGCCCGTGTGGTGGGCGTGGACATCGACCCGCAGGCGGTGGCCGCCGCACGCGACAATGCCGTGCGCAACGCGGTCAGGGCCGAGTTCCATCTGCCGGATACGGCGCATGACCTGCGCGCCGACGTCCTGGTCGCCAACATCCTCACCAACCCGCTCAAGGCCCTGGCCCCCCTGTTCGCCCGCTCGGTGCGCCCCGGCGGCCGCATCGCCCTGTCCGGCATCCTGACCGAACAGGCCCAGTCGGTGATCGACACCTACGCCCCCTGGTTCGATCTCGCCATCAGCGCCACCAAGGAGGGGTGGTGCCTGCTCACCGGGCGGCGGAAGGATTCATGACGGGCTCGCGTAGAGCCTGGATGGGCTGCAGGCGCTTGCACCGCGCGTCAGCTGGCCCAAATGAATGGCGGGATGGGAATCCCGCCCTACGCCGGCAGCACACGCTTATCCCTGGCCCAAGGGCCACACCCGCCACAGCAGGGTCACGATGGCGGCGAACTGGGTCAGCCAGAACAGAAAGCTCCACTGCAGCAGGCTCGCCCGCGTGCGTTCGATGTCACGGCCCAGGTCACCGCGGACCTTGGCGATCTCCACCTTCATCTCGGCCCGCACCTGTTCGATCTCTCGCCTGAGGTCTGCCCTAACTTGCTCGATTTCCAGCTTCAGTTCAGAGCGGAGCTGCTCTATCTCCAGCTTGAGCTCGGCGCGCACCTGTTCTATCTCTTTGACGAGCCTGAGCTCTGTCTCCTTGAGCTCGGCGCGCACCTGCTCGATCTCCTTGGCGAGCCGGAGCTCCGTCTCCTTGAGCTCGGCGCGCACCTGCTCGATCTCTTTGAGCAGCTTGAGCTCCGTCTCGCTCAAGTTCTGCCGGGTGGCGAGATCGGGCAGGTGGGGATAGCGCGACTCCAGCACCTCGAAGGCCTCGGCGATGACGCGGGCGCGCGTGCGATCGTCCGGCGCGTTGGCCAGGCGGTCGTAGAGGTCGATCAGGGAGGCGGTGGGCATGCGAAAAGTCTAGCATGCGCACCGTGGCCCGCCCAAGGCAGGACGAGCGTATCACACCCGGCAGACACGCAGCCGCGTAGGGCGGCAATCCCTTGCCGCCGCACCTTGCCCGAGCGGGGTGGGAATCCCGCCCCACCGAAACCCAAGACACCGGCGCCGACCGGTCCAACCCGAACGCGATGTGTAAAATTTTCCGACAGCCGCCTCTCCGGGCCCTACGCCCTTTCAGACATAGCGCCGGCGCAGATCCCGCTCCATGCGCGTGATGATGCGCTGCAGCTCGGCCTCCATGCCGGGCGGCAGGGCAATGAACTGGCAACCGGCGCGGTGCGAGCGGCGGCCATTGCGCAGGGTGATCTCGAACAGGCAGCGCACCGCCAGGCTCAGCTCGAACGCCTCCAAGCCCGGCAGGCTGAGCTGGGCGTGCGGATAGACCCGACCCACCTCGAGGGGGGCCATGGGCGGGTAGGCGAGGATGCCCACCCCGCCCACGCTGAGGTCCACCACGGTCGCGTCGACCACCCCCTGCCCGGTGTCGATGCGGCACCTGACCGGGTTCACCAGGGAGGTGGCGAGGCGGTAATAGGCGCGCCGCTGCAGGCGCAGCAGCTCGCGCGGCAGCGGCGCGCGCAGCACGCACTGGCCTGCCGGCCCGACCTGGACCATGGCCGGCACGCTGAACTGCACCCGCACCCCCTCATGGCTGGTGTCCAGGTTCACCGGCCGGCCGCTGGTCAGGCGTGCGTTCATCTCCGCATCCGCCCCGCAGTCCAGGTCCAGGTGTTGCGTATCCACCGCCACCAGGGTGGTGAGCAGGCGGCCGCGCCCGTCCGCCGGATAGGCCGAGACCAGCGCGCGCGCGACCATCACCTCGCGCAGGATGCGCCCGACCTCGGCCGGGTGGCGGATGAGGAAGCGGGCGGTCCCGTCGTCGTGGTCTGCCACGGGGTCCATCGTTACGCTGTGCAACAATCCGAAATTGGTGGGCGCTGTCATAAAACCTTATACTCGCCATTATCAAATTACCAGCACAAACCATAAGAGGTTCTAATCAAATCCCATGGGCCTGATGGAGCGCATCCGGCGCTCCGGCGCCAGCTGGAGCCGGACCATCGTCGCCTTCCGCTCACCCCACCCCTTACGCAAGGGCAATGGGCACGACAGCGACCGGCTCGTCACGCGCATCGAGCGCACGCCCGAGGACGAGTTCAAGATCCGCTTCGCCTACAGCGACGAGCGCCGGCAGCAGGCGAGCTTCCTGGTCAAGAAGCGCTACACCGAGGTCGGCTATAGGCCTGGGGGTGCAGCCGCCCCCAAGGGCTGTCCGGCCGAGATCACCCTGCTGTCCTACTTGAACGAGCAGGTCGTGGGCACGCTCACCGTCGGCCTGGACGTCGGCCAGGGCCTCTACGCCGACGAGTTGTACAAGGCCGAGATCGACCGCCTGCGCGCCGAGGGCCGCAAGCTGGCGGAATTCACCAAGCTGGCGGTGGACACCAAACGTGCCAACAAACAGGTGCTGGCGGCCCTGTTCCACATCGCCTACATCCACCTGCGCCGGTTGTGGCGCTACACGGACATGGTGATCGAGGTCAACCCTGACCACGTCGACTTCTACAAGCGCATGCTCGGCTTCGTTGACCTGGGCCCGCAGCGCCACTGCCCCCGCGTCAACGCCCCCGCCGTGCTGCTGTGGTTGGAGGCGGACAAGGTGGACGGCTGGATCGAGGCCTATGGCGGCCGGCCCGAGCTCGCCAAACAGGTCAGGATGCTCTATCCCTATTTCTTCTCGCCCAACAAGGATCGGGAGATCGCACACGGTTTGCTCGATAGCGAGCGCGCACGCGCTGAGCCGTAACGACCGAGCTCAAGACGCAGGCAGCCGGTCATGGCCGCCCGCTTGACGACAGTTACAGCACGCAGCCAATCGTGCAGTAAATTGTTGGGACTGTCGCTGACACGTCCCGCAGCCGGCACGGAATTGAACAGCAACCTGGCCAGTTGGCCCGCATCTTGTCAAACCGAGGGGAGTCGTGTCCAGCTTGATGGCCAAGACCAACGTGATGGGGAGGACCCGTGGTCCTTTGTAGGAATTGTCTCTTACCCGACCGAGTACCCGGCTCGGACCTGGATGAGACCGGGCTCTGCGCCTACTGCCGCAACTATGATCCCGCACGGGCGCAGCGCGAGGATCAATTGGCACGCCGCGCCTATCAGGAGGACCTGGAAAAATCCCTGGCCGCCTGCCGGGGACAGGGTCGGTATGACGTGCTGGTCTGCGTGAGCGGCGGCAAGGACAGCCTATACCTGCTCCACAAGGTCAAGGCCGACTATGGCCTCAATCCCCTCGCCTTTACCACTGACGTCAACATCCCCAAGCTCGCCTGGGACAACATCCAGCGCACGATCGGCAAACTGGGGGTGGACCACCTCGTCTACCGGCCGCCGGCGCAGTTCTACCACAAGCTGTTCCGTTATCTGCTCACCCACCAGGAGGCCCGCGGCGCGGTCTACACCGTCTCGTATGTCTATGCACCCCTGTTCGAGGGCGATGCCCTGGCGGTGGCCACGCAGATGGGCATCCCCCTGGTCCTGGCCGGCTATTCGCCTGGTCAGCCGGAGCCGGAGCGCATGGTCTATGAATTCTCGCGCCCGCTCATTTGCGAGACAGACTGGACCCCACCCGAGCTCAGGTGCTGCGGCGAGTTCAGCGCACAGGAGCTCGCCCGCTTCTGGAACCCGCAACGCTATCCCGCCGGCACCGTCTTCCCCCGCTATCTCGCCCCCTTCCATGCCTGGGACTACAACCAGGACCAGGTCATGCGCGAGGTGGTGCGCCTCGGCCTGGTCGCCAGCGCCCGACACGCCAGCCCTGTCTTCAGCAACTACCCCATCAACTGGCTGCTGATGTACTCGGACCTGATCCATTTCGGCTACAACCCCTACACGCCCGAATTCTCCGCCCTGATCCGCGCCGGCAAGGCGAGCCGCACCTATTGGCGCATCATGACGCCGGTGGTCAACTTCATGATCCGGCACAAGGTCCTCCTGGGGGCCGAGGTCAGCCGATCGCTGCGCTGGCTCGGCCTCACGCCGTCCGATCTCAGGATCACCCTGCCGCGCGGCGCCTACGACCCCCCGTACCCGCACCTCCCGCATGCCGGTTGAGTCCATCCCGACCCCGCCCGCCGATACCCTGCCGGGTCTGCTCGACTGGCGCGCCGCTGCCACGCCACAGGCACCGGCCTACGCCGAACGCTCAGCAGACGGCACCTGGCGATTCACCACCTGGGCCCAGCATCGCCGGGCGGTCGCTGCCCTCAGCCAGGCCCTGGTCGAACGTGGTCTCGCCCCCGGCATGCGTCTGCTCATCCTGGCCAACACCAGCTATGCCTGGGAGCGTGTGCAGATGGCTGCGCTCGGCTGCGGTGCCGTGGTGGTCGGGGTCGATCCGAGGAGCGCTGATGCGCAGCTCGCCGTGATCGTCAGTCGTGTCAAACCGGCCGCCATCGTCGCCGAGGACGCAACCCAGCTCCAGCGACTACCCCCGCAGACGCTGACCGCCGCCCGTCTCCTCCTGCTCCTTCGCACCGGTGACGAGAACACGCTGAGCCTGGACGCAGTCGAGGCGCAGGTGTCCGAACCTTCAATCGAGTCGTGGAACCGCGCCCAGCCCGACGACATCGCCTGCATCGTCTTCACCTCCGGCACCACCGGCGAGCCCAAAGGCATCGCTTACAGCCATCACCAGATCTGTCTCGCCTGTGCCGCCCTCCAGGCCACCTATACCCAGCTCGCCTCGGGCGACCGCTTCGCTTGCTGGCTGCCCTTGGCCAATCTCTTCCAGCGCATGGTCAATCACGTCGCCATGCAGCTCGGTGCCACCACCTATTTCGTCGAGGACCCTCGCCAACTCCTCGACCGGCTGCCGGAGATTCGTCCCCATCTACTGATCGGTGTGCCGCGCTTCTTCGAGAAACTCTACGCGGGGATGCAGGCACGAGTGGACACATCAGGCGCGCTGCGGCCGCTGCTGCGATTGGCCCTGCGGGTGGGCGAGGCGTCTGCCACGGCGCGACGGCAAGGCAAGGCCCCCGATCTTCTCATCCGATCACTCCTGGCGGTCGTCGATCCCCTGATACTCGCCCGCTTCCGTCGAGCCCTGGGTGGCGAGACCCGCTTTCTCGTGAGCGGCTCCGCCCCCATGCCCTTGTGGCTGCTCGAACGGCTGCATGGCCTGGGCCTGACGGTCCTGGAGGCCTATGGCGTGAGCGAAAACCTCATCCCGGTGGCCGCCAACCGGCCCCAGGACTTCCGCTTCGGCACGGTGGGGCGGCCGCTGCCCGGCAACGAGGTGCGATTGAGCGCCGAGGGCGAGGTGGAGGTGCGCGGCCCCTCCGTCTTCGCCGGTTATCTCGATGACCCCGACCGCAGCATGTTCACCGCCGATGGTTTCCTCAAGACGGGCGACGAGGGCGAATGGACCGAGGACGGTTTCCTGCGGCTCAAAGGGCGGCGATCCGAACTGTTCAAGCTCTCCACGGGCCGGCGCGTCGCCCCGGCGGCGATCGAGCCGCTGCTCACCGCCCTGCCCTGGGTAGAGCAGGCGCTGGTGGCAGGGGCCGGTCGCCCTTTCGTCACTGCAATGATCGCCGTCAACACCCAGGCCTTGGCGCAATGGACGCAGGCGCACGGCTTGCCGTCGAGCCTGGCCGAGCCGCCGCCGACCGCCCTCGCCCAGGCGCTATGGCAGTCGCTGGAGGCGGCGGTGGCAAACCTCGCCCCGCACGAGCGGCCGGCCGGGGTGCTGCTGCGTCTCACCCCGTTCAGCATCGAGGCGGGCGAGCTCACCCCCAACCTCAAACTGCGCCGGCGTGCGATCCTGGAGCGGCAAGGCAGCGACCTCGACCGCCTCTACGCCGACATCGCCGCCGGTGGTCCGCGCCTGCGGGTGATCGTATGACGCGCCTGTACTTCGTCACCGGCGCCACCGGCACGGTGGGCAGCGCCCTCGTGCCCTTCCTGCTCCAGGATACCGAGGCAGAAATCTGGTTGCTGCTACGCGCCCGCAATGCGGACGAACTCAGGCAGCGGTTGGATTCGCTCTGCGCCTTCTGGGGTCTTGATGCGCACGCCCCGCAGAGACAGCGCCTCCGGGCCCTGAGCGGGGATGTTGAGCGGCCGCGCTTCGGTCTGACCGAGGACGATTACGGCGCGCTTGCCCGCCACTGCACTCACATCCTGCACTGTGCCGGCAAGGTGCGCATGAACCTGCCGATCGAGGCGGCGCGCAGCGCCGCCGTGGCCTCGGCTCGCAACGTCCTGGAGCTGGCACACGCCTGCCGGCGGCTGGAGAAGGTCGAGTTCGTCAGCACCGTCGGCGTCGGTGGCCGCATGCCGGGCCTCGTGCCGGAGACCTGGATCGACACCCCGCGCGCCTTCCACAACACCTACGAGCAGTCCAAGGCCGAAGCGGAGGCCGTCATCCGCCCAGAGGTCGAGCGGGGGCTGCCGCTTACCGTGCACCGCCCCAGCATGGTGGTGGGCGAGGCGGCGAGCGGCCGTGTCATCCACTTCCAAATATTCTACCACCTGTGCGAATTCCTCTCCGGCCGGCGCACGCACGGGTTCACCCCGCGGCTGGGCGATGCGCGGCTGGACATCGTACCGGCGGATCACGTGGGTCGGGCCATCGCCTGGTCCGCAGGCAACCCCGCCACTGCCGGACACATCCTGCACCTATGTAGCGGGCCGCAGCTCGCCATCCCTCTGGCCGAGCTGCAGCAGAGGGTACGCCAGGTTTGGCAGGCCAGCGGGCTCGACCTGCCGCGCCTCAAGCCGCTACCGCCGCGGCTCCTACGCGCGGTGCTACCCATGCTGCGGCTGGCGACCCCTGCGCCCGCCCGCAAGGCCCTCAACGCCCTGCCCATCTTCCTCGACTACCTCGCCGACCGACAGGCCTTCGCCAATGCGGCCACCCGGCGGTTGCTGGAGCCGGCGGGCATCGTGGCGCCGGCGCCGCCCGATTATCTGGATCGGTTGTTCGAATACTATTTCCGGCAAGGCCCTGCCCGTGTCCGACCCTGACGGCACAACGCACGCCCTGGGTCAAGCGGCTATCATGAAGGCATCCAACAGGAGATCGCCATGAGCAATACCACCGAACGCGTCGACCGTCTCGAAGAGGCGTTGATGAAGCTCGCCTACGCTCAGTTCAACACTGAGATGGAGATCCGCGATCTCAAGGGCGAGATGTTGGCGTTCAAGAACGAGATGGCCGAATTCAAGAACGAGATGGCCGAATTCAAGAACGAGATGGCTGTGTTCAAGAACGAGATGGCCGAGTTCAAGGATGAGATGGCACAGTTCAAGGACGAGGTCCGCCGCGACCAGCGTGCCATGAACAAGCGCTGGGGTGAGATCTCCAACAAGATGGGCACCATCGTCGAGGACATCATCTATCCCTCGGTGCGTCGCATCGCGCGTGAACACTTCGGCGCGCCGGAGGAGATGGAATTCGAGGCGCAGCGCATCAAGCGCCGGCGCGCCGCCGGTGACCGCCGCGAGTTCGACGGCGTCTTCGTCTGGGAGGGTCATGTGCTGCTGCTGGAGGCCAAGGCCAGCGTGCGTCCGGAGTATCTGGAGGCGTTCGATCATTTCGTGCGCCAGGGCGGGTTCTTCGACTACTTCCCGGAGTACGCCGGCCGGCGGCTGATCCCGGTGTTCTCCGCCCTGGCGCTCACCGAGGCGGAGGTCGAGTGGCTGACTGCACACCGTCTCTATGCCGTGGCCATGGGCGAGGACGCCATGGCGTTGTTGAACGGTCCCGCCGTGGACAGCGCCCGCCTACCGCACTAGCTCGCGTGCACCGGCCTGACCGCCCGCCCCGGCGAGTGTAAAAATTTCCGACAGATGCCCGCCATGCCGTTTTTGGACGCTGCCCTCCTCGCCGAGCTGCGCGCAGCGGTAGGCGAGGCGCATGTGCTCACCGGCAATGAGGACCTCGACCGTCACTCGCGCTGCACGATCCCGTGGGACAGTCGCTGTGCCGCCGTGGTCCACCCCGGCTCGGCGGAGGAGGTCGCGCGGGTGCTGGCCATCGCCTGCCGCCATCGCGTGCCGGTCTGGCCCTACAGCACCGGCCGCAACTGGGGCTATGGCGCCACCCTGGCCCCCGACTCCGGCGCCATCGTCCTGGTCCTCGCGCGCATGAACCGCATCCTCGAGGTGAACGAGGAACTGGCCTACGCCGTGGTCGAGCCGGGGGTCACCTACGCCCAGCTCTACGAGCATCTGCAGGCGCACGGCCACCGGCTGTGGGTGGACTGCATCGACGGCACGCCGCACGGCAGCGTCATCGGCAACGCCCTCGACCGCGGCGTGGGCGAGACCCCCTATGGCGACCACTTCGGCAGCCTGTGCGGGCTGGAGGTCGCCTTGTCCACCGGCGAGCTGGTGCGCATCGGCGGCGCCGGCGAGCGAACCTGGCACCTGCACAAGTGGGGCGTCGGCCCTTATCTCGAGGGGCTGTTCACCCAATCCAACTTCGGTGTCGTCACCCGCGCCGGCATCTGGCTCATGCCCGCACCCGAGGCCTACAACGCCTTCATCTTCGAGCTCCTCGACGCGCGCCACTTTCCGGCGGTCATCGACGCCTTCCGCCGGCTGGCATTGAGCGGCGTGGTCAGCGCCAAGCTGCACATGATCAACGACGTGGTGAGCCTCACGCTGCTGACCCAGGTCAAGGACGAAGGCCTCCCCACTGACTCCGTGCTCAGCGACACCCAGCGCGCCGCCCTGCGCGAGAAGTATCGGCTCGCCCTGTGGAGCTGCGGCGGCGGACTCTACGGCACGGCCGCCCAGGTGCGGCTGCAGCGGCGCCTGCTCAAGGCAGCCCTGGGGCGCTACGGCCGGCTGCAGTTCCTCGATGCGCGGCGGCTTGCCCTATTGCAACGCCTCACCACCGCCGCCGAGCGCCACCCCTGGCTGCGCCACCTGGTCGAGCGGCTCGCCGGCGTGAGCCTCGATGTCATGCGCACTGCCCCCCACATCTACGACGTCCTGCGCGGCGTGCCCACCGAGCATTTCGTGCGCCACGCCTGGTTCCGCAACCGCCGCCCGCGTCCCGACAGCGCGGTCGACCCCGCCGCCGACCGCTGCGGCCTGATCTGGTTCGCCCCCATCCTGCCCCTACGTGGAGACGAGGTGGCGAGCTATCTTGCCGACTGTCAGAGGCGTTTCGCCGCCCATGGCTTCGACCTCTACGTTGCGCTGCTGCTCATGAACCCGCGCGCGGTCATCGCCCTGATGGCCATCCTCTACGACCGCGACGCCCCTGGCGCGGCCGAGCGGGCGCAGGCCCTGCACGACGCGCTGGTGACCGACATGCAGGCCGCGGGCTATCAGCCCTACCGGGCGGGGCTGCTGACCTGGCCGCGGCTGTGGAACCATGCGCCGGTGCTCGGCCGGCTCAATGCCCGGCTCAAGGCCGCGCTCGACCCGGCCGGGGTGATCGCCCCGGGGCGCTACGGCATAGGTCCAGGCTCGGTCGAGTAGGGCGGCAATCACTTGCCGCCAGGGGTCACGCACCCGGCAGGATCGGCTCCCGTCCATGGATGCCGGCACCGCGCAGGGTGAAGATATGCAATCGGGCAACAACCCGACATCCACAGACGCGCCAGCGCCCATCAGCCCTATCCCCCTGCAGCCGGCATGGGCAGGCGGACCCACGCGGACGTGTCGGATTTTCTTACACCCCTTCCATCCCCCCCACACCAGACGGCATCCGGCGTGGCACGGTGGCGCATGATGCCCTCTGCATGGGCATCGGCTGGTGCGACACAGGGTCTGCCCGCCCGGCGGTCCTGTTCTCCTGTTCGAGTGTCGGTTTTTTTTACACATCCCCTCGGCGAGGGGGGGCTCCGGCTTGCGTGCCGGTCGGTCGTGCATATCAATCGTCTTGTTTATCAATGAGTTGTGTGATGTATGCCAGGGGTTGGCACGGGCATTGCTTGATGTTGGGCAAGCTTCTCTGAGGCGATACCGCAACAACCAAACCAGCAAGAAAGGATGATGATCATGAAACTGCGTCAAATCACTCTCGCCCTGGCCATGGCCGCGGTGGCCGGCAGCGCCCAGGCCCTGCCTTGGGTTGGCTCGTTCCAGACCAGCAACACCGGCGCCGGCGGCACCTTCCATGACGGCGTGGTCGGTCTGTTCTCCGGTATGGACCTGATCTCCAATGGTTCCGCTGCCTTCTTCTGCAACACGCCCGCCGGTTGCGGTGTCGGTGGCAGTGTCGCCTTCGGCACCCAGATCAACCCGGGTTCGACCACCGACGTCAAGCTAGGGGATTCCATCATCACGCTCTATCAGGGCATCGTCGACAAATTCAACCCCAGTGCTGCCGCGCCCAACCTGGTGCACCCCGTTAACCTCAGCCCGGCTGACCCCTACCAGATCACCCTGGCCGCCATGTTCAACGAAGTGGTGACCGGCGGTATCGGCACCACGGCGATCCTCACGGCCACCGTGGGCGGTAAGTTTGGTTTTTACTATGACGACCTGCTCGCGCCCACCGGCGGACTGCCCGGCACCGCGGCCAACATCGCTGCGGGTACCGGCTTCACCGACGGTCTCGAGATCCTGAGCGGGTTTATAGGTGCGGGTTTATCGAGTTACACGGTTACTTCTGCTGGCTCGGGTACCGGCTTCGCCTCCATCGGAGCCAAAGTCGTGGTTGCCGCAATGGGTTTCGATGATCCGGCCGACGTAGCCGACGTGGTTGGTTTCATGCCCGATGCACCGGACGGCATCGTGTCTACGACCACCATTCAGTATGGTTCTCATACTGGGGGCAACACGGACCACCAGACGAAGAACTTCTTCGATGCCGCCAACGGCTGGACTCCGGTAGCCGTCAATCCCGCGCTGACCGTCCGGGCCGACGCCAACACCGACTTCGTGGTGCCGGAACCCACCACCCTGGCCCTGCTGGGTCTGGGCCTGGCCGGTCTGGGCCTCAGCCTGCGCCGCCGCGCCGCCTGAGCCCACCGCCTGGGTTGAAAAAGGGGCCGCAAGGCCCCTTTTTTTATGCCGGTGTCGGGCTGGCTTGCCGCGCGCGTCGGGCTGAGGTATACGCTGACCCCTCAAACCCCGCCGGGTACTGACCACCATGAAGACGGACTACAAGGACTACCTGTTCTCCACCCTGTTCATCGGCCTCGTGCTGGCCCTCACGGCCCTGGCGCTCGCCTTGGTGCAGGACACGCTGCTCGCGGCGCTGGGGCCGCTCTATGCCCCGATCGCCGTCGTGGTGCTGTTCCTCGCCCTCTACGGCGGGGTGAGCGCCCTGCTGCTGGCGCTGCTCGATCGCCTCTACCCGCTCAGGGCCGGCAGCTATCGCCTGAGCCATCCGCAGTTCCGGCTGTGGAAGGTGCGCCACGTGGCCACCGCCCTGGCCAAGGCGGCGCTCACGCCGTTCTTCCCGGTGTTCTCGCGCCAGGCCCTGTATGCCCTGCTCGGCGTGCGCGTGGGCAAGAACGTGGCAGTGGCAGGCACCATCCTCGACCCCTCGCTCACCACCCTGGAGGACGGCAGTGTCATCGGCGAGGGGGCCATCGTCGCCTGTCACGTCATGGCGCGCGGCCGTTTCCTGCTGCGCGGGGTGCACGTCGGCCACGGCGCGACCGTCGGCGGCGGCGCCATCGTCATGCACGGGGTGAAGATCGGCGCCGGGGCGGTGATCCTGCCGGGCTCGCTCGTCCAGGCCGACACCGAGATCCCGGCGGGCGAGGTCTGGGGCGGCATGCCGGCGGTGTGCGTGAAGGCGGCGCGCCGGGCCGGACAGGCGGCGCAGGACGACCCGGCAGGATAGCCGCCGGGCGCCAAGCCCTTGCCGCCGGAAGCGCGCCTGAGGCGCCATCGATGTCGGCAAGGGATTGCCGACCTACGCAGCGCCCTCCACCCGTGCCTTCAACGCCGCGTTCATGCGTTCGAAGCCGACCAGCACGTTGCGCCTTAGCCACGGCGCCATCAGGGGCACCAGCCAGCCGCTGAAGCGCTCGGTTTGGATCAGTCGCGCACGGTCGCTGCCGAGCGGCTCGATGATGAAGCGGTGATCGCCATCCATCAGGCCGGGCCGGCCCAGGTGCCCGAGCCAGCGCAGCTCCTGCGCGGGTTGCGCGCTGAGCACCTGCAAGACATAGGGGCCGCGTTTGAGACCGGGCCATGCGATCTCCACCTCGAGCCGGCTGCCGGCATGGGCCTCGCCCGCGGCTTTGGGGATGCAGGGATTCCAATCGGCATAGGCGGGGAAATCGGTCAGGACGGTCCAGATCCGCTCCGGTGCGGCGTCGATGTCGATCTGCGTGTGCAGTTCGAGCCTACGCCACCCGGTGCGGCGGGCGCGCGAGGCGGGGTCAGTGGGGTGCATGCGGGGTATCCACGGCTATGAGATGATCCGCCACCCGCAGGGCGTTGGCGGCGATGGTCAGGGCCGGGTTGGTGCCGCCGCTGGTGGGAAAGAAAGCGGCGTCCACCACCCACAGGTTGTCGAGGTCATGCGCCCGGTTGTGGCGGTCGAGCACGCTCGTCGCCGGGTCGTCACCGAAGCGGCAGGTACCACAGGCGTGGGCCAGCATGGCGTTCTTTTCCGCCTGGTGCAGGGCGAGGAAGCGATAGGGTCGCAGCAGCGCGCCGATCTGTCGGCGGAAGACGGCGAGCCGCTTGCGCGCTTCGGCATGCAAACGGTATTCGATGGCAAGCGGCGGGCCGGGCAGCACCCGGTTTTCGGCGTGGGGGCGGTCCTCCAGGATGGCGGCGAGCAGGACACCGCGATCGAACAGGTGCTTCAGCAGCAACCGCAGCAGCGGGCGCAGGGGCGCGAGGAAGGGCGCCGACCAAGGTGCGCGGGCCCGCAGTTCGCGAGTGAGGTCCTGCACCAGCAGAGCGGCCGGCGGCAGGGCGCCGAAAGACTGCAGGGTGCCGAGCTTTAGCCCGTCGCGCCGGTAGAGGTCGCTCAGGCCCAGCGCCTTGTGGTGCCGGTCGGTCTGCTCGCGCGTGAAGACCAGGTAGAGGTCGACCAGGTGGCGCATGAGGTGGCGCCCCACCAGCCCGGAGCGGTTGGCCAGGCCGCCCGGCCAGTCTGCGCCGACGGAGCGCAGCAACAGGGCGGGGGTTTGCAGCGCCCCGGCGGCGAGAATGATGTGCCGGGCGCGCAGTCTGAAGGTCTCGCCGGCGTGATGGCAGATGACGCCGGTGACGCGCTGGGTGTCGGCCTCCAGGCGCAGGACCTCGCATTCATCCAGCAGCGCGGCGCCGTGTTCGGCCAGCGCGGGCTCGAGGCAGACCCGGCTGGCGTCGTTCTTGCAGGCGCGCGGGCAGAGATAGCCCTGGCAGCAGGCGCAGCCGGGCAGGAATTCACAAGCCTGCGGCAGCCGGTAGGGGTGCATGCCCCGGCGCTGGAAGTGGGCGTGGAGTTCGGCCTGGGCCGGGCCCGGCGGCGGCGCCGGCGGCAAATCCGGCGCCGGGGGGCGCAGGGGGTCGCGGCTACCGCGCACGCCGTAGAGCGCCTCGGCCTGATCATAGTACGGGGCGAGGTCGTCATAGGTGATCGGCCAATCGGCGAAGTCGTCCGGAAAGAAGCGCTCCATAGCCATGCCGTAAAGAGCGCTGGAGCCGCCGCTGCCGCAGCCCATGAGAGGGGTGAAGGCATGCGCGCCGTCGCGCAGGGTGTCTGCGAGACGTCCGCCGCGGCGCAGGCAGTCTGCCAGAGGCACGTCGCCCGGGCAGGCCAGTTCGGGGTAGTCGCCGCGCAGGGTGTCAGAGTGGCGAAAGGCGGCGCGCCCCTTTTCGAGGAACAGCACGCGCCAGCCGGCACGCGCCAGGGCATGGCCGACAGAGGCACCGCCCACCCCGGTGCCGATCACCAGGGCATCCCAGTCCTGCGAGCGGATGGCCTCGATGTTAGGCATGCTCAAGCACCTCTTCAAGAATCGTGCTCAGGCGTTGCACCGGCTCGTAGGCGGCGATGGCGTGAGCCATCTCCCGCGCCTGGTGCCGGACGCCCTCGTCCTGCAGCAGGCGCTGCGTCGCCTCGCGCACCCGTGTCGCGTCGAGGCGGTCGGTAGGCAGGCGCAGTCCCACGCCGGCCTTTTCCACATGGTGCATGGAGAGTTGCTGATCCATGTGGGCGGCGATGCCCAGCACCGGCTTGCCGGCCGTCAGGGCCTGGTAGACACCCATGCTGCCGCCGTTGCAGATCACCAGGTCGGCACTCTGGCACAATGCGTCGCCGGGGGCATAGTCCAGCAGGCGCGCATTGGGCGGCGGCGTGCCGGGCAGGCCGTGGCCGGCGCGCGTGGCCACCACGGTGACGGGTAGATCCGCGAGGGCTTGCAGCACGCTGGCCAGCACCGCCGGGGCGCCCGAACTGCCCAGAGAGGCGTAGATCAGGGGACGGTCGCGCGGCAACTCATGCCACCACGGCGGCAGGGCGACCGCCGGTGACCAGGCGATAGGGCCCAGATAGCGGTGCGAGGCGGGGCGGCCGGGTGTGGGGATCAGTTCCTCGGCATCGGCGTACAGGGTGTAATCCGCGTCCGTATAGGGCCGCCGCCAGTCCCAGCCCAGGGCGGGCAGTCCATGGTCCCGGCGCACCCGGTTCAGCGGCCAGGAGTGCCAGGCCGCGGCCAGTGGCCAGACCCGGTCGAACAGGCGCTGGGCAAGCGTCGGGCTTAGCCAGTGCGTGAAAGGGAGATCGGGCACGGGTGTGGCCGGGTCTGCCCAGGGGCTCCAATAGGCGTTGTGGATTGCTAGGTACGGGATGCCGCGGACGCGCGCACTCACCGCCAGGGACAGGCGATGATCACCAATGACCGCATGCGGTTTGACGGTATCCAAGAGATCGAGGTCGGCTCGCACATAGGCGCGCAGGGTCGCCGTGTCGTACAGCCTGTGGCCACGCGCGGCCGCGCGCAGGAAGCGCTCGCCGGGCTGGGAGGCGATGGGGCGCAGGCGACAGGGCAGATCAGCGATAAGGCTGCCATAGCGCGGATCGCAGGCAAAGCTGACGTCGAAACGCCGCGGGTCGAGTCCACGGGCGAGGGCCGCGGGGCGGGCCACATGCGCCAGGGTGACTGCGTCCGCCACGAATAGGATGCGATGGCGGGCATCGATCATGGTGCGGCAGAGGTCAGTTCAGCACGGCCGTTCCGAAGGAACAGACCTCCCCCACGGGGAGAACGAGCGTAGTAAGAGGGGGGCGTTTCATCTCAGGCCGGAGTGCCGGGCTTGGCCGTGCTCATTGCAGCCGCTTGAGATATTCCTTGGTGAAGACCCGGTCCGGCAGATCGCGCAGGCGCATGTTGTCGTATTCCAGGATCGACTGTTCCCCACCGCGCAGGGCGTCCTGCATGACCAGCCGCGTCGGACGGTGTTGCCCGGCCATAGGCTGATAGTTTTCGTAACTGCAGGTCTTCAGCAGCCGGTTCGAAAGAGAATAGAACTCGGCCTTGCGCGGTCGGTTGTTGCGTTTGTTCACCCACAGCAGCACCCGGTGATAGGTCACGCCGCGATCGACGGCATTGAGCTCCAGGACATGATGTTCTTCGCCGTCCAGACGCTCCGTCCTGAGCAGCCTGGGGTTGTAGTCACCGGTGAAATTGGCCCGCGCCAGATCGCCGTTGGCGACCTGGCCCATGAGGCGCTGGGCGAGTCCGATGCGGATGGGTTGCGCCACCTCGGGCATGAACATCCACAGATCGCGCCCCTTCATGAGCATGATCTGGCCCCGGTCCGAAGCCGGTTCCAGTATCATCACCACCGTGTTTTCATTACCCTTAGACAAGATACGGTATTTCTTGCGATTGTCGTCACCGTCCTGCGAGGTGGTGATGCTGACGTCGACCTGGAACCCCTGTTTTGGGAAGCGGATTTCGTCGGCGCGCTGGAGGATGCCGCGGGCCAGTTCGTCCTCTTCCGGCGCTTCCTGGGCGTGGGAACCGGCGAGGGGCGTGAGCGCCGCGACCAGTATCAGCGCCGCGATGCGCAGGAATAAACGGGGTGGTGCAGACACAGCCATATCCATCAAGACTCCAAAAACCCGCCACGGTTAAGCACTAGGATGAAACGACCCCCTGACTCGCCGCGCCCATTTCCCCCTGTGGGGAAGGTCAGTTCTTTCCGAACGGCCGGGCGGAACTGACATGAGCCTCGTTCGCGTGCAAGGCGTCACCAAGGAATACCTGCTGGGTGAGCAGGTCGTGGTCGCACTCGACGATATCACACTCTCCATAGAGGAAGGCGTGTTCATGGCCATCGCCGGTCCCTCCGGCAGCGGCAAGACCACGTTGCTCAACATCATCGGCTGCATCGACACCCCGACCCGCGGGCGCGTCTTCATCGATGGGCAGGAGGTGACCGGCCGTTCGGCCGACGACCTGGCCTACCTGCGTGCCCGGAGTATCGGCTTCATCTTCCAGACCTTTAATCTCTTTCCGGTGCTCTCCGCGGCGGAGAACGTCGAGTACCCCCTGCTGCAATTGCCGGAGGTCAGCCCGGTCGAGCGGCGCAAGCGGGTGGCCAAGTACCTCAAAATGGTCGGACTGGCCGGCAAGGAACGGCATCGACCCAACCAGCTCTCGGGCGGACAGCGCCAGCGCGTGGCCATCGCCCGCGCCCTGGCGATCCATCCGCGCATCGTGCTGGCGGATGAGCCCACCGCCAACCTGGACAGCAAGACGGGGACCGAGATCCTGGAACTGATGAAGCGGCTCAACCGCGAACTGGGCACCACCTTCATCTTTTCCACGCACGACCGTCGGGTGATGGCCATGGCCGACCGGCTGGTACGCATCGAGGACGGGCACTTGGCCTTGCTGGCGGTGCGCGGCGAAGGCGGTTGGAAGGCAGTACGCACGCGGCGACCTGCGCATGAGGACAAGGCAGAGGCGGTGTCGGCATGAGGCGCAAGCTGCCCATTGGCATACAGACCTTTCGCGAGATCCGTCAGGAGGGCTATTACTACGTGGACAAGACGCCCTTCGTGGCCCAACTGGCCGCGCAGGGCAAATACTATTTCCTGTCGCGGCCACGCCGCTTCGGCAAGAGCCTGTTCCTCGACACCCTGGCCGAGGCCTTCGCCGGCAACCGGGCGCTGTTCGAGGGGCTTTATCTCGCCGAGCACTGGGACTGGGGCCGGCGCCATCCGGTCATTCGCCTGAGCTTTGCCGCGGGTGTGTTGCAGGATCGAACGCAACTCGACCACCACATCCACGTGCTGATCGAGCACAACGCCGCGTCGTTAGGGCTTGGTTTGCCAACGCGTGAGGAAGGAGTGGCGGTGCGTTTCGATGTGCTCCTCGGCAATGCCGCCAGCCTATACGGCCAGCGGGCGGTGGTGCTGGTGGACGAGTACGACAAGCCGATCCTGGACAATCTCACCCGCCCCGAGGTGGCTTTGCAGATGCGCGAAGGGCTCAGGAACCTCTACTCGGTGATCAAGGGGCGCGATGCCGACCTGCAGTTCGTGTTCCTGACCGGGGTGAGCAAGTTCAGCAAGGTCTCCATCTTCTCGGGTTTGAATAACCTGGTGGACATCACCCTGGACCGTCGCTACGCCACACTGTGCGGCTATACCGACACCGACATCGACACGGTGTTTGCCCCAGAGCTCGAAGGGATCGAGCGCGAACAGCTGCGGCGCTGGTACAACGGCTACCGCTGGGGCGAGACCCCCGTGTACAACCCCTTCGATGTCCTGCTGCTGTTCGACAAGCGGGAATTCCGCCCCTGGTGGTTCGAGACCGGCACGCCCACCTTCCTGGTCGAGTGGCTCAAGGCGCGCCAGTTCTTCACCCCGCGCCTGGAGCAGATGTTCGGCAACGAGGCGCTGCTGTCGGCCTTCGATGTCGATCGCATCGAGCCGGAGGCCATGCTCTGGCAGACCGGTTACCTGACTATCCGGCAGACCCTCCAGACGCCGGCCGGCCCGGCATACTATCTGGGCACGCCCAACCACGAGGTGCGCACGGCGCTCAACGAGGCGCTGCTGATGGCCTGGCTGCCAGAGGCCAAGGCGGCTATGGAGCGTGGCCTGAAGGTCTATGAGTATCTGGCGCAGGGGGATGTGGGGGGGCTGCGCGCACACTTCGAGCGGCTCTATGCGGCCATCCCGCACGACTGGTACCGCAACAACCCCATCGCCCAG
>JAKADY010000065.1 GCA_021826065.1 Pseudomonadota bacterium
ATTGCTGCCCACCACGTTGCCCACGGCGATGTCGCGTTCGCCGCGGATGGCAGCCATGATGGAGGTGGCGACCTCGGGCAGCGAGGTGCCGGCGGCAATGAGGGTGAGACCGATGATGAGCTCGCTCACCCCCAGCGCCCGGGCGATGGCCACCGCCGCGTCGACCAGCCAGTTCGAGCCCAGCACCAGCAGCACCAGGCCGCCCACGATCAGGGCCACCTGCACCGACCAGTGCCGGTCCCAGGCGCTACCGTCGCCGGGCAGGGCCTCGGCATACTCCTGGGCGATCTCCGCCGACTCACGCCGGCTCGCGCGTATGGCGTAGACGACATAGGCCGCCAGCCCCAGGACCAGCACGACGCCCTCCCAGCGGGTTATGCCGCCGTCGGCGGCCATGCCCCAGAGCAGGAGCGATACCCCGATCATCAGCGGTACCTCGCGGCGGATCAACTGCTGGTGCACGATGAGCGGCGTGATCAGGGCCGAGAGCCCCAGGATCAGAAGCACGTTGAAGATGTTGCTGCCCACCACATTGCCCAGGGCGATGTCGACCTGACCGGACCAGGCCGACTGCACGGAGATGGCCAGCTCGGGCGAGCTGGTGCCGAAGGCCACCACGGTGAGCCCCACCACCAGGGGGGAGATGCCGAAGGTGAGTGCCAGACGGGATGCGCCGCGCACGAGCAGTTCGGCGCCGAGGATCAGGGCCGCGAGGCCCAGGACGAAGAAGAGCAGGGTCATGGGGGTGAACGGGTGTGAAGGTGTCGTGTGGCGCTGCGGGCGCGCAGCCCGACATTCAAACCCATGTGCGCCGACCGAGCAAGTCTTTGCATGCGTCCAGTACCTTTGGCACTCGTGTAGGAGCGGGCTTGCCCGCGACACCTGCCGTCGCGCCTCGTGCCGCTCACGGCCGGACATTGAGGATGTGTAGGAGCGGGCTTGCCCGCGACACCTGGCGGCATGCCCATGCCGCCGGCCGTGGGGCCGATTGTGTTCGGGTGTGTGATGCACGCCTCTAGAAGCTGCGACGAGAGACTGCAAAGGCATCCTGGGTGGCCCCGCCAGCCCATGCTTGCCCCAAAAGCGCAGGGTCTCGAGTCGTCTTTGGGCGTCTTAGGGTGTCATCGCCCAAAGATGCCCCAGCGCCGCGACCCGGTAAACCTGCGGATACCGTAGTCCATGGGCTGTACTCGCATGACACGCCGCCTTCTACCTGGGAGTGCCAAAGGTTTCTGAACTTATGCAAATTGTTTTAGACTGAGACGATGCGCTCCATCCACAGACGCCTTTGGGTCATCCTCTTCGCCCTGCTGCAGTGCGTGGCCCCGCTGCTGCATGCGCACGTCCATGCGGAGGGCCACGGGGGCCTGCACCTGCCCGGCTTGAGCGATGTCTCTGCGCATGCCCATGCGGCCCACTGGGCGCAGACGCCGCACGCCGATGAGGAGGCCGCCGTCGGTCTGTCACCCGCGCTGCAGCCGAGAGCGGACATCACGCCTGCCTTGTTGGACAGCCGTGGCCTCATACTCCGGCTGATCCGCCCTGACGTGGCCCTCCCGCTGTCGCAGGACACTGCCTTGGTCCTGCCAGGACCACCGCCTCATCTGATCCCCCTGCCGGGACCGCCGCCCACCCTCTGAGCGCCTCTTGCAGGCGCGTCGCTTCGTCCTGCCATCTGTTGCCGGCATGAACCCGGCCGAGGGGCAGCCAAGCCCGCGCCCGCCTGTGTCCCATCCCGTGTGAAGCCGCGGCCGCCTCGGTTGGCCACGAGCGCACGGGCGCATGCGATCGCCAACCAGAGGGTGTCAATGAAACGTCTCCTATTCACACTGCTGGCCCTGTCGGCCCTATCGGCTCAGACCCGGGCCACGGACAAACTGATCCCGATCACCGCCGAGCAGCGCGCTGCACTGCGCATCAGCACGGTGGCGGTCTCTGCCCATGCCGGGGCGATGACGGTGGGGCTGCCGGCCGTGGTGGCCATCCCGCCGGCGCAGGCGCGGGCGGTCTCCGCCCCGGTCGCCGGGCTCATCACCGATGTGCGGGTGGCGGCCGGGCAGCACGTGCGCGCCGGCCAGGTCCTCGCCAGCCTGCGCGCCGAGGAATTGGTGGCCGCGCAACGCGACCTCGCGCAGGCCGCCGTACAACTACGTCTGGCGGCGGAGACGGCCGAGCGAGATGAGGCATTGTTCAAGGAGGGGATCATCCCGGCGGCGCGGCTGCAGGCCGCACAGGCGAATCTCGCACAGGCACGCGCCCAGGTCGAGGAACGGCGCGCCTGGCTGCGCCTGATGGGGCTCAATGCCGCTGCCATCCGGGCGGCGGAGCGCGGCGAGCGGCTCACCGACAGCCTGGCCATCGTCGCCCCGATCGACGGTCACGTCCTGGAGCAGACCGTCATGGCCGGCGCCCGCGTGGAGCCGGCGCTGGCGCTGTTCAAGATCGCCCGCCTCGACCCCTTGTGGCTGGAGATCCAGGCCCCGGCCGAGGTGGCCGCCCTGGTCAAGCCGGGGCAGGGCGTGAGCGTGCCGGGCACCGCCATCATCGGCCAGGTCTTGAGCGTGGGCCGCCAGGTCAGCGCCGCCCAGACCGTGCCCATCCGCGCCCGGGTGGCCAACCCAGACGGCCGGCTGCGCCTCAACCAGAACGTCTCCGCGCGCCTGGAGGGCCTGGCCGGCCTCAAGCAGTGGCGGGTGCCGGCCCGGGCGCTCGTGCGCGCCCAGGGGCAGGACTGGGTGTTCGTCGAGCGGCCCGGCGGCTTCGAGCCTCAGGCGGTGCGGGTGCTGTCGCAGTCGGCGCAATCCGCGGCGATCGACGGGCCGTTCAGCGGTCAGGAACGGGTCGCCGTCGAGGGTGTCGCGGCGCTCAAGGCCGCCTGGCAGGGCATGGGTGGGGAGTAGGTCGATGTTCGCCCGTCTGACCGAATTCGCCCTGACCCAGCGCCTGCTGGTGCTGGGACTCACGCTGCTGCTCACTGCGGCGGGCCTCATGGCCTGGCGTGACCTGCCCATCGACGCCTTCCCGGACGTCTCCACCACCCAGGTGAAGATCATCCTCAAGGCGCCGGGTATGACGCCGGAGGAGGTGGAGGCACGCATCGCCGCGCCGGTGGAGACCGAGATGCTGGGCATCCCTCGCCAGCGCATCCTGCGCTCCATCTCCAAGTACGGGCTCACCGACATCACCATCGACTTCGAGGACGGCACCGACATCTACTGGGCGCGCAGCCAGGTGGCCGAGCGGCTCAACGGGGTGATGGCCAACCTGCCGCCTGGCGTGGAAGGAGGGCTCGCGCCCATCACCACGCCGCTGTCCGAGATGTTCATGTTCACCGTGGACGCGCCCCAGCTCGATCTCACCGAGCGGCGGGCGCTGCTCGACTGGGTGATCCGGCCGCAACTGCGGACCCTGCCGGGTGTGGCTGACGTCAACGCCCTCGGCGGCCTGGTCAAGACCTTCGAGGTGGCACCGGACAACGCTGCCATGAGCGCGCGCGGGGTGACGCTCACGGAGCTCGCCGAGGCGATCCGCGCCAACAACCGTAACGGCGGCGCTGGGCGGCTCACCGAGGGCGAGGAGGTCTGGCTGGTGCGGGTCGAGGGCGCAGTGAAGGACCTGGAGGACCTCGCCGGCACCGTCGTCAAGACGGTGGACGGGGTGCCAGTGCGGGTTGCCGATGTCGCCGCGGTGCGGCTGTCCAGTCTCACGCGCTACGGCGGCGTGACCCAGGACGGCCGCGCCGAGGCGGTCGAGGGCCTGGTGCTGGGGCTCAAAGGGGCGAACGCCCAGCAGGTGGTGGCGGCGGTCAAGCAGCGCCTGGCCGAGATCGCGCCCACCCTACCGGCGGGAGTGAAGATCACCCCCTTCTACGATCGCTCCGCCCTGGTCGAACGGGCGGTGGGCACCGTGACCAAGGCGCTCGCCGAGGCCATCGTCCTGGTGCTGGTGCTGCTCGCCCTGTTCCTCGGCAATGCGCGCGCGGCGCTCACCGTGGCGCTCACCCTGCCCCTGGCGGCGCTCGCCACCTTCCTCCTGATGCGCCAGTTCGGGCTTTCGGCCAATTTGATGAGCCTTGGGGGGCTGGCCATCGCCATCGGCATGCTCGTCGACGGCGCCGTGGTGGTGGTGGAGAACATCGTCAGCCACCTCTCCCACGACCAAAGTCGCCAGCCCAAGCTGCACCGGGTCTGGCGCGCCGTGCGCGAGGTGGCCACGCCGACGGCCAGCGGGGTGGCCATCATCCTCATCGTCTTCCTGCCGCTGCTGACGTTGGAGGGGCTGGAGGGCAAGCTCTTCATCCCGGTGGCGTTGACCATCGTCTTTGCCCTCGGGGCCGCCCTGCTGCTGTCGCTCACCGTGGTGCCGGTCCTTGCTTCCTGGCTGCTCAAGGAGGGCGCGCATGGCGAGCCCTGGCTGGTGCGGCAGGCGCAGCGCCTCTACGCGCCCCTGCTCGAATTCGCGCTTGCCCGCGTCAAAACCGTGTCGGCCGTGGCCGTGCTGCTGTTCGCCGTGGCGGTGGGTATTTATCCCCTGGTCGGCAAGTCCTTCATGCCCACGCTCGACGAGGGTGACCTGTTGCTGCAACTGGAGAAGCTGCCCTCCATCAGCCTGGAGGAGAGCCTCGCCCTCGACCTGGCCGTGCAGCGCGCGCTGATGGCGCGCGTCCCCGAAATCCGCGGTGTGGTGGCCCGCGCCGGCTCGGACGAACTGGGGCTCGATCCGATGGGGCTGAACGAGACGGACAGCTTCCTCGTGCTCAAACCGGTCGAGCAATGGCGCCGGCCCGACAAGGCGTGGCTGATGGACGAGATCCGTCGCGTCATGACCGACTACCCCGGCATCAATTACACCTTCACCCAGCCCATCGAGATGCGCGTGTCGGAGATGCTCACCGGCGCGCGCGGCGACCTCGCCGTCAAGGTTTTCGGGCCGGACATCGACACCCTGAACGCCCTGGCCGACCGCATCGAGGCCGTCATCAAGACCATTCCGGGCGCCCAGGACGTCTTCGTCAAGAAAAAC
>JAKADY010000043.1 GCA_021826065.1 Pseudomonadota bacterium
ATCACGACTGGGCGGCTGCCTGCGCCGCCGCCCGAGAGGGCAACAACGTTGTTGCCCTCTCGGGCTGAAAACCATCCGTCATTCACCGGATCGGGGCAGATTTACAGCAAATTTCGGACTTGACTCTGCGTCGGCAATGTGTTGCCGACCTACACCCCGTTTGGACACCCGTAGGGCGGCATTCCCATGCCGCCGACACCGCCCACCCCCGACGTGGGCTTGCAAGCCCCGAATAGTTGATTAAAATACTCGTGTATTCACGACGGAGGATGTCCATGACTGCAGAACTGATGGCCGCCGCCCAGGCCGGCGACACCGCCCGAATCCAGGTCCTGCTCGAGGCCGGCGCCGACCCCAACTGGGCCGATGCGGAGGGCATGACCCCGCTCATGGCCGCCGCCCGTGTCGGCCACCTGGCGGCGGTGCAGGCCCTGATCGCCGCCGGTGCGGATGTGAACGCCCGCGACGCGCGGGAATTCACCGCCCTATTCCACGCCGCCCACAACCCCGAGCTCGACTGCGGCTTCGCGCCGGTGGTGCAGGCCCTGGTCGACGCCGGCGCGGACGTCAATGCGCGCATCTTCTACGGCATCACCCCGCTCATGCTGGCCGCCGGCGGCGGCGAGGGGGCGGTGTGCGAGGTCCTGCTCAACGCCGGGGCGGACGTCAACGCCACCAACGACGGCGGCCGCACGGCGCTCGCCATGGCCAAGGAGCGGCACTGGGTGGATGTGATCAACCTGCTGCACGAGGCCACCGGCTTCGTGCCCGAGACCGAGGGGGCCTGTTCCAGCACCGGTCACAAGGGCCCCAGCGAGGCCAAGGTGATCAACTTCACCAAACGGCCGCTGCACTGAGCGCGGTCGTCGGCCGGTGTCGGAATTTTTTACACTTGCCGGAAGCCCTGCGGGCCTGCCCGCAAGCCGCGATATCCCCTGGCGATGTAAGGCGGGAAGGGATTCCCGCCCTACGGCGTTACGGCCCTGCGTAGGGCGGCAATCCTTTGCCGCCTTCACGCAGGAGGAACCGCTGTAGGCCCGCCCCACATGCCGTGATATAACCTGACGATGTAAGGCGGGAAGGGATTCCCGCCCTACGGCGTTACGGCCCTGCGTAGGGCGGCAATCCTTTGCCGCCTTCACGCAGGAGGAACGGCTGTAGGCCCGCCCCACATGCCGTGATATAACCTGACGATGTAGGGCGGGAAGGGATTCCCGCCCTACGGCGTTACGGCCCTGTGTAGGGCGGCAATCCTTTGCCGCCTTCACGCAGGAGGAACCGCTGCGGGCCGGCCCACATGCCGTGATATAACCTGACGATGTAGGGCGGTAAGGGATTCCCGCCCTACGGCGTTACGGCACTGTGTAGGGCGGCAATCCTTTGCCGCCTTTACGCAGTAGGAACCGCTGCAGGCCCGCCCCACATGCCGTGATATAACCTGACGATGTAAGGCGGGAAGGGATTCCCGCCCTACGGCGTTACGGCCTTGCGTAGGGCGGCAATCCCTTGCCGCCGCCCTCCTGCAAGCCGTGACGCCCCGCTACCGACCGTGATAACGCCTCGGGCTCAGAGCGCCTCGGCCCGATACACCACACCCAGGGTATGCACCTGCCACGGCGCGATGTGAACCACGTTGTCAAGCGCGTTGCCCGACTCCACGCAGAGCATGCGCCGCCAGCCTGCGTTGGGCCCCAGGTCGCCCATCTTCTCCGCCTTTTCCTGCCAGGGCGTCCAGACGATGGTCGAGCTCGAACCGGTCTTGTCGATGAGGATGCGACGCTTGAGCAGGGGGTCGGTGATGATGCAGGTCGCCTCGGTGTCGAGATAGACCCGGTCGGTCTCGCCGGCGAAGCGGATGGCGCCCTCCTGCCGCTTGCGCGCGCCGCCCTCCACCTTGTCCACGTAGGTGCAGCCCGCAAGGCCCGAGACCTCGACCGCACCGATGTCGCCCACCTGGAAATAGGTGTGCAAGGCCTCGCCGATCGTCACCGGCGCGGTATCCAGGTTGGTGGTGGTCAGTTCCGCCCGCAGGACGCTGCCGACGCTGAGGCTCAGCTCCAGGCGGCAGGCGTGCGGAAACTGGGCGCGCGTCTGCTCGTTTTGCAGCAGCACGAAGGTGAGACGGATGGCACCACCCTCCAGGGCCTCGGCCCGGGTCACCTGCCAGGGCACGGTGCGGGCGAAGCCGTGCGCGGGGAAGCCGGGTTCGCGCTCATGCGGCCCGAACCACGGCCAGCACACCGGCACGCCGCCGCGGATGGACTTGCCCGGTGCGAAGCGCGCCGCCGCCGAGACCCAGACCACCGGCTCGGCCTGGTCCTTGGGCCGCCAGGTCACGAGGTGGGCGCCCTGCAGGCAGATCGAGGCCATGGCCTGTGGGCTGTCGATCTCGGCAAAGACCAGCCCGCTCGGGTCGTCGCGGAAGAGGAGGCCCGGCAGGGCATGGCGTGCGTTGAGTTGCGCAGCGGCGGTCATGCGGTCTCCTAGTCAATAAACGGTCGGTGGCAGGCGGGCGACCAGGTCGTCCCACTCAATGCCCACGCCCGGCAGTATGCCCACCGGGGTCACCCCCTCCAGCGCATGGGTCTGCGGCATGCCGAAGCGTCCACCCTCACGGCGGTAGATGGTCAGGGTGCGGTCGAGCGGGTGCACCAGCCAGTATTCGCGCACACCGCTGCGCTCGTAATGGTGACGCTTCTTGATCTGGTCCAACGCACTGGTCGCGGGCGAGAGCACCTCCACCACCAGGTCGGGCGCGCCGCGCACATTCCGCTCGCGCACCTTGGCCGGGTCGCAGACCACCAGCACGTCCGGCTGCACCACGGTGTCCACGGCCTCGTCGGCCTCGTCGGCCTTGGGCAGCAGCACATCGACGGGGGCGATCAGCACGCTGCACGGGCGGCCTGCCAGGGCCCGTCTGAGCTGAAAAAAGATCTCCCCGACAACCTCCTGATGCCGCACCGTAGGGGCGGGCGCCATGAGGTAGGCCTCGCCGTCGATGAGCTGATAGCGCTCGCCCTCCGGCCAGGTCAGGTATTCGCCATAGGTGTGGCGGTCATGGTCGCGCAGCGCCAGTCCCATCGTGTCCGCCTCAACGCCGCTCCACCTGCGTGACGTCGCGCACCGCCCCGTTGGCGGCGGAGGTGGTCATGGCGGCATAGGCCCTGAGCGCCGCCGACACCGTACGGCTGCGCCCCAGCGGCTTCCAGGCGTCCGCCCCGCGCGCCTCCATAGCCGCACGCCGGCGGGCGAGTTCCTCGTCGCTGACCGCCAGGTGGATGCGCCGGTTGGGGATGTCGATCTCGATGATGTCGCCCTCCTCGACCAGGCCGATGGTGCCACCCTCGGCCGCCTCGGGCGAGACGTGGCCGATAGACAGCCCGGAGGTCCCGCCGGAGAAGCGGCCGTCGGTGATCAGCGCACAGGCCTTGCCCAGCCCTTTGGATTTCAGATAACTGGTCGGGTAGAGCATCTCCTGCATGCCCGGCCCGCCACGCGGCCCCTCATAGCGGATCACCACCACGTCGCCGGGCCGGATACGGTCGCCGAGGATGGCCTCCACCGCCGCCTCCTGGCTCTCGAAGATGCGGGCCGGGCCGCGGAACACGCGGATCACCGAGGTGGGCACGCTGGTGGTGTAGCGCAGTTGCTCCACCTCGAACATGCTCTCGTCGATGCCGGCGGTCTTGACGATGCAGCCGTCCTCGGCCAGGTTGCCATAGAGCACGGCAAGCCCGCCGTCGCGCGAATAGGCGTGCTCGACATCGCGGATGCAGCCGTTCACCCGGTCCTCGTCGAGCGACACGTAGCGGGTGGGCTGGCTGAAGGCCTCCTGCGTCGGGATGCCGCCGGGCGAGGCCAGGTAGAACTCGCGCACCTTGCTCGAGGTCGTGCGGCGGATGTCCCATTCCTCCAGGGCCGCGCCCAGGGTCTCGCTGTGCACCGTGGACACGTCGCGGTGGATCAGCCCGGCGCGGTCCAGCTCACCCAGGATGCCCATGACACCACCGGCGCGGTGCACGTCCTCCATGTGGTAGCGCTGGGTGGCGGGTGCCACCTTGCAGATGTTGGGCACCTTGCGGCTCAGCCGGTCGATGTCCGCCATCTGGAAGGGCACCCCCGCCTCGCGTGCGGCGGCGAGCAGGTGTAGCACCGTGTTGGTCGACCCACCCATGGCGATGTCCAGGGCCATGGCGTTCTCGAAGGCGGCGAACGAGGCGATCGAGCGCGGCAGCACGCGTGCGTCTTCCTGCTCGTACCAGCGGCGGGCGAGTTCGACGATGAGCCGCCCGGCCTTCAAGAAGAGCTGTTTGCGGTCCACGTGCGTGGCCACCAGCGAGCCGTTGCCGGGTAGCGCCAGGCCCAGGGCCTCGGTCAGGCAGTTCATCGAGTTGGCGGTGAACATGCCGGAGCAGGAGCCGCAGGTCGGGCAGGCCGAGCGTTCCAGTTCCAGCACCTCGGCATCGCTGTTGCGGTCGTCCGCCGCCGCCACCATGGCATCGACCAGGTCCAGCATCACCACCTGTCCCTCGCGCCGCACCTTGCCCGCCTCCATGGGCCCGCCGGAGACGAAGACCGTGGGGATGTTCAGCCGCAGGGCCGCCATCAACATGCCCGGCGTGATCTTGTCGCAGTTCGAGATGCACACCAGGGCATCGGCGCAGTGGGCGTTGACCATGTACTCCACGCTGTCGGCGATCAGCTCACGGGAAGGCAGGCTGTAGAGCATGCCGCCGTGCCCCATGGCGATGCCGTCGTCCACGGCGATGGTGTTGAACTCCTTGGCCACGCCGCCCGCCGCCTCGATCTCGCGCGCCACGAGCTGGCCCAGGTCCTTCAGGTGCACGTGGCCGGGCACGAACTGAGTGAAGGAGTTGGCCACGGCGATGATGGGCTTGTCGAAGTCGCCATCCTTCATGCCGGTGGCACGCCACAGGGCGCGCGCGCCAGCCATGTTGCGGCCGTGGGTGGTGGTGCGGGAGCGGTACTGGGGCATGTTGGTCGCCTCGAAAGCCTATAATGCAGTGGATTTTAGCCCCACTGTAGAGCGCATGCTCGTCCATCCCCAGTTCGACCCCGTCGCCCTGCAGATCGGCCCCCTGGCCGTGCGCTGGTACGGGCTCATGTACGTGCTCGCCTTCGCCGCCTTCTACCTGCTCGCCCGCCTGCGCATGGCCCAGCGCCCCGACACCGGCTGGACCCCGAGAGAGCTCGACGACCTGCTCTTCTGGGGCGTGATCGGCGTGGTCGTGGGCGGCCGGCTGGGTCAGGTCCTGTTCTACGAGCCGGGCTATTACCTGGCCAACCCGGCCGAGATCCTCGCAGTCTGGCACGGCGGGATGTCCTTCCACGGCGGCCTCCTGGGGGTGCTCGCCGTCATGCTCTGGCACGCCAGGCGCAGCGGCCGCCGCTTCCTGGAGGTGGGCGATTTCGTCGCCCCGCTGGTCCCCTTGGGCCTGATGTTCGGCCGCATCGGCAACTTCATCAACGCCGAACTCTGGGGCCGGCCCGCCAGCCCGGAGCTGCCTTGGGCCATGATCTTCCCCAACGTCGACGACCTGCCGCGCCACCCCTCCCAGCTCTACCAGGCGGGGCTGGAGGGGCTATTGCTCTTCATCATCCTCTGGTTCTACACCCGCCGGCCCCGGCCGGTCGGCGCGGCCTCCGGCGCCTTCCTGCTGGGCTACGGCATACTGCGCAGCGTGGGCGAATTCTTCCGTACCCCCGACGACGGTATCTTCGGCTTCACCCTCGGCATCAGCATGGGCCAGTGGCTGTCCCTGCCCATGATCGCCGCCGGCATCTGGCTGCTGCTCCGGGCCCACCGTCAGCGCTATTAAACCGGCAGCGAAATACCGCACTGTCGTCATTCCGGCGCAAGCCGGAATCCACCGATGTACTGGGCTCCGGCCTTCGCCGGAGCGACGAGATATTGCTGCCGGGTTAACAGCGCCTGCAAGCGGTAACCGTTTCTGATAAAATTAAGTTTTCCGGGGCCGTAGCTCAGCTGGGAGAGCGCAGCAATCGCACTGCTGAGGTCGGGAGTTCGATCCTCCTCGGCTCCACCATCTGCACACGCCCAACCCTCGCCGGGTTGGGCGTTCTCGTCTCGGCGTTGCCCGACCCCACCGAGGTCCTGACGGGCTTGCGTCAGATCTGAATGGCTTTGCGTTGATGTTCTGGAGAACGCGACGCGGCCGGCGATAGACTTGCTAACCGGTCCTGGCAGCGATTTTCTCCAGTCGAGTCCCCATGCGCACAGCTGCTGCGATTGGCGAGGGGTGTGGCCTGGAACCCGGCGGCACTATGGCGTTGCAGAAAAACGACAGACTCGGGCCTGCCCCGGACCTCTCCATGCAGCGTCGTGCTTTGAATCATGAGGCTGCACCGCGTACAGGGACGAGGGTGCAACGCAGTGCACACAGAATTGCACACGGATTCCGGGAAACGACTTGAGGATGGCACCTCAAGTCGTAGAAAAGCGGTGGTGGCCAGGGGCAGAATCGAACTGCCGACACGCGGATTTTCAGTCTTATGATAATGCTCTTAATCCATTGATTCATATAGACATCATGGCATAATGCCCATGCGAATTGCACACAATTGCACACGTTTTCCAGGGCTGCTGGGGGCGCTGTGCAATGCACCAGAGGGTTGCACATGGGCATACGACAACTTCCAAGCGGTCGCTGGCGGCTGCAGATCCGCCGCAAAGGGCTTACCGTAGACGAGACCTTTCCCACCGAGGCGGCGGCTCGCGAGGCGCTTGCCCGCTATACCCACGACAAGCCCCGCGGGAAGGCGGAGCTGACCCTGAACGACGCGGTCATGCTCTATTTCCAGTCGCTTGACTACCGCAACAAGCGGGAACGCACGCGTGACACCGAGACCTCGCGGCTCAAGCGGATACTGGCTGTTTACGGTAGGAGGCCGGTGGGTGCGATTACCGCGGACATGGTGGAGGAGTACATCACCAAACGTTTGGACGATGAGCCCAAACCCTCTGCGGATGCGATCCGTTTGGAGGTTGCCGCGCTCTCGGCTGTGATGAACTTCTGCCGTCGCAAGGGCATCATCGCCGCCAACCCCTGCATCGGCGTGCGCCGGCCTGGCGCTGCTATCAAGCCGCGCCGCATGCAGCAGGAGGATGAAGGGGCACTCATCGCTCTGCTCTCCCATCCCAAGGCCCGTTTCCGTTTCGCGGCCCGGCTGTGTCTGCTGGTACGGGAGACAGGGGCCCGGCCTGGGGAGTGGGTCACGGCACGCTTCGACGACATCGACTTCGAGCGTCGCACCGTCACCTTTCAAAACACCAAATACAAGGCGATGCCGCGCAGTGTGCCCCTGACGGCGGCCGCTGAGCGGCTGCTTGCCGCTCAGCTTGAGGACGTGATGGTCAACAACTACGAAACCTTCGGCGCCACCGATCTCATCTTCCCTGCAGTGGGTTCAGATGGGCAGATCCGCCCCATGCACTACACCGGGGCGCTGCGCGACATGAAAAAGAAGGGCCTGCTGCACAAGCGGGTGCGGGCCCACACGGGCCGGCACGAGTTCATCAGTACCCTGGTCGAATCCACCGATTTGGACGACTCGCGCATCATGTCCTTGGTCGGGCACCACAGCCCAGCCTCCATGGAGGTCTACAAGCATGTGCGTAATGTACGCTTCCGTCCGCACATCGAGGAGATAGAGCCCATGCGGCGAGGCCAGCGTATCCGCGCCCTGGCCTCGGCCCTGGACATCCCGGCGCGGCTGATCGAGGCGCTGCTGGTGCGTGAGCGTACAGAGCAACAAGCGCAATGGGGCAAACCCGATGACGGGGAGGAGTTGCTTTTCACCACTGAATTTCTCGACAAACTCGCCCAACTCGCTGAAAGGCTTGGGCAGACGTCACAAAACAGGCTGCAAAGACTGGCAGAGTTTCGGCGACTGCTTGCCAGACCGCAGCAATACACTGAATTCTCCAAACAGACAGGACTATCCGAGATCGATGAAGCGCTGGACCGTGCCTTGGAGCGCATCTCTCTGGGCAAACGGGTGCAGGAGTGATAAAGCCAACTTGGGCACATGCCAGACAGCCTGGTTTGTTGACTTTCCCCCGAAATTTCGTCTTCCAAGGCTGAGTGTATCGCCCCGTGTTTTGTAGACACCTTTGGGCCTTAAACTTGAGGCTGGTAAGGAGGTGTCATGAGCGGCAAGCGTTACCCGGGGAATTCAAGATCGAGGCGGTCAGGCAGGTGACCGAGCGGGGCCACCGACGGCCGAGGTGGCCGGTCGGCTGGGGGTGTCCCAACACAGCCTGTATGCGTGGATCAAACGCTACAACCTGCCGGAGGCCGAGCGCCGGTTGCAGGAAGGGCAGACCGCGGAGATTCGGCGCCTGAAGGCGAGACTCAAGCGGGTGACCGAGGAGCGCGACATCCAAAAAAGGCCGCCGCATACTTTACGCAGGAGTCCCGGTAAGGTATGCGTTCATTCAGGACCCTACATATGGCTGGGGCGATTCAATATGCTAGCGGAAGCACTCAAACCGAACATCACCGTGCACGGGCCTCTGTTTCCGGAGCCGGTCCAGGTCATCGTCGCGATTCCGATGGGCGCCTCGGTCAAGCTGGTCGGAAAGGGAACCCGCTCCAACTCGGTTTATGAACCGATTCTGACTGCGGAGCAGCTCGCCCTCCTCACGGCCTCCCCGGCCCAAGAACCCTTCGACGGCGATGCCCGCAAGTTTCGCCTCGGCATCGAGGCGATGCGCCTGGGGCTGGCTTACGAGTACGACCCATACTTCTCGCTATCCATCGCCCGCGTGGACCCGCTGCCGCACCAGTTGGAGGCCGTTTACGACTACTTCATGAGGTTGCCACGTATCCGGTTCCTCCTGGCCGACGACCCGGGCGCCGGCAAGACGATCATGGCCGGACTCCTCATCAAGGAGCTCAAGATTCGCGGCCTGGTCAAGCGGGTGCTCATCATCACGCCGGCCAATCTCACATTCCAGTGGCAGCGGGAGCTGAAGGACAAGTTCCGTGAGAGCTTCGAGGTCATCCGTAGCGACGTCCTGCGCGCCAACTACGGCATGAATCCCTGGCAGGAGAAGGATCAGGTGATCACCTCGGTGTCCTGGGTCTCCCGCATCGAAGACGCCAGGGACTCGTTGCTGCGCAGCCGCTGGGATCTGGTCATTGTCGACGAGGCGCACAAGATGAGCGCCTACGGCAGCGAGAAGAAGACCCTTGCCTACCAGCTCGGCGAGTCGCTGTCGAACATGACCGACCACTACCTGCTGATGACGGCAACGCCCCACAAGGGCGACCCCGAGAACTTCTGCCTGTTCCTGGAGCTGCTCGACCGCGACGTGTATGGCGACATCCGGAGCCTGGAGGAAGCGATGGCGCGGCACGAGGCGCCGTTCTATCTGCGCCGCGTCAAAGAGGCCCTGGTCACGTTCCCCGAGCCGGAAACCGGTCACGTCAAGGCGCTGTTCACCCGCCGAAACGTCACCACAACAGAGTTTCAGATTTCGGAGGAGGAGCTCGACTTTTACGATCGCCTCACCCGCTACGTCGAAGACCAATCCATCAAGGCCGCGCAAGACGACTCGGCCCGCGGCCGGGCGCTCGCCTTCACCATGGCCATGCTCCAACGCCGCTTCGCCTCCAGCCTCTACGCCGTGCGGCGCAGCCTGGAACGGATGCGCGACAAGCGCGAACGCATCCTCGAGGACCCCGAAGGCTACCGCCGGGAGCAGATGAACAAGCGGCTGCCGGAAGACTTCGAGGACCTGACCGACGAAGAACAGCAAGAGATCATCTCCCAGCTCGAGGACGTCGTCGCCAGCGTCGATCCGGCCGCGCTGCGTGAAGAGATCGCCGAGCTGTCCAAACTGATCAACCACGCCCGGGAGCTGGAGGCGCGGGAGGTCGAGACCAAGCTCACTGCCTTGAAAGATCTCCTAACCAGGCAGGGTGTCTTCGCCGACCCCAAAATGAAACTCTTGGTGTTCACCGAGCACAAGGACACCCTGGACTTCCTCGCTGGCGACGGCCGCGAAGGGCGACCGCTCGGCAAGTTGCGCGAATGGGGCTTGAGCCTCACGCAGATTCACGGCGGCATGAAGATCGGCGACCGCGACACCCCCGGCACCCGTATCTTCGCCGAACGCGAATTTCGCGAATCGGCCCAGGTGCTGGTCGCCACCGAGGCCGCCGGCGAGGGCATCAACCTGCAGTTCTGCTGGCTGATGATCAACTACGACATCCCCTGGAACCCGGTCCGCCTGGAGCAGCGCATGGGCCGTATCCACCGCTATGGCCAGGAGAAGGACTGCCTAATCTTCAACTTCGTCTCGACCAACACCCGCGAGGGGCGCGTGCTCCACAAGCTCTTCGAGCGCATCGAGGCGATCCAGGACGATCTGGACCCCAAGCGTACAGGCAAGATCTTCAACGTCCTCGGCGACGTGTTCCCGGCCAACCAGCTCGAAAAGATGCTGCGCGACATGTACGCCCACAACCAGATGACGGAGGAACTGATCAAGCAGCGCATCATCGAGCAGGTGGACAAAAAACGCTTCGAGAGCATCACTCAATCCACGTTGGAAGGGCTGGCGAAAAAAGAGCTGAACCTGTCGGCCATCGTGGGCAAGTCTGCCGAGGCCAAGGAGCGGCGGCTAGTGCCAGAGGTCATCGAGGACTTCTTCCTCAGTGCCGGCCCGCTCACCGGTGTGTCACCCAAGCCCGTGAAGCCGGGCGCCCATAGCTACAAGGTCGGCCGCGTCCCGCGCAACCTGTGGCCCATCGGCGAGCGCCTGGAGCCCCGCTTCGGCAAGCTCGGGCGCGAGTACGGCAACATCGTCTTTGACAAGGAGCTGCTCAAGCAGGATGCCACTCTGGAATGGGTCACGCCGGGCCATCCGCTCTTCGAGGTCGTGCGCGAGGATGTACTGGGACAGGTGCACGAGCACCTCAAGCGCGGCGCCGTGTTTTTCGACCTGCACAGTCAAGCACCCTACCGCCTGGATGTCTTCAGCGCCTCCATTCGCGACGGCCGGGGCAATGTCTTGAGCCGTCGGCTGTTCGTGGTGCAAACCGGCATGGACGGGAAGACGGCCATCAAGCAGCCGACGATCTTCCTCGATCTCACCGCGGCGGAGACCCCACCGGAAGTCCCTGACGATGCCCACCTGCCGGATCGAAACCAGGTCGAGGTCGTTCTGCTGGAACAGGCGTTGAATCCGCTGCTGGAAGAAGTGCGTCGCGAGCGTGAGCGCGAAGTGGCCACCATCTCCCGCCATATCGAGCTCTCGCTCAACACCATCATCAACCGGGAAAACCTGCTGCTGGCGGATCTCATTTCCCAAAAGGAAAGCGGTTCCACCGAGCCCGGCCTGGAAGGCCGCATCAAGATCTCGGAAGACAAGCTCCTGGAACTCGACCACCGCCTGCAAAGCCGACGCCGCGAGCTGGAGCAGGAACGGCAATGCTCGATCGGCGACATCCAGCACATCGGCCGGGCCTGGGTGCTGCCCCATCCGGAGCGCGCCGCACCCGGTATCGCGCCCATGGTTTCCGACCCCGAAATCGAGCGCATCGCCGTCCAGGCCGTCATCGCCCACGAGCAAGCGCAAGGCCGCGTGGTGGAGAGCGTGGAAGCGGACAATCGCGGCTTCGACCTCATCTCCCGCCGTCCCCATCCGGAAGACCCCAAGACCGCCATTGACGTCCGCTTCATCGAGGTCAAAGGGCGGGCGCACACGGGCGAGATCGCCCTGACTGCCAACGAATACAAGACGGCACAACGCCTTGGCCCAGACTACTGGCTGTATGTCGTCTTCCACTGCGCGACGCCGAGTCCGACGGTCAACATCCTGCGCAATCCGGCCACGCTCGACTGGCAGCCCATCGTCAAGGTGGAGCACTACCGCCTGAAAACCGATTCCATCCGCCAGCCGGTGGAACTGCGGGAAGATCGCGCAAGCCATGGAGATACTCATGACCCTAAGTGATGCTGAACTCGAAGCGCTCTTGAACGACCTCGAATCCGATCGAGCCGAGCGCAAGGAATCCTTCAAAGGGGATGCGCCGGAAAAGTCGCGGCAGGCGATCTGCGCCTTCGCCAACGACTTGCCGAACCACCAAAAGGCAGGTGTCGTGTTTATCGGTGCCAACGATGATGGCTCGCCATCCGGTCTGGTGGTGACAGACGAGTTGCTTCGGCAGCTTGCCGACATCCGCACCGACGGTAACATCCTTCCACTGCCCACCATGACGGTGGAAAAGCGTATTCTCAAAGGGGCCGAAATGGCGGTCATCACAGTCCTGCCCGCCGACTCTCCTCCAGTGCGCTACAAGGGACGTATCTGGATACGCACCGGCCCGCGGCGCAGCATCGCCAGTGCGCAGGATGAACGCATCCTGAATGAGAAGCGCCGACATCGGGATCTGCCGTTCGATTTGCAGCCGGTCCCTTTCGCGAGCATGGCTGACCTGAGCCGTACCTTGTTTGAAAGCGAGTATCTCCAAGGCGCCGTGGCGCCCGACATTCTGGCGGCAAACGAGCGCAGCTACGAGGAACGCCTGGCGGCTAGCCGCATGATCGAATCCGCGGATAATCCGGTGCCGACCGTTCTGGGGTGCATTGTTCTTAGTCCACGCGCCCGTGACCTGATTCCCTGCGACTACATCCAGTTCCTGCGCATCGACGGCACAACGTTGGCCGACCCTATCAAAGACGAGGAAGTCATCGATGGCCCGCTGGCACAGATACTGCGGCGCCTGGACGATAAGCTCGAAGCCCATATCCAAACGGTTGTCGACATCGCGTCGGGCGCTGTCGAGTGTAGGACACCGGACTATCCCCTGGTGGCCTTGCAGCAGCTCGCCCGCAATGCCCTGATGCACCGAACCTATGAGGCGACGAACGCACCGGTACGCGTTACCTGGTTCAACGACAGGATCGAAATCACCAACCCCGGCGGTCCCTACGGCATTGTCACGCGGCAGAACTTCGGCAAGCCTGGTTACACCGACTACCGCAATCCCAACCTCGCCGAGGCCATGAAGGTGTTGGGCTTCGTTCAGCGATTTGGCGTCGGCATCCAGACGGCGCAAAAGGCGCTCGCTGACAACGGTAATCCGCCGGCGGAATTCGATCCCCAGGACAACTTTGTCCTGGTCACCGTCCGGAGGCGGCCATGACCATCCCCGTCCTGACCTTCTTCAATAACAAGGGCGGCGTAGGCAAGACCACACTCGCCTACCACCTTACCTGGATGTTCGGGGAAATGGGCCTGCGCGTTCTGGCCGCGGACCTCGACCCCCAGGCCAACCTGACCTCCGCGTTCCTGGACGAGGATCAGTTGGTGGAGATCTGGGAAGAATCTCGCGACCGGCCGAATACCATTTTTCGCTGCATACAGCCTTTGCTCGAAGTAGGGGATATCCGTGATGCCGAACGCGTATGGGTCACCCGTGAGATCTCCCTGATCCCGGGGGACCTTGCCCTATCCGGATTCGAGGACGAGCTTTCCACCCAATGGCCGGCGAGCATGGGCGATGCCAACCTGGTGCGCCCCTTCAAAGTGCTCACGGCCTTCTGGCAGGTGATGCAAGCAGCGGCCGCAGCACACGATGCCGATCTGATTCTGATCGATGTCGGACCCAATCTGGGCGCAATCAATCGTTCCGCCCTCATAGCGTCTGACTCTGTCGTGATTCCCCTTGGGGCAGACCTCTTTTCCCTGCAAGGTCTGCGCAACCTCGGCCCGACGCTCAGGAGTTGGCGGTCCCTGTGGAACAAGCGCCTGGACAACTGGAAACACCCCACCATCGACTTGCCCAGGGGAACCATGAAGCCGATTGGATACATCGCCCAACAGCACGGCGTGCGTCTGTCCAGACCCGTGAAGGCCTACAACCGCTGGCTCAACAGGATACCGCTTGAATACAGGCAGAGTGTTTTGGGGGAGGACGTCAAACAAGCGCCCGCCATCGCCGAGGACCCGGAATGCCTTGCCATGCTCAAGCACTATCACAGCCTGATTCCCATGGCGATGGAAGCGCGAAAGCCTCTCTTTCTGCTCAGGTCGGCGGACGGCGCCATCGGCGCCCACTCCTACGCCGTGCAGGAAGCCTACAAGGATTACCAGCGACTCGCGAAGAACGTTCTGGAGCGCATCGGGGTGGGGCAAGCGGAAGATTGACAGCCGAGCAAGGAGACAAACCGACATGCTGACCCGCATCCATATCCAAGGCTACAAGTCGCTCAAGAATGTCGAGGTGAAGCTGTCCGAACTGTCCGTACTGTTCGGCCCGAATGCTGCCGGCAAAAGCAATTTTCTCGATTGCCTGCAGCTACTTTCCAAGCTGGCAACGTCCAGAACCATCAAGGAAGCCTTCGAGCCGCCCTACCGGGGTAAGCCGCTCGAATCCTTCACATTCGGAAAAGAAGGCATCAGGGGTTCGTTGGAACAGGATAAGCTTTCCTTCTCCATCGAGGTGGATGTGCGGCTCTCCGATGCCGTTGTCGATGCGGTCAACCGACAGATCAAGGAGATGCGACGATCCAGCACGCAGGAGAACGAGGCTGGCGAACAGGCAAAGGCCTCCGGCGCCGTGCGCGAGCGCCACTTGCGTTACCGCATCGAGGTGGAGATGCTGCCCAGGACGGGCATCCTACGCGTGGCGGATGAATATCTCGCAGCGCTCACCGACAAGGGGGAGCCCACCGGAAGGCGCAAGCCATTCCTCTCCCGCGAGGGCGAGCGCCTGCATCTGCGGCTGGAAGGCCAGGCGCATCCCAGCTACTACGAACGTTATCTCGACCACAGCATCCTCTCGCTGCCGCATTATCCGCCGCACTACCCGCATCTGGTGGCCATGCGCAAGGAGCTGGAGAACTGGCTATTTTTCTATTTCGAGCCACGCGAGCGCATGCGCGCGGCCAACCCCGTCAAGGAGGTGCGGCACATCGGCCTCATGGGCGAGGAACTGGCGTCCTTCCTGAACACGTTGAAAGCGCTGGACGAGAGACAGTTCCGCGCCGTCGAGAAAGCCCTGCACACGATCATGCCCAATGTGCAGGGGATCGGCGTCGAGGTGAGCAATCTCGGAGAAGTCGAGCTCACCCTGATCGAGAATGGTATCCCGGTTCCTGCGCGCATCCTGTCGGAAGGCACGCTGCGTATTTTGGGGCTGTTGTCGCTCGCCGGTGCCAAGGAGCAGCCTTCGCTGATCGGTTTCGAAGAGCCGGAAAATGGCATCCATCCCCGTCGCATCCAGCTCGTCGCCGAACTCCTGAAGACGCGCGCGTCCACCGGCGAAACCCAGTACATCGTGACCACCCATTCACCGCTGCTGCCCGACCTGGTGCCGGATAAGTCGCTGTACGTCTGCAAGCGGGTCGATGGCGAAACGCGCATCGAGCCGTTCTCGGCATGGGGCGCCCTTGCGAAGAAGGGCGAGGTGGACCGCGCGCTGATGGAAGCGGAGGATCTCACCATCTCCGAGCGCATGCTGCGAGGGGATTTCGATGCATAAGATCGTCCTATTCGTCGAGGACTTCGCGCACAAAGAATTTCTCGCGGCGTTGCTTTTGCGCCTGGCCAACGAATACGAGGTCGCCGTTCATCTGGATTGGCGCAACGTCCGCCGTGGTCATGGTGCGGTGGTCGATGAACTCAAGCAGTTCCTGCGTGACCTGCAACGGGGGCGGGACGGGCTGCCCGACCTCGTCGTCGTTGCCACCGATGCCAACTGTAAGGGACTGGTGGAACGCCTAAGACAAATCACCGCAGCCACCGACAAGGTTGCCGTCCAAACGGTCTGTGCAGTGCCCGACCCCCATATCGAACGTTGGCTGCTGGTGGATTCCGCCGCCTTCAAGTCGGTCTTCGGGCGCGGCTGCAACGCGCCGGATCAAAAATGCGAACGGGCGCGCTACAAGAAAATGCTCATCGACGCCATCCGGTCGTCCGGGGTGACGCCCAACCTGGGTGGCATCGAGTTCGCCGGGGACATCGTTGCCGCGATGGACCTCGATCGTGCTGCGGCGGCCGATGATTCATTGCGACACGTAATCGAAGAACTACGTGGGATTTTTCAAGCATGGCGGACATGACCTACCCCAGGCGCCTCATCGAAGTCGATCTGCCCATCAAGCGCATCTCCGCCCACGCGCGGCGGGAGAAGAGCATCCGCCACGGTCACATCTCCACCCTGCACATCTGGTGGGCGCGGCGGCCGCTGGCGGCATGCCGGGCGGTCATTTGCGCTGCGCTGTGGCCGGACCCCGCCGACGAACATTGCCCGCCGGCCTTCCGCGAGGCGGCGCGCAAGGCCATGCTGGACTGGGCGCGCAACCATCTGAAACTGGCGAGCGCCGAGAGTTTTCCGCGCTTCGCAGCCATCCAGAAAGATGCGGGCCGGCTCGACGATACGCTCGAGCTGCGCCATGCGCTGCTCGATTTCATCGCCGACTTCGCCAACTGGGACAACGCCACGGTCAAGGAATACCTGGACGCCAGTCGCGCCCTCACCCAGGCCGCGCACGAGGCCCTGGGCGGGGCGCCCGGCACGCGGCCGCTGGTCGTGGACCCCTTCGCCGGCGGCGGCTCGATTCCGCTGGAGGCCCTGCGCGTGGGGGCGGATGCTTTCGCCAGCGACCTCAACCCGATCCCCGTGCTGCTCAACAAGGTGGTCCTCGAATACATCCCCAAGTACGGCCAACGGCTGGCCGACGAGGTGCGCAAATGGGGCGCTTGGATCAAGCAGGAGGCGGAAAAGGAGCTGGCTGAGTTTTACCCGAAGGACCCGGACGGGGCCACACCCATTGCCTATCTCTGGGCACGCACCATCCGCTGCGAAGGGCCGGGATGCGGGGCGGAGGTGCCGCTGCTGCGCAGCCTTTGGCTAGCGAAAAAGGCCGGGCGGATGACGGCCTTGAAGCTCGAACCGCGCCCGCAGGAAAAGCGCGTGGATTTCGAGATCGTGCGCGGCGTCAAGCCCACCGAGGTCGGCCCCGGCACGGTCAGGCGCGGTGCCGCCACCTGCCCCTGCTGCGGCTACACCACCGCCAACGACAGCGTGCGACGACAATTGACTGCACACCATGGCGGCGCGGCGACGGCACGGCTGGTCGCGGTGGTGACCACGCGAACGGCTGAAACCGGTCGTGCCTATCGGCTGCCCACGGAGGCCGACCTGCAAGCGGCAACAGCGGCGGCAAACGCTCTGCAACAACTCAAGACATCCGATGGTGCCCTCAGCCCGGTGCCCGATGAGCTGATACCGACCGAGCGCCCCTCACCCAATGCGCGGGGCTTGTCTGCGGTGACACGGATAGGCATGCAGCGCTTTGGTGACCTGTATGCCCCGCGCCAGGCCTTGAGTTTGGCCACCTTCAGCCGCTTGGTGCGCGAGCTTGCTGCTCGCCCAATACCGGGGATGGATGCGGCATTGTTGGAAGCTGTGGCTTCTTGCTTGGCATTAGCTGTAGGACGAACTGCCGACAATCTTTCTTCGCTAGTGAATTGGCGCGCACGCGGGGAGTATCAGGGTCATGTTTTCTCGCGCCAAGCGCTGTCCATTGTGTGGGACTTCGCCGAGATCAACCCACTAGCCAATGCCTCTGGCAACTGGTCGGGAGCCATCGACTGGATTGGCCGAGGCATCGAAGCCAATGCGCTGTCGGCCAACCACGGCGGCACGGTACAGCAGGCCTCCGCCACCCATCATCCCTTGCCGGACGACGCGGTCAACGCTTTGGTAACCGATCCGCCGTACTACGATTCCGTGCCCTACGCCGACCTATCCGAGTATTTCTACGTGTGGATGCGCCGTTGCATGCCTGATCACAGCTCGGGGCTGTTCAAGATGGCCGGCGTGCCCAAGGATGAAGAGGCGATCTGGAATCCCAGCCGGATTTATGCCGGCACCGGCAAACCGAAGGACGAGCGGTATTATGAAGAGCAAATGCGCAAGGCCTTTGCCGAAGCCCGGCGCGTCGTCGCGCCTTCCGGCATCGGCGTGGTGGTGTTCGCACACAAGAGTACCGCAGGCTGGGAGGCAATCTTGTCGGCCTTGCTGGAGGCGGGCTGGATTGCTACCGGTTCGTGGCCGATTGATACCGAATATGAAGTTAGAACCAACGCCATTGGCACGGCTTCTTTGTCCTCGTCGGTGCACATCGTCTGCCGCCCCCGCGAAAACGCCGATGGCTTGCTGCGCACGGCTGACATCGGCGACTGGCGCGACGTACTGGCCGAACTCCCCCGCCGCATCCACGAATGGATGCCGCGTCTGGCCGAGGAGGGCGTGGTCGGCGCGGATGCGATCTTCGCCTGCCTGGGGCCGGCGCTGGAAATCTTCTCCCGCTATTCGCGCGTGGAGAAAGCGAGCGGCGAGGTGGTGAGTCTGCGCGAATACCTGGAGCAGGTCTGGGCCGCCGTGGCGAAAGAGGCGCTGGCCCAGGTGTTCAAGGACGCCGATACGGCCGGCTTCGAGCCCGATGCGCGGCTGACCGCCATGTGGCTATGGACGCTGAACGCGGGCGCGATCAATGGCGTCGAGTCGCCAGCCGAAGAAGAGGAGGCCGACGAGGAAGAGGAAACCAAGGGCAAGGCTACCCGCGCCAAGGGCGGCTTCGTCCTCGAATACGACGCCGCGCGCAAGATCGCCCAGGGCCTGGGCGCGCATCTGGAGGATATGCGGCACGTGATCGAGGTTTCGGGCGAAACTGCCCGGCTGCTGCCGGTTTCCGAACGTACCGCGTACCTCTTCGGCAAAGAACAGGCCGATGCGCCGGCCGGCGCACGAAAGAAGAAGGCCGCCCAGATGGAGCTCTTCGGGGAACTGTCGAAAGTCGGCGCTGACGAGACGGCATGGAGCGAGAAGACCGTCAAGAAAATGGGCGAGACCACGCTGGACCGGGTGCACCAGGCCATGATCCTGTTCGCCGCCGGGCGCGGCGAGGCCTTGCGCCGCTTCCTGGTCGAGGACGGCGCAGGCAAGGATCCACGCTTCTGGCGGCTGGCGCAGGCGCTCTCCGCGCTGTATCCCGCGTCGAGCAGCGAGAAGCGCTGGGTCGACGGCGTGCTGGCGCGCAAGAAGGGGCTGGGATTGTGACGAGGAGGTCGACCATGGTCACGATGGAAACGCTGAAGGCACGGCGGGAGGAAATTTTGCGCCTGGCGCGACGGTGGGGTGCGCACGACGTGCGTGTGTTCGGTTCGGTCGTGCGTGGCGACGCGGGACCACGTAGCGACGTCGATTTCCTCGTGCACTTTGAACCGGATCGAAGCCTGCTGGATCACGGGGGGTTGCTCATGGATTTGCAGGATCTCCTCGGCTGCGAGGTGGATGTGGTGGACGATGAGGCCATGCGCCCGCGATTCCGCGAACGCGTGCTGAAGGAGGCGGTGCCGCTATGAGGCTGGACGAGGAACGCTTACAGGACATACTGGAAGCCATCGACAACATCGAACGCTACGTGCCCGCGTCATGGGAAGCGTTCGACGGGAATGAGTTGGTGCGCGTGTGGTGCCTGCGGCATCTGGAGATCATCGGCGAAGCGGCGGCAAGGCTCTCCGACGAGACTCGGGGCAAGGTGCCGGACCTTCCCTGGAAACAGATCATTGGGATACGCAACATCTTGATCCACGCCTATTTCGATGTGAACTGGCGGCGCGTCTGGGAGGTGGTGTCGCGCGACCTCCGGCCGCTCAAGGCTGGCGTGCAGGCGCTGTTGAAGAAGTTAGAAGGGGAAGCGCAGTGAAACTCAAACCCTGGTTTGACGTGGTGAAGCCGCGCGAGGACTTGCGGGAGGGCAAGCCGCTCGATGCCTCCGAATTCGCTGTGCATCTGGACAAGGTGCGACTGGGCTCCGCGCCGAAGGATTATTGCGACCCTGCCACCTTCTTCGAGCGCACCTATCTCACCGAGAACCTGACGGGCCTGGGGGCGGAAGTGATGCGCAGGCTCTCCGGCATGACCACCGAGACGAGCGCGGTGTTCAACATGACCACACAGTTCGGCGGCGGCAAGACCCACGCGCTCACCTTGCTCTATCACTTGGCGCGGCATGGCTCGACCGGCAACGGCTGGCGCGGTGTCAGCAAGATTCTGCAGCGGGCGGGTATTCAGACCATCCCCGATCACTGCGCGGTGGCCGTCTTCGTCGGCACGGAGTTCGATTCCGTGACCGGCCGTGGCGGCATCGATAGCACACCGCGGCGCAGAACCCCCTGGGGGGAGATCGCCTGGCAACTGGGGGGGGAGGAAGCGTTTGCCCATGTCGCCCAGCATGACGCGGACTTCATCGAACCCAAGGGCGATGTGATCGAGAAGTTCCTGCCCAAGGATCGCCCCTGCCTGATCCTGATGGACGAGGTGCTGAACTACATCAGCACCTACAGGGATCGAGGCTGGCACAACAAGCTTTACAACTTCATCCAGGCGCTGTCCGAGACGGTTCGCGGACGCAACAACGCGGTGCTGGTGGGCTCGATCCCGGCTTCGGAACTCTCCTACACGGACAAGGATGAAGCGGATCAGCAGCGCTTGAAGAACCTCCTGGATCGACTGGGCAAGGCGGTGATCGTGTCGGTGGAATCCGAAACCGCCGAGATCATCCGCCGCCGGCTATTTGAATGGGACGAGCGGGCCGTGACCCCGGATGGCCGGGTGATCCTCGACAAGGACGCCGAGGCGACCTGTCGCGCCTATGCCGACTGGATTCAGGAGAATCGGCTGCAGTTGCCGAACCTAATCAATCCGGACTTGGCCCGCGACGAATTCCGCGCCACCTACCCATTCCACCCGATGGTGATCTCCGTCTTCGAGCGGAAGTGGCAGACCCTGCCCCGGTTCCAACAAACGCGCGGCGTCCTGCGCCTGCTGGCCCTATGGGTGTCCCGGGCCTACCAGGAGGGCTACAAGGGATTGCTGCGCGATCCCTTGATCACACTGGGAACGGCGCCGCTGGACGACCCCATGTTCCGTGCCGCCGTGTTCGAGCAACTCGGCGAAACCAAACTGGAGGCTGCAGTCACCACGGATATTGCGGGCAAGAAGGACGCCCACGCCGTGCGGCTCGATTCCGAGGCCATCGACGTAATCAAGAAGGCCAGGCTCCACCGCAAGGTGGCCACCACGATCTTTTTTGAATCCAACGGCGGGCAGGTAGGCAGCCAGGCGCAGGAGGCGAGCGTACCGGAGATCCGGCTTGCCGTCGGCGGCCCGGACATCGATCTCGGCAATGTCGAAACTGCTATGGAGGCGCTCACCGACGCCTGCTACTACCTGAGCGTCGAGAAAACCCGCTACAGGTTCAGCCTGAAGGAAAACCTTAACAAGCGATTCGCCGATCGCAGGGCGTCAGTGCAGGGCCCACAAGTCGATGAAGAGGTCAAACGGGAAATTCAGAGGATCTTTTCGCCGAAGGCGTTCGTCGAGCGCGTGTTCTTCCCCGAGGAGAGTATTCAGATCCCCGACCGGCCTGCGATCACCTTCCTCATAGCCCATCTCGACAAAACCATGGAGGACGAGCAGGCGACCCGCCAGTTCGTGGATACCATGATCAGGGAATGCGGCACCACTGCACGGACGTTCAAGAGCGCGCTGATCTGGGTGGTGCCGGATTCCGCTCAGCCCATGCGGGAGGAAGCGCGCAAACTGCTCGCCTGGCAGACGATTGCCGACGAGGCGGATGACCTCAAGCTCGACGAGGCACAGAGAAAGCAACTCGCCGAAAACATCCACAAGGCCAAACGGGACCTGAAGGAGTCCATCTGGCGAGCCTACAAGCACCTGTTCCTGCTGGCCAAGGACAACACGGTGAAGAGGGTCGATCTCGGGCTTGTCCACTCCAGCGCGGCGGATACCCCCATCTCCAACATCCTCAACCGGCTGTCTGCTGATGGCGATGTGGAAAAGGGTGTGAGCCCGAACTTCCTGGTGCGGAACTGGCCGCCCGCTTTCAAGGAATGGGCGACCAGGTCGGTCCGCGATGCGTTCTACGCGTCGCCGGTCTTTCCGCGCTTGCTGAACCCGGAAGCCGTCAAGGAGACAATCGCGCGCGGCGTCGAGAGCGGAGTATTGGCCTATGTCGGTAAAGGCGCCTCCGGCAAATATCAGCCGTTCGCGTTCAATCAGAGCGTGAGCCCCACCGACATCGAGTTCTCCGATGACATGTTCATCATCACCGCGGAAGTGGCACGAGCCTACCTGGAGACTCAATCCGCACCAGGCCCAGTGGGGGTTCCCGTGGAAGGAGGCAGCACGGGGGCCGGGACAGGGACGGGAGGGGGCATGGGGCCGACTGGCACCCCGATTGAGCCTCAACCGGCGCCGACAACGCCAGCTGCTGGGCCAGCGAAGATTGCTGGCATCAAATGGTCTGGCGAGGTACCTCCGCAGAAATGGATGAACTTCTACACCAAGGTACTTTCCCGTTTTGCGGCCACGCCGGGTTTGAAGCTCACCATCGCGGTTGAAGTCAGCCCGCCTGACGGACTCTCGAAGCAATCCGTGGAGGAGGCGCAGAATGCTTTGCGGGAGCTGGGGCTGGATGATCGTATAGCTTAACAATGGACTGAAACGATGTGGACTCTAGGGAAAGTCTGCTCAACCCCGCCGCTGACGCCGTGGCGGGGCTTGGGTTTCACGAGATGGACTTTGGCATCGTTTCGGCGAGCTTTCGGGGCCGTTTCGGCCCCCGCCGGGGCCTTTTTAAGCCCCGAGCGGGGCGTTTGCGCCCCGTTTGGGCGCACTTACCCCCTCGAGGGCTGCATCAGGTGCCTGCGCGCCAGCCACAGGTTGGCCAGCATCAAGAGCGTGGTGATCTGCGCGGCATTCTTCTTCAGGCCCTTGTAGCGCACCTTGGTGTAGCGAAAGACGCACTTGAGCACGCCGAAGATGTGCTCGCCGCGCGCACGATTGCGCCTTGACGGTCTCGATCGGGTCGATGATCGCCCCCAGCGGCTTGCTGGTGTCCAGCTGCCGACGCTTGCCGGGGCGCATGGCCACGTGCCAGTTCACCTCGGGGTGACGCGCCTTGATCTCCTCGCGCTTGTCCACGCCCTGGTAGCCCGCATCGGCAAAGACGTCTCGTTCCTCACCGTGCAGCAGGGCGTGCGCCTGCGTGACGTCATGGACGTTGGCAGGCCTCCCCA
>JAKADY010000044.1 GCA_021826065.1 Pseudomonadota bacterium
GATCTACCCTCTCAACACCCAGCGGCCGCAGCCCGGCTTCACCCTGTGGCAGGAGGTGCTGGCCGCCGGCCGGACGGTGTCACCCGCCGGGCTGGAGGCGGCCACCGCCGCCCTCGACTGCGACGACCCGATCAACATCCAGTACACCTCCGGCACCACGGGCTTCCCCAAGGCCGTGGTGCTCAGCCACCACAACATCCTCAACAACGCCTGGTTCGCCGCCCGTGCCCTGCGCTTCACGGAACGGGACCGCCTGGCGGTGCCGGTGCCCTTCTACCACTGCTTCGGCATGGTCCTGGCCAATCTGCTGACGCTGTCGGTCGGCGCCTGTCTGGTGGTGCCCTGCGAGCACTTCGACGCCCTGGCCGTGTTGGAGGCGATCGCGCAGGAGCGCTGCACCGCCGTGCACGGCGTACCCACCATGTTTATCGCCGAACTGGAACACCCGCGCTTCAAAGAGTTCGACATGTCCAGCCTCAGGACCGGCATCATGGCCGGTGCCCCCTGTCCGCCGGCCCTCATGCAGCGCGTCATGCAGGCCATGCACTGCCCGGAGATCCTGATCGGCTACGGCGAGACCGAGGCGAGCCCGCTCACCCATCTGACCGAACCCGGTGACAGCCTGGAGCACCGCACCGAGACCGTCGGCCGCAACCTGCCGCACCAGGAGGTCAAGATCGTCAGCACCGACGACGGCCACACCGTCGCGCTGGGCGAGGTCGGCGAGGTCTGCTTCCGCGGCTACCACGTCATGCGCGGCTACTACGGCGACGCGGCTGCCACCGCCAAGGCCATCGACGCCGCCGGCTGGCTGCACTCGGGCGACCTGGGCACGATGGATGCCGAGGGCTATGTGCGCATCACCGGCCGGCTCAAGGACATGATCATCCGCGGCGGCGAGAACATCTACCCGGCGGAGATCGAGCGGCACCTGTACGAGCACCCCAAGGTCGCCCAGGTGGCCGTCTTCGGTGTGCCGGACCACTATTATGGAGAAGAGGTGATGGCCTGGATCCAGCTCAAGGCGGGCCAGAACGCCACCGAAGAGGAGATGCGCGACTGGTGCCGCGGCCGCATCGCCCACTACAAGGTGCCGCGCTATGTCTGGTTCGTCGACGACTTTCCCATGACCGTCACCGGCAAGCTGCAGAAGTTCCGCATGCGCGAGATCGCCGCGGCGCGACTCGCGCAACTCAACGAGGAGGCAAGACCATGCAAGCCCTGATCATCACCGCTGAGCATTTCGAGGACAGTGAACTCACCGTACCCAAGGAGGCCCTGGAGAAGGCCGGTGTCCAGGTCAAGGTCGCCACCCCGGAGAAGGGCCACCAGTTCCACGGCAAACACGGCACGTCGCTGATCGCCGACCTCACCCTGCGCGAGGTCGATCCCGACGACTATGACCTGCTGCTGATCCCCGGCGGCAAGGCGCCCGAGACGCTGCGCCGCGACGAACATGCGCTGAAGATCGCCAAGGCCTTCTTCAAGGCGGACAAGCCGGTCGCCGCCATCTGCCACGGCCCCCAGGTCCTGGTGAGCGCCCGCCTCCTGGAGGGGCGCCGCGCCACCTGCTACCCCGCGGTCGCTGGCGAGCTGAAGGACGCCGGCGCCCTGTACGAGGACAGCCCGGTGGTGGTGGACGGCAAGCTCGTCACCTCGCGCAACCCGGGCGATCTGCCCGTCTTCGTGCGGGCGATCCTGGCCCAGCTCGGACTGCCGGGCTGAGCCGCCACGCCGCGGGGCCTCACATCTCCAGGTGTGCCGGCCTGTCCAGCGGGGTGTGCCAGTGGTCGTCGGCGGCGGGTTCCGGGTGGAACCAGTTGAGCTTGTCGTGTAGCCGGACCACCTCGCCGACGATGATCAGGGTGGGGGGTTTCAGGTCGGCCTGCGCAACCAGGGCGGGTAGGGTCTCCAGCGTGCCGGTGACCACCTTCTGATTGAGCGTGGTGCCCTGCTGCACAACCGCGGCCGGGGTCGTGGGCGGCAGCCCGTGCGCGATCATCTCCCGGCACAGGGTCACCAGACCCTTGAGGCCCATGTAGATGACCACGGTCTGGCGCGGGCGGCAGAGCATGTCCCAGTCCAGGTCCATGCTGTTGTCCTTGAGGTGGCCGGTGACGAAGATCAGAGCCTGGGCATAGTCGCGGTGGGTGAGCGGGATGCCGGCATAGGAGGCCACGCCCGCGGCGGCCGTGACGGCCGGGACGACCTGGAAGGGCACGCCGTTCTCGCGCAGGGTCTCGATCTCCTCGCCCCCCCGGACGAAGATGAAGGGGTCACCGCCCTTGAGCCGCAGCACCCGCTTGCCCTCCTTGGCCAGCCGCACCAACAGCTGGTTGATGTCCTCCTGCGGTAGGGCGTGGTTGTCGCGCTCCTTGCCGACATAGATCCGGTCGGCATCGCGCCGGCACATGTCGAGGATGGGGGGCGAGACCAGCCGGTCATAGACCACCACGTCGGCCTGCTGCATCAGACGCAGCGCCCGGAAGGTGAGCAGGTCCGGGTTACCCGGTCCGGCGCCGACCAGATAGACCTCGCCGCGCTCCGGGGCGTCGGCCGTGCCCTCCAGCATGCGGCTCAAGGCCGCCTCGGCCTCCTGCTCGCGCCCGGCGAACACCATCTCGGCGATCGGCGAGAGCAGGGCCTTTTCCCAGAACTTGCGGCGCGCCTCGGTGCTGCTGAAGCGTTTGCGCACCCGGTCCTTGAAGCGGCCGGCCAAGGCGGCCAGACGACCGTAGGCGGCCGGGATCAGGGTCTCCAGGCGGGCGCGCAGCAGGCGCGAGAGCACCGGCGCCTCGCCACCGCTGGAGACGGCCACTACCACCGGCGAACGGTCGATGATGGAGGGCATGATGAAGGAGCACAGCTGCGGCCGGTCCACCACGTTGACCGGCAGGTGGCGCGCGCGTGCCGCGTCGTAGACCTGGCGGTCCAGGGCCTCGTCCTCGCTCGCGGCGAACACCAGCTCCATGCCGTCCAGATGCGAATCATGGAATGACGCCTGACGGTGGATCAGGCGGTCGGTGCCCTGCAGCTCGCTGAAGGCGGCGGTCAGGGGCTCGGGGCTCACGACGGTCACCCAGGCCCCGGCCGACAACAGGAGAGAGGCCTTGCGCGCGGCGGTGTCGCCGCCGCCCACCACGAGGGCGTTCTTGCCGCGTAGGTCGAGGAAGATTGGTAGGTAATCCATCCGGATGAAGGGTAAGGGTTACGGGTTTCAGTCGGTGGCGCAACGCAAGGGTTAGCCGGCGCCGAGGCCTAAGACGACTGCAGCTTGTACCCTGAGGCCTGAAACCGGGTCAGCTGCAGCCGCCGGAGCCGCAGCCGCCACCGCCCGCCGTGCTGCCGCAGCCGCCGGAGCCGCAACCCCCGCCACCCGAGGGCTCCTCACTGCCGGGTTTCAGGAAGACGAAGCTCTTCTGCCCCGGAGCGATCTCGGTGAAGTCGAGGGTGACGTCCTGCAGATAGGGGGCGCTGTGTTTGGAGATCAGCAGGGTGATCCCCCACGACTCGTGGATGGCGTCGTTCTCGCGCTCCTGGTCGAAGCCCATGCCGAATTCCAGCATGCCAGCGTCGTTGACCTTGGCCGCGAGGCGTAGGGCCATGCCTTGGGCATCGCTGTTGGCAGCGGCGAGCCGGATCTGTTCGGCGGCTTCTTTGGTCAAGCTGATCATAGATCTTCCTTTCAAAAAGAGTGTTGTGGCGTTTCTGCCATGCGCAGCCTCGGCATACGTGCTCAAGTCCGCATGGCGTTCAGGCTGCCTGCCGGAGCCTCTCGGAGCGCCATGCCACGCGGCGCACCTTGTCCAGGAAGGGCGCGATCCAGCCATGCGTGCCCGTGCCGCGGCGATGACAGTAGGCCGCGAGCAGGTTCTTGTACACGTAGCCATCGTGCGCCCCGTCGATCCCCACGCCGCGCGCGACCCGATAGGCGAAACGGTGCGTTCCCGCCGAGAGATGGGTGAGCCGGGAGTGGTGGAACTCGTGCGCGGCGATGGACGGCGCAGCCGCCGAGGCCAGGCCGGCCTCGGCGTCGACGACCTCGAGCCGGGCATAGCCCCGACCGACGGGTCGGGACTGGAGGGTGCACTCGGCCGGGATCACACCGACCATCTCTCCGTGTCGTTCACCCCAGTGGATGGCGCGCGTGAGATACATCAGACCACCGCATTCCGCGTACACTGGCAGCCCCGACTCGACCGCCCGACGGATGTCTGCGCGCAGGGTTTGGTTCGTCGCCAGTGTCTCGATGAACATCTCGGGAAAACCGCCGCCCAGGATCAGCCCGTCCACCGGCGGCAGGCAGGTATCGCGCAGGGTGTCGATGGAGACCAGCTCGGCGCCGCTGCGGCGCAGGGTGTCGAGGTCTTCCTGGTAATAGAAGCCAAAGGCCTGATCCTGGGCGATGCCGATGCGCAGCCCGCGGGCGTCGGGTGGGGTCTCCTCAAGGTCGCTGCTGGCCGGCCGGACTGGGGCCGCAACGCCGACCAGGGCATCGAGGTCCACGCCCTCGGCGACGTAGCGGGCGATCGCCGCGATCCGCGTCTCGGCCTCGGGCGTCTCGTTGCCGGGGATAAGCCCCAGGTGGCGCTCGGTGATCTCGATCTCGGCGGTACGTGGCAGCGCACCCAGGACCTTCACATCGGTATAGCGCTCGATCACCGCCCGCAGTTTGCCTTCATGGCGGGGACCGCCCACCTTGTTGAGGATCACCCCGGCGATCCTGACCTCCGGGTCGAATGCCTGATAACCTAGAATCAGCGGGGCGATGCCGCGGGTCATGCCTTGTGTGTCGAGCACCAGCACCACCGGCGCGCCCAGCAGTTTGGCCATGGCCGCGTTGCTGTCGCCGCCCTCCAGGTCCATGCCGTCATACAGGCCCTTGTTGCCCTCGATCAGGGTCAAGTCGGCCCCGGCGGCGTGCCGTCCGTAAAGCCCGAGGATCTCCGCCGTCTGCATCATGTGGAAATCCAGGTTGTAGCAGGGACGGCCCGTGGCCTGGCCATGCCATATCGGGTCGATGTAGTCCGGTCCCTTCTTGAAGGTCTGCACACGCAGCCCACGATCGCGCAGGGCGCGTCCCAGACCCAGGGTCAGGGTGGTCTTGCCTGACGACTTGTGCGCGGCGGACAGGTAGAGACAGGCCATGGCGTCGATCGCTCGGGTATCCGTGAGCTTGCGGAACAGTGCCTATCATAACACAAAAGCCGACAAAAATAGTCGGCTTTTGTGGGTCCGTTATAGGCCTCAGCCCGGATCAGTGCGGCTTGAGCTCCAGCTCCAACTCTTTGAGGTCGTCCTGGGGCATGAAGCGCAGGACACGCACGGCAGCAGTGGTGATCAGGAAGGCAATGGCGATACCACCCAGGCCAAGCAGCAGCTCCCAGATCGTCGGGGTGTAGGGATGCACCACACCGTCGTAGAAGGTGCTGGATTCGGCGTAGCCGGGGAAGAGGTCCAGCGGGAAGGCCTGGCCGCCGATGATGGTCACGTACATCTGGAAGTGTCCGCCCAGCACGACCAGCAAGGCGGCCAGGAAGACCGTGGCCGGATGGCGGCTAATGGGGCTAAAGATCAGGATCAGCGGCAGGATCCCGCCCAGGAAGACCTGGCCGCCCCAGAACAGCAGGGGATAGATGCCGCCTTCGAGCAGGATGAAGCGCTCGAATTCCCACTGCTTGGCGTAATAGAGGTTGGTCAGGTGCAGCACCGCCGTGAAGTAGAGCGAGGCGGCGACAAAGATGGCCAGCAGGTTCTTGAGCCGCGCCAGGATGCGGGGATCGACCTGGATCTCGTTCCACTTGTACATCACCGATTGCACGACGATGAACACCGCCAAGCCGTAGGCGAACGAGTAGATCACGAACAGCGGGGCATAGAGCGCTGAGTTGAAGCCCGCGCGGGCAACGATGAAGCCGAAGATGGAGCCCGTCGCCGTGGTGAGCGCGATGCGCCATAGGAAGGCCAGCATACCCATGGGCTTTGACCAGGGGTTGAGCGAGCGGTCCATCAACGTGATCAGATACAGGCCGACAATGGCGAAGAAGCCCGTATAGAAGATCATGTTGAGGGCGAAGATGGACTTGAAGTTGTAGTGCGTCATCGCCACGATGAGCCGCTCGGGTCGGCCCAGGTCGAGCACCAGCACGGCGAGACCACCGGCCAGCATGGCGATGGCGAGCAGCCCCGACAGCGGCGCGCGCGCCTTGTACAGGCGCTTGCCAAAGACCGAGCCGATGGAGGCGACGTTGAGCACCCCAGAGGCGGCGACGATCAGGAACACGGCGAAGACGTGCGGCAGGCCCCAGACGATCTGGTTGTCCATCCCGGTGAGGACATGACCGTGGTGCTCGAGAGTGAAGAAGGCATAGAGCGTGCCCAGCAGGACGAGCCCGCCCGCACCCATCAGCGTCCAGAACAGCGCGGGTTTGCACTCCCGCGCCTCGAGGCAATATTGTTGGCTCAGCATGGATCAGATCCCCTGGTAACGCACGCCGGTGTTGAGCCCCAGATCCGCCCGGATCTCCGTGGTCTTCTGCGTCTTCAGGATCTGGGCGATCTCGCTCGTCGGGTCATTCATGTCGCCGAAGATCATGGCCTTGTGGCCGGCGGCATTGCAGGCCTCGACGCAGGCGGTGGTGTTCTCGCCGCGGTCGACCTTCTGCACGCAGAAGGTGCAGGACTCGACACAGCCCTTGCCGCGCGGCACCTCCGGGTTTTGGTCGGTAAGCGGCTCGTGCACGAAGGAGCGGGCCTTGTAAGGACAGGCCATCATGCAATAGCGGCAGCCGATACAGATGTGCCGGTCCACCAGGACGATGCCGTCGGCGCGTTTCATCGAGGCGCCGGTGGGGCAGACGTCAACGCAGGGCGGGTGCTCGCAATGCACGCAGAGCATGGGCAGCGAGGTCTCCACCCCGGTCTTGAGGTGGCGGATGTTCAGCTTGCGGATCCACTGCGAGTCCTGCGGGCCGGTCGCCCCCGACAGGCCGTTCTCCTCGTTGCAGGCGGTCACGCAGTCGTTGCAGCCATCGGCGCATTTGTTGACATCGATGATCATGCCCCAGCGCACCTTGTCGGAGGCGGGCTCCTCCGGCGCGCGCGCCTGAGCGGCGCCAAAGAGCAGGACGCCGGGCGCGAGCGCAGTGCCGGTGGCAACGGCACCGGCCTTGAGCAGGGTGCGGCGTTCTTCATTGACGGGTTTTTGCTGCAGGTCGCTCATGGCTGTTGTCCCCCGGGCAGTCCGACGGTCAAGGGCGAGAGGCGGGGCATGGCGGCCGGTGTCGTCTTCTTCATGGGCTTGGTCGCGTGGCAGTCCCAGCAGTCGAGCTTCACGCTGGCGTAGACGTGGCAGGCCATGCAGAAGTCCTCCTTGCTGGAGGCCACGCTGCCGGTCTTGCTCGAGGCATGGCATTCGACGCAGCCCTTCAGGCTGTGCTTGGTGGTGCGGATGCCGCGGCGCATGGTGTCGTCGCGGTGGTGCTTGAGCAGCTGCATGTGATAACGGCGCATGTATTCGGTGTCTTCCACACAGCGCTCGCCCTTGCCGCGCTCCAGCACGGGCTTTTCCACACCCGCCATGACGCCGGCCGGCGCCAGAAGCAGGCCCGCCAACAGGGCCGTCAAGCCCCATGCACGTATGATCTCTCGCACTTTAGCCTTCAACCTTTTAAAAGCGCAACAGGTCAAGGAACCAATCGGGTCGGGACGGCCGGTTGGTAGCCGAAACCACCACCCGGCTGATCCATGATCCCTGATTCCTGATTCCTGTTATTCCCCCATCCCCATGACGATGTAGCCGGTCGGGCAGACGTCGGCGCAGATGTGGCAGCCGATGCACTTGGTGTAATCGGTCGCCACATAACGGCCGGTCGTGGGGTTGTCCTTCTTGGGCACCTTGTACACGGCGGTCTGCGGGCAGTAGACCACGCAGTTGTCGCACTCGAAGCACAGGCCGCAGGACATGCAGCGCTTGGCCTCGGCCACCACCTCCTTCTCGGACAGGGGTATCAGACGGTCCTGGAAGTTGCCCAGGGCGCTGTCCTTGTCGAGATGGATCACCTGGCGCTTGTTGCGTGGGGTGTAGACAAAGTGGCCGAGAAACAGCTCGGTCGAGGGGATGATGTAGCGCTGCGAGCGGTCCTCGAAGTTGTGCAGGATGTCCTTCCACTGCGAGGTGCCCCATTCCTGACCGTGGTGTTCCTTGTACTCGTGGCCGGTCTCGACCCAGCGGCGCACCATGTCCCAGTGGGCCACGTCCACCTTGGGCCGCTTGTCCATGTCCTCGCCCTTGAGGTAGCCGTCGATGCCGTCGGCACAGATGCGGGCGTGGCCGATGGCGGTGGTGAGCAGGTGCGGACGGATGACGTCCCCGGCGATGAAGACGTTGGGCTTGCCGGGGAAGCGGTAGAGCTTGTCGGTCTTGATCAGGCCGTTGTTGTTGTTGAACTGCTCCAGACCCGTGAAGTCCACGGCCTGACCGATGGCGGAGACGATCAGGTCGGCCTCGTAGTCCTTCTCGGTGCCTTCCTTGATCTTCATCTCCTTGCCGACCATCTCGAACTCGGCCACGCGCAGGTGGGTGGCGCGACCGTCCGGACCCTTGATCACCGCCACCGGGGTCACCCCACCGATGATCTCGATGCCCTCGGCCAGGGCGTGTTCGATCTCGGCCTTGTTGGCGGCCATCTTGTCGATGGTGGCGCGCGAGAAGAGTTTGACCTCGGCCCCCTGACGCGCGGAGATGGCGGCCACGTCATGGGCGCTGTGGCCGGTGAGCACGTGCTCGGGCAGGTCCTTTTCGGTCACGTTGGTGATGTGGCCCAGACGGCGGGCGACAGTGGCCACGTCGATGGAGGTGTCGCCACCGCCGATGACGAGCACGCGCTTGCCGACGTGCTGCAGGCGGCCTTCGTTGAAGGCGCGCAGGAAGGCCATGGCGGTCACGCAGTTGGGCGCATCTGCACCGGGGACCGGCAGGGTGCGGCCGGACTGCGCGCCCAGGGCGATCAGCACGGCGTCGTATTCCTTTTCGACCTGATCGAAGGGGATGTCGGTACCCACACGGGTGTTGAGACGGACCTCCACGCCCATGTCCAGGATGCGCTGGATCTCGCCGTCGAGCACCTCGCGCGGGGTACGGAAGCCCGGGATGCCGTAGAGCATCATGCCGCCCAGTTCGGCGTGGTCGTCGAAGATGGTCACGCCGTGACCCAGTTTGCGCAGCTGGTAGGCCGCGGCGAGGCCGGCCGGGCCGCCGCCGATGACCGCCACCCGCTTGCCGCTCTCCACCGCCGGGCGGTCGAACTTCATGTTGTTCTCGAGGGCCCAGTTGCCGAGGAAGTGCTCCACGGCGTTGATGCCGACGTGGTCCTCGACCTGGTTACGGTTGCAGCCCGACTCGCAGGGGGCGGGGCAGACCCGGCCCATGACGGCGGGGAAGGGGTTGGCCTCGGTCAGGCGCCGCCAGGCGAACTCCTGCCAGCTCATCTTCGGGTCGGCCGGCTTCTCGATGCCGCGCACGATGTTCAGATACGAGCGGATGTCCTCACCGGCGGGGCAGGAGCCTTGGCAGGGGGGTGTCGAGAGCATGTACTCGGGACACTTGTGGCTCCAGCCGGCCTGGAAGATGCGTTCCTGGTTGGAACGGTAGTCCTTCTCCGACTCGCCGTCCTTGAAACGCCTCCAGGTCAGACCTTCCGTCTTCTTCAGCTCTTTGGCAGTGACCGACATCTTCGCTCTCCTATCGACAAAAAGTGCGGTTGACCCGCGTTAATCCAATTCGATGGCGGTGCTGACCAACTGATGCACACCGCCGACCATGCTCATGTCAAAACCGTAATACGGGAATACCTTGGTGAACTGGGCCTTGCAGATGGCGCAGATCAGGGCCAGGAAATTCACACCGTTTTGCTGCACCACGGCATTGAACGCATTCATGCGCGGCAATGCCCCCTTGACCCGCACCTCCATCAGGTCATCGGTGAGTAGCCCGCCGCCGCCGCCACAGCAATAGGTGGACTCGCCGATGGTGTTCGGATCCATGTCGTAGAAATTGTTCGCCACCGCGCGGATGATGTTGCGCGGGATGGTGAACTGCCCACCCGGCTCGTTGCCCATGCGCGAGGCGCGCGCCACGTTGCAGGAATCGTGGAAGGTGATGATGCGGTGGTCGTTCTTCGACTTGTCGAACTTGAGCACGCCCTTCTGGATCAGGTCCCAGGTGTACTCGCAGATGTGCATGGGCTGCGGGTAGCGGTGGTCGAGCTGCTTTTGCAGCATCTGCGAATAGGGGTCCTCGCCACCGTAGCCGATCCCGGTCAGGGTGTTCCAGTAGCTGTAGGCCACCCGCCAGGCGTGCCCGCACTCGCCGACGATGATGCGCTTGACCCCGAGCTCCAGCGCGGCGTCGCGGATACGCATGGCAACCTTGCGCATGGTCTCGTAGTTGCCGTTGAACAGGCCGAAGTTGCCCGCCTCGGAGGCGAGGCTGGACAGGGTCCAGGAGGCGCCCGCCGCATGGAAGACCTTGGCGTAGCCGATCAGCGATTCGACGTGCGGCTCGGAGAAAAAGTCGGCCGAGGGGGTGACCAGCAGGATCTCCGCGCCCTTCTGGTCGAGCGGTAGCTTCACGGGCACGCCGGTGTCGGCCTCTATGTCCTCCTCGAGACCGGCCAGGGTGTCCTCCAAGGCCGGACCGGGCAGACCCAGGTTGTTGCCGACCTTCTGCACCTTGACCAGGATCTCGTTGGAGTACTTCTGGCCCATGCCGACATAGTTGAGGATCTCGCGGCCGGCCATGGTGATTTCGGCCGTGTCGATGCCATACGGGCAGAACACCGAGCAGCGGCGGCACTCGGAACACTCGTGGTAGTAGTTGTACCAATCGTTGAGGACCTCCTCGGTGAGGTCCTCGGCGCCCACCAGCCAGGGGAAGTATTTGCCGCCGAAGGTGAAGTAGCGGCGGTAGACCTTGCGCATCAGCTCCTGGCGCGCCACCGGCATGTTCTTGGGGTCGGCGGTGCCCAGATAGTAGTGGCACTTGTCGGTGCAGGCGCCGCAATGCACGCAGGCGTCGAGGAACACGCGCACCGAGCGGTATTTTTTCAGGACCTCGCCCATGCGCTCGATGGCACGTTCCTTCCAGTTCTCGCCCAGCTCCCAGGGGTAACCCAGATACTCCTGCGCGGACTGCCCGGCCACGAAGGATTTGATGTGCGACATCGCCCCTTCCTTGATCTTGGGGATGTCGAGGACGGCATGCTCCTGGAACTGGGGGATCTCGAAATCGGGTGCGGCCACGTTAGCTCCTCGTACCTCTCAACACGTTGTACGCAGCGATGGTCAAGCCTGCTCGCGCTCCAGGGCGGCCGCCCACGGGGCGATGTGCCGGCGCTCGCGCGGGTTGTCGACCTGGTTGCGGCTGGGGCTGAAGAAGATGCCGGGGGCGTGCAGCAACTTGCTCACCGGGAAGACGATCATCAACACGGCGACCAACCCCAGGTGGATCAGCAGGAAGGGGTCGGCGGGGAGCGGCTGCCAGTCGAAGAACATCAGCCCGAGCACGAAGGCCTTGAGCGCTACGATGTCGGTGTGGGCGACGAAGGTCATCATCATGCCGGAGACGCCGATGCCGACCAGGAGCGCCAGCATGAGGTGATCGGAAGGGGTGGAGATGTAGCGCACACGGTCGACCAGGAAACGCCGCGCCCACAGGCCCAGCAGCCCCACGACCATCATGAAGCTGGCGTACTTGCCGTAGGGCTGCAGGAACTCGACCCAGAACCAGACCGGCTCCTGGAAATAACGGATGTGGCGCAGCAGAACCAGCAGCAGGCCAAAGTGGAAGAGCCAGCCGAAGACCCAGATCCACTTGTTGGACTTGAACAGGCTCTCGAAGAACACGACCTCGCGGGCCATGCGATAGACGACCCCGGCGCTCGTGGTGGGGGCGGGGGTGGTGGGGATCTTCAGCGGCGCCGGCGTGCGGGTGTATTCGTAGATGCGGTAGGCCAGGCCACCAATGAACACCAGGGTGGCAACGTAGAACAGGACGGTGTAGATGATGGTTAGCGTGGACATCCGTTCCTCAATGACGTCGGGGTCAGTCGTCGATCCGGGACTTCATGGCCCGCTACTGCGGCCGGAGATGCCGGGGATACAGACACGCCGCAGACGTGACGCCACGGCGGTGTTCCTTGGCACCTGAAGCGGATGCCACTGTCTTGCAGCATCCGCTTTAGGTGCCAGGCCGGGGTGTCCCGGCCCGGCGGCAGATGGCTCAGATGCAGCCGGTCGGCTTCGGTAGGCCGGCGATCTTACAGGCCTGCTTGGCGGGGCCGTAGGGGAACAGCTCGTACAGATACTTGTTGTTGCCCTTGTCCGGACCCAGCTTCTTGGCGATGGCCTTGGTCAGCACGCGGATGGCCGGGGCGATCTGGTACTCGTTGTAGTACTCGCGCAGGAAGTTGACGACCTCCCAGTGGTTGGGGGTCATCTCGACCTTTTCCTCCTTGGCCAGGAAGTCGGCGACCTCCTCGCTCCAGTCCGACAGGTTGACCAGGTAGCCTTCCTCGTCGACCTCGATGGTTTTGCCGTTGACTTCGATAGTGGGCATTGCAGTACTCCTCTCAGCAGTGAAAGTGACAATTACAACCAGGACTGACAGTTCCTGTGTTCCGCGACGAGGTCCACGAAACCGCCGTAATCCACCAGGGTGACGCCGTCCATGACGCGCGCGGCCACACCGCGCGCCTTCAGGTCGGGCTCCAGGGCATAGAACTTGAGCCTGCCCATGGCCGCCTGTAGTTTAGTGGAGCCGGGGTTGCCGCGGGTGGCGGCATACACCGCGTCCTCGATGAGCAAGACGGCCGAGCCGTCGGTGGCGAGGCGCAGGCAGCTGTCCAGGGAGTTACGCTCCGTGGGTGATTTGTTGACGATGTGCAGCATCTCGGTTTTCCTCTCAGTGGCTGATCACCACGTCCTGCTCGGCCATCAGGGCGGCGAGCTCGGCGGAGCTCAGCACGGTGACGTCGACGATGAAGTCGTCCTCGGTCAGACCACGCAGCTCCATGGATTCGCGCTCCACGTAGAGCTTTTCGATGTCATAGCCCTCCAAGGCGCGATAGGTCTTGGAGAAGTTCTTCATCTCGATGCCGCTGGTGTCCACGTCCTTCATCAGCTGGTAGACGCCATCGTCGACGAAGGCCATGCAGACGTCCTGCTCGAAGGCCGCCGAGATCAAAACCACCTCAAGCCCCTCGAGGGCGTAGATGGTCCCGTAAGGGGCCTTGCGGTTCAAAAACATGAATTTCTTGACGACACCGCCGCCTTCTTCCATTTCAATTTCGTCGGACATCGTGTTCCCCTCAGTCACCAAAGGTTACCAGGCGGTCGGCCTGAATGCCGGCCTCCACCAGCTGGCCGAGACCGGAGATGCGGAAGCCCGGCGCGATGTTGTTAGCATCCTTGCCCTGACGCTTCATCTCGTTCTCGTCGAGCATGCCACGACGCTGCGCGGCGGCGATGCACACCACCAGGTCGATTCCGTGCTCCTGGGCGAGCGCACTCCAGCGGTTGACGATGTGGCGATCGTCCTGTGGCGGGACGGTGAGTCGCGAGGCGTTGTTCACGCCGTCGTGGTAGAAAAAGACGCGAAAGAGCTCATGCCCCTTGGCCAGAGCGGCTTTGGCAAACTGGTAAGCGGAGTCCGACGCCTGGTGGGTGTAGGGCCCCTCGTTTACGAGTATCGCGAATTTCATTTATGTATCCCTAACTCCGATTTTCCGATTGAGAGGCAGCCCCGGGTTGCCCCGGGGCCCAGACCTCAGAAGCGGATGTGAGTGGAGGCGTTCAGACTGTTGCGCGAACCACGCCAGTTGTCGATGTGGTACTTGGTGAAGGGCAGCCCTGTCTTCTCGAAGAAGGCGGGCCAGCCGATACGGTCGATCCAGTCGCTCATGCGCTCCCACGGACGGCCATCGGCCTTGTAGACCGAGAGGATCTTCTTGACCACCTCGGCCACTTCCGGCCAGCGCGGCGGGTTGTTGGGCAGACCGGAGGCGACCAGCTTGTGGAAGGTGGGACGCGAACGCGCGTTGGAGTTCTTGCCGCCGACCCAGATGGCGATCTTGGAATGCACCGGGTCGTTGATCTGCATGGGCGGGCAGGGCGGGTAGCAGGCGCCGCAGCAGATGCATTTCTTCTCGTCCACCTCCAGGGAGGGCTTGCCGTTGACTAGGGCGGGACGGATCGCCGCCACGGGGCAGCGGGCCACGACGGCAGGGCGCTCGCAGACGTTGGCCACCAGGTCGTGGTTGATCTTCGGCGGCTTGGTGTGCTGGACGATGATGGCGATGTCGGCTTGACCGCCGCAGTTGATCTCGCAGCAGGAGGTCGAGAGCTTGACGCGGTTGGGCATTTCGCACTTGACGAAGTCGTCGTAGAGCTCGTCCATCAGCGCCTTGACCACGCCGGAGGCGTCGGTGCCTGGGATGTCACAGTGCAGCCAGCCCTGGGTATGGGCGATCATCGACACCGAGTTGGCGGTACCGCCGACCGGGAAGCCGTTTTCCGTCAGGGCCTTGATCAGGGGCTCCACCTTGTTCTTGTCGGCCACCATGTACTCGATGTTGGAACGGGCGGTGAAGCGCACGTAGCCGTCGCCGTACTGGTCGGCGATGTCGGCCAGCTTGCGGATGGTGTAGTGGTCCATCTGCCGCTGGGTGCCGGCCTTCACGGTCCAGATCTCGTCGCCGTTCTCGGCGCGGTGATAGAGCACGCCGGGCTTGGGATGCGAGTGGTAGACCCACTTGCCGTAGTTCTTGCGCATCACCGGGTGCATGTAGGGCATCGGATCCGGCGCGCCGGACTCGATGGTCTCGTGGGTTCTTTCAGCCATGCTTGTCTCCAACAATGTGAGATCAGGATACCAATATACGATTCAGACGGAGGCCACCAAAGCGGTGACCTCCGGATTCCCTACGCTGCGATCAAGCGGCGGCGCGCTTGCGCTCGAACCACTTCTCGGCTTCCTCGTCCCAGCCGTCGGTGCGGACGTAGGGGTTGGTGCGCGGGTGGACGATCATGTTGGGATCGACCTCCAGCCCGATGCCCTCGAGGAAGTTCACCAGACCGATACGCTCGATCATCTCGCCGGTGCGCTCATGCTCCAGGGCGTTCTCAGCGAAGAAGTCCAGCACGTTGCGGGCCAGTTCGTTCAGCTTCTCGAAGTCCTCGTCGGATTCGAGCTTCATGAACGGGATGATCACGGTACCCATGGTGGCGCCGATCTTCAGCACGCCCTTGCCGCCGACCAGGATGGTCACGCCCTTGTCCTTGCCCGGCAGCAGCGCCCCCGGCATGACGTTCAGGCAGTGCATGCAGCGCACGCAATTGTGGTTGTCGATGGCCATCTCGGTGTCGGGGCCGACCTTCAGCACGCTCTCGCCCTCGGCCTTCTCCTTGCCGATCTTGCGCAGGTTGATGGCCTTGGTCGGGCAGTGGTTGACCACCATGTTGACCAGGTCCTCCATGCTGTGGCTGGCCATCCACTCGTCGGCAATCGCCTGGTTGGTCTGGATGTTGTCGCGCCAGGTGCCGATGGTGGCCATGTCGGAACGCTGGATGGAGTTCACGCAGTCGTTCGGGCAGCCGGAGAACTTGAACTTGAACTTGTACGGCAGCGAGGGACGATGCATGTCGTCCAGGTTGTTGTTGATGACGGTGCGCAGCGCGCGGGCCTCGTCATAGCAGCTCATCTCGCAGCGGGCGGCACCCACACAGGACATGGAGGTACGCAGGGCGGGGCCGGCGCCACCGAGGTCGAAGCCCATCTCGTTCAGGCGGTCGAAGGCGGCCTGCACGTTCTCGGTCTTGATGCCCTGGAACATGATGTCGCCGGACTGGCCATGGAAGGCGATCAGGCCCGAGCCGCCGGTCTCCAGCCAGGCGTCGCACAGGTCACGCAGTAGCTGGGAGGTGTAGTGCATGCCGGCGGGCGGCTGCACGCGCAGGGTGTGGAACTCGGCCGCCTCGGGGAAGAGGGGTTTGCCGTTCTCGTCCTTGAGTTCGGTGAAGCGCGGGATGATGCCGGCGCCATAGCCGATCACACCCACGGTACCGCCCTTCCAGTAACCGAAACGGGTCTTGTAGGAGGTCTCCAGCTGGCCGAGCAGGTCGACCATCATGTCGTTTTCTTTCGCCAGGCGCTTCAGGCCGGTGACGAAGGAGGGCCAGGGACCGCTCTCCAGCGCGTCCAGATTAGGCGTGTCGTGCATTTGCTTAGCCATCTGTTTCTCCTTGAGTCGTGAACAACAGTCTGTCGTCGGATATCTCACCAAACACTACACTGCCCGTGTGCAGGAAACCTGCACGAATCGAGTGCTCGCATGTTAGAGAGCTCGGTGGGCGAGTTCCATCATTCCGTTGGGGTAGGGGCTGTTCAAATAGGGTAGGGTGAACCTACCCGATCGGGTAGGTATTGGCACCCCTCTCGCGGGAATGCCAATACCCGACAAGAAATGTCAAGATAGAGGTTTGCACCGGGAGCCCTGCCCCATGGATCAGATCACGTCCCTGACCAAGTTCCGCAACCCTTACGGCAACCAGGAGATCGAGCTGCAGCAGGTGGAGTATGCCGCAGGCGGCGTGCCCATGCTGCGCCTGCGCATCCGTGAACGCGGCGCGCGCTTCACCATCTTCGACATCGACCCGGTCACTGCCAAGTATTGGGCCGAGGAGATGCTCAAGTGGGCGGCGCCGATCGCCGCCCAGCACAGCCAGGAGGGCTAGGCGATGCGCATGTACAACCCGGAATGGGAGGCGATCAAGGACTTCGAGCACCAGGCCGCCTTTGCCGATGTCCAGTTCGACCTGTCGCCCGGCGAGATCCCGGCCGACCACGGCGTCACTCTCTATGAGGCGTTGGTCGCCCATCTGCCCTGGCTCGCGGACACGCCCGGCATCGGCGTACACCCCGTGCACGGGGCGCCGACCGGCCGCAACGACAACCTGGTCATCAACCGGCGGGTGAAGCTGATCATCCGGCTGCCGGTGGCGCGTCTGGCCGACGCCGAGGCCCTGGTGGGTGCGGTGCTTAAGACCCCTGCCGGCACGCTGACCGTGGGGCCCTTGAAAAAGCGGCCGCTGATGCCATATGCCACCCTGTATTCGCACTTCGTCGTCATGGATTCGGCCGACGAGGCGCGTTTCATCGACGAGGCGCGCGCCGAACTCGAACGGCTGGGCGTGCGCGCGGGCCTGATCCCGGGCAAGCGGCGCAAGCTACAGACGCCTGAGGGTGCGGTGGAGGGCTACAGCCTCATGTTGCACGACATCAGCCTGGAGGACTCGATCCGGGTGCAGGAACAGGGCCTCGGACGCCACCGGCGTTATGGCTGCGGGATCTTCATCCCGCACAAATCGATTAAGGAAGTGGTGATCGACTGAGCGACAAGTCGGTTGCCGGTCATTGTCTGTCTGGTAAGGAGAGGAAACATGGGCTACGTGCTCAATGGCGAAGAACTCGAAGTCGACGACGAAGGCTTTCTGGTCGAACCCAACTTCAGCGACGAGATCGTCCCCATCATCGCCGAGGCCGAAGGGATCAAGCTGACCGACGATCACTGGACGGTGATCAACTTCATGCGCCGCAAATACCAGGAGGACGGCCACACCCCCAACTTCCGCAACATGGTGGCCATGATGGAAGAGGAGTTTCCCGGCGTGGACTGGAAGAAGCGTCTGTATGAACTCTTCCCCAAGCAGCCCAACCGCCAGTCGGCCAAGATTGCCGGGCTCCCCAAGCCGTTTGGCAAGGGGGGATACTGATCGGGAATCAGGTGACAGGGATCAGGAATCAGATGTTTGCGGGTGCCTGATCCCTCGGCCCAGTCATGTACATCAACACGCTGGTCACCACGGAGGACCTGGCGCGGCATCTCGAGGACCCCGATTGGGTGATCTTCGACTGCCGCTTCACCCTCACCGACCCGGAGGCGGGGCGGCGGGCCTACGCGGAGGCGCACATCCCGGGGGCGCGCTACGTCCACCTCGATGAGGACCTGTCCGGGCCCATCGTGCCCGGCAAGACCGGCCGTCACCCCCTGCCCGACCCCCAGGTCCTGGCCGACAAGCTTTATCACTGGGGGGTGGGGGTGAACAAACAGGTCGTCGTCTATGACGACAGCTTCGGCGCCATGGCCGTGCGCATGTGGTGGCTGTTGCGCTGGCTGGGCCACCCGGCCGTGGCCCTGCTCGACGGCGGCTTTCCCAAGTGGAAGCGGGAGATGCGACCGCTCACCGCCGAGCTGCCGGCGCCGCACAAGGGCAATTGCATCTGCCTGCCGGAGCCGAGCCAGGTGGTCAGCGCCGACGACGTCCTGCGCGTGGTCAAAGGCGAGAGCGACGAGCTCATCATCGACGCGCGGCCCGAGCGGCGCTTCACCGGCGAGTTCGAGCCGCTCGACCCCGTCGCCGGCCACGTACCCGGTGCAATCAACTGGAATTTCGAGGACAACCTGGACCTCGACGGCACCTTTCTGCCGCCCGAGGCCCTACGCGAGACCTATCAGGCCCTGCTCAAGGGGCGGCCGCCGTGGAAGGTGATCCACATGTGCGGTTCGGGCGTGACGGCCTGCCACAACGTGCTGGCCATGGAGATCGCTGGCCTGCCCGGCTCCCGGCTCTACCCCGGCTCCTGGAGCGAGTGGATCACCGACCCCAGCCGCCCGATCGCCACTGGAGAGTAGTATGGCCGCACCGACCCGAGTCAAGACCGTCTGGTTCAAGAAGGATGGCGTGCAGCGCGGCGCCGAGGAGGTGGCCACGGCCATCGCCACCACCATCTGGCGCATGGCCGACCGCGCCGTGGACGACCTGTCCCGCGCCGACTACGACATCGTCACGCCGCAGCGTGGCTTCAAGATTATCGCCGAGATCACCGCCTTCGCCGTGCACTACGTCGATCGGCTGGTCTTCGGGCGCGTGAGCGACGAGGAGCGCGCGCGTCTCATCACGGCCCTGGGCAAGCGCCTAGCCGAGATCATGGAGGACAACATCCTCGACTTCACCGGCGGCCAGCGGGACCCCGAGTACGACTACAAGCAGGGCTACATCGACATGCTCAACGACCGCATGGCCGAGTATGCCCACTACACCTTCGAGCGCGACAAGGCAAGCTTCCAGGCCCTGCGCTTCCTAAGCCTCATGATCCGCGAGGTCATGGAAAAGACCGATCAGCCCTGGATCCAGGATCAGATCATGGACATCGAAATGCCGCAGATCATGGGCACGGTGAAAAAGCAGGTGGACGGTTTCTACCCACTCAGGGATCAGGGATCAGGGATCAGGAATCAGGCCGGTGATTCCAACTGACAGCCCTTTTCATCCTGACAACGAAGCGGGTTATCAGGCCTGGCGGCGTGCGAAGCTTGCCGGTTATCCACAGCGGGCCGAGGACCTGATCGTCCCGGTGCGCGACCCGCGCGACCTCAGCGATGCGGAATATGCCGCCATCTGGCAGCGGCTGGCCAAGACCAACATGGCCATCTATGCCGGCCCGGCTGCGGATGCCGAGGACAAGGCCATCCCGCGGCGGGTGGGGGAACAGTTCGGGCTGACGCACCTGGACGCCAACTGGCTGGCGGATGGCGACGGCATCTCCAGCCTGACCCCGCGCGAGGACGAGGAGAATGCGGAGGAGGCGCGTCCCACCGGCGTCGACCCCAGCCGCCGCGGCGACTACATCCCCTACACCCACCAGCGCATCCGCTGGCACACCGACGGTTATTACAACCCGCCCGAGCGGCGCATCTTCGCCATGATGCTGCACTGCGTACGCGCGGCCGACAGCGGCGGCGAGAACGACCTGTACGATCACGAACTCGCCTACATCGCCCTGCGCGACGCCGACTCTAATTACATCCGCGCGCTGATGGCCGAGGACGCCATGACCATCCCCGCCCGTGTGGACGAGGCGGGGGTGGCACGCCCCGACGAGACCGGCCCCGCCCTGTGTGTGCACGCGGGCCATCTGCACCTGCGCTACACCGCCCGCACCCGCAGCATCCGCTGGAAGGACGACGCCGCCACCCGCCAGGCCCTGCAGGCCTTGGAGGACCTCCTCGCCTCAAGGCCGGCCGGGGTGTTCACCCTGCGGCTGGAACCCGGCATGGGCTTGATCTGCGCCAACGTCCTGCACACCCGCGCCGCCTTCAGCGACCGGCCCGAACACCGCCGCCTGCTCTACCGCGCCCGCTATCACGACCACCCGCGCAACCTGCGGGGTGATTGAAATCCAGTTCGCCGCACATCCTTGCGGAGTTACGCAAAGGACATGCGTGAATGGATCCCAGAGTACTTACTGTCTTCTCGCAGTCAGAAAAAAAGACGGCCCGTAGGCCGCCAGCAGGGGGAGTGTGAGATGGTGGTTTTTGTGCGGTATTACGCCTGATTCATACCCTCAATTCACACGCTGGATTCGCTTCAAGGCCTCGGGGTAGCTGCTCGGATCGACGACGCCGTAGTCCTTCAGATAGGCCTCGAGGGCATCGATGTCCTGCGCCCCGCCGAGGCGGTCGGTACCGCGCTGCAGCATGTAGAACTTGTCGCCGCCGTCGGCCAGGAAGCTGTTGACCGTCACACGATAGGCGGCATTGGGGTCAAGCGTCATGCCGTTGAGCTTGATGCTGGCCGGGTCGATCTTGTCGCAGGCGGGGCGGCTGTTGTCCCATGTGTAGCTGAAGCCCTGGGACACCTGCAGTATGCGGTTGAAGGGCTGGCCGGTGTCACCGGCGGGATAGTTGAAGTCGGCCGGGGCGTTGGCGGCGGTGCAGCCGGTGAATTGCTGCTCGAGCAGAACTTCGATCTGGCGGCCGGTCAGGGTCATGGTCACCAGCGAGTTGCCGAAGGGCTGCACGGTGAAGGCCTCGCCATAGGTGATGTTGCCGTCGCCCTCGCCGGCCGGGCTGCTGGCGTAGGGGATGTCGGCGCGGATGCCGCCCGGGTTCATGAAGGCGACGACCGCCTGGCCGAAGCCCGGCTTCTTCGTGGCGTGCAGCTGGGCATCGGCGATCAGGTCGCCGAGGAAGGACTCGCCGGCGGCGTTGGCGGTGCGGCTCAGGGTGGCGGTGTGCATGCCGATCACACGATTGCGCAGCGGCGCCGACAGCGCATCGTAGCGATCGACGATGGCCTTGACCCCGGCTACGTCCATGCCGGGGTCGCGGTAGGTCGGTTGGTTCTTGGCCGTGACGGCGATCACGTCCTTGCTCTGGGTGTCCAGGGTCAGATCGGCCACTGTGATGAAGCGGCCGTTGTAGGCGCCGGCGGTGACCGTCACCGGCTGCCCGTTGACCTTGCTGATCTGGCAGATGTAGGGCTGGTGGGTGTGGCCGGTCATGACCAGGTCCACCTCGCCGTCCAGGGCATTGACGATGGAAACGATGGGGCCGGTCAGGTTGTTGCAGTCGTTGTAACTGGGGGTGGCCGGTGTTTCGTTGCCGCCCTCGTGGATGGAGGCGATGATGGCGCGCACGCCCTGCTGGCGCAGTTCGGGGATCAGGGCGTTGATGGTGGCCGCCTCGTCGAGGAAGGTGAGACCCGCCACGCCGGAAGGGGTGACGATGCTGGGCGTGGTCTTCAGCACGGTGCCGATCACCGCCACCTTGTTGCCCTTGAAGTTGAACACCTTATAGGGCGGGAACAGCGGCTTGCCCGTGGCCTGGTCAATGACGTTGGCGGCCAGGAACTGGAAGCGGGCGCCGTCGAAGCCGTCGCCGTCCAGACAGCCCTGCGCCGGGTGGCAGCCGCCGTTTTGCATGCGTAGCGTCTCGGCCTTGCCCTTGTCAAACTCGTGGTTGCCGACGGTGTTGATGTCGAGACCCATGGCGTTCATCACCTCGATGGTGGGCTCGTCGAAGAACAGGGCTGAGACCAGCGGGGTGGCACCGATCAGGTCGCCGTTGGAGAGGAACAGGCTGTGGGCGACCTCGCCGCGCAGCTTGCGCACGTGACCCGCGACATACTCGGCGCCGCCGACGGGTTTGCCGTCGAGGGTGCCGGTGGGGCCCTGCAGGGCGCCGTGGAAGTCGTTGATGCCCAAAACGCGCAGGTTCAACGTCTTGCCGACCTCCGAACGGGCGGCGGCGTTCATGATGCGGCTGCGCTCCTGGGCGCTGATGGCACGCTGGCGCAGCAGATCCAGGGTGACCTGGGAGACGTGGCTCACGAACTGGCCGTGGTTGCCCCAGTGGTTGGGTGTGTCGATGATCAGGTCGTTGATGCAGCCGCCGCTGACATTGCGGTCGACGACACCGCTGTCGACCGTGCCGAGCATCACATTACCGCCACAAGTGACCGTGGCGGCGAGGGCGGGGGCGGACAGGGCCAGCAGACTGGCCAGGACCAGGGGCTTGAGGGTGGTTGTCATGACGTCTTGCTCCATGTGCGGGACAGAAATGCCCGCCATCATGGCGTGTGACTATGACAGGTTCATTGCTGTGACTTTGGCCCTCTCGGGGCAGGTCAAAGCCAACGTCTCTGTCACCCGTGCGGACTCTTGGATCTTATGCTTGCGGGAGAAATTGGTTTTGGCATGGTGTCCTGACCGACATATCGAGGGTTAGGCAGTCAAGTCCGAAATTTGCTGTAAATCTGCCCCGATCCGGTGAATGACGGATGGTTTTCAGCCCGAGAGGGCAACAACGTTGTTGCCCTCTCGGGCGGCGGCGCAGGCAGCCGCCCAGTCGTGATA
>JAKADY010000005.1 GCA_021826065.1 Pseudomonadota bacterium
CGCTCGGGCGCAATCTGCCACCCGATGGCCAGTTGCGTGTCGAGCAACAGCCTCATTCATCACGGCCCTCGAAGGCGGCCTGCAGGTCCTCCGGCAAGGGCGCATCGAAATCGTCGGCGATCCAGAAACCCTGGCCTTGCATCCCGCCAGGCGGTTTGATCCTCGGCTGCTTGGGCACATAGGGCACGAGGCGCGCCACCGGCACCCCGGCCTTGGCGATGACGACCTCCTCGCCGCGCTGGATCTGCTCGATCCGCTTGGAGAAATGCGTCTTGGCCGGATGGATGTTGACGATTGGCATGGGCGCCGGCCGGCAATGGACTAAGAGTAAGTCTAGCACAACCCGGGATACTCACTGCACCGCGCTCCATGCCGGCGAACGGCTCAGCGCACGACCACCTCGCCGCGCAGGCTGTTGGGCAGCGCCGCGGTGATGCGGATGTCGCACATCTGGCCGATGAGCCGGGGCGGGGCGGCGAAATTGACGGCGCGGTTGTTCTCGGTGCGGCCGGTCAGTTCCCCCGGGTCCTTCTTCGACGGCCCCTCCACCACGACGCGCTGTACCGTCCCCACCATCGCCTGGCTGATGGCCTCGGCGTTGGCGCGGATTGCCGCCTGCAGCCGGTACAGGCGTTCCAGCTTGACCGCCTGCGGCGTGTCGTCCGGCAGGCTGGCCGCCGGCGTGCCGGGGCGGGGGCTATAGACGAAGCTGAAGGAGTGGTCGAAGCCCACCGCCTCGATCAGGTGCATGGTCGCCGCGAAATCGGCCTCCGTCTCGCCGGGGAAGCCGACGATGAAGTCGGTGGCGATGCTGATGTCGGGCCGCACGGCGCGCAGCCGGCGGATGATGGACTTGTACTCCAGTACCGTGTAGCCGCGCTTCATGGCGGTGAGTATCCGGTCCGAGCCGGACTGCACCGGCAGGTGGACGTGCGAGACCAGCTTGGGCAGCCGCGCATAGGCCTCGATCAGCCGCTCGGTGAACTCCCGCGGGTGCGAGGTGGTGTAGCGGATGCGCTCGATGCCGGGGATTGCGTGCACCAGCTCGAGCAGCAGGGCGAAATCGGCCTCGCCACCGTCGTCCATGGCCCCGCGATATGCGTTAACGTTCTGCCCCAGCAGGGTGACCTCCTTGACCCCCTGCTCGGCCAGCCCGGCCACCTCGGCGAGTACGTCGGCGAGCGGCCGCGAGACCTCCTCGCCGCGGGTATAGGGGACCACGCAGAAGCTGCAATACTTCGAGCAACCCTCCATCACCGAGACGAAGGCGGTCGGTCCCTCGACACGGGCGGGCGGCAGATGATCGAACTTCTCGATCTCCGGGAAGGAGACGTCCACCTGGGGGCGTCCGCTCGCCCGCCGCCGGGACAAGAGCTCCGGCAGACGGTGCAAGGTCTGCGGGCCGAACACCAGGTCCACATAGGGGGCACGGCGCACGATCGCCTCGCCCTCCTGGCTCGCCACGCAGCCGCCCACGCCGATGATGAGCTCGGGGTTTTTATATTTCAGGTGCTTGACCATCCCCAGGTCGGTGAACACCTTCTCCTGCGCCTTCTCGCGCACCGAGCAGGTGTTGAACAGGATGACGTCGGCCTGCTCCGGGTCCTCGGTCGTTTCAAAGCCCTCGGCGGCGCCGAGAACGTCGGCCATCTTGGCCGAGTCGTACTCGTTCATCTGGCAGCCGAAGGTTTTGATGAAGACTTTGCGTGACATGCGCATTGCAGGTTAAATCAAAGGATTATTTTATCCCAGCGCCGACCGAGCTCCCATGCGATACCACGACCTGCGCGACTTCCTTGAACAACTCGAACGCCGGGGCGAGCTCAAGCGCATCGCCGTCGAGGTGGACCCGCGGCTCGAGATGACCGAGATCGGCGACCGAGTGCTCAAGCGCGGCGGCCCGGCGCTGCTGTTCGAGCGGCCCAAGGGGTTTGCTGGCAAAGGCGCGATCCCGGTGTTGACCAACCTGTTCGGCACGGTCAAAAGGGTGGCCCTAGGGATGGGCGAGGAGGACCCGGCCAAGCTGCGCGAGATCGGGCGGCTGCTCGCCTACCTCAAGGAGCCGGAGCCGCCACGGGGCTTGCGGGACGCCTGGGAGAAGTGGCCCATCCTCAAGCAGGTCCTCAACATGGCCCCGCGCGAGGTGACAGACCCGCCCTGTCAGGCGGTGGTGTGGGAGGGGCATGACGTGGACCTCGCGCGGTTGCCGATCATGACCTGCTGGCCGAACGACGCCGGGCCGCTGATCACCTGGGGACTCACCATCACGCGCGGGCCGGCGAAACCGCGCCAGAACCTGGGCATCTACCGCCAGCAGGTGATCGGTCCCAACAAGGTGATCATGCGCTGGCTGGCGCACCGCGGCGGCGCGCTCGACTTCCGCGACCACTGCCTCAAGCACCCGGGCGAGCCCTTCCCCGTGGCGGTGGCCATTGGTGCCGATCCGGCCACCATCCTCGGGGCGGTCACCCCCGTGCCGGACACGCTGTCGGAATACCAGTTCGCGGGGCTACTGCGCGGGGCGAAGACGGAGGTGGCGCGCTGCATCGGCTCCGACCTGCAGGTGCCGGCCAGCGCCGAGATCGTCCTGGAAGGGGTGATCCACCCCGAGGAGACGGCGCTGGAGGGCCCTTTCGGCGACCACACCGGTTACTACAACGAACAGGAGCGCTTTCCCGTCTTCACCATTCAGCGCATCACGATGCGCCGCGATCCCATCTACCACAGCACCTACACCGGCAAGCCGCCGGACGAGCCGGCCATCCTGGGGGTGGCCCTGAACGAGGTGTTCGTGCCGCTCCTCCAGAAGCAGTTCCCGGAGATCACCGACTTCTACCTGCCGCCCGAGGGCTGCAGCTACCGCCTGGCGGTGGTGTCTATGCGCAAGCAGTACCCCGGCCACGCCAAGCGGGTGATGTTCGGCGTGTGGTCCTTCCTGCGCCAGTTCATGTACACCAAGTTCGTGTTGGTCACCGACGACGACGTCGACGTGCGCGACTGGAAGGAAGTGATCTGGGCGCTGACCACCCGGGTCGACCCAGGCCGCGACCTGGTGGTGGTGGAGAACACCCCCATCGACTACCTCGATTTCGCCAGCCCCGTGGCCGGCCTGGGCGGCAAGCTGGGCATAGACGCCACCCACAAATGGCCGGGCGAGACCACACGCGAGTGGGGCACGCCCATCGTCATGGATGCGGCGGTCAAGCGCCGGGTGGACGCCCTGTGGCAGACCCTGGGGCTCTAGGCGTGCGCGGCCGTCGGTGTTAAGGAAGTCTTAAGTCTTGGCCGGCAGAATGGCCTCCGCCGATACGATCCTCGTTAGGCACACCATTCACCGAAAGGAGTTGACCCCATGAATCTGAAGACCCTTGCTGCCCTGTTGTCCGTTGCCGGCTTCCTGACCCTGGGTGCCGCGCACGCCGCCGAACCCGCCAAACCGGCTGAGCCGGCCAAGGCCGCCAAGCCGGCCGAACCAGCCAAGGCTGAGAAGAAGGTGGTCGTTGCCAAGAAGACCAAGAAGGAAGAGGCCAAGCACGAAGAGAAGGCCATGCATGGCGCCGAGGCCGCCAAGCCGGCTGAACCGGCCAAGCCCGCTGAACCGGCGAAGAAATGATCCGTCGATCATGATCGGCTGATGGGCGGGGCGCAAGCCCCGCTTTTCGTTTACGCACCAGCATAATTCCATCCGTGAAACTCCTGCTGGCGGAAGACGACCCCATGCTCGGGGAAAGCATCGAGAAGGGCCTGCGGCGTGCCGGCTTCGTCGTGGACTGGGTCCGTGATGGCAGGGCGGCGGAGCTGGCACTGGCCGATGGGTGCCATGATCTGCTGCTGCTCGACCTGGGCCTGCCCCGGCTGGACGGGCTGACCCTGCTTAAGCGCTTGCGCCAGGGTGAGGACGCGATCCCTGTCCTGATCATCACGGCCCGAGATGCGATCGAGGACCGCGTCACCGGCCTCAACCTCGGCGCCGACGACTACCTCACCAAGCCCTTCGATCTCAACGAACTGATCGCGCGGGTGCACGCCCTGCTGCGTCGCCGGCGTGGCAGCCCGCAGGCCCTGCTGCGCCTGGGGGCCCTGCAGCTCGACCCCATCGCGCGCGAGGTCTGCCTCGATGGCCGCCCCCTGCACCTGTCCGCGCGTGAATACAGCCTGCTCTACGCCCTGATGGAAAAGCCCGGGGCGGTGCTCTCCGTCGCCCAACTCGAAAACCGTCTCTATGGCTGGGGTGAGGAGGTGCAGAGCAATGCCGTCGAGGTGCATCTGCACCACCTGCGCCGCAAGCTGGGGCCCGGCTGGATCCGCAACGTGCGCGGCGTCGGCTACAAGCTGACGCCACCGGCATGAGAAACGCCATCCGCCGGCAGCTACTCGCCTGGCAGATCGGTGCCCTGCTCATCACCGCCGCCCTGGTGAGCCTGGTCACCTACGCGCTCGCCTGGAACGCCTTCAACCGCGTGCGCGACTTCACCCTGGAGCAGGTCGCCTACACGGTGGTGCGCCATGGCGTGGTGACCGAGCCGGAGGATGCCTTGGAGGACCGCGGTCAGTTCCTGAGCCAGATCTGGGACGCCGACGGCGAACTGGTGTTCACCTCCAACCCCGACATCGAACTGCCGCCGCAGCCCAACGGCCTGCATGTCCTGCATTGGCGCGGTGCCGAATGGCACACCTACACCCTGCGCGAACGGGGGCTGACCATCCAGGTGGCCAACACCACCGCCAACCGCCAGGCGATGTTCGCCCGCATCGTGCCCTGGCTGATCCTGCCCATGGGGCTGCTCATCGCCCTGCTCGCCGCGGGTATCTGGCTCGCCGTGGGCCGTGCGCTGCGACCGCTCGCCGCCCTGCGGGAAGAGATCGGCCACCGCGAGCCGGACAGGCTGCAGCCGGTCGCCACGCGCGAGCTACCCGAGGAGCTACGTCCGCTGGCCGAGGCGCTCAACGGGCTGCTCGCTCGGCTGGATGCGGCCTTGTACTCACAACGACGATTCATCGCCGACGCCGCCCATGAGCTGCGCACCCCGCTCGCCGCCGTCCGCCTGCAGGCCCAGCTCGTGCAGCAGGCGGGTAGCCCGGCCGAGCGCGAGGCGGGGCTTGCCCAGCTCATGGCCGGTGTGGACCGCGCCACCCACATGGTCCAGCAACTGCTGGACCTGGCCCGGCTCGACCCGCAGGCCAACACCGAGCCGCTCGCGGCGGTCGATCTCTGCGCGCTGGCCCGTGCGACGGTGGCGGACTTCTCCGTCCAGGCCGAGGCGACCGGCATCGATCTGGGCCTCGGCGCCTGCGCGGCGGCGACGGTTGCCGGACGGCCCCGCGCCTTGCGCGTGCTGCTCAACAATCTGGTGGATAATGCCCTGCGCCACTGCCCGCCCGGCAGCCGGGTCGATGTGGAGGCGCAGCGGCATGGGCAGACAACGGTGCTCATCGTGCGTGACAACGGACCCGGCATTCCGGCGGCTGAACGCGAGCGGGTGTTCGACCGCTTCTACCGGCTGCCCGGCGCTGCGGCGCCGGGCAGCGGCCTGGGACTGGCCATCGTGCGTGAGATCGCGCATCAGCATGGCGGACGCGTCCAGCTCAGCGAAACCCCGGGTGGCGGGCTCACCGTGAGGGTCGATCTGCCGCTGGACGCCCTGGGCGCACAGCAGACGGACAGCACCCAAACGACATGAGACAGCGCCTGCCCGCCATCTTCAAGGTTCTGGGGATGGTGATCTTCGTCTTCGGTCTGTCCATGTCGTTGCCCCTGGCCGTGTCCCTGAGCATTGGCGACGCAGCACAACTGGCCTACGACAAGGCCGTTTTGGTCACCATCGGCGTGGGCGGCTTGATGTGGTTGATCAATCGCAACCGCCGTGAGGAGCTGCGGGCGCGCGACGGCTTTCTGCTGGTCGTCCTGATCTGGGTCGTCCTGCCCTTGTTCGCCGTCCTGCCCCTGATGATCTACCTGCCGCAGCTCTCCTTCACCGATGCCTATTTCGAAGCGATGTCGGGGCTCACCACCACCGGCGCCACCGTCCTCTCCGGCCTGGATGCACTGCCGCCTTCGATCAATCTGTGGCGCACGCAACTGCACCTGCTGGGGGGCATGGGGGTGATCGTGCTGGCGGTGGCCATCCTGCCGCTGCTGGGCGTCGGGGGCCGACAGATGTTCAAGGCGGAGACACCGGGACCCATGAAGGACGTCAAGCTGACCCCGCGCATGCGCGAGACGGCCAAGGGCCTGTGGGCGGTCTATGGCATCATCACCTTAGCCTGTTTCATCACCTTCTGGGGGCTCGGCATGGACTGGCTCGACGCCCTGATCCACGCCTTCTCCGTGATGGGCCTGGGCGGTTTCTCCTCGCATGACGCGAGTTTCGCCCACTTCGACTCGGTGGCCCTTGAGCTGGCCGCCATGGGGTTCGCCCTCCTGGCCGGCATGAACTTCGCCACGCACTTCCTCGCCTTGCGCGGCCACAGCCTGCGGCCCTACCGGGCCGACCCCGAGATCCGCGCCTATGTCCTGGTGGTGTTGGGCAGCGCCGTGGGCTTGGCCGTTTATCTCTGGTCGAACGGCGTTTATGCAGACCTGCCCACCGCCCTGCGTCATGCCAGCTTCAACACCGTCTCGATGGCAACCACCCTGGGGCTCGCCACCCAGGACTTCGCCGCCTGGCCACCCATCGCCGGTCTGTGGTTGCTGTTCCTGTGCAGCTTCTCGACCTGCGCCGGCTCGACCGGCGGCGGCATCAAGATGCTGCGGGCGATGATCCTGTACCGCCAGACGCAACGCGAGATGGTGAAGCTTCTGCACCCGACCGCCGAGCGGCCGGTGCGCATCGGCGAGACACTGGTGCCCAACAAGGTGGTGTTCGCCGTTCTCGCCTTCGGTTTCGTGTATATGGCCTCGCTGGCCATCCTCACCCTGGCCTTGGTGGCCGGCGGCCTGGACGCAGTGTCCGCCTTCTCGGCGGTGGTCGCCTGCGTCAACAACACCGGACCCGGTCTGGGTGCCGTGGGTCCGTCCACGACCTATGCCGTGCTCACGGACGCGCAAACCTGGGTTTGCACCTTCGCCATGCTGCTGGGGCGGCTGGAGCTCTTTACCCTGTTGGTGGTCCTCACGCCGGGCTTTTGGCGCAAATAGGGCGACTTCAGGTCCGCGGCTGGCCGTAATCGGCGAACCGCGCCAGCACCGCCGCCATCTCGGCATCAGTCAGCAGGACCGGCTCGCCCAGGAGGCGTGCGCGCCAGTACTGGGCGGCCAGCTCCTCGACGATCTCCGCCAGGCGCAGGGCCTCGTCGAGCGTGCGCCCCAGGGCGACCTGCCCGTGATTGGCCATCAGACAGGCACGCCGGCCGGCGAGCGCCGCCAGGACGTTCGCCGACAGGGCCTCGGTGCCGAAGGTGGCATAGGCCGCGCAGGGGATGTCGTGACCGCCAGCGGCGGCGACCATGTAATGGAAGGCGGGGATGGGCCGGCGCAGGCAGGCAAGGCTCACCGCGTACGGCGAGTGGGCATGTACGATCGCTCCCGCCTCGGCCCGCGCGCGGTAGAGGTCGCGGTGGATGCGCCATTCGCTGGAGGGCTTGAGCGGCCCCTGCCAGCCGCCCTCCAGGTCCATGTACACCATCTGCCCGGCCTGCAGGCTGTCGTTGGGCAGGCCGCTGGGGGTGATGAGGAAACCCTCGTCCCAGCGCAGGCTGACGTTGCCCTCGGCGCCGCGGTTGAGCCCCAGGGCGACCGTGCGCCGCGCCGCCTCGGCCAGCGCCGCGCGCGCCGCCTGTTCATCCATCGGTGTGCTCCGGGTAAAGTGCCCGCAGTCCCGCGCGGCTGGCAGGGCACACCCCGCGCTCGGTGATGAGTCCGGTGATCAGCCGCGCCGGCGTCACATCGAAGGCAGGGTTGGCCGCGGGGCTCGCCGCCGGGGCGAGACGCACATCGAGCAGCCGGCCGTCCTCGGCCAGCCCCCGGATGTGGGTGACCTCGCTGGCATCGCGCGCCTCGATGGGGATGCCAGCGCCGTCGGCAAGCCGCCAGTCGATGGTGGGGCCCGGCACGGCGACATAGAAGGGGATGCCGTTGTCGTGCGCGGCCAGGGCCTTCAAATAGGTGCCGATCTTGTTTGCCACATCGCCGTTGACCGCCACCCGATCGGCGCCGACGAGGACCATGTCCACCTGTCCCTGCCGCATCAGATGGCCGGCGGCGTTGTCGGCGATCACCGTGTGCGGCACCCCATGGCTGGCGAGCTCCCAGGCGGTGAGCGCCGCCCCCTGGTTGCGCGGCCGCGTCTCGCTGACCCACACGTGCACCGGCACGCCGGCGTCGTGCGCGGCATAGATCGGGGCGAGCGCCGTGCCCCAGTCCACCGTGGCGAGCCAGCCCGCGTTGCAGTGGGTCATCAGGTTGAGCGTCCGACCCGTGGCGGCGTAGCGGTCCCGGATGAGGGCGAGGCCGTGGCGGGCGATGGCCTCATTGATGGCGACGTCCTCGTCGCAGATCGCCGCCGCCTCCGCCCAGGCCGCCGCCCGGCGGGCCTCGGCGGGCAGGGACAGGAGGCGGGCGCGCATGCGCTCCAAGGCCCAGCGCAGATTGACCGCCGTCGGCCGGGTGGCGGCCAACCGCGCGCAGGCCGCGTCGATGTGGGCCTCGCTCGCCGCCTCGGCCAGTGCCAGGGCAAGCCCGTAGGCGGCGGTGGCGCCGATCAGCGGCGCGCCGCGCACCTGCATGGTCTGGATCGCCTCGGCCGCCGCCTCCAGCGTGCGCAGGGTGCGGAAGACGAGCGCATGCGGCAGCCGCGTCTGGTCGATGATCTCCACGCCCGAACGGTCGGGCAGTGGGCGGATGCTGCGCGTTGGGGTGCCGGCGATGTTCATGCGGCACAGTGTACCGCCCTTCCCCGTCCTTGCGAGATAGGCCTGAACGTGGCCCCGCAGTGACCGGCGCCTCACGTACAATCCCGGGTCAGCGAGTGCCCACCATGGATCGCCTGTTCGCCACCCTGCTCAACCGCCTGCTCGCCGACCAGCCCGCCGCCGCGGCGCGTCTGTTGCACCACGCCGGCAAGCGGCTGCGCATCGCCCTGCCATTGGCCCGCATCGACCTCGCGGTGCGCGCCGATGGCACGTTCGCCCCGGCCGCCGCCGCGGCTGGGGAGACGATCGATTGCGAGATCCGTCTGTCCCCGCAGGTCCTGCTCGCCCTGCCGATCCGGGGCGGCGAGGCGCTCGGCATGGCCCAGGTCGCGGGCGACGGCGTGCTGGCGGCCGACCTCTCCGCCCTGTTGCACCAGCTCGACTGGGCCGTGGCCCTGGCGCCCGCCCTGGGCCCCGTCGCTGCGGCGCGGGCCGACCAGGCCCTGCGCACCCTGGTGCAACGACGGGACGAGGCGGGCGAGGCCCTAGCGCGGTCGCTGGCCGACTATCTGGTCCACGAGGCGCGGCTGCTGGCCGAGGGCGAGGCGGTGCGCGAGTTCGTGCGCGAGGTGGACGAGCTGCGCGAGGCGGCCGACCGGCTGGCGGCGCGGCTGGCCCTGCTCGAAGACCGCCGTCCCTGATGCGCCTCCTGCGGCTCGCGCGCATCCTCTGGGTAGCCCAGCGCTTCGGGCTGGACGAGTTCGTCCTCGGCCACGAGCGCGTGCGGCTGCTGCGCTGGGCGGTGCGGATGACCCTGTTCTGGCGGCGCCTCGACCGGCCGCGCGGCGAGCGGCTGCGGCTCGCGCTCACCAGCCTGGGCCCCATCTTCGTCAAGTTCGGGCAGATGCTCTCCACCCGGCGTGACCTCATCCCCACCGACATCGCCGACGAGCTCGCCCTGTTGCAGGACCGCGTCCCACCCTTTCCGTCCGAGCAGGCCCAGGCCGTGCTCAGGCGCGCCTACGGGCGGACGGCGGCGCAGGTCTTCGCGGAGTTCGACCCCGAGCCAGTCGCCTCGGCCTCCGTCGCCCAGGTCCACCGCGCCCGGCTCAGGACCGGCGAGGCCTGCGCGGTCAAGATCCTGCGCCCCGGTATCCGCCGGGTGATCGACCACGATCTGGAGCTGCTCATGGCCGGCGCCACGCTGGTCGAGACCCTGTGGCGGGAGGGCAAGCGGCTCAAGCCGCGCGAGGTGGTGCAGGAGTTCGCCAAACACCTGGATGACGAGCTGGACCTGATCCGCGAGGCGGCCAACTGCTCGCAGCTCAGACGCAACTTCGAGGGCTCACCCCTGCTCGCCGTGCCCGAGGTCTACTGGGACTACTGCACGCCTGAAGTGATGGTGATGCAGTGGATGGACGGCACCCCCATCTCGCGCGTGGACGAGCTCAAGCGCCGCGGTGTGGATCTCAAGCGCCTGGCCCGCGCCGGGGTGGAGATCTTCTTCACCCAGGTCTTCCGCGACGGCTTCTTCCACGCCGACATGCACCCGGGCAACATCCTGGTCGAGGACAGCGGCCGCTACGTCGCCCTCGATTTCGGCATCATGGGCACGCTCGACGAGACGGACAAGAACTACCTGGCGCAGAACTTCCTCGCCTTCTTCCGGCGCGACTACAAGCGGGTGGCGGCCGCCCACCTGGAGGCCGGCTGGGTACCGCCGGGCACGCGGGCGGACGAGTTCGAGGCCGCCATCCGCGCCGTCTGCGAGCCGGTATTCGACCGTCCGCTCAAGGAGATCGCCTTCGGGCGCGTGCTGCTGCGACTGTTCCAGACCTCCCGCCGCTTCGGCATGGAGATCCAGCCGCAGCTCGTGATGCTGCAGAAGACCCTGATCAACATCGAGGGCCTCGGCCGCGAGCTGGACCCCGACCTCGACCTGTGGGCCACCGCCAAGCCCTATCTGGAGCGCTGGATGAGCGAGCAGGTGGGCTGGCGCGGCTGGCTGCAGCGGCTCAAGGAAGAGGCCCCGCACTGGGGCATGGTCATCCCCCAGCTGCCGCGGCTCGCCCACCAGGCCCTGCGCGGCGACCACCTGGCGCGGGTGGAGGCCGGCATGGGCCTCATGCTCGCCGAGCAGCGCCGGCGCAACCGCTGGCTGATGGTGATCGCCGCCCTGCTCCTCGCCCTGTTACTGCTCCAGGCCTTGCAACCGGCCTGAGCGCGCAGGCTCAGCACGCTGGGCCTTTAGACTCATACCCCCGCGTCCTTGACACACTTCTTGACGAAGCTCTCGCGCGCCGCCCCGTGCAGTTTCTTCTCGTCCGCGTTCGTCTCGCAACGGGCCTGCGCTGACGCCGCTTTGGGGTCGGCCTCGCATTTCTTGATGAAACTGTTGCGCGCCGCGCCGGAGAGCTTCTTGTTGTCGGCCAGGACAGTGCAGCTCGCCGTGCCACCGCCCCTGGCCTCGGCCTCGCACTTCTTCAGGAAACTCGTCTTGGCCGCGCCGGAGAGCTTCTTCTCCACGGCCTGCGCCTCGCAGTCCACGGCGGCGGCCTGCGTGGCGGCGAACGACAGGGCGGTCAGGGTGGCAAGGATCAGTTTGTGCATGCGGGGGGCTCCGTGACGGACAAAGGGAGTTTGCAGGGTTGGCCAAACACCCCGTGTTGGTCAGTGAAGCGGGTCACAGCGTGGGGTGTGGGATGGAGGCGCGAGCCGGAATCGAACCGACGTCCACGGCTTTGCAGGCCGCTGCATAACCACTCTGCCATCGCGCCTTGTTGGCTGCCATTATGCAGCCACAAAAACGAAGGGGGAAAGCATGTGAGCTTTCCCCCGATGGGTCTGGAGCGGGAAACGAGTCTCGAACTCGCGACCTCAACCTTGGCAAGGTTGCGCTCTACCAACTGAGCTATTCCCGCATCGGAGCGTTGGAATTTTATACAGCGTCATCGATTTGTCAACTCGTGCACGGTCTGCCCGCGCAGGTCGCGCCAGGCCTGTAACAGGTAGTGCAACATGGACCAGAGGGTGAGGAAGGCAGCGATGTCCAGCAGCCAGCGGCCAAGCCATTGCGCGCTCAGCGGGCCGATGGGGGCGTGATAGAGCAGCAGCAGGATGGCGGCCATCTGGGCGGTCGTCTTGAGTTTGCCAAAGAAGGAGACCGCCACGCTGTGCGAGCGCCCGACCTTGGCCATCCATTCGCGCAAGGCGGAGATGGCGATCTCACGGCCGATGATGACGAGCGAGGCGGCCACGCCGGCGCGGTCGAGGTCCACCAGGACGATCAGCGCCGCCGCCACCATGAGCTTGTCCGCCACGGGGTCGAGGAAGGCCCCGAAGGCCGAGGTCTGGTTGAGCCGGCGCGCCAGCCAGCCGTCCAGCCAGTCGGTGACCGCAGCCAGGGCGAAGATCCCTGTGGCGACGAGATTGAGCGACTGCGTCGGCAGCCAGCCGTCGGGCAGGTAGAACACCCCGACGAACAGCGGGATGAACGCGATACGCAACCAGGTCAGGAGGTTGGGCAGATTGAGCGGCATGCGCGCAGTGTAGGGGCTTTAGTGCAGTTCGCGGTAGATGCGCTCGGCAAGTGCCCGACTGATGCCCTCGACCTGGGCGAGCTCCTCCACCCCGGCCGCCTTCAGCCCGCGCAAACCGCCGAAGGTCTGCAGCAGGCGCTGGCGGCGCTTGGGCCCGATGCCCTCGATCGCCTCCAGGGTGGACTGACTGCGGCGCTTGGCGCGGCGGGCGCGGTGGCCGGTGATGGCGAAACGGTGCGCCTCGTCGCGGATCTGCTGGATCAGGTGCAGGGCCGGATGATCGGGCGGCAGGCGTAGCGGCTCCCGCTCGTCGGGCAGGAAGAGCTGCTCCAGGCCGGGCTTGCGCGCCTCGCCCTTGGCCACGCCGATGATCGGCAGGTCGCCGAGCCCCAGCTCGCCGAGCACTGCCAGGGCCACGTTGAGCTGGCCGCGGCCACCGTCGATGAGCAACAGATCGGGCAGCCGGCCCTCGCCAGCCGCCAGCTTGCCATAACGGCGCGTGAGCGCCTCCTTGAGCGCGGCATAGTCGTCGCCGGGCGTGGGGTTGGCCACGTTGTAGCGGCGGTATTCCGAGGGCTGCAGGGCGCCGCGGTCGTAAACCACACAGGCGACCACCGTGGCCTCGCCCTGGGTGTGACTGACGTCCAGGCATTCGATGCGCTCGATGCCCGACTCGCCCATGACCTCGTTGAGTGCCTCCAGGCGCGCCGCCTGACTGAGCCGTTGGCCTTCACGCGCGACCAGCGCCGCGCGCGCATTCTCTTCGGCGAGCCGCAGCCAGACCCGGCGCTCGCCGACGGGACGGCTGACGACCTGCACCCGGTGCCCGGCCCGTTCCGCGAGCCAGCCCTCCAACCCTTCCACCTCGGCGGAGAGCACCAGCAGGGGTGGAACATCGTGCGCGGCGTAGTGTTGCGACACGAAGGCCTCCAGGACCTGGGCCGCGTCGGCGTGCTCGGCGTTGTCAGGGAAGAAGGCCTTACCGCCGAGCAGTCGCCCGGCGCGGATCATGCTGAGCCAGACACAGGCCACGCCCCCTTCGACGACGGCGGCGATCACGTCGGCGTCGTGCTGCGAACGGCTCTCCACGAACTGCTTCTCGCGCACCCGCGCCAGGGCCTGGATCTGATCGCGGTAGACGGCCGCCGCCTCGTAGCGCAGCTCGGCCGCCGCCCGCTCCATCTGCGTAGTGAGCCGGTTGAGCACCTCGGCGTCCTTGCCGGCGAGGAACAGCGCGGCATCCTCGACATCGCGCGCATAGTCCTCGGGGCTCACCAGCCCCACGCAGGGCGCGCTGCAGCGGCGGATCTGATGCAGCAGGCAGGGACGCGAGCGGTGTGCGAAGACGCTGTCCTCGCAGGTGCGCAGCCGGAACACCTTCTGCAGGATCTGGATCGCCTCGCGCACCGCGTGGGCGCTGGGATAAGGGCCGAAATAGCGGTGGCGGCGGTCGGTCGGGCCCCGGTAGAAGGCGATGCGCGGGTACTCGTGGCCGGTGAGGATGAGATAGGGGTAGGACTTGTCGTCGCGGAACAGGATGTTGTATCGCGGCGCCTGCGCCTTGATGAGGTTGTTCTCCAGCAGCAGGGCCTCGGACTCCGAACGCGTGACGGTGACCTGGATGTCGCGGATACGCGAGACCATGTGTTGGATGCGCGGCGAGAGATTACCCTTGTGGAAATAGCTGGACACGCGCTTCTTCAGGTCGCGCGCCTTGCCCACATAGAGCAGCTCGCCCCCCTCGCCGAGCATGCGGTAGACGCCCGGCAGATTGGGCAGACTGGCCAGTATGGGTTGAGGGTCGAAGTCTTTGGTCAAATTGCTCATATGCAAAGGCTACCGGAATTCGCACACGGGAAGAATGTCAGCGACTCGCCGCGGAGGAAGACCTGGCGTGACATCATCCTGGTCACCGCAACGAAGTTTTCGCCTGGAGAGTGCAGAGCGCCTGGGACCCCGAGCCCACCCATGCGTCGTTCGATTAACATAGCGTCGCCTATCCTCCCCCAACCGTCCCATGACCGATCCCCTGCTCGACCTCGAACCCGAAGCGCCGCGGCCGCGCTTCACCCGCACACACGTCGTCCTGCTGGCGGTGGCACTTGTGGTGGTGGCCGGCGCCTGGGGGGCGTACCACGTCCTCACCCACAAGGACACCGGCGATTACCTGCGTGAGGCGGAGACGGCCCTCGCACGCGGTGACCCGAAGGCGGCGGCGATTGCGCTGAAGAACGTCCTGCAGATCGAACCCGACAACGCCCAGGCGCGCTACCAGCTCGGCCGGCTTTATGTGGAGGTGGAGGACTACCTCGCCGCCGAGAAGGCGCTCGAACGCGCCCAGGCCTTGAAGCACGCCGCAACCGATCTGCCCTTGCTCTTGGCGCGCACCTGGCTCGCACTGGGCCAGCCCGAGCGGGTGATCGAGGCGCTGCCGGTGGCAGCCGAGGCGAAGCCGTCGGATCAGGCGGCCCTGCACGCCCTGCGGGCACGGGCGCAGTGGATGAAAGGCGAGCGCGCCGCGGCGGAGGTCTCGCTCGCCGCCGCCGAGGCCCTGCAGCCGGAGGCGGTGGAGCTGCTGCTCACCCGAGCCCTGATGGCGGCGGCCGAGGGCGAGCGCGACGCGGCACTGGCCTGGGTCGAGCGGGCCCTCAAGCAGGACGGCCGCCGTGCCGAACTGTGGCTATTGAAGGGCGATCTGCTGCGGCAGGGCGGACAGCGCGCGCAGGCCCAGGCCGCCTATCGCCAGGTGCTCGCGCTCAAGCCCGAGGACGTTCCGGCGCGGGTCGCCTTGGCGCTCAGCCTCCTGGAGGCAGATGCCGTCGCGCCCGCGGCCGGGGTGCTGCAGGAGGCGGCCCGGCTGTCCCCGAACCATGTCATGGTGCGCTATCTACAGGCGCTGATCGACTTTCGCAGCGGCAAGCTGGCCGAGGCGCAGAGCAAGCTCCAGCAGGTGCTGAAGCTCGACCCGGAGTTCCTGCCGGGACACCTGCTCACCGGCGCGGTCAATCTCGCCCTGGGCAACCGCGACACCGCCGTCAGCCACCTGCAGCGCGTGGTGGACCGGGCACCGCGGCACCCGCAGGCGCGCCGGCTGCTCGCTGCGGCCCTGGCGCAAGGTGGCGAGCTCGCTGCGGCGGAACGCCTGATCGCCGAGTTGAAGGACGACGATGACCTCATCACCCTGGCCCTCAAGGGTGAGATCGCCCAGCGGCGCGGCCACCCCCAGCAGGCGCGCGAGTACCTGGAACGGGCGAGCGCCCTGGCGCCGGACAATCCGGACCTGCTCATGCAGCTGGCGCAAAGCCGCATGGCCGCGGGCGACCGCGAGGGCGCCGTGGCGGCCCTGGAGCGGGCAGCAACGCTGGAACGCGACTCGACCCGGCCGGAGGTGCTGCTGGTGCAGACCCACCTTCGAGATGGTCGAATCGACGCCGCCATGGCGGTGATCGACCGCCTGCAGCGCGAGCGCCCAGGCGACCCGCTGCCGCACAACCTGCGCGGCATCGCGCTGATGGCCAAACAGGACGTGAAACAGGCGAGAGCGAGCTTCACCGAGGCGCTCCGGCAGGACCCGGCCTTCCTGCCCGCTGCCGCCAACCTGGCGCGGCTGGACCTGATGGACAAGGACACTAAGGCGGCACGCGGCCGCTTCGAGGCGGTGCTGGCCAAGGACCCCGGCAACAGCCGGGCGCGCATCGCCCTGGCAGAGCTGGCGCTGGCCGAACGCGACGAACGCGCCTTCCTCGACCAGCTGGCGCTGGCGAAGCAGGCCAATGCCAGGGACCCGGCCGCCTATGCCCTGCTCGCCCGGCACTGGCTGCGCAAAGGGGATGCCGCGCGCGCCCTGACCGAGGCGCGGGCCGGACTCGATGCCACGGGCCGTGGCGAGTTCCACGAGCTGATCGGCCAGGCCCACCTGCTCAACCGTGACACGGTGGCCGCGGCCAGCGCCCTCGCCAAGTGGGTGGAGGCGAGCCCCGACAACCCCCGCGCGCATTACCAGCTCGCCGAGGCCCAGCACCTGAACAAGGCGAACCATGAGGCGATCCGCAGCCTGGACCGGGCCCTCGCCCTGGCCCCCGACTTCGCCGAGGCCCTGGGCGCGAAGGCCACCCTGCTGGCCGAGACCGGCCGCGGCGCCGAGGGGCTCAAGCTCGCCGCCGATCTGCAGCGCAAGCAACCGAAGTCGCCGGCCGGGTACGTGGCCGAGGCGGAGATCCTGGCCAAGTCTGGCCGTTTCACCGAGGCGGCCACGGTGTTCGCCCGCGCGGCGGAGGTGGCGGGGAGCGGCCGGCTGGCGCTACGCGCGCTGGAGGCCTGGCAGCGTGCCAACCAGGCGGCGCAGGGCATCGCCTGGCTGGAAGATTGGCTGGTGAAGCGGCCCGACGACGTGCCTGTGCGCCACGGCCTCGCCCTCGCCCTCATACAGGCCGGCAGGCTCAAGGAGGCGGCCGGCCACTACGAGCGGCTCTATCAGGCCCAGCCGCGCAACGCGGTGGTGGCCAACAACCTGGCCTGGCTCTATGGCGAGCTCAAGGACCCGCGTGCGCTCAAGACCGCCGAGCAGGCCTATGCCCTGAGCCCGGACGATCCCTCCGTGCTCGACACCCTGGGCTGGCTGCTGGTCAATTCAGGCGAGGTGCAACGCGGCCGCGGCCTGCTCGAAAAGGCCGCGCGACTGGCGCCGGACGCGCCAGCGATCCAGTACCACCATGCCGCGGCCCTGGCCCGTGCCGGAGACACGCGTGCGGCCCTGGCGGGGCTGGAGCGGCTGCTCAACGGCGGCGCCGACTTCCGGGAGAAGGCGGCCGCCATCAAGCTGCACGAGGAACTCAAGGGGCACGCGCGCTGAAGCCGCGCCGGGGCCTCGCAGCACGGCCGATCCCGTCTGTGCGGCGCGCTCACCGACGCCGCCCGGTGGACATTGAGGGATAATCCTAAAAACCGCAGTTGACCGCTCTTATGGCTTCGTAACAGCTCGATGATGCAAGAGATTTTGCCTCCGGTCATCCGCTCCCAGAGGGTGAACACGCGAACCGCCCGCCTTCGGTCTTGTACGCCCGTCTGGCTGCGTTGCTCCTCCTTGCAGGCAGCCCACCCTGCGGCGTCGTCGCGCCTTGCCAGCCGGTCGTACAAGCCCGCTTTCGGGCGCGTTCAACTGCGGTTTTTAGGATAATCGGGGCTGCCTCCAGCGCGGATGAGACCATGCCCGACACCCTCTACGAATCGACCCTCCGCTCCCTGCCGCTCATCCACCGCGGCAAGGTGCGCGACCTCTATGCCGTCGACGACCGGCGGCTGCTCATCGTCACCACCGACCGACTCTCCGCCTTCGACGTGGTCCTGCCCACGCCCATCCCGGGCAAGGGGCGGGTGCTCACGGCGGTGTCGAATTTCTGGTTTAACCGGCTCGCCCACATCCTGCCCAATCACCTGACCGGGGACGCCGCCGAGGACGTGGTGGCGCCGGATGAGCGCGAGCAGGTGGCCGGGCGCGCAGTGGTGGTCTGGCGCCTCAAGGCCCTGCCGGTGGAGGCCATCGTGCGCGGCTATCTGGTGGGCTCGGGCTGGAAGGACTACCAGGCCACGGGCCGCGTCTGCGGCATCCCCTTGCCGTCGGGGTTGCGGCTCGCCGAACGGCTGCCACAACCCATCTTCACCCCCTCGACCAAGGCAGCGGTGGGGGAACACGACGAGAACATCGATTTCGAGCACTGCGCAGCGCTCTTGGGCCCGGCGCTGGCGGGAGAGGTGCGCGACGCCGCCCTGGCCCTGTACAGCGAGGCGGCGGCCTACGCGGCCGGGCGCGGCATCCTGATCGCCGACACCAAGTTCGAGTTCGGCCTGGACGCGGACGGGCGGCTCACCCTCATCGACGAGGCGCTCACCCCCGACTCCTCACGCTTCTGGCCGGCGGATGCCTACCGGGTGGGTGAGAACCCGCCCAGTTTCGACAAGCAATACGTACGCGACTGGCTGGAGGCGAGCGGCTGGGACAAACGTCCGCCGGGGCCCGCTCTGCCGGACGAGGTCGTGCGCAAGACGGCGGAGAAATACCAGGAAGCGCTGACCCGGCTCGTCGGGACAGCGTAGGGCGGCAATCTTTTGCCGCCATCACGCTCGTTAGAACATGCGGGTGTCGGCAAAGGATTGCCGACCTACAACGATACGAGGGTCTCAGGCCTTGTGATAGGCGCGACTCTCGCTCTTGACCGTGTCCACCAGCACGCGCACGTTCTGCGGCGGGGTGAACTGGGAGATGCCGTGGCCCAGGTTGAAGACGTGCCCGGGGCCGGGGCCGAAACTCGCCAGGATGGCGCGCGCCTCGGCGGCGACACGCTCGGGCGGTCCGAACAGCACGGCGGGGTCCATATTGCCCTGTAGCGCCACGCGGTCGCCCACACGGCGGCGCGCCTCGCCGATGTCGATGGCCCAGTCCAGGCCGACGGCGTCGCAGCCGCAGCCGGCGATGTGCTCCAGCCACAGACCGCCGCCCTTGGTGAAGACGATGCGCGGCACCACGCGGCCCTCGTTCTCGCGCTTGAGCCCCGCCATGATGCGGGCGATGTAGGGCAGCGAGAATTCCAGGTAGGCGGCCTGGGTGAGCATCCCGCCCCAGGAGTCGAACACCATCACCGCCTGGGCGCCGGACTCGATCTGGGCGTTCAGGTAATCGGTCACCGCGCGGGTGTTGACCTCCAGGATGTGGTGCAGCAGGTCGGGGCGGCTGTAGAGCAGGGTCTTGAGCTTGAGGTACTGGTCGCTGCCCTCACCCTCGACCATGTAGCAGGCGAGCGTGAAGGGGCTGCCCGAGAAGCCGATCAGCGGCACCGAACCGTCCAGCGCCCGGCGGATCTCGGCGACCGCATCGAGGACATAGCGCAGGTGGTCGTAGGGATCGGGAGCGGTGAGGTCACGGATTTCCCACTCCTCGCGCAGCGGCCGCTCGAACTTGGGCCCCTCGCCCGGCGCGAAGTACAGGCCCAGGCCCATGGCGTCGGGGATGGTGAGGATGTCGGAGAAGAGGATGGCCGCGTCCAGGTCGTAGCGGGCGAGCGGCTGCAGGGTCACCTCGGTGGCGAGATTGGGGCTCTTGCACAGGGTGAGGAAATCCTGGGCGCGCTCGCGCGTGGCGCAGTATTCGGGCAGGTAACGGCCGGCCTGACGCATGAGCCAGATCGGGGTGTATTCGGTGGGCTGGCGTAGCAGCGCACGCAGCAGGGTGTCGTTACGCAGTGGGCGCATGCGGCGGTCCGGTTGTCGTCAGCTCGGATTATAGAGGGCTCGGTCAGGTCGCGAACAGGCGCTTGAGATAGGCCAAGGCGAGCCATAGCCATAGCAGGACGAAGAAGGTCACATAGGGCACGTGCCGATCGATCACGGCCGCCGGCAGGAGGGTGCGCACGATGCGGATGGCCGGCCGGGTGATGACCTGGAAGATGCGGTAGACGAAGTTCTCTTCGCGCCGGCGCCCGGCCAGCAGCCCGACGATGCCCTGGCCGAGTAGACTTAGGCCGGCGACCTCGACCAGGGCGCGCAAGAGGGTGAGGAGCAGGAGCAGGGGGTCTTGCATGACGATGACTCGTTTGAGTGGCGGATTGTATCCATTGCCTGCCCGCACGGCCCAGCGGAAAATCCCGCCGTTACCGTGAAAATCGGCGCAGCCGATCACGAAGTTCCCCTCTCCCGCCCTCACCCCCATCCCCTCACCCGCACGCGGGGGAGGGGAGCTTCGAGCGGCTCACGCCGGTGACCATGCTGGAGGGGGTGGGGGAGAGGGGCTAGAGGTGAGGGAACCGTTCATGGCCGGCAGGTGCGTTTTCATTGGTAGCGGCGGTTCATCGGCCATGAACGGTTCGTCTTGGAGGTATGATGAATTTCGATGCCTGGCGGCACGCGCTGCGCGCGCGCCTGTTCATGCGCCTGCGGCGCTGGGACGCGGCGATCGCGGCCTATTGCGACGCCCTGGCGGCGGCGCCCGACGACCTCAAGGCCACCGCGGGGCTGGGGTATCTGCTCGGCATGCAGGGCCGCTACGGCGAGGCGGAGCCCTATCTGCGTCGCGCCACCGCGCTCGCGCCGCAGCGGGCGGACCTCTGGTTCAACCTGGGTTTCGCGCTGGACAAGGCGGGCCGCAGGCGCGAGGCGGTGGCGGCCCTGACTGAGGCCACGCGGCTAGACCCCAGGCTCGACCGCGCCTGGTATGGGCTGGGGCTGGCACACGCCGGCCTGGGTGAGCACCGCGAGGCGGTGCGCTGCCTCGAGGAGGCCACGCGGCTACAGCCGATGAACGGGCATGCCTGGTACGCCCTGGGCATGGCCTGGCATCACTGCCGCGAGCCCGATCAGGTCAAGGCGGTGGCCGAACACCTGGCCGGCTTCGACCCGCAGATGGCCCGCCAGCTGATCGTCGAGACCGGCCGCGCCGACCTGGCCCACCTGGTGGCCCACATCAAGGACTGGGGTCGCTGAGACCGCTGTCGGCAAAGGATGGCCGACCGACACGACCCCTCACGGGAGGGCGCCGAGCGGACCGGCGTCAGTCCTTTGCCCCCGCGCGTCAGACCCCCACCGCGCTCACCCGCTTGGCCTGGAAGCCCTCGGCGGCCGGCTCCTCGAGGAAGCGCACCGCCATGCCCGGCTCCAACCGTTCGAACTGCGGATGGACCACGTTTTCGCGGCTGAAGTAGAGGTCGCGGCCGTCGCTGGTGGTGATGAAGCCGTAGCCCTCGTCGGCGAAGATCCGGGCGATGGTGCCCTGGATCTCGGGTTCGTGCACCTTCACATCGCCGCGTTGCTTGCGCGCGTAGTCTTCCAGGCGGCGGCGGGCGGCGTCGAAGGCGTCGCGCAGCGCCACGTACAGGTCCTCGTCGCGCTCGCGGTTGACCACGATCTCGCTGCCGGGCACCGTGATGTCGATGCGCACGTTGAACTCCTTGCCCTGGTGTTTGTGCTTGCCAGGCAGCTCCACCACCACGCGGCAGCTCATGATCTCTGGGTAGAACTGATCGAGCTTGTCCACACGTGCGCGGATGTCGGACTCGATCGCGTCCGAATGCGGGATGTCACGCAAGACGATTTGCACAGGCAGTTTCATGGTTGCTTCCTTCCTTCACGGTTAGAAGTCGCACCAGTACACCCCTCCATCCACCTGCAGGACAGGCTGGAAGGGCAGGCACTGGTGGGATTTAACCTAAAAACCTCAGTTGAACGCGGGCGAAAGGCGGCCCAAGCCAGTGGCTGGCGCGAAGCGACGACGCCGCAGGGTCGCCCCCTGCAAGGAGGAGCGACAAAGCCAGACGCTGGCTTGGGCCGGAAGGCGGCCGCGTGGCGGTCTCACCTTATGGGTGAGGGCAATCGAAGGCAGAATCGTGTGCATCGTCAGACCCTTACAAGACCAAAGGAGCGGTCAACTGAGGTTTTTAGGTTTAAGGCTTCGCGCTGAGGTCACGTCGTCACTTGCGCAGGGCCTGCTCGCGGTCGATCTCGCGCGCCACGAGCTTGGCCATCGCGCTCATCTCCTCGGCCAGCAGGATGAGCAGGTCGTCCAGGGTGACGATGCCCTGCAGCCAGCCGTCACGGTCCACCACCGGCAGCCGGCGTATCCCCTTGTCGCGCATGTAGCGGAGGGTCTCATACACGCCCTCGCTCTCGCGCACCTGTGCGACCTCGGCGCTCATGATGTCGCCCACCGTGAGGCCCTCGGCGGGCACGTCCATGGCCACCACCTCGATGACGATGTCGCGATCGGTGACGATACCGACCGGCCGCCGTCGCCCCGAGAGCTCCTCCACCACCACCAGGTCTCCCACATGGTAGCGGCGCATCAGGCGGGCGGCCTCGGGCACGGGGGTCTCGCGCGTGACGATCACCACCTCGCGGTTGCAGATCTCGCCGATCGGCATGGTTGTCCTCCGCTGTCCTTGTCCGATAATTTCATTAAAGAACCGGTTGCCGCTTCCGGCAAGCCGGACGTCGTGTTCCGGGGGAGTCCCGATGACCGAAGACCTGTTCGCGAACGCATCCGGCAGACGGGGCCGCTGCCCGTTCACGGCGATGAAGCCCAAGGTCGGCCAGCGCATCGAGTTCCAGATCGCCCCCGCCGCCCTGCACCCGCGCCTGTTCACCCACCTGATCGGCTACGAGCCCGGCGAGAGCGTGCTGGTGCGCACCCCGCTGGAGAACAACCTGCCCGTCAACGTGCACGAGGGGCAGGCCGTGCTGGTGCGCAGCTTCGACGGCATACGCGCCTACGCCTTCGAGACGACGGTGCAGCGCATCTGCATCGCCCCCTTCCTATACCTGCACCTGGGCTATCCGCCCGAGGTGCAGTTTCTGCAGGTGCGCCAGGACGTGCGCGTACCCGTGCGGCTCCTGGCCGAGGCGCGCGCCGGCGAGCACTGGATCCCCGCCCTGGTGCTGGACCTGGGGCTCGGCGGCGCGCTGTTGGAGACCAGCCACGCCCTCGGCGAGACGGGCAGCCCGGTGGAGGTTCGTCTGACCATCCCGGTGCAGGCCATGCAGACTGAGGTGCCGATGACCCTGGGCGCGCGGCTGCTGCATGTCGAGCGGCGGCAGGAGGGGGCGGGGCCCACGGTCTGGCGGCAGGGGGTGCAGTTCGAAGCCCCTGGCAAGGACGACCGCGTGAAGCTGCAGAACTTTCTATTCCAGCAGATGCTGGAGGGTTGAGCGCGGCGCGGGACTGTCCAAGGGGACACCCCAAGGCCCACCCGCGGTGACTCAGTCGAGCCCTTCGGGCTCCCAGTCGCTGGCGGTGAAGGCGATCGCTGGCGATTGCGGCAGCGGCTTGGGTCGTGCCCGCGCCGGCTGGCGCGTGCGGCGCGCCGGGCGGGGGTGGTCCTCGCTCACCGGCCGCAGGGCCGCCAGCATGCCCAGCGCCATCTCCTTGGCGGCGGCGTTTTCCAGGCGGAAGCTGTGCCCACAGCGGGGGCAGTGGAACTGTTTGTAGGGCAGCAGTTCCACCAGGGCGAGCAGGGTGCCGAGGCTGTGCCGGGCGGCCAGCCGTGGCAGGTCGTCGAGGTCGTAGACCGTGGGGCGCGGGCCGGGGAAGCCGGGCAGCTTGCCCTCCGCCCGCGCACCGTCGCCGCAGCGTGGGCAGACCTTGCGCAGCTGGATGGCCCGCATGGCCATGGCAGGGGCGGCGCCTAAGCCGTGGCGGCGACGGTCTGACCGGCGTCGAGGCTGCGCATGGCCACGCCGGTGAGCAGGGAGAACTCCTTGACGATGGCCTCGATCTCGTCGAGCTGGGCCTTGATCTGCACCATCTCCCGGTGCACCGCCTGGGTGCGCTCCTGGATGGAACTCAGGTTGGCGTGCACCTTGCTGATGTTCTCCAGGCGGTGTTCGAGCTGGGCCTTGTGCTCCTGGATGCGGGCGACGATGGGGTCGAGGGTGAGCCGCAGCCAGGTCTCGGTCTCCATGCGCACCTGCTGGAAGACGATGCGCGCCTGGGTGACCAGGCCGATGTAGAACTTCTTCACCATGAAGCGCTTCTCCAGCATGATGTTCATGGGATCGGCGCAGAATTCCTGGGTGCTGATCACCAGCTCGTCCAGGCGCCCGCGGTAGCGGGTGAGGTCGAGCACCGGCGGGTCGACCGACTCCAGCCCATGTTCGTCGTGGAAGCGCTGGTAGGCGGCGTTAAGCAGCTGCTTGATGGCCGCGCTCTGCTGCAGGGCGTGGTCGAACTCGGCGCTCATGCGCCGGATCAGGAGCTGCATGCCGCGGATCAGACCCGCCGTGGTCCAGCTGTCGTTGATGGCCATCATCGATTCCTCGATGATCTTGTCCATGCGCTCCTCGTCCAGGTGGGCGAGCAGCTCCCAGCCCTGCTGCGAGACCACCTTGCGGGTGACGTTGAAGTTGCGCGTGGTCTCCTCGTACTTCTGCTTGTCGGCCATGACCTTGTCGCGCATCTGCAGGACGATCTGCTGGTTCTTGCCGGTGAGGGCCTGCAGGCTCTGGCGGGCGGCAGCCAAGCGCTTGTGCGCGGCCTCGCGCGTCTCGTTCAGGCGCGGCCCCAGCTCCTTGACCACCGACTCGCGCATGATCTTCTCGCGCGAGGGGATGATCTCGCGCGCCAGCATCACCTCCAGGGCCTGGATGCCGGAGCGCTTGAGCAGCTCCTGATCACCCCGGATCTTGGCCACCAGGGCCTTCTGCGCCGAGATGGCGAGCACCGCACCGGTGGGGATCCCCAGCTGCGCGGCGGTGGACTCGATCTGGCGCTGGATGGTGCGGGCGATCTCCTCCGGGCTCTTCAGGTCGTCCCACAGCATGTCGATCTTGTTGAGCACCGCATAGTGCTGGCTGGTGTGCTTGGCCACCATCTTGTTCCAGATCTCGAAGTCGGACTGGGTCACCCCAGTGTCGGTGGCGAGCAGGAACAGCAAGGCATGGGCGTTGGGGATGGCGGAGAGCGTCAGCTCCGGCTCCGCCCCCATGGCGTTCAGGCCGGGTGTGTCGAGGATGGCCAGGCCCGACTCCAGCAGCGGGTGCGGATAGTTGATCATGGCGTAGCGCCAGGCCGGGATCTCGACGCGGTCCTGGTCCTTGACCATGTAGGCGAGGTTGGGGTCGTTCTCGTCCCAAAGGCCCAGGGCGCGCGCCTCGACCTTGAACACGATCTTGGTCTCGGCGAGCTTGCGCATGGCGCTGACCATGGCGTTGGGGTCGGCCACGTCGAGCTTGAGGGTGTTCCACTCCACCGGCATGCGCTTCAGGGTGTTGATGCTGTCGTCGCGGAAGCGCGTCTCGATGGGCAGCAGCCGGATGTAGGGCTCGGCCTCGGGGTCGTAGAAGATCTCCGTCGGACACATGGTGGTGCGCCCGGCGTCGGAGGGCAGCAGCCGCTGCTTGAAGTCGGAAAAGAACAGGGCGTTGATGAGCTCGGTCTTGCCGCGTGAGAACTCGGCCACGAAGGCGAGCAGCAGCCGGTCCTTCTTCAGGTTCTCGGTCAGGTCGTACAGCCGCAGTAGCTGTTCCGGCTCGACCTCAGCATAGCGTTCCAGCCACTCCTTGTAGGCGGTCACCACCTTGACCAGCCGGTCGCGCCGGTTGCGAAACCGGGATATGCCGCTTTCCAGGCCGTAGTTCATTCTTCAGGCGCCCCCTTCTCCAGACATCGTCTCACCGTCGCCGGGTCTGCGCGGACATGGATGAGCTTGCGGCGGGATCTCTCCCCCTGCACGATTGTAACCTCCCGGCGTGGCCGCTTGAGTAGCCCCGCCAAAAATTCGATCAGGGCGGCATTGGCCGCCCCCTCTACAGCGGCAGCGGCGACCCGGATCTTGAGGGCATCGCCGTGGACCCCGGCCAGCTCGCTGCGGGCGGACCCAGGCTGTACATGGATACACAGGCGTGCCCCGCCGTCGGCGGTGGGCGCGAGCCAGGGTGGAAGCGCCGCGACCATCAGTGGATGAGGCCCAAAGCCCAGCGCTCCAGCCCCGCCACCGGCGCGATCAAGAGGAGCTGGATGAGGATCAATGCGACCAGCGGCGAGAGGTCTATGCCGCCGACGCTGGGAATGAAACGCTGCAGGGGGGCGAGACAGGGCCGGGCCAGGGCATAGAAGACCGGGGCATGCGGCGAAAAGGGGTTGATCCAGGACAGCACGGCCTGGATCAGGATCAGGCCCATGAGGACGTAGAGGGCAAGCCGCAGGGCGGCGGCCAGCGCGATCAGCAGGAAGCCCGGCCAGACCTGGGCGCCGGCGATCAGGAAGGGGTAGCCGTCGAGCCAGTACACGCTCAGCACCGACAGCAGCTCGGCCAGATAGAACAAGACGAGGCTGGCCAGGTCGAGCCCGAACAGGCCCGGGATCACCCGGCGGGCGGGGCGCACGGCGAAGTCGGTGACCCGGACGATGAACTGGGCGAAGGGGTTGTGGAAGGGCACCCGCGTCCACTGCATATAGAAACGCAGCCCGAAGGCGATGGCCATGAGGTCGAAGACGGTGCGCAGGAGGAACTGCAGGGCGTCGGTGAGCATCAGGCATCCCTGCCGAGAAGGTCACCCAGCTCGCGGCTGCGCAGCGCCGCCGCACGCACCGCCTCGAGCACGATCGCCTTGATGTGGTGGGACTCCAGGACCTGGATCCCGCGCTCGGTGGTGCCCCCCTTTGAGGTCACCCGGCTGCGCAGCTCGGCGGGTGGGGCGCCGTCCTTGATGGCCAGGGCCGAGGCACCGAAGAAGGTGGTGAGCGCCAGCTGCCGCGCCGTGTCGGCGGCGAGCCCCTGGTCGATGGCGGCCTCCTCCAGGGCCTCGATGAAATAGAACACATAGGCCGGGCCGCTGCCGGAGACGGCGGTGATGGCGTCGAGCTGCCCCTCGTCCTGCACCCAGACCACGCTGCCCACCGCCTCCATGACGCGGCTGGCCTGCTCGCGCTGGGCGGGGATCACGCCGGGCAGGGCGTAGAGCCCGGTGATGCCGGCGCCGACCAGGGCCGGGGTGTTGGGCATGGCCCGCACCACGGCCGGGTGCCCGCCAAGCCAGCGCGAGATGTCGCCCGCGCGCACGCCCGCGGCGATGGACAGGATCAACTGGCCGGGATAGGGCATGGGCAGGGTGGCGAGCGCCGCCCGCAGCTGCTGCGGCTTGACCGCCAGCACCAGGACATCGGCCTGCTCGATCAGAGGACCGTCGTGCTCCAGGACGTGGACCGGAAAGTTTTCCTTGAGCCAGGCGCGCCGGGCAGGGTCGAGCTCGACCACGACCATGTCCCCGCCGCGAAAGCCCTTGCTGAGCAGACCGCCCATGAGCGCGGCGGCCATGTTGCCGCCGCCGAGGAAACCCAGTTTCATCCCCTTCGATTCCCCTCAAGTTACGTGGGCCGCCCGGGCCTCTCCAGCCCCGGTCCGCCCATGCGTCCGCGCATTCAAGTGCCAGGCCCGGCGATCCGATATAGAGGCAGTCACCCCTGGCGCGCGCCGAAGATGGCCGTGCCGACCCTGATTATGGTAGCGCCTTCGGCGATGGCTGACTCCAGATCCTGCGACATGCCCATAGACAACGTGTCCACGTCCAGCCCCTCGGCGCGCGCCTGGTGCAACAGCGCGGCCAGGACGCGGAAATACCCGCGCTGGGTGGCGGGCGCGTCGCTCGGCGGTGGGATGGTCATGAAGCCGCGCAGCTTGAGCCGCGGCAGCCCCGCCACCTGGCGCGCCAGCGCCACGGCCGCGTCGGGCGGCACCCCCCGCTTGCTCGTCTCGCCGCCGACGTTGACCTGCACGCAGACCTGCAGGGGCGGCAGGCTCTCGGGGCGCTGGCGCGACAGGCGTTCGGCGAGATCCAGGCGGTCGATGCCATGAACCCAGGCGAAGTGTTCGGCCACGGCACGGGTCTTGTTGCGCTGCAGCGGCCCGATGTAGTGCCACTCGATCTCGAGGTCGGCGAGCGCGGCCTGTTTGGCCAGGGCCTCCTGCACATAGCTCTCGCCGAAAGCGCGCTGGCCCGCCGCGAAGGCCGCCCGAATGGCGTCGGCGGGGTGCGTCTTGCTCACCGCCAGCAGCTGCACCGTCGCGGGGTCGCGCCCGGCCTCGGCGCAAGCCGCGGCGATGCGCGCGTGCACGGCTTGCAAGGCCGCGGCGATTGCGCCCATAATGGCCCAGGATCCCCCGGAGGTTTACGTAAACGTAAGAATTATAATGGAAATCGCTGATCTCCTCGCCTTTACGGTCAAAAACAAGGCCTCCGACCTGCACCTGTCGGCGGGACTGCCGCCCATGATCCGGGTGCACGGCGACATCCGCCGCATCAACGTGCCGCCGCTGGATCACAACCAGGTCAAGGCCATGATCTATGACATCATGACTGACGCCCAGCGCAAGGCCTACGAGGAGCACCTGGAGACCGACTTCTCCTTCGAGCTGCCCGAGGTGGCGCGTTTCCGCGTCAACGCCTTCAACCAGGCGCGCGGCTGCGGCGCGGTGTTCCGGGTGATCCCGAGCAAGGTGCTCACCCTGGAGGAGCTGCAGGCACCCAAGATCTTCAAGGAGATCGCCGAGCAGCCGCGCGGCATCGTGCTGGTGACCGGCCCCACCGGCTCGGGCAAGTCCACCACCCTGGCGGCCATGATCGACTACATCAACGAGACCCAGCACGGCCACATCCTCACCATCGAGGACCCGATCGAGTTCCTGCACCAGAGCAAAAAGTGCCTGATCAACCAGCGCGAGGTGGGCCCGCACACCCACGGCTTCGCCAACGCCTTGCGCAGCGCCCTGCGCGAGGACCCGGACGTGATCCTGGTGGGCGAGATGCGCGACCTGGAGACCATCCGGCTCGCGCTCACCGGCGCCGAGACCGGCCACCTGGTGTTCGGCACGCTGCACACCAGCTCCGCCGCCAAGACCATAGACCGTATCGTCGACGTCTTTCCGGCGGCGGAGAAGGAGATGGTGCGCTCCATGTTGTCGGAAAGCTTACGCGCGGTGATCTCGCAGACCCTGGTCAAACGCAAGGACGGCAGCGGCCGGGTGGCGGTGCACGAGATCATGATCGGCACGCCGGCCATCCGCAACCTGATCCGCGAGAACAAGGTGGCGCAGATGTACTCCGCCATCCAGACCGGCCAGTCGCTGGGCATGCAGACCCTGGACCAGGCCCTGATGGAGCTGGTCAAGCGCAACGTCATCGCCGCCAGCGAGGCACGCGCGGTGGCCGTCAACAAGGACATGTTCCTCGGCTAGATCATGAACAGCGCACTCCCCAAGCCGATCCACGACTGGCTGCGCCTGATGGTGGCGCGCAACGCCTCCGACCTGTTCCTGACCGCGGGCTTTCCGCCCGCCGTCAAGCTGGACGGCAAGGTCACGCCGATCTCCAAACAGACCCTCACCCCGGCCGAAACCGAGAACCTGGCCCGCTCGGTGATGCCCGAGCGCGTGCGCGCCGAGTTCGACGCCCACCACGAGGCCAACTTCGCCATCCACGACCTGGACATCGGCCGCTTCCGGGTGAGCGCCTTCGTGCAGCAGGGTCGCGTCGGCGTGGTCTTCCGCCGCATCAACACGCGCATCCCCAAGCTCGAGGAGCTGCACCTGCCGCCCATCCTCAAGGACATCGCCCTGGTGCCCAGGGGCCTGGTGCTGCTGGTGGGGGCGACCGGCAGTGGCAAGAGCACGACGCTGGCCGCCATGATCGGCCACCGCAACCAGAACATGCAGGAGCACATCATCACGGTGGAGGACCCGATCGAGTTCGTGCATCAGCACGGCAACTCGATCATCACCCAGCGCGAGGTGGGCACCGACACCGAGAGCTGGGAGGTGGCGCTGAAGAACACCCTGCGCCAGGCACCCGACGTCATCATGATGGGCGAGATCCGCGACGTCGCGGCGATGGAATACGCCCTGTCCTACGCCGAGACCGGCCACCTGTGCCTGTCCACGGTGCACGCCAACAACGCCAACCAGACCATGGACCGGATCCTCTCCTTCTTCCCGCGCGAGCGGCGGGATCAGGTCCTGCTGGATCTGGCCATGCATCTGAAGGCCATCGTCTCGCAGCGCCTGATCCCGCGCCTGGATGGCAAGGGGCGCATCCCAGCGGTGGAGGTCCTGCTCAACTCGCCGCTCATCGCCGACCTGATCAAGGAGGGGCGCATGTTCGAGATCAAGGACATCATGGCCAAGTCGCGCGACCTGGGCATGCAGACCTTCGACCAGTCCCTGTTCGATCTCTACAAGGCGGGGGTGATCAGCGCCGAGGATGCCCTGCGCAACGCCGACTCCTTCAACGACCTGCGGCTCAAGATCAAGCTCTACCGCGAGGGCCGCGAGGACGGCCAGCCCTCGGCCGCGGCCATCAGCCACCTGGACATCATCTGAGCGGCGGCCGGCACCCCGCTGCCTGGCGGGGCCCAGGCCCCAGCCGCTCTCACAACGTCTTGTCCAGATAATCCTTGACGTAACCGATCAGGGCGGCATCCTGCCCCTCGAAGAAATGGTCGGCGCCCACCGCCTTGGTCTGGGCCGATTTGGGGTGCCTGAGGGCCTTGCCGCGTTTGCCGGCGTTTTGCAATACCGCCGGCAGGTCGTTCTCGCCGTAAAGGTCGAGGACGGGCAGGCGCAGGCGCGACCAGTCCTCGGAACCGGGCGAGCCGATGGAGACCCAGGCGGCCACCTCGCGGCCGCCCGCACCGCTCAGATAGACGTAGCTCATGCGGCTGCCCAGGCTGTGCGAGACGATGGCCACCTTCGGATAACCCTTGGCCTTGAGCCAAGCCACCGCCCGCTTGAGCCGCTCGGCGGCCTCGGGGAAGGTGGGCGGATAGGCATCGCCGCGCGCCTCGGCGGCGAGCACCGGCATCTGTACGGAGAGCGTGCTGTAGCCGTGTTCGGGTAGTTGTTGGCGCAGGACGCTGATGAGCCCCCAATCCGGGTGCACGCCGAGACCGTGGACGACGACCACCGCCGCGCGGGCGTTGGCGGCGGGGGTGTAGAGGGCCAGGAAGCGGTGTCCCTTCGGACCGTCCAGCCAGACCGGGTCGCCGACCAGCACGGCGGGCAGGATCTCATCGGCCCAGCGTTTCTCGCGGGCGTAGTCGGCGGCGAAGGTGTTCAGGGAGAACAGCAGGGCCAGCACCAGGTAGAGATAGCGCATTTCGTCTCCTTTCGGCGGTTGGGTCTTGGTTGAGTGACAGGGTCAGGCGAGCGTTCAAGCGATCAGGCTCCAGGCCATGCGCAGCCCCAGCAGGTAGAGCACCCCGGCAAAGATGCGCCGCAGGCGCGCCACCGGCAGGCGGTGCGTCAGGCGTGCCCCCCAGGGGGCTGCCAGCACACTCATGGCGGCGATGGCGACGAGGGCCGGCAGGTACACGAAGCCCAGGCTGCCCGTCGGCAGGCCGCCGACGGCGAGACCCGAGAGGACGTAGCCCAGCGTGCCGCTCACCGCGATGGGTAGCCCAATGGCGGCGGAAGTTCCGATCGCCTCCTGCAGGCGCAGATTGCACCAGGTGAGGAAGGGCACCGAGAGGGTGCCGCCGCCGATGCCCACCCAGCTGGAGACGAGCCCGATCACCCCGCCGGCCAGGGTCATCCCCGGCCAGCCCGGGGGCTGCCGGTGGGCGGCAGGCCGGAAACCGAAGAAGATCTGCGTGGCGGCGTAGAAGAGGAAGACGGTGAAGAAGAGCCGCAACCCCTGGTCGGGCAGCCAGGCGGCGGCGAGGCTGCCGGCCAGCGTGCCGAGCACGATGCCCGGCGTGATGCGGCGCACCACCGCCCAGCGCACCGCGCCGTGGTGGTGATGCGCGCGCAGGCTGGAGAGCGAGGTGAAGACGATGGTGGCGAGTGAGGTACCCAGGGCGAGGTGGATGTTGTAGGCGGCGGGGAAGCCCGCATGCACATAGACCCAGGTCAGCACGGGCACCAGGACGAGCCCCCCACCGACGCCGAGCAGTCCGGCCACGAAGCCGGCGATGAGGCCGATGGCCAGGTAGATCAGCAGGAAGGTGAGCAGGGTGGGGTCCACGCGGGGGGTCCGAGGGCCGCGTGGACTCAGGCGGGGGTGTCCGGGGTGCGCAGGGCGTCGATCAGCGGGCAGCGCACCCGTCCTTGCGTCTGCCCGCATTGCGCGACCAGGCCGCGCAGGGCCGACTCTATGCTCTGCAGATCGGCCAGTTTGCGCTGCACCTCGGCCAGTTTGCCCTCGCCCAGGGCGCGCGCCTTGGCGCAGGAGACCCCGTCCTCGAGCCGCAACAGCTCGCCGATCTCCTCCAGGCTGAAACCCAGGTGCTGGGCGGACTTGATGAAGCGCAGCCGGCCCAGGTCGGCCTCCGTGTAGCGGCGGACACCACCGGGGTCCCGCCGGGGCTGCCGCATGAGACCCTTGCGCTGGTAGAAGCGCACGGTCTCGACGTGCACGCCGGCCGTCCGTGCCAGGCGGCCGATGGTGTAGAGCCCTTGGGGGGATGACGTCTGCGGCATGGCTTGACTCCGTACTCAGGTACGGCGGCAAGCTTAGCGTACATCGTATGGGAGACGATCACCATGGCTGCACGCAAATCCGGATTGGGCGCGGTACTCACGGGTGGTCTGGCCGCGCTGCTGGCCTCGACCTGCTGTCTGGGGCCGCTGGTCTTGATCACCCTCGGCTTCTCCGGGGCGTGGATCGCCAACCTGACTGCGCTCGAACCGCTCAGACCCTTGTTTCTCGCCCTCGCCCTGGCCGCCCTCACCCTGGCCTGGCGGCGGCTCACTCGCCCGGCCGCGGTCTGCCAGCCGGGGCAGGTGTGTGCCGTACCGCGGGTGTACAGGGCCTACCGGGCCCTGTTCTGGCTCGCCGCCGGCCTGACCGCCCTCGCCTTCCTGTTCCCCCTCATCCTGCCCCTGTTCTATTGAAAGGATCGCCATGAAGACCTTCTGCGCCCTGATGCTCAGCCTTGCCATCCTGCCCGCCCTGGCCGCGCCCCGCACCGCCATCCTGTCGGTCTCGGGCATGACCTGCGCGGCCTGCCCCATCACGGTGAAGAAGGCCCTCACCCGGGTGCCCGGCGTGACCAAGGCGGAGGTCGATCTTGACCAGCGCCGTGCCGTCGTCACCTACAACGCTGCCCGCACCACCCCCGCCGACCTGGCGCGGGCCGTGAGCGAGGCCGGCTATCCGGCGCAGGTGGTGGCCAAATGAGCGCCATCGTCCTGGACTCCACCCTGACCTGCCCGGTCTGCGGCCACGTCAAGACCGAGCGCATGCCGCAGGATGCCTGTCAGTGGTTCTACGAGTGCGAGGCCTGCCACACCGTGCTGCGGCCAAAGGCGGGCGACTGCTGCGTGTTCTGCTCCTATGGCACGGTACCCTGCCCGCCGGTGCAGACCCAGCGACAGGCCGGGCACTGCGGTTGCGCGGCACGCAACGACTGAGGCAGCCGCTGCCTCTCAGCCCGTCACCCCCAGTCTGGCGAGGATGAAACGCCACTCATCCGGGTCCACCGGGGTGATGGACAGGCGGTTGCCGCGGGCGAGCACCCGCATGTTGGCCAGCTCCGGATAGCCGCGCATCTCGGCGAGCGGCATCAGTCGCGTCTTCTGCCGGATACGCACGTCCACGTGATACCAGCGCGGCCGCTCCGGCGTGGCCTTGGGGTCGTAATACTTCGAAGCGGGATCGAACTGGGTGGCGTCGGGATAGGCGGCGGTGGCCACCTCCGCGACCCCCGCGATGCCGGGCTCGGGACAGGAGGAGTGGTAGAACAACACCCCGTCGCCCACGCGCATCTGGTCGCGCATGAAGTTGCGCGCCTGGTAGTTGCGCACCCCGAACCAGGGCACCACCCCGTCGCGTACCAAGTCATCGATGCTGTATTCCGAAGGTTCCGATTTCATCAGCCAATAGCGCATGGTTTCCTCATCATTTTCGATCGGCCTATAATCCGAGTAATTTCATCGGATATTGTAGCGGAGGCCGACATGACCGAGATCGCAGCCGCACCGCCCCTGCCCCGCGCGGGCCAATCCCGGCGGCTGGATCTGGCCGCCCTGATCAACGCGGTCCAGCGCAACTGCGACATCTCCGACGCCCAGTATGCCGGGGACCTGACCCTGTGCACCTTCCTGCTCAAGATGCGCGAACTCTACCGCTGGGAGCACGACATCCCCTTGAGCGCCAACATGCCCAAGGGGGAGGTGGGCGACTGGATGAACGCCCGCAGCGCCCTGTGGGAGGGCATCGAGACCGACCCCTATGTGCCGCTGCCCCTGCCCTCGGGCGAGGTCGACCCCTTCGAGGTCGGCCGTGTGAACGCCGAGCTGCTGTCGCATGGCCTAGTGTACTCGGGCGGCTATGGGCGGCAGTGCAAACCGCACTTCTTCCTCGGCCAGCTCCTGCGCAGCGAGACGCGGCAGGGCCATCGGGTGCTGGTGTCCGGCTGCGAATACGCGCGCGACCTCGACGCCCCGCCGGGGATGATGCTGGACGGCACCGTGTTCGTGCGCAGCGAGGCCCTCAAGCGCTGGTTGTGGGAGCGCTACGAGGAGTGGCGTTTCAATCCCAAGCGCAACGCGGCGATGGCGCGCGCACTGGCGTACTACCCGTTCGAACACGCGCCCGAGGCGGCGCTCAACGCCATGACGGCCAACGAGATCGAGGCCGTGATCCTGCACGAGCTGGGCGAGGCGCGGGTCGAGGCGGCGCTGGGCGAGGACTGGGGCACGCTGCTGTTGAGTGTGATGCGCAGCCGGGCAGAGATCATGGCCCGCGCCGTGCGCGACCTGTATGCCGACTGCCTGTCCACCCTGCCGGGGCTGATCGAGCGCGGCGAGCCGGCCAGTCTCCACTTCTTCTTCGCCAACTTCACCGGCATGCGGCGTAGCCTCGCACCGGCGCTGGCCGACGCCTACCAGCGCTGGGCGGCGGGCGGCGACCTCGGGGCCTTGAGCGCCGCCGCCGAGGCGGGGCTCGCACGCTGGGCGGAGACGGCGCAGTCGCTCCTGGCCCTCTACCGCGCCCACGGTGAGGCCGTCGGCCCGCAGATCGAGGCGCTTCTCGGAGGGGAGAAGACAGCGGACAGGGGACAGAGCACCAGCGCCTGCGCACCGGCGAGCGTAGGCAATCCCGAGCGCTGAACCCTCAGACAGCGGACTGTTCACGTGTTTGGGTGCGCAGCACCCGCCCGACACAGTCCTCAGTCCTCCGTCCTCAGTCTTCTGACCAACTGACCCAACATCGGCCGCTGCTTCCGGCGGTGCTCGCCCATGCGCTCGAGCAGTTCGGCGAGGAAGTCCACCGTCTCGACGATGTAGGGGCCTTTGTTCAACATCACGCACTCGGCGCGTACGCCGAAGGCGGCGTCGGAGACCTCGGCGCGCGAGGGCAGCCCACGCTTGGCCATGCCCTCCAACACCTGAGTGGCCCAGATGACCGGCACGTGCGCGGCCTCGGCGAGCCAGAGGATCTCCTCCTGCACCTCGGCCAGGCGCTCGAAGCCCACCTCCACCGCCAGGTCGCCGCGCGCCACCATCAGGCCCACCGGCGGGTTGGCCAGGGCGGCGAGCAGGATCCCGGCCAGGTTGTCGAAGGCCTGCGGCGTCTCGATCTTGAGCACGGTGCCGACAGGGCCGGCCTCGAGTGCACGCAGGGCGGCATGCAGGGCCTGAACGTCCTCCGGCCCGCGCACGAAGGACAGCCCGACGATGTCGACATGCCCGGCCAGGGCGCGCAGGTCCTCCAGGTCCTTGGCCGTCAGGGCCGGCACGTCCAGGCGGGTGTCCGGCAGATTGATGCCCTTCTCGGGCCGCAAGCGGCTGCCCTCGGGGGCTGCATGGGTGATCTCGACCACGATCTCGCGGCCGTCGTTGGCCAGGATGCGTCCGCCGATGCGACCGTCGTCGAACCACACGCGCTGGCCCGGCGCGGCGGCGTCGAACACCGCCGGCAGCGTACAGGGGATGCTGGCAGGCCGGGTGACCCGGCCGCTGGCGTCGGTGAGCGGGTGTTCGCCGGGCCGGTCATCGCCGGTGAGCAAGAGCCGGTCGCCCACCCTGAGGGTGAGCGGCTGGACCCGCTCGGGCAGGGGGCCCACCCGACCGGCGGCGAGCTGGGCGTCGCCCCGCCAGAGGATGCAAGCGGCGCCGTCGCGCAGATAGACATGGCGTTCGGCGTGCGCCAACCAGGCCTCGCCCTGGCGTTCGACGACCTGCAGGCGCCGGCGGCTGCCGCGGTTGTCCTCCAGCTCCAGTTGGTCGCCCGGGCGCATGAGGGCGAGCAGTTCGGGGTCGAGCGGCAGCCGGACGCCGTCGCCGTCCGGCGGCAGCGCCGCGTGGCGCGGCGTGAGCCAGACACGCGCGGGTTGCACCACACGCCCCCAGGCGTCGCGCTTGGGTTTAAAGTCGATCAGCCGGCCGACCGGGCGGATGTCCCCGGTGCGCAGCTTGGGGCCGGCGAGGTCGGCGTAGACGCGGCAGCGGCGGCCGCATTCCGCCTCCGCGGTGCGCAGGTTGCGGATCATGGCGAGCCAGGCCTCGGCGTCGTCATGCGCGCAGTTGATGCGCATGACGTCCATGCCGGCCTCGAGCAGCCGACGGATCAGATCGGGGGCATGCGCCGCCTCGCTGGGCATGGTGACCATGATGCGGGTGGCGCGCCGGCCGGCCGGCTGACCCAGCAGCGCCCGGGCATGGGCATCGAGCTGCTGCGCCCCGTCGGCAATGCCGACCTGTCCCCGGCGCACACGGCGCGACGGCGGCTCGCGCCCGGCCAGGGCATAGAGCGCCCTCACCACGGCGTTGAGGCTAGCCAGGGTGTGCGCCTCGGCCCGCCCCAGCCGCGACAGGCCCAGCAGCGCCAGCTCGTTCTGCAGGTCGCGGATGTCGCTCTGGCGCACCGCGAGGTAGTGCAGGAGATTGCAGGCGCTCGGGCGGTGGTCCGGGTGCACGGCCTCGATCTCCCGCGCATGCGCCTGCTCCACCGCCAGGGCGTGGCGGCGCAGGGCCTCCAGCGCGGGGATCAGCCGCTCGGCGCGGCGGCGGGTGGACAGGGACATGGAACGGGTCCGAGGCAGGGCTCACCCCAGGTTAACAGAGGTGTGTTACGCCGACTTTGCCGCCGACCGCCTTGCCCGCGCCGCCAGCCAGACCAGAAGCAGCACCGGCAAGCCGATCAGCGCCGTGCCGGTGAAGAAGAACGCATAGCCGTGCGCATCCACCACCACGCCGGAGAAGCCGGCGATGAACTTGGGCAGGAGCAGCATCACCGAGCTGAACAGGGCGTATTGGGTGGCCGAATAGGCGACATTGGTGAGGCCGGAGAGATAGGCCACGAAGGCCGAGGAGGCAATGCCGGCGGAGAGGTTGTCGGCCGAGACCACGAAGACGAGGCCGGTGACGTCGTGGCCGCGGCCGGCCAGCCAGACGAAGAGGAGGTTGGTGGCGGCCGACAGCAGCGCCCCCAGGAACAGGGTCTTCATCACCCCCCAGCGGGCGGTCAGCAGCCCGCCGATGGCGGCCCCGACGATGGTCATGATCACCCCATAGACCTTGGCCACCGTGGCCACCTCGTCCTTGGTGTAGCCCATGTCCACATAGAACGGGTTGGCCATGATGCCCATCACCACGTCGGAGATGCGGTAGGTGGCGATCAACGCCAGCACCAGCAGGGCCTGCCAGCGGTAGCGGCGGACGAAGTCGATGAAGGGCGACAGCACCGCCCCGTGCAGCCAGGCCGCAAGCTTGAGCCACACCCCCTGTAAGCCCTGGTCGGCAAGCCAGACGCGCGCCCTTTCCTCGCGCGCCAGGGTCTCGGCGAGGAGCGCCGCACGCGCAGCGTCCACCCTGGGCTCGCGCACGATCAGGGTGGTAAGGATGCCGACCCCCATCAGCGCCGCCATCACCGTATAGGCGATGCGCCAGGGGGCGTGCTCATAGGTGGCCTCGGACGGGTCGAAGACGGCGGCGATCCACAGCACGCCGGCGCCGGCGGTGATCATGGCCACGCGGTAGCCGGCCTGGTAGGTTGCGGCCATCGCCCCCTGCAGCCGCACCTCCACCGCCTCGATGCGGTAGGCGTCCAGCGCGATGTCCTGGGTGGCCGAGGCGAAGGCCACGGCCAGGGCAAACCAGGCCATGTGGCTCAAGCTCTGCGTCGGGTCGGTGTGCGCCATGCCCAGGAGCGCCAGGGCGATGGTCACCTGCGAGGCGAGCAGCCAGGCGCGCCGGCGGCCCAGCACGCGGCTCAATACCGGCAGCGGCAGCCGGTCGACCAGCGGCGACCAGGCCCACTTGATGCCATAGGCCAGCCCCACCCAGGAGAAATAGCCGATGGTGGTGCGGTCCACCCCCGCCTCCCGGAGCCAGAAGGAGAGCGTACCCAGCACCAGCAGCAGCGGCAGCCCGGCGGAGAAGCCGAGGAAGAGCATGCCCAGCACGCGCGGGTGGGCGTAGATGGCCAGGCCGCCGAGACGGCCGCTGGGGGACTCGGGTCCGCTCACAGGTTGTAGTCGTAGTCGATGGTCAGCGGCGCATGGTCGCTGAAACGCTCGGCCTTGTAGATGCGGGCCTCGAGGGCCTTGGCGGCGATGCCGGGGGTGGCGATCTGGTAGTCGATGCGCCAGCCGACGTTCTTGGCCCAGGCCTGGCCGCGGTTGGACCACCAAGTGTAGCCCTCCTCGGTGGCGTCGGGGTATAGGCGGCGGTAGACGTCGACGAAGCCCAGCTCCGAGAACACCCGGCCGATCCAGGCGCGCTCCTCGGGCAGGAAGCCGGAGTTCTTCTGGTTGGAGCGCCAGTTCTTGAGGTCCTTCTCGGTGTGGGCGATGTTCCAGTCGCCGCAGAGGATGACCTCGTGGCCGGCCTGTGCCAGCCGAGCGAGATGGGGGTAGAAATGCTCCATGAAGGCGAACTTGGCCGCCTGCCTGTGCTCGCCGGCGGAGCCCGAGGGCAGGTAGACGGAGACGATGGCGAGCCGGCCGAACTGAACCTCAAGATAACGGCCTTCCGCGTCGATATCCGGTATGCCCAGGCCCTCGATGATCCGGTCCGGCTGACGCCGGCAGTAGATGCCCACGCCGCTGTAGCCCTTCTTCTCGGCATAGTGGAAATAGCCGTAATAGCCCGGCGGATTGAGCATTTGCGCCGTCATGTCGGCGACCTGTGCCTTGAGCTCCTGCAGGCAGACGACATCGGCCGCCTCGCGCGGCAGCCAGTCGTAAAAGCCCTTGCTGGCCGCCGAACGGAGGCCGTTGACGTTGAGGGTTACAATGCGCATTTTTGACGGACGGATCGCGTGTCGGCTTTCAAAGAGGATTTCCTGAGCTTCGCCATCGAACGGGGGGTGTTGCTGTTCGGGGCGTTCAAGACCAAGGCGGGTCGCGTCTCGCCCTATTTCTTCAACGCCGGGCTGTTCAACGACGGGCTGTCGCTGAAACGTCTGGGCGAATTCTACGCCAAAGCCATCCTCGACTCCGGGCTCGCCTTCGACGGCCTGTTCGGCCCGGCCTACAAGGGCATCCCGCTCGCCGCGGCAGTGGCCATCGCCCTGGCCGGCCTGGGACGCAACGTGCCGTTCAGCTACAACCGCAAGGAGGCCAAGGACCACGGCGAGGGCGGGGTGATCGTCGGCGCGCCGCTCCAAGGGCGCATCCTCATCGTCGACGACGTGATCTCGGCCGGCACCTCGGTGCGCGAGTCGGTGGCGCTGATCCGTGCGGCGGGGGCCGAGCCCTGCGGCGTGGCGATCGCCCTGGACCGCCAGGAGCGCGGCACGGGTGAGCTCTCGGCCGTGCAGGAGGTGAGCCGCGACTATGGCCTACCGGTCATCCCCATCGTCCGTCTGGACGACCTGATGGCCTATCTGGCGGCGCGTGCCGGGCAGGCCGAGACCCTGGCGGCCATGCGCGCCTACCGCGAGCGCTATGGTGCGGCCTGAGCGGGCGTCGAGCCGCTGCCCCGGGCGGACAGCCGCCGCCCTGGTCCTTGGCCTGCTCTTCGCCCTGCCGGGCTGGGCGCAGACCTACCGCTGGGTCGATGAACGCGGCCGGGTCTATTACAGCGACAAGCCGCCCTTGCATGCCGCCGAGCCGGACGTGCTCGACCGGCAGGGGCGGTTGCTGCGCAAGGCCAGGCCGGCGACGCCGACGGCCAACGTCGGCGGACGCGACCTCGCGCGCGAGCGCCAGGACCGGGCGCTGCTGTCGACCTATGTGCACGAGGCCGAGATTGATCTCGCCCGTGAGCGCGCTCTGGCGCAGGAGCGGGCCAAACAGGAGAGCCTGGAGGCGCTGCTGGAGCAGGCCCGGGCGCGCAAGGCCCGCCTCGAGGGCGAGGCCGCCGCCCACCGCCAGGCCGGGCGCACGCCGCCGGCGGGCCTGAGCCAAGCGCTCGCCGAGAGCGAGCGCGAGTTCGCCCGCCTGGCGCAGCTGCACGCACGCAGCGAAAACGCCATGCGCGAGATCGAAATGCGCTATGAGGGCTACAAGCGGCGCTTTCGCGAGCTCAAAGGCCTGCCCGCCGAGGCGGCCCGCACCACGGCGCCGGCCACGAACGGCACGCCCTAGCCGGTCTTGGCCGCCGCGAGCGGCTGTGGGCGGTGCAGGCCGTAACCCTGGGCGTAATCCACCCCCAACCGGGTCAGCTCCGACACGATGGCGGCATCCTCGACGAACTCGGCCACGGTCTTGAGGCCTACGGTGTGGCCGATGCGGTGGATGGCCTCGACGATCGCGCGGTCCATGGGGTCGCGGGTGATGTCGCGCACGAAGGCGCCGTCGATCTTGAGGTAATCCACTGGCAGGGTCTTGAGATAGGTGAAGGAACTCAGCCCCGAGCCGAAGTCGTCCAGGGCGAAGCGGCAACCCTCGGCGCGGATGGCGTGGATGAAGTCGAGGGCGCGGCTCAGGTTGGCGATGGCGGCGGTCTCGGTGATCTCAAAGCAGAGCAGCGCGGCGGTCTGGCCGGTGTCGCGCAACAGCTCGCGCAGGTAGGCGTCGAAGCCGGTGTCGTTGAGGGTCGCCCCCGACAGGTTGACGAAGAAGCTGGGGGCACCGCTAGCGGCGGCGTCCGGATGGCGGGCGACGTGTTCGAGCAAGCGGCGCACCACCCAGCGGTCCAGAGCGGGGGCCACGTTGTAGCGCTCGGCCGCCGGCAGGAAGGCGCCCGGGCCGATCAGCGTGCCCGACTCGTCGCGCAGGCGCAGGAGGATCTCGCGGAAGGCGGGCTGGGGCGTGTGGCCGAGGGCATCGATCCGCTGCCAGTGCAGCTCGAAGCGGTCCTGCTCCAGGGCGGCATTGATGCGGGCGACCCAGTGCATCTCGCCCTGGCGGCGGGCGAGCTCGACGTCGTCCTCCTGGAACAGGTGGATGCGGTTGCGGCCGAGGTCCTTGGCGGCATAGCAGGCCACGTCGGCGCGCCCCATGAGGTCGGCCAGGGTGCCACTCGCCCGGTTGATCGGCACCAGGCCGATGCTGCCGCCGATGGCGAAGGTCTTGCCCAGCCAGCTGAAACGGAAGTCGTTGAGGGCGGCGAGCACCTGGGCGGCGATGTGCTGCGCGCGGTCGAGCGGGCAGTTTTCGAGCAGGATGCCGAATTCGTCGCCGCCCAGGCGGGCGACGGTGTCGCTGTCGCGCACCTGGGCGTGCAACAGCAGGGCCACTTGCTTGAGCAGCTCGTCGCCGGCGACATGGCCGCAGGTGTCGTTGACCACCTTGAACTGGTCCAGATCGAGGTAGAGCAGGGCGTGGTGGGTATCCAGCTCGCGCGACTCATCGAGCGCCTCGGCCAGCTTGCGCTCGAACTGCGCCCGGTTGGTGAGTCCGGTCAGCGGGTCGTGGTAGGCCAGGTGACGGATGGTCGCCTCCGCCTGGCGGTGGGCACGGCGCACCGCGGCGTCGCGGACCTCGCGCTCGATGGCCGGCACCAGGCGGGCGAGGTTGTCCTTCATGATGTAGTCGGCCGCCCCCGCCTTCATGGCGGCCACCGCCACATCCTCGCCGATGGTGCCGGAGAGGATGATCACCGGCACGTCCGAACCGGTCTGGCGCACCAGGTCGAGCGCCGCCTCCGAGCTGAAGCCGGGCAGGTTGTGGTCGGTGATGACCACGTCCCAATCGGGCTCGGCCAGGGCCTGGGTCAGCTGGGCCGCGCTGTCGACCCGATGCAGCATCGGCCGGTAGCCGTGACGCCTGAGCTCGCGCTCGAGCAGCAGGGCGTCGTCCTCCGAGTCCTCCACCAACAGGACGCGCAGGACCTTGCTCATTCAGGGTGTCCCGGCAGCCGGCGGCGGCACGTTGAGCACCAGCCAGTACAGGCCCAACTGCCGCGCCGCCTCGAGAAACTGTTCGAAGTCCACCGGCTTGCGCACATAGCTGTTGGCGCCGAGCTGGTAGCTCGCCAGGATGTCCCGCTCCTCGTTGGAGGTGGTCAGGATCACCACGGGCAGCAGATGGGTGCGTGGGTCGGCACGCAGTTGCCGCAGGACCTCCAGCCCGTCCACCTTGGGCAGCTTGAGATCGAGCAGCACCACCTGGGGCTGGTTGCGGGTGTCGCGGCCGCTGTGGGCACCGGTGCCGAACAGGTAGTCCAGCGCCTCCACCCCGTCGCGCGCGACCACCACCGGATTGAGGATGTTGTTCTTGCGGAAGGCGCGCAGGGTCAGTTCTTCATCGTCCGCGTTGTCCTCCACCAGCAGGATGACCTTGTCCGTCGGGTCCACGTGTCTCTCCTCCTCTTTGTGGGTGGTGGTGGAATTCTGTTCGGAAAAGGGTCAGCCCGACAAGGTGACCGCTGGCGGCAGGGTGAAACGGAAGGTCGCGCCCTGGCCGGGGCTCGCCTCGGCCCAGATGCGGCCACCATGGCGGTGGACGATGCGCTGCACGGTGGCCAGACCGATGCCGGTGCCCTCGAATTCGCTCGGGTGATGCAGGCGCTGGAAGGCGCCGAACAGCTTGTCCGCATAGCGCATGTCGAAGCCGGCACCGTTGTCGCGCACATAGAACGCGGGGCCCGCCTCTGACGGCGTGCTGCCCACCTCGATGCGCGGCCGCTCGGTACTGCCGGTGTATTTCCAGGCATTCTCCAGCAGGTTGTAGAGCGCGGTGCGCAACAGACCAGGGTCGCCCCACACCGTCAGGCCGGGTTGCACGACGATGTCCACCCGCCGTTCAGGCTGCGCCTGCTGCAGTTCGGCGAGGATCTCGCGCGCCATCCCGCTCAGATCGACCACGCCCGGCTGCAGCGCCGCCCGGCTCACGCGCGACAGCTGCAACAGGTCGTCGATCAGGGTGGCCATGCGCTGGGTGGCGGCGCGCACCCGGCGCAGGTAGTCCAGGCCGGGGCCGTCCAGACGCTCGCCGTAGTCCTCCAGGAGGGCCTGACTGAAGCCGTCGATGGCGCGTAACGGCGCGCGCAGGTCGTGCGAGACGGAGTAGGCGAAGGCCTCCAGCTCGCGGTTGGCGGCGGCCAGCTCCTCGCTACGCTGCTTGAGCAAGCGTTCCGCCTGCTTGCGCTCGCTGATGTCCAGGCTATAGCCGATCATGCCGATGGGTTCGCCCTGCGGGTCGCGGCGCAGGCTAAGGCTGAGCAGCACATCCACGACGGTGCCGTCCTTGCGCCTGAGCCTGACCTCCAGCTCGAGCGCCCCCTGCCGCTGCAGGGGGAGGATGACCTCGCGCCAGAGGAAATCGCTGTTTTCATAGAGCAGCCCCACCGAGCGGCCCAAGACCTCCTGCGCCTTGTAGCCGTAGAGCCGCTCGGCGCCGCGGTTCCAGCTGGTGATGACGCCGTCGAGGTCGGTGCTCACCACGGCGTCGTGGATCTGGTCGATGATGGCGGCCTGTTCCTGGACCTGGCGCGTGCGCGCCGCCACGAGCTCCTCCAGGCGGTCGCGGTGGGCCGCCAGTTCGCGTTCGGTGCGGCGCAGCTCGGTCACGTCGAGGGTGGTGCCGATCATGTGCAGCGGCCGGTGCTCGGCGTCGAAGCTGACCCGACCCTGTTCCAGAACGATGCGCTCGCTGCCGTCGGGGACGAGCACGCGATGCTCGATGCGGTAATGACCGTCCTCGCGCTGCATCGCGGCCTGCATCTCCGCCCACACCGCCGCGCGGTCGTCCGGGTGGACGTGGGCCATGAAGGCCTCGGCGCTGGCGGCGACCTCGCCGGGGACGTAGCCGAGCAGGCGGTATTCCTCGTCCGACCAGGTCGCCTGCCCGGTGGTGAGGTCCAGGTCCCAGCTACCCAGATGGGCGATGGCCTGGGCCTGGGCGAGTTGCGCCTCGCTGGCGCGCAGGGCGGCCTCGCTGCGCAGCCGTTCGCTGATGTCGCTGACGATGGCGATGAATCGCGGGGCCTCGTCCGGCGGCTGGACGTACTGCAGAAAGATCTCCACCGGAATGTCATGGCCATCGCGGTGCCGGTGCATGGTCTGGAAGCGGATGGCCGGCCGCTCGCCCCGGCGCAGGGGCTCGATCAGGGCCTGGAAGCGCGCCGCGTCGAATTCCGGCTTGATGTCCAGCGGCGTCATCTGCAGGAGTTCGGCCTCGCTGTAGCCGACCTGGGCGACGGCCCCCTGGTTGACATAGATGAACCGCAGGCTGTCGGCCTCGAAGATGAAAACGCATTCCTCGATGCGGTCCAGGGTGTCCTTGAAATGGCGCAGGGCCGCCTCCACCCGCTTGCTGTCGCTGATGTCGCGCATGATCGTGGACAGGTACAGCAGCTCACCGCGTTCATCACGATGACCGACGATCACCTGGGAGACCGGGATCTCGCGCCCGCCCGCGCCGAGCAGGGCCGTCTCGCCAGACCAGACGCCGGTGCGGATCGCCGTCGGGATCCCCTCGTCGCGGATCACAGCCATGGCCCAAGGCGGGTGGATGTCGGTGATTTGGTGGGTCTGCAGGGACGCCTGCGCCAGGCCCGTGATGCGTCGCCCGGCAGCGTTCAGATAGAGGATGCGGCCGTCCGGGGTGGCCATGCCGACCAGGTCGGGGGTGGCCTCCAGCACCGAAATGAGGCGATCGCGTTCCTGTTGCGCCGCCTGACGCTCGGCCAGGGCCGTCCGGAGCTGGACGTTGGCCGCTTCGGTGCGCTGGCTCAGGAGACGCAGTTCGGCCCCCTCGCGTTGTCGCAGCTGGAGCTGGCGTAAAAGCAGCCCCAGTAGCAGGGCGAACAGGGCATAGGCCGCGCCAAGCTGCAGGCGCAACTGCTGCTGACGCTGGGTGATGGGGGACAGATCGTGCACCAGGGTCAGATGGGCAGCCCCCTGGTAGCCATAGTTGAGCGTGGCCTCCAGGGGCGGGGTGCGCGTGCCTGTGACCGAGGGGCGACGATACTGTCCGAGTCGGAAGCCATTGCCCGTCTCGAGCACGATCTCGGCCACGTGCGCGTGCCGGCTGCCCCAGGCCTGCACCACCTGGCTGGCGCCCTCGTAATGCCCCTGTTCCAGGTGACTGCGCACCAGGGTGGCGAGCAGATCCAGCTCGTGCCGGGCCGAGCCCAGGGCCGCCTGCGTCTCCTGCGCCTGCTGCGATCTCAGCTGCTGCTCACCGATCCACAGGATCCCCACCAGCAGCAGTGCCAGACCCAACCAGGGCAGGACGGGATGGGCCCACAGACGCATCTCAGGCATCCGCATCGACTGCCCGCATCATCCGCCGCAGGCCGTCATAATCGGCATCGTCGGCGCCGACCAGGGCACTGAGCCCAGGATGCAGCCTTTTGAGCACATCGCGACCGGCCGCGTCGCGGTGCAGGTTGAGCAGGGTATGGCGCAGCCGTTCCACATCGGCCGGCGGAAGGGTGGCGCGGGCGACGAACAGATACTCCGGCACCGCCGGGCTGACCGCCAGGGCGCGCAACCCGCGCCCGGCGTATTCCTGGAAGACCTCTTGCTTGAGCCCGCCGGCATCGAAGTCGCCCGCCAGGACGGCCAAGGCGACGTCACGGTGGGTGCCGAGGAAGCGGTGATGGCCCAGATCGCGCAGACGCACCCCACTCTGTAGCAGCTGATAGTGCGGTAGCAGATGCCCCGCCCTAGAGTCCGCAGCACCGAAGGCCATGCTGCGCCCTTTGAGCATGTCGACGCGGGTCAGCGGGCTGTCGCGGTGCACGGCAATCACGCCGCGCAGACCGGGCTCCCCGGTGACCTCCAGCCGGGCCAGGATGGGTTTGCGCCCGTAGCGCTCGACCATGCGCACGTAGCTGGCCGGGCCGATGTAGGCGATGTCCACCTGGTCGCCGCCGATGGCGGCGAGGTGCTGCTTGTAACTCTGGCCGACGCGCACCTGCACCGGGCGCCGCAGCGCCTCGCTCAGGCGGGCCGCCAGCGGCGCGAAGCGCCGCTCGATCTCAGGCGCCGGTAGATAGGGCAACACGGCCAGCACCAATGGCGTATTCGCCGGTGGGCCTGCAGACAGCGCTGCAGGCAGGAGCGACAGCCAGGCCAGGATCAGCGTCAGCAGGCGGGCGAGCGGGTTTTTCATGGACGCAGGGTGGCGTTGCGGGGTCCAACCGACGCGCGGTTACACCGCAGTGTGCCAACTATAACGGCTGCCGTGGCTGGCGGGTGTAGCCCGACCGCGTCAGCCCCCGAGGCGTTGTTTGAGCAACGCGTTGACCTGCTGCGGGTTGGCGCGCCCGCGCGTGGCCTTCATGACCTGGCCGACCAGGGCGTTGAAGGCCTTGTCCTTGCCGGCGCGGTATTCCTCGACCGACTTGGGATTGGCTGCCAGGACCTCGTCGACGATGCGCTCGAGCTCACCGGCGTCCGACATCTGCTTGAGCCCGCGCGCCGCGATGATGGTGTCGGCATCGCCCTCGCCCGCCCACAGGGCGGCGAACACCTCCTTGGCGAGTTTGGACGAGAGGGTGCCGTCATCAATGCGGCGCAGGAGCCCCGCCAGGCGCCCCGGGGTAATCCGGCTTTGCGCGATGTCCAGACCCTCGCGGTTGAGCGCGGCGGCCAGATCCCCCATCACCCAGTTGGCGGCCAGCTTGGCCGCCCCCCCTCTCCCCTCGGGAGAGGGGCTGGGGGAGAGGGCGGCCAGCACCGCCTCGAAATACTCGGCCGTGGCGCGCGAGGCGGTGAGCGTCGCCGCGTCGTAGGCGGACAGCGCCAGCTCGGCCTGGTAGCGCGCCTGTTTCTGTTGCGGCAGCTCCGGCAGCTCGGCGCGGATCGCTTCGATCCAGTCCTCGTCGAGCTTGACCGGTAGGAGATCGGGGTCGGGAAAATAACGGTAGTCGTGCGCCTCCTCCTTGGAGCGCATCATGCGGGTCTCGCCCGTGTCCGGGTCGAACAGCACGGTGGCCTGGTGGATGGCGCGGCCGTCTTCCAGCTCGCCGATCTGCCAGCGCGCCTCGTACTCGATGGCCTGCTCCAGGAAGCGGAAGGAGTTCAGGTTCTTGATCTCGCGCCGCGTGCCGAAGGCCTCCGACCCTTTCGGCCGCACCGAGACGTTGGCGTCCACGCGGAAGCTGCCCTCCTGCATGTTGCCATCGCAAATCCCGATCCAGGTCACCAGGGTGTGCAGCGCCCGGGCATAGGCCACCGCCTCCTGGGCCGAGCGCATGTCCGGCTCGGAGACGATCTCCAACAGCGGCGTGCCGGCGCGGTTCAGGTCTATCCCCGTCATGCCATGGAAGTCCTCGTGCAGGCTCTTGCCGGCGTCCTCTTCGAGATGGGCGCGGGTGATGCGGATCGTCTTGGTCTGCTCTCCGACCTGGATGGGCAGGCTGCCCGCCTCGACGATGGGCAGCTCGTACTGGCTGATCTGGTAGCCCTTGGGCAGGTCCGGATAGAAGTAGTTCTTGCGCGCGAAGACGTTGATCCGGTTGAGCCGCGCGCCGATCGCCAGCCCGAAGCGGATGGCCCGCTCCACCGCCCCCTTGTTCAACACCGGCAGCACCCCGGGCAGCGCCAGGTCCACGGCGCAGGCCTGGGTGTTGGGCGCGGCGCCGAAGGCGGTGGAGGCGCCGGAGAAGATCTTGGCGGCGGTGGTGAGCTGGACGTGGACCTCGAGTCCGATGACGGTTTCCCACTGCATGGTCATTTCACCTCGGGCAGGCGGGTGTGCCAGTCGGTTACCTGCTGATACTGATGCGCGACGTTGAGCAGCCGCGCCTCGCTGAAGTAGTCGCCGATCAATTGCAGCCCCACCGGCCGGCCGTCGGCGCCGAAGCCGCAGGGCAGGCTCATGCCGGGCAGCCCGGCGAGGTTGACCGCGATGGTGTAGATGTCGGACAGATACATCTCCACCGGATCGGCGCGCTTGGCGCCCAGTTCGAAGGCGGTGGTGGGCGTGGTGGGGCCGAGGATGACGTCACACTGCTGGAAGGCCGCCGCGAAGTCCTGGGCGATCAAACGCCGCAGCTTTTGCGCCTGCAGGTAGTAGGCGTCGTAGTAGCCGTGCGACAGCACATAGGTGCCGATCATGATGCGCCGCTTGACCTCGTCGCCGAAGCCCTCGGCGCGGGTGCGCTCGTACATGTCGGTGAGATCGGTGTATTCCGGCGCGCGGTAGCCGTAGCGCACGCCGTCGTAGCGGGCGAGATTGCTGGACGCCTCGGCGGGCGCCAACACGTAGTACACCGGCACCGAAAGCCGGCTCATGGGCAGGCTCACCTCCACCGTCTGTGCACCCAGCCGCCGAAATTCGGCCAGCGCCGCCTCGATCGCGCGGGCGACGTCAGCGCTCAAACCCTCGGCGAAATACTCGCGCGGCAGACCTATCCTGAGTCCGATGAGCGGCCGCGTGAGGTCGCGGGTGTAGTCCTCGGCCGGGCGCTCCAGCGAGGTGGAGTCGCGCGCGTCGAATCCGGCCATGACGTTCATGAGCAGCGCACAGTCCTCGGCGCTGGTGGCCATGGGGCCGCCCTGGTCGAGCGAGGAGGCGAAGGCGATCATGCCGTAGCGCGAGACCGTGCCGTAGGTGGGCTTGAGTCCCGTGATGCCGCAGAAGGCGGCCGGCTGGCGGATGGAGCCGCCGGTATCGGTGCCGGTGGCGGCCGGCGCCATGCGCGCCGCCACCGCCGCGGCCGAGCCGCCGGAGGAGCCGCCTGGGACCGCCTGCAGGGCCCAGGGGTTGCGCACGGGGCCGAAGTAGCTCGTTTCATTGGACGAACCCATGGCGAACTCGTCCATGTTGGTCTTGCCCAGACAGGGCAGTCCCGCCGCCTTGCAGCGCTCGATTACGTGCGCATCATAGGGGGCGACGAAGTTGGCGAGCATCTTGGAGCCGCAGGTGGTGAGCCAGCCCTCGGCGCAGAAGATGTCCTTGTGCGCGATGGGCACGCCGGTGAGCGCCCCGGCCCGGCCCTCGGCGCGCAGGCGGTCGGCGGCCTCGGCCTCGGCCAGGGTGCGCTCGGGGTCGACGGTGATGAAGGCGTTGAGCACAGGGTTCAGGCGCGCGATGCGGTCGAGGTAGTCCTGACAGAGCTCGCGGCTGGAGGCCTGCCCCGAGGCGAGCAGGTGGGACAACTGCTTGAGCGAGGTGTGGTTCATGACTTGGTGTGTGCTTCAGCCTGACGGGCGCCTTGGGTTCGCCGCCTATTCGATCACCTTGGGCACCAGATAGAGCCCGTCTTCCACCTGCGGGGCCACGGCCTGAAAGGCCTCGCGCCGGTTGGTCTCGGTGACCACGTCCTCGCGCAGGCGCTGGTAGACGTCGCGGGCATGGGCCATGGGCTCGATGCCGGCGGTGTCGACGGCCTGCATCTGTTCGATCAGGTGGAAGATCTCGTTGAGCTGGGATTGATAGCGCGCAGCCTCGTCGGCATCGATGCGGATGCGCGCGAGGTGGGCGATGCGGCGGATGTCTTCGAGTGTGAGCGACATGAATGACCTCTTGGGCGACCGTGCAGCCTGGCGTCACACCCGATGACCTCGCCTTCGGGCGCAAGCGCTATACCCTGAAACCGAATAGGTTATCATATGCCGCTTGACCACGCGCCTGGCCCGGCGGCGTCCATGCGGGTGGCGCCGGGCGAGACGATCACCGGCTGCGCGCCTGACCGTGCCACGCTGGGTCGTGGTGAAGAGACTCGCCCATGACGGGCGAGACGTACCCATACCAGACCCCGATATTACAGATCATGTTTGGATTTTTACGCGGTTATTTCTCCACCGACCTGGCCATCGACCTGGGCACGGCCAACACCCTGATCTATGTGCGCGGCCGCGGCATCGTGCTGGACGAGCCGTCGGTGGTGGCCATCCGCCACGAGGGCCCGACCGGCAAGAAGGTCATCCAGGCGGTGGGCAACGAGGCCAAGCAGATGCTCGGCCGCACCCCGGGCAACATCCAGGCCATCCGCCCGATGAAGGATGGCGTCATCGCCGACTTCAACATCACCGAGCAGATGCTGAAGTTCTTCATCAAGAAGGTGCACGACACGCGGCTCTTCCACCCCAGCCCGAGGATCATCATCTGCGTGCCCTCCGGGGCGACCCAGGTGGAACGACGGGCGATCCGCGAGTCAGCCATCGGTGCCGGCGCGCGCCAGGTCTTCCTGATCGAGGAACCGATGGCGGCGGCCATCGGTGCCGGGCTGCCGGTGGCGGAGGCGACCGGCTCCATGGTGGTGGACATCGGCGGTGGCACCACCGAGGTGGGCATCATCTCGCTGGGCGGCGTGGTCTACACCGCCAGCGTGCGCGTGGGCGGCGACAAGTTCGACGAGGCCATCATCAACTACATCCGCCGCAACTACGGCATGCTGATCGGCGAGTCCACCGCCGAACAGATCAAGAAGGAGATGGGCAGCGCCTTTCCGGGGTCGGAGGTGCGCGAGATGGAGGTCAAGGGTCGCAACCTCGCCGAGGGAATCCCGCGCTCCTTCACCGTCACCTCCAACGAGATCCTGGAGGCCCTGACCGAACCGCTCAACACCATCGTCTCGGCGGTCAAGTCGGCGCTGGAGCAGACCCCGCCGGAGCTGGCCGCCGACATCGCCGAGAAGGGCATGATGCTCACCGGCGGCGGCGCCCTGCTGCGCGACATCGACCGCCTGCTCATGGAGGAGACCGGGCTGCCGGTGATCGTCGCCGACGACCCGCTCACCTGTGTGGTGCGCGGCTCAGGCCGGGCGCTGGAGGAGATGGATCGGCTGTCGACGGTGTTCACCAACGACTGATGCGAGTGCGGTGTGAGGGGGTGTGACGGGCCGCGGCCGGCCCGTCCCCCAGCCTCTAGCCCAGGCCCCTGCCCCCATGGCCACGAACGCTCAGGCACCCATGTTCGTGCGGGTGATGGGCCTGCCCCTGCGCCTATCCCTGTACGTCCTGCTCTGTCTGGTGCTGATGACGGTGGATGCGCGCTATGATCTACTGCATCAGGTACGCGCCGGCCTGACCGCGGTGCTGCATCCGCTGCAGAACCAGCTCGCCCGGCCCTTCCGCTACCTGCAGGAGGCCTTCGACTTCTTCCGCATCCACGGCGAGTTGCTGCGCGACGTCCACCGTCTGCAGGCGGAGCGACGCGAACTGTTGCTGCTATTGCAGGACCGCGAGCTGCTGCAGGCCGAGAACCTCCATCTGCGCGCCCTGCTCGACCTCGATACCCCGCCGGGTTACCGTGCGATCGCGGTGGAGCTCATTCAGGTGCTGCCCAACCCCTTCGCCCGCAAGGTCGTGGTCAACCGCGGCAGCCGGCAGGGGGTAGCCCCCGGCTGGCCGGTGGTGGATGCGCTCGGTCTGGTCGGGCAGGTCACCCGCGTCTATCCCAACAGCAGCGAGGTGAGCCTGATCACCTCGCCGGAGCAGGACGTGCCCGTTCAGGTCCTGCGCAATGGGCTGCGTCTGCTCGTTTCGGGCGAGGGGCAGGACCGGCTGCTGGAGGTGCGCTTTCTCGACATGCACGCCGACATGCAGACCGGTGATATCCTGGTCACCTCCGGCCTAGACGGACGCTACCCGGCCGGCATCCCGGTCGCGCGTGTCCTGGCCACCGAGCCGCCGCGCCACAGCCCCTTCGCCCGCGCGCTCTGCGCGCCGCTCGCCGGGGTGGGCAAGCAGCGGCAGCTGGTCATCCTGCAACGCATGCCTGAGGGTGTTCAGCCACCCGCGGGGCGGCCATGAACCAGGACGCCACGCTCGCCCCGCGCGGCCCGCAGCTCGTCGCCCCGGCCGGTGCGCGTCTGGTCTACGGCAGCCTTGCCATCGCCTTCCTGCTCGGGTTGCTGCCCTGGCCGGGGCAGTGGCGCTGGCTGGTCCCGGATTTCAGCTTCATCGTGCTGCTGTACTGGAACATCCACGCCCCGCACCGGGCCGGGCTCGGGCTCGCCTGCGGCCTCGGCCTGCTGACCGACGCCGCGCGCGGCGTGCTGTTCGGCCTGCACGGACTCGTCTACGTCTTGGCCGCCTTCGCCGCGCTCACCGTGCGCCGGCGCCTGGAGAACTTCCTACCGCCCGGGCAGGCCCTGCAGCTCGCCCCCTTGTTCGTCGGCAAAGAGCTGGCCGTCTTGCTGCTGGGGCTGGCTGCGGGGCAGACGGTGATCGACTGGTGGACGCTGGCCGCCGGACCGATGGCGGCCCTGCTCTGGCTGCCGGTGTGCCTGCTGCTGCACCGCCTGGCCGGGCGGCCGTCCGCCCCGCCCGCGGCCATGGCCCAGGACAAGTGATCCAAGCGCCCTGGCGGTGCCATGAGGGTCCTGCGCTACATCACCCCCGAGGAGTCCTTCCGGCAGTACCGTCGGCGGCTGGAGGCGGCCGGCCTGATCGCCATCGGCCTGCTCCTCGTCCTGGCCGGTCGCTTCTTCTGGCTGCAGGTCGTGCAGTTCGAGCGCTACCACACCCTGGCGGAGAACAACCGCATCGCCCTGGTCCCTGCGCCGCCACCGCGCGGGGCGATCTACGACCGCAATGGCACCGTGCTGGCGCAGAACTACACCGCCTTCACCCTGGAGATCACCCCGGACAAGGCGGGCGACCTCGACCAGCTGATACGTGAGTTGGCCGAGCTGGTCGAGATTACCCCGGCCGATGTCAAACGCTTCCGCCGCCTGCTGGGGGAGAGCAAGGGCTTCGAGCGCGTGATCCTGCGCGCCCGGCTGTCCGAAGCGGAAGTGGCGCGTCTGGCCGTCAACCGCTACCGCCTGCCCGGCGTGGAGGTGCGCGCGCGTCAGTTCCGCCAGTACCCCTACACCGACGTGATGGCCCACGTGGTGGGCTACATCGGGAGGATCAGCGCCCAGGACAAGGACCAGCTCGCCGCCGAGGGCCGTGACGCCAATTACCGCGGCAGCGAATACATCGGCAAGGCCGGTGTGGAGGCGAGCTATGAGCGCTGGCTGCACGGGCGCACCGGCTTCGAGAAGGTCGAGACCGACGCCGGGGGGCGTGCCGTACGCCTGCTTGAACGCACTCCACCGGTGGCCGGCCACAACATCCACCTGCATCTGGACGCGGGGCTGCAGCAAGTGGCCGTCGAGGTGTTCGGCGAGCATCGCGGCGCCCTGGTGGCGCTCGACCCCAGCAACGGTGGGGTGCTCGCCCTGGTCTCCCGCCCCGGCTTCGACCCCAACCTGTTCATCGACAGCATCGACCAGGCCACCTGGGCCGAGCTCAACCACCCCATGACGCGGCCGCTCATCAACCGGGCCCTGCGCGGCGTCTATCCGCCCGGCTCCACCATCAAGCCCTTCATGGGGCTGGCCGGTCTGGAGCTGGGCCTGCGCACCCCGGGCGATAGCATCCAGGACCCCGGCTATTTCTCGCTGCCCGGCAGCACCTACCGTTACCGCGACTGGAAGAAGAACGGCCATGGCGTGGTCGATCTGAAGAAGTCCATCGCCGTGTCCTGCGACACCTATTACTACCGCCTGGCCCACCAGATGGGGATCGAGGCCATGCACCGCTTCCTCGCCCAGTTCGGCTTCGGCCGCAAGAGCGGCATCGACCTGGAGGGGGAACTTGCGGGCCTGCTGCCCAACCCCGAGTGGAAGCGTCGCCGCTTCAACCAGCCCTGGTGGCCGGGCGAGACGGTGATCGCCGGCATCGGCCAGGGCTACATGCTGGCCACGCCGCTGCAGCTGGCGGTGGCGACCATGGCCATTGCCAACGATGGGGTGGTCTACGCCCCGCAGCTTTTGCGCGCCTGGCAGGATCCGACGAGCGGACGCATGCACTACGCGGCGCCGCGCGTTCTCGGCCGCATTCCGCTCAAGCCTCAGCACCTGGCGGTGATCAAACAGGCCATGGTCGATGTCATGCTGCCGGGTGGGACCGCCGCCGCGGCCGGGGCGGGTGCGGCCTATGCCTTTGCCGGCAAGACCGGCACCGCCCAGGTGATCGGCATCAAGCAGGGGGCGCGCTACGACGAGAAGCGCATCGCCGCGCACCACCGCGACCATGCCCTGTTCATCGCCTTTGCCCCGGCCGAGGCGCCGCGCATCGTCGTGGCGGTCATGGTGGAGAACGGCGGCAGCGGCAGCGGTACGGCGGCGCCCATGGCGCGCAAGGTGATCGACTACTGGCTGTTGGGCAAACGACCCGACGCCGCCGCGCCCGGCGGCCTGGTCGCACCCGAAGCGACGGCCGAGGAGGCGGAGGAGCGCGAGGATGCCTCCCCCGTGCCGGCAGCGGGCGAACCCGAGGAGGTGCCTGGAGATGCTCGCTGAGCGGTTGTTCAAACGCCTGACGGCCCACCTCGACCCAGTGCTGGTCGGGCTGCTGGGCCTGTTGCTGCTGGTGAGCCTCGTTGCCGTCTGGAGCGCCTCCGCCGGCAACAGCGACAAGTTCGTCGCGCATCTGGTCAACATCGCGGTGGCCCTGACCGCCATGTTGCTCGCCAGCCACATCCCACCGCAGCGGCTGATGCAATTCGCGCCGCTCGCCTATGCCGTTGGCCTCGTCCTGCTGGTGGCCGTGGCCCTGTTCGGCGAGGTGGTCAACGGTGCGCGCCGCTGGCTCGATCTGGGGGTCACGCGCATCCAACCCTCGGAGCTCATGCGGCTCGCCGTGCCGCTGCTGCTCGCCTGGTACCTGCACCAGAAGCAGGAGAGCCTGCGCTCGGTCGACTTCGCCGTGGCCCTCGGCCTGCTCGCGCTGCCGGTCGTGCTCATCCTGCGCCAGCCCGACCTGGGCACCTCGCTGCTCATCGCCGCCTCGGGCTTCTTCGTGATCTATCTGGGCGGGCTGAGCCTCAAACTGATCGCCGCCGCGGCTGCCCTGGCCGCCGCCGCCGCCCCCTTCGCCTGGCACATGCTGCACGACTACCAGCGCCAGCGCATCCTGACCATGCTGGACCCCAGCAGTGACCCGCTGGGGGCCGGCTACCACATCATCCAGTCGACCATCGCCGTCGGTTCCGGCGGCCTCACCGGCAAGGGCTGGATGGCGGGCACCCAGACCCACCTCGACTTCCTGCCCGAGCGCAGCACGGACTTCATCTTCGCCGTGCTGGCCGAGGAATTCGGCCTCATCGGCAACCTGCTGTTGCTCGCCCTCTACGCCGCCATCGTCTATCGCGGCCTGACGCTGGCCGCCCGCGCGCCCACCCTGTTCGGCCGCCTGCTCGCCGCCGCCCTGGTGCTCACCTTCTTCATCTACGCCTTCGTCAACATGGGCATGGTCTCGGGCATCCTGCCCGTGGTGGGGGTGCCGCTGCCCCTGGTGAGCTATGGCGGCACCTCGATGGTGACAGTCCTGCTGGGCTTTGGTATCGTGATGAGTGTTGCGACCCACAAAAAACTGGTCAAAACATGAGGTTGTCCTTAAAACTTGTAGCGGTTTCTGGAATCGGCGTCCTGGCCGCTGGCTGTACCAGCATGGCCCCGACCGAGCGCCCGGACGCCACCACCCGCGCCGAGCCGGCCCGTCCCAGCGTGCTGCCCCCCCTGCGCGGCGGCGGCTACTACAAGGACGACGGCCCCGGCGCCAACCCGCCGCCCAATCTCCATGCCGTGCCCGACGCGGTGCCGCGGCCCGAGCCGCTGCATCGCTTCGCCAACAACCCCTATCGCGTGCGCGGGGTGAGCTACAGCCCGCTTGCCGGGGATGCGCCGCATTTCGAGCGCGGGCTCGCCTCCTGGTATGGCCGCCGCTTCCACGGCCGGCCCACCTCATCGGGCGAGCCCTACGACATGTACGCTATGACCGCGGCGCACCGGACGCTGCCCATCCCCAGCTACGCGCGGGTGACCAACCCCGACAACGGCCGCAGCGTCATCGTCCGCATCAACGACCGCGGCCCCTTCCACCCCGACCGCGTCATCGACCTGTCCTACACCGCCGCCTACAAACTGGACCTTCTGAAAGGGGTGGGGATGGTGGAGGTCGAGCGCCTGTTCCCGGACGAGGGCGACGCGACCACCTCCTTCGCCGCCGGCGCGGGCGAGACCGCCACACCGGTGCTCTCAAGAAACTCGCCGGGCCGCCCCAAGAGTTTCTTGGCCCCCGTGGGGGGCGATTCGACGCTTAGCGGAGAATCGGGGGCGGTGCTCGTTTCCGCCCAGGGCAATGCCCAGCCGGCCACGCCCGTCGGCAACGTCGCGACGATGCAGCCCGCCGGCATCTATCTGCAGCTGGGTGCCTTCGGCCGCCCCGAGTCGGCGGAGGCTCTGGTGCAACGGCTCACACAGCGCCACGGTGAGACGCTGCCGGGCGTGTGGCGCCCGAGCGAGGGCGGCCTCGTCCGCGTCCAAGTCGGCCCCTATGCCAGCGCCGGCCAGGCCGACGCGGCGGCGCGCCGACTGGCCGAGGACCTTGGGGTGCGCCCGTTCCGCGTCGTCGTGCAGGCGAGCCCGGAGAGCGCGCTCGAGCCGCCCAAGGCCGCCCCCGCCCAGTGGCTGCAGCTCGCCGCCTATGCCAACCCGCAGGCGGCCCAACGCCTGGTCGAGCGCCTGCAGGGTGACGCCGCCCTGCCGGGGCTCGCGCGCATCGAGGCCGATGGCCTCGTCAAGGTGCAGGCCGGGCCCTTCGCCAGCGACGAGCAGGCCGAGCGCGCCGCGCAGTACCTCACCGCCGCGCTGGGGCACCGGCCCTACCGGGTCGTACGCTAGCCGACGATACGCCGGTTCACACCCCGCCAGCCTGCGGTTTGCCGCGGGCCGTCCTATTGATTTTCCCGCCACTCACCACGCATGAAACCCCTGTCTCTGTTCCTCGCGCTGTTTTTCGTCCCCCTTGCATACGCCGCCACCCTGCCGCCGCCGCCGGCGCCGCAGATCGAGGCGCGCGCCTGGCTGCTCACCGACCTGCTCTCCGGTCAGACCCTGGCCGAGCAGGCCCCCGATGCCCGCGTCGAGCCGGCCTCGCTCACCAAGCTGATGACCGCCTACCTGGTCTTCACCGCGCTCAAGGAGGGGCGGTTGCGCCCCGATCAGACGCTTCCGGTGTCGGAGCGTGCCTGGCGGGCGGAGGGTTCGCGCATGTTCCTCGATCCGCGCCAGCCCGCCAAGGTGGACGACCTGCTCAAGGGGGTCATCGTCCAGTCCGGCAACGATGCCTGCATCGTCCTGGCCGAGGCCATCGCCGGCTCCGAGGAGGGCTTCGCCGCGATGATGAATGCGATGGCGAAGCGGCTGGGCATGCACAACACCCATTTCGTCAATTCCACGGGGCTGCCTCACCCGCAGCACTACTCCACCGCGCGCGACCTCACGCGCCTGGCCGCCGCCCTGATCCGTGACTACCCGAACTACTACACCTATTACGCGATCAAGGAGTTCACCTACAACGGCATCACCCAGCCCAACCGCAACCGCCTGCTGTGGCTGGACCCCAATGTGGACGGGGTCAAGACGGGGCACACGGCGAGCGCCGGCTACTGCCTGATCGCCTCGGCCCGCCGCGGCGAGCGCCGCCTGATCTCGGTGGTGTTGGGGGCGCGTTCCGACAACGCACGGGCCATGGAGAGCCAGCGGCTGCTCAACTACGGCTTCCAGGCCTTCGACACCGTGCGGCTGTACAAGGCCAACCAGCCCGTGACCCGCGTCAAGGTCTACAAGGGGCGGCAGGGCGAGGTGGGGCTGGGCTTCGGGCAGGACTTCTACGTGACCGTGCCGCGCGGCGCCGGCGAGCGCATCCAGGCGCAGCTCATCACCCAGCAACCCCTGCTCGCACCCGTGACGCGCGGCCAGCCGCTCGGCACCCTGCGCCTGACCCTGGACGGCAGGCCGATCGGCGACTACCCCCTGCGCGCCCTGGACAACGTGGCCGTCGCCGGCCTGTTGGGACGGATCTGGGACAGCATCCTGCTGTGGTTCCGCTGACCCGTTGCACCAGTCAGGCGGGCACCGCCTGACTGGTCAGCTGGGCGATCGCCTCCAGCAGGGCGTCCTCGTCGAAGGGCTTGCCCATGTATTGGTTCACGCCCAGGTCCAGGGCGTACTGACGATGTTTGTCCGCCGTGCGCGAGGTGATCATGATGATGGGGATCCCCCTGAGCCGGCTGTTGGCGCGGATGGCGCGCGTGACCTCGTAGCCGTCCATGCGCGGCATCTCGATGTCGAGCAGGATCACCGCCGGCAGCTCGTCCTGCAGGAATTCCAGGGCCTCCACGCCGTCCTTGGCGGTGGCGACGCGGTAGCCCTCGCGGGTGAGCAGGCGGCTCGTGATCTTGCGCACGGTGAGCGAGTCGTCCACCACCAGGACCAGCGGGGCCTGGCCCGCCGGGGCCGGCATCGCCACCAGCGGCTTGGGCTGCCGCGGCACCCACTCGGCCAGGGCGAAGGGGTTGAGGATCAGGGCGATGCGCCCGTCGCCCAGGACGGTGGCACCGATGATGCCGGGGATGCGCGCCACCTGGGGCCCGGTGTTCTTCAGCACCGCTTCGAAATTGCCCTCCAGGGCGTCGACGTGCAGCGCCAGCCGCTCCGCGCCCGCGCGCAGCAGCAGCAGGGTGCGGTAGCGCCCCTCGACGGGCTGGCTGTGGCTATTCATGAGCTCGGCCAGGCTGCGCAGGGGGTAGTGCTCACCGCCCATCTCCAAGCCCCCCGCAGCCAGCAGCCGGGCGAGCTCCTCCTGGCGCACCTCGCGCACCAAGGCGACCAGGTTGGCGGGCAAGGCGTAGGTCTGGTTGCCGGCGCGGGCCAGCACCACCGGCGTGACCGCCAGGGTGAGCGGCAGCCGGATGATGAAGCGCGTGCCCCTGCCCGGCTCGCTCTGGATCCGCACACGGCCGCCGATGCCGGCGATCTCGTTCCTGACCACGTCCAGCCCGATGCCGCGGCCGGCTACCTCGGTGACCTCGCGTGCGGTGGAGAAGCCCGGCGTGAACAGGAAGGCCTCGAGCTGCTCGGGGGTGACCTCGTCTTCCGGTCTGATCCAGCCCAGGGTCTGCGCGCGCGCGCGCACGGCGGCGTAGTCGATGCCGGCCCCGTCGTCGGCGAGGGTGATCACGATCTCGTTGCCCTCCTGCCGGAGCGAGAGGCGGATCTCGCCGTATTCCGGCTTGCCGGCGGCAAGCCGCTGCTGCGGCGGCTCCACACCGTTGGCGACGGCGTTGCGCAGCAGATGCTCCAGCGGGGCGGCGATGCGGTCCAGGACGGTGCGGTCGAGCTCGGTACGACCGCCCTCGATCTCCATCTGCGCCTTGCGCCCAAGCTCCTTGGCCGCCTGGCGCACGACGCGATGCAGGCGCTCGGACAGGGTGGCGAAGGGCATCATGCGCATGCGCATCAGCTCATGCTGCAGGTTGCGGGTCATGCGCGATTGCAGATGCAGCGTGCGGTCGGCATCCTCGATGCCGGCGAGCAGGTTGTCCTGGGCGGTGGAGACGTCGTTCACGCTCTCGGAGAGCAGGCGCGTGAGCTCCTGCAGCCGGGTGTAGCGGTCGAACTCGAGCGGGTCGAACTCGCCGGCCTCGTCCATCTGGTTGAGCCGCGTGCGCATCTGGCTCTCGGCCTGGATCTCCAGTTCACGCAGCTGGTTGCGCAGGCGTTCGACGTTGGCGGTGAGTTCCTGGGCGGTCTGCTTGTAGCTCGCGAGCAGGCTCTGCACCCGCGCGCGGGCGATCGCCACCTCGCCCGCCTCGTTGAGCAGGGTGTCGAGGACGTTGGCCTTGAGCTTGAGCGTCTGTCGCAGGCGCAGGTCCTCCTCGGTCACCGCCTGAACGGCGGGCATGGGGCCTGCCCCGGAGGGAATGAGTCCGGGGGCCGCCGCGACCGGGGCCGCCGCACCGGGGGCGGGCGCGGCCTCGGGCGCCGGTCGCCCCTGCAGGGCATCGACCATCTCGGCCAGCTGGTCGTAATCGGCCTCCAGCTGATCGATGAAGGCCGCTGTCGGTGCCGACTCGCCCAGGGTCTGCAGCCGGGTCTCCACGCGATGGGTACGCTCGCCCAGGCGCATGGCCCCGGCCATGCGCGCGCTGCCCTTGAGGGTGTGCAGATCGCGCTTGAGCGCCTGGCGCACCGCGTCGTCGGTCGGATCGCTGCGCCACTGCCTGAGGCTCTCGCCAATGCGCGGCATGAGCTCGGCCGCCTCGTCGAGGAAGATGGGCAGCAGCTGCGGGTCGAGGTCGTCCTGGGGCAGGGCCTCCTCGGCAGGGGCATCGGCCGGCGCCGGCTCTGGGGCTTGTATGGGTGTGACGGCCGGCTGGCCCATTGCCACCGCCTCGCCCGTGGCCGCCTCAGTCGCGACCCCGGTGTCGCTCACCGATTCCGCCGTCGGGATGCTCGCGGGCGCGTCCTCGGCCGGCTCGATAGGGCTGGGGGGCTCGGTTAAGACTTCGGCGGGGACGCCTTCGAGCGGCTCCAGGGCGGGGGGCTCCAGGGCAGCGAGACATTCGGCGATCTGCGGCTGTGCCTCGGGCCAGTGCCGGTTGCGGATCGCCGCCACCATCTCGTCGAGCAGGGCCGTGCTGATCTCCAGCGTCTCCAAGGCCTCTGCCGTGAGCGGCGCCACCTTTTCGGGCCAGATGCCGGCCCACTGCTCGATCGCGTGGGCGGCCTCGGTCAGCGGGGTGAAGCCGGTGGTGCGGGCAATACCGGCCAGGGTGTGGGCGGAACGGACGAAGGCCTCCCAGCTGGCCGCGTCGTGCCCCCGCGCCATGCGCTTCAGGTTGGCCTTCAGATCGGCCAGCCGCTGGGCAGCCTCTTCGATGAAGATGTTGTACAGCGCAGCGGGCAACCGGTGCCCGTCGATCTCGACCTGATCCTCTTCACCGGCGGCCGGGGAGCCCGCCGGCGCGCCGGTGTCAGACTTTGGGGGTGGGCTGCCCTCCGACGCGGCGACCTGGCTGCGCAGGGCCTGTGCCCAGGCAACCAGCTCTCCCGCCTCGACCTGGGGCCGCCCCCCCGCCTCGAGCACCTGCACCCAGGCGCCGAAGGCATCCACGGCCTTGTCGAGGAAATCCAGCACCTCGGGGGTGGGTGGCCGCTCGGCGCGCAACCAGTGATTGAGGGTGTCCTCCACCTGCCAGGCCACTTCGGCCAGATCGGTGAGACCGACCATGCGCCCGCTGCCCTTGAGGGTGTGGAAACCCCGGCGGATGGAGACGAAGGCGTCGGCGTCGAACAGGTTGACATGCAGCCTTGCGAGCTGGGCGACGATATTGCCCAGGACGTCGTTGGCCTCCTCGATGTAGACGTTGAGCATCTCCGCATCGATCGCCTCGGCCGAGGCGGCTGCCAGCTTGAGGGCCTCGGCGCTCGGCGCGGCGGCCGCGGGGGCCTGACCGAGCTGCTGGATGGCGGCACGCACCGTGCCGGCCGTGCCCTGGGCGGCCACCTGCTGCAACGCCTGCTCGGCCTGGCTCTTGAGCTGCAGGTCGCCGACCAGATCGGCATCGCGCGCGATCCGGCCCAGCTCGCCGGCGAGCTGGTCGCGCGTGTCGGCATCGAGCTCACCGGCCGGTAATTCCTCGGCCTGACGCTGCAGGCCGGCCACGGCCTCGCGCAGCTGCGTCTCGACGCTGGCCTCGCGCGGGCGCAGGGTCTCACGCCGGGCCAAGAGGCTCGCGAGTTGCTGCCGGTCGTCACGGCCATAGCGCAGGGCCTCCACGTACAGACCCAGCGTGGAGAGGGCATCGGCGACCCAGTTGAGCTCCTCCGGGCTGATGCGGTATTCGGGGTCGGCGAAGCGGTCGATGTGCTCCAAGCTGGCGCGGGTGAGGTCGGCCGCCGTGTCCAGCTGGAGGATGTTGAGCGCCCCCAGGACCTGCTTCATCATGCCGGGTACCAGCGGCAGACGGCTGCGTTCGTTGGGTTCGCGGAAGAAGCGGTCGAGGATCTCCTCCACCTGGCTCAGGTTGGCCTGGATCTCCTGGGTGACCTGGGCCAGGATCACCTTCTCCTGTGCCTGGCGGGAGATCTCGTCGAGCAGCGGGACGTCGGTGGGGATGCGGGAGACGTCGTAGCTGGGGTCGATGGCGGCCTGCAGCCTTTGGGTCAGCACGTCGGCCTGGCGGTCGAACAGGCCGCCCAGGGCCTCGAAGTGCTCGGTGGCGTTCTGGGTGAGCAGCAGCGCGGTGGCCATCTCCAGCTGCAGCGCCTCGTTCTGGGCGGTGTCGGCCACGCTGGGCAGGCGCTTGGCCACGGCCTGCACCATGCGTAAGAGGTTCTTGAGGGATTCGTTCGGCAGCCGGGTCGCCGCTTCGAACAAGGACATGGCGGCGGCCTGGAAAGGGGCGAGGCTCTCCGGACGGCCGGCACAGACCCGCATCCAGTGCTCTTTGGCCGTGGCGAGGGCCTCGCGCAGGGCGTTGAGGTGCGGACGCCAGCCGGCCTGGGCGGCGGCGACCGCCTCGGGCTGCTGCGGCGGCAGGTAGCGATCGAGGTGATAGAGGCGCCGCGCCTCCTGGGCGCGGCCGCCCCCCTCGCGGTCGAGCGCGAGGTAATAGAGCACGTCGCGCTGCAGGCGCTCGGCCAGCTGCCGCGACCCCTCCATCAGGCGCCGCATCTGCAGGTCGACGCGGCCACACAGGCGTTTGACCCAGAAGTCGACCGGCAGCGCCCCGCGGCGCAGGGATTCGATGAAACCCGTCACCAGCCACCAGAAGGTGTATTGGCTGCCGTCCGGGGCGAGGCGCTCCAGTTCTTGCACGGCACGGTCCATCTCCAGCAGACCGGCCGCCGGCTCGCGATTCTGCAGGAACTGCAGCAGCCCCTTCTGGTAGCGGGCGCGCGCCTGGCGGATGGCGCGTGCCTGCGCAGCCGCATCCAGGCTGGGGGCCGCCTGACTGCGGTTGACCCGCACGTCGAGGTCCGGGAAGAACAGTGCGCTGGGGGCCGGGGGCTCGGCGCCGCGCTGGGCCACGACCTGCGCATGGATCGGGGCCAGCCGCAGCTCGGCGTTGGGCGCGCCATTCATCAGCTCGTCCAGGTAGCCGAGGACCGCGTCGCAGGCCGCGCTGGCGACCTGAGCGCGCTCGGCGGTGCGCAACTCGTCGCGATTGGCCATGTCCGCCAGCAGCCGCTCGGTCTCGGCACACACCGCCGCCACCCCCTGCAGGTCGACGATGTTCAAAGCCCCGGTGACCTGGTGCAGATGGGCCTCGGCCGCCTTGAGCGGGGCGACGTCCTCGCCATTCCAGTCTGTCAGCGCCTGTTTCGCCGCCGCCAGGGCGCTGTCGACCTCGGCCTTGACCCAGGTCAGCGGCCCCAGGTCGAAATCCCTATCCTCATGCATCCTCGTTCGCCTTTTCGTGACCCCTGCGCGCGGTCGGGCGCGTCAGAGCTTGAATCCCGAGACGGACACCTTGAGCTCGTCGGCCAGGGCGCTCAACTGGTCCATAGACTGGGCACTGCGGCGGGCGCCGTCGGAGGTCAGCCGAGTGACCTGCAGGATCTCCTGCATGTTGCGGGCGATGTCTTCGGCGGTGCGCGCCTGCTCCCGGGTGGCGTCGGAGATGCCCTGGATGAGGCGGGCGAGCTGGGCCGAGACGGTCTCGATCTCCTGCAGGGCATGACCCGCCGCGTCGGACAGGTTGGTCCCCTCGACCACGCCCTGGGTGCTGACCTCCATGGCGTTGACCGCGTCCTGGGTGTCGCCCTGGATGGCCTTGACGATGGCGCCGATGCGCCGGGTCGCGTTGGCGGAGCGTTCCGCCAGGCGCTGCACCTCCTCCGCCACCACCGAGAAACCGCGCCCGGCCTCGCCGGCGGCGGCGGCCTGGATGGCGGCGTTGAGCGCCAGCACGTTGGTCTGCTCGGTGATGTCACCGATCAGCTCGACGATCTCGCCGATCTCCTGGGAGGACTCACCCAGGCGCTTGATCCGCTTGGCGGTCTCCTGGATCTGGTCGCGCAGGGCGTTCATGCCGGCGATGGCATTGCGCACCGAGTCGCCGCCCTTGCGCGCCGTGGCGAGCGAGAGTTCGGCCACACGGGAGGACTCGGCCGCGTTTTGCGACACGCCGGCGATGGATTGCGACATCTGGTTCACTGCCTCGGAGGTCGCGGCGATCCTCTCCGACTGACGCTCGGCGGCGGCGAGCAGCTCGTCGGTGATGCGCTTGGCCGCGTCGGTGGCCTCGGTCACCTGCGCGGTGGCCCGGTTGATGTTGTTCACCAGCATGCGCAGCTCGTCGATGGCGTAGTTCACCGAGTCGGCGATCGCCCCGGTGATGTCCTCGGTCACCGTCGCCTGGACGGTGAGGTCGCCCTCGGCGAGGTCGCCCATCTCGTTCAGGAGCCGCAGGATGGCGTCCTGGTTGCGCTTGTTCTCGCGGGCGTTCTCTTCGGCGCGGCGACGGGCGTCGGCCACGTTCAGCGCCCCCAGCAGGATCAGTAGGGCCAGCGCTATCAAGCCGAACAGGACCGCGAGGGCGAGGGTGAAACCGGTGCGCAGGCCCTGGTAGGCGTCGGTGAGCTGTCGCGTGAGGGACAGGATCTGCTCGCCCTCGTCGAAGATGGCGCGTGCGGCCCGCTTGGCCGTGACGAGCTGGGGTAGGCTCTTCTGGATGGTGGTGACGCGCTGCTCATAGGCGGTGAAGACCTCGTTGAGCTCCTGCAGCTTGTCCTTGACGTCGGGGTCGGTGACGGCCGGGATCTGCATCTGCTCGTTGCCTTTGAGCATGGCGTCGAGCACGCTGCGGAAGGACTTGACGTCCTGTCCGAGCTGGTAGGCCGCCTCCGGGTCGATGAGGTCGGAGCCGATCAGGGCGTTGGCGTTCTTCGCCATGCGCTGCGACCACAGGGCCTGCTGGTAGGCCAGGGCGGTGAGGCGAGGGTTGCCGCCCGGCAGCAGGGTGATCACCTGCTGCGTCAGGTCGAGCAGCTCGGCGGTGCGGCTGTTGATGTCGTTCAGGGACTGGGCGAGCGACACCAGGGTCTGCTGCTGGGCAAGCAGGGTCTGGATGTTCTGCCGGGAGACCTCCCAGCGTTTCTGCAATTCGGCCAGCGCAGGCTGGATGGAGGCGGGAGAGGCCGGGGTCTCGTCGCCCCCCTCGATCAGGTTGGCGAGGCCTTCGGCGAATTGCTTGCGGCTCTCCTCCAGCTGGCCGAAGGCCGCCGGGTTGCCCAGCACCGCCTGCTGGGCGGTCTTGGAGTAGCGTTGCGAGAGCATCTGCAGGCGGGTGGAGACCTCGATCCAGTTGGCCTGGTTGGCGGCCTGGCGGGCATGCCAGATGGTGCTGCCGATGGCGAGCAGCAGCGCCGCCAGCAGGGCCAGGGTGACCGCGGGATAGCGTTGGTCGGCCGGCAGGCGGCGCAGCAGGGGCAGCCGCTCGGTATCCAGGGCGGAGACCCTCTCCATGAGTCCGGAGAGGATCGCGCCGAACTTCTCCAGGAACCGGCTGGATCGCAGTTTCTCCACGTTCAATGCCATACCGTCGTCTCCTCGATTTGTTGCGTACGATATCGACAAGCCATCAATAGGGAACGGGCCCGGGTTGACTGTGAACGGGGGGACTCGGGCTCGCGCTGCCCGCCGGCCCCCAGCCCTCGATGGCAGCCTCCAGGAACTGCGGCGTGGCCACCAGCCGCTCCACGCTGAGCTGGGTCCAGACCCGACCCTCCGCGTCGCGCCACAAGGCCTGCTCCCAGGACGGCGCGTCGGCGGGGCGTTCCGCCTGCGTCATCTCAACGGGGTTGCGCAGGCCCAGGGTGCGCTCGACCCGCAGCGCGGCGTTGATGCCGAAGCGCGGGTGGGCGAGCAGCAGGCGGCTCTCTCCCCGCGCCGTGTCCTGGTCCAGACCCAGGAAACCGGCCAGATCGGTGCAGCCATAGATCACGCCGCGCACGCTGGCGAGACCCAGGAACCAGGGCTTGGCCCAGGGCACCGGCACGATCTCCGCCACGGTCACCACCTCGCTGATCTCGGTGAGATCGGTCAGCCAGTGGCGTCCGCCGGCCAGGAAGCCCAGCTTGGAGAGGGTCTCGCCGCGGGCGGCGGACTGCAGTCGCTCGGCCAGCTGGGCCTGGAACTCGCGCAGGCTCGGTTTGGGGTCGCTCATCAACCCAGTGCCTTGATGCGGGCGATCAGGTCCTCCGCCACGATGGGCTTGACCATGTATTCCACGGCGCCCTGACGCATGCCCCAGATGCGGTCCGTCTCCTGGTCCTTGGTGGTGCACATGATCACAGGGATCGACTGGGTCTCGGCATCGCGGCTCAACATGCGGGTGGCCTGAAAGCCGTTGAGACCCGGCATGACCACGTCCATCAGGATCAGGTCCGGCCGTTCCGCCTTGGCCTTGGCCACGCCCTCTTCGCCGCTGCTGGCGTTGAGGACCTCGTAGCCGTGTTTGCGCAGGATGTCGGTCAGGAAGAAGCGCTCCGTCGGGGAGTCATCCACGACGAGTACGGTGCGTACGCTCATGTCATCTCTCCTTATGCGGCTTGGCGATGCTGGTGTTGACGGACGGCCGTGAGCAGGGTCTCCTTGGTGAAGGGCTTGGTCAGGTATTCGTCGGAGCCGACCAGGCGTCCGCGCGCGCGGTCGAACAGGCCGTCCTTGCTGGAGAGCATGATCACGGGCGTGGAGCTGAAGCGGCTGTTCTTCTTGATCAGGGCGCAGGTCTGGTAGCCGTCCAGACGCGGCATCATGATGTCGACGAAGATCACGTCCGGCTGGTGGTCGGCGATCTTGGCCAGGGCGTCGAAGCCGTCCTCCGCCAGGATCACCTCGCAGCCGGCCTGCAGCAGGAAGATCTCGGCGCTGCGGCGGATGGTGTTGCTGTCGTCGATGACCATGACCTTGACGCCCTTCAGATCGGTCGCAGTGTCCACAAACCCTCCTCTCGCGTTGAACCTCCGGCGTGGCGCTGCATCGGCCAGCGCACGGCCTGACCGACACGGCCCACGGGTACCGTCTGCCGCTATATAACGGCAGCGCCGGTCAAATCTTTACCATTTCGAAATCTTCCTTGCGCGCGCCGCATTCCGGACAGGTCCAGTTCGGCGGCACGTCCTCCCAGCGCGTGCCTGGCGGGATGCCCTCGGCCGGCAGCCCGGCGGCCTCGTCGTAAATGAAGCCGCAGACCACGCACATCCAGGTGTGGTATTCCATCGCGCGCGTGCACCCCGTTTTGTGTAAGAATCCCATTCTGCCGCAATCCCTATCATGCCGCCAGGCGGTTTGAACTGCGACGATCCACCGCCCTCCGTATGCGTCCCGTCCCCCACCCATGCGCGACACCCCACCCCTCGTCCTGACCTTCGCCGGCACCGACCCCACGGGCGGGGCCGGGCTGCAGGCCGACGTGCTCACCATCGCCAGCCTGGGGTGTCACCCGCTCTCGGTGGTCACCGCCGTGACCGTGCAGGATTCCCTGGGGGTCGAGGACTTCCTGCCCCTGGATGCCGAGTGGGTCGCCGACCAGGCCCGCCGGGTGCTGGAGGACATGCCGGTGGCCGCCTTCAAGGTGGGCATGCTGGGCAGCCCCGAGGTCGCCCTGGCGGTGGCCGAGGTCGTCTCCGACTATCCCGACGTGCCGCTGGTCCTCGACCCCGTGTTGGCCTCGGGTCGCGGCGACGAGCTGGCCAGCGAGGACCTGATCTCGGTGATCAAGGAGGCGCTGCTGCCGCAGACCACCGTGCTCACCCCCAACAGTCTGGAGGCGCGGCGATTGAGCATGGACGAGACACTGGACGAGGAGGCGCCGGAGCTCAGTGAGTGCGCGCGCCGGCTGCTCGATCTGGGCTGCGAATATGTGTTGATCACCGGCGCCCACGAGCAGACCCCGCAGGTGGTCAACGTCCTCTACGGTGAGGAGGGCGTGCTGCAGCGCCTCAACTGGGAGCGGCTAGCGGCGAGCTATCACGGCTCCGGCTGCACCCTGGCCTCTTCCCTGGCCGCATTGCTCGCCCTGGGCGTGGACCTGCAGGACGCGGTGCGCCAGGCCCAGGACTTCACCTACCAGAGCCTGCGCGCGGCCTTCCGCGCGGGCATGGGCCAGGCCATCCCGGACCGGCTCTACTGGGCGCGCGCGGGTGAGGATGCGGAAGGCTGAGTCACAACGCCTGACCGGGCTGTATGCCATCACGCCGGACTGGGCGGACAGTGAGCGGCTGCTGGCGGTGACCGAGGCCATCCTCCAGGCCGGCTGCCGTTGGCTGCAGTACCGCAACAAGACCGCCCCGCCCGCACTCAGGCAGGCCCAGGCACGGGCCCTGCGCGCACTCACCCGCCGGCACGGGGCGCAGCTCATCGTCAACGACGACCCCGGGCTCGCGCGCTCGGTCGAGGCCGACGGCGTGCACTTGGGCCGCGAGGATGCCCATATCAGCGCCGCGCGTGACATCCTGGGAAACGAGCGGCTGATCGGGGTGTCCTGCTATCAGAGCCTGGCGCTGGCATGCAAGGCAGTGGCGGCCGGGGCCGACTACGTCGCCTTCGGTAGCGTCTATCCCTCTGCCAGCAAACCGCAGGCGGCACCTGCCGAGCTGGCCCTGTTCAGCGAGGCCCGACGCAGCCTGCCGGTACCGGTGGTGGCCATCGGCGGCATCACGCCCGACAACGCCGCCGCGGTGATCGCCGCCGGCGCCGATGCCCTGGCGGTGATCACCGCCCTCTACGCGGCCGAAGACCCAGGCGCGCAGGCCGAACGCTTCCTCGCCTTGTTCGGTCAGAGCCCAGTGCCAGAGAGCGCAGCAGCACATCCGCAGTGAAAGGTGAACCATGACCTCACGCAACGACCTCCTGTTCGAACAGTCGCAGAAATACATCCCGGGCGGGGTGAACTCCCCCGTGCGCGCCTTCCGCTCGGTGGGCGGCACGCCCCGCTTCTTCACCCACGGCGCCGGCCCCCGCGTCTGGGATGCCGACGGCAAGGCCTACCTCGACTACGTCGGCTCCTGGGGGCCGCTCATCCTCGGCCACGCCGACCCCGACGTGGTCCGTGCTGTGCAGGAGACGGCCGCGCGCGGCCTGACCTTCGGCGCGCCGACCGAGGCCGAGCTGCGCATGGCCGAGCTGCTCACGCGCCTTCTGCCCGGCATGGAGAAGCTGCGCCTGGTGAGCTCCGGCACCGAGGCGACCATGAGCGCCATACGGCTCGCGCGCGGCTACACGGGCAGGGCCAAGATCGTGAAGTTCGAGGGCTGTTACCACGGCCACGCCGACAGCCTGCTGGTGAAGGCCGGCTCCGGCGCGCTCACCTTCGGCCAGCCGAGCTCCGCCGGCGTCCCCCCGGAAGTGACCGCCCACACCCTCGTCCTGGATTACAACGACGTGGCGCAAGTCGAGCGGGTGTTCGCCGAACAGGGGCGCGAGATCGCCGGCGTCATCGTCGAGCCGGTGGCCGGCAACATGAACCTGGTGAAACCGGCGCCGGGCTTCCTGGAGGCGTTGCGGGAGAACTGCACCCGCTTTGGGGCCGTGCTCATCTTCGACGAGGTGATGACCGGTTTCCGCGTCGGCCCGCGCGGGGCCCAGGGCCTCTACGGGATCCAGCCCGACCTCACCACCCTGGGCAAGGTGGTGGGCGGCGGCATGCCGCTGGGTGTATTCGGCGGCCGCGCAGAGATCATGGACCGTCTCGCCCCCCTGGGGCCGGTCTATCAGGCCGGCACTCTGTCGGGCAACCCCGTGGCGGTGGCGGCCGGGCTCACCACCCTGGAAAAGCTGCAGGCGCCCGGCTTCTATGAGCGCCTGAGCGCCCTCACCCAGAGACTCACCGAGGGACTCACACAGGCGGCGCGCGAGGCCGGCGTGATCTTCTCGGCCGACGCGGTGGGCGGCATGTTCGGCATCTACTTCGCCGCGCGCCCGCCGGCACGCTACAGCGAGGTGATGGCCGCCGACCGCGAGGCCTTCAACCGCTTCTTCCACCTCATGCTGCTCGAAGGCGTCTACCTGGCCCCCTCGGCATTCGAGGCCGGTTTCGTCTCCGCGGCGCACACCGAGGCCGACATCGACGCCACCGTCGCCGCCGCGGCGCGTGCCTTCGAGCGGATGACCGACTGAGATCATGCACGAGGAACTCGCCCCCGAGGATCTGTTGCGCCTGCAGGTCCTGCTCGCGCAAGAGGTCAAGGCGGTGCGCATCGACGAGTCGAACATGAGCGTGGTCGCGCTCACCGCCAAGGGCGAGGCGAGCGTACCGCTCAACCCCACCACCCGCCCCGAGAAATACCTGCGCCTGGTGCGCGAGCTGCTGTCCGGCCACGCCCTGGGCTCGCCCGGCGGCTATCCGGTCTATCTGTCGCGCTGGACCCGCCACGGTCAGATGGAGACGGAAAACCTCGGCAAGCTCCTGCTCATCGGCGAGCCCGAGGCGGTGGTCGCCGTCGTCCATTCCCCGGTGCTCACCGACGAGCTGGCCGAATACGCCTGGTGGGCCATGCCCACCATCGAGCACGCGCGCCTCATGCTGCGCCGCGAGGCGGTCGCGCGCGGGCGCATGGGCCGGGTGCTGGCCGACTTCCTGGTGGAACACCTGCCCTTCCTACAAGACGATCACCCCGCCATCCTCGACACCGTCGCCGTGCTGCTCGCCTCCGGCGTGCTGGACGAGGCCCAGCGCCTGACCATCTGGCGGTGCGGCAACCGCACCAATACCTATTACGTCCCCTTCCTGGAGCGGGCCGCCGAGGCCCTCCCCGACACCGGCGCCACACCCAGGCCCGTCCCCGAGGGCCTGGAACGGCTGGCGGCAGAGGGCAACGTGGCCGCCTGTCTGTTGCGCCGGGCCTATTCCGCCGCCGGCCAGACCTTCCTCGCCGCCGCCGCCGAGGTGCTCGACCGCCCGGAGACGCAGGAGGTGGTCAACCACCTGTTCAACGCCCTCGGCGTCTATTTTCGACCCGACGGCCTGCCCGCCGAGGCCCCGTTGCCCGGGCTCGAGGCGGCGCGCGCCGCCTGCCCTGAGCTCGAGGCCGAATGGCAGGCCCTGGAGGCCCTGGCGCACACCAGCGAGGCGCAGCTCACCCCCATCTTCGCCCGCTCCAGCGCCATCGGCTCGCTCATGCGCCGCAAGATCGCGCCGCTCACCGAGCCGTTGCAGGGTCACATCCGCGTCCTGCGCGGACAGGCAAAAAGCTAGCGGCCGGGCGGTCGGGCCATCGGCCCCAGCCAGCCGGTCGGGTCGAACGGCAGGGGTAAGGCAGGGCCGGGGGCTGCGGGCAGATAGGGGTTCACCGGCTGGCCATACCAGAGCCCCGAGGCCCCCGGCGGCACGGCCGCCGGCCAGCGCGCCCAAGGCTGGCCCGGCCCCACCCTCGGCAGGCTGGGCGAAAAGGCGGGCGGCGCGAAGGGCAGCGGCAGGCTGGGCTGCAGATAGGGGTTGCCGGCCGCGGGTCCGCCCAGATAGGGGTTGGTCATGTACAGCATGTGCTGGTGCGACAACCAGTTCGGTGCCAGCTGCAGACCCGGATGCGCCAGCCCCCCCAGCCCCAGTGCGCCCGCGCCGATGGGCCCGGCACCGAGCGGGTTGACGGGCAGGAAGGGGCCCACCGCCGGGGTGCCCCAGGCCGGGGCGGCAAAGGGTGAGGCCGCTGCCATCCCCGGCAGCGGCAGCGGGCTGCCGCCGGGAAGGCCGAGCTGGGCCAGTGCAGGCAGCGAGACGGCGCAGAGACCGGCGAGCAGGCGCTTGGGCATGGGTGTCTATCTCCCGGCCGGCTCAGATGTCGCCTTCGGCGGCGGCGCGCATGATGTTGTCCATCTTCTCGCGGATGTCGATCGCCGCCTTGACCAACTCCGGCGCGCTATCCATGCCCATCTTGCCGCTCAGGGAGTCGAGCCAGGAGACGTCCCAGTCCAGGGTCATCACCCAGATGTTCTTGTCGGCGTCCTCCATGATGCCGATGCGGCAGGGCAGGAAGACCAGGGCCTCGGGCGCGAATTTGAGCACCTCGCGGCCGGCGGCGATGTCGCAGTAGTGGAACACCTCGACCCGCGGTGCGCTGGTGTCCCCAAGCACGGCCTGGAAGTCCTTCCACATGGGCGAGTGCCCCACCAGCTTGAAGTTGAGCTGGTTGGCGCGCAGCTTCATCGACTCCACCACGTCGTCGAAGGACAGGCCCGGCTTGGCCTTGTATTTGACCGTCATGTAATTCATCACGTCGCGCACGTTCATGCGCGTGGCCTGGTTCATCCAGGGCATCAACTGCCGCATCATGGCGTTCTTCTCCTGCGGCGTGACCACGCGGCTCATCTCATAGGGCCGCGTCGGCTGTTTGCCCTGGGTGGTGGGGAAGACGAAAGGTCCTGTCGAGACCGGCACGTTCTGCAGATAGGGGTTGCCCTTGGGGGCATCGGCGGCGCCGGCGGCGCCGGACAAGGCAAACAGGCTGGCCACGAGGACGGTACGGACGTTCATGCAGGTCTCCTGGATATGCGACTTTCGAGGACAAAGTGGCCATTTTGCAGGGGGGCGGCCTGTCTGTCCAACACTGCAAGCAAAGCCCAGAAAGGCACCCTGGACGGGTTTTCGGCCCGTGCACCGTCCGGCCCGCTGCCGCACTCGGCGCGTCGCCCCTGCGGGTCTCATTCCCGCGTCTTCAACACCGCCACCAGGTCGAGCCGGCCCAGTCGGTACCAGAGGATGAGGCCGGAGACGAGCGCCGAGACCAGCACGACACTGGCACCGAGCGCGTAGTTGCTGGGCTCCAGGATGAGCGGCAGGCGGTAGAGGTCGGTCTTGAAGGCGAGCACCAGAATGCCGGTCAGCCCCACGCCGAGCAGGAAGCCCACCGGGATGGCGATCAGGGTCAGCACGGCGAGTTCGCCCAGCAGGATGTAGGCGATCTCACCGTGGGTGAAACCCAGCACCCTGAGGCTCGCCAGCTCGCGGCTGCGCTCCGACAGGGCGATGCGGGCGCTGTTGTAGACCACGCCGAAGGCGATGCTGGCGGCGAGCAGGGTGGCCACCATGTTGTAGAACAGCACGAATTCGCCGATGGTGGCGTAGAAGCTCTCGATGGAGGCGGCGTTGGCGACCATGCCCAGGACCCGCGGTCGGCGGTTGAGGTCGGCATAGACCTGCCCCTCGGCCTCGGGCATCAGGCCCAGGTAGGCGCCGGAGACCACCGGCCCCTCGCGCATGAGCGCGTTGAGCGCATCCTGACGCATATAGGCGGAGACCCCCAGGTATTGCTTGGTGATGCCGATGACCGGCACCTCCAGCACCGGGCGGCGCCCCTCCAGCACCTCCACGGTCAGGATGTCGCCAGGCTCCACGTGCAGGATCTCGCGCGCCAGGTGGTCGGTCAGGACCACACCCTCGGGGGGCAGCGTGAGCGGCTTGAGCCGGCTGTCGAGCGAGCGGTGCAACACCCCCTCCGGTTCGATGCCATACAGGGCGCTGCGGTAGCTGTAGTGCTGGAAACGCAGCACCGCCGGCACGTTGCGGTAGCCCTCGACGTGGTAGACGCCAGGCAGCGCCTTGAGCTCGTTGAGCGCCCGGCCCGCGGTGGGGTCCAGGAAGGTGACGGCCAGGTCTTCGCGCGCCGCCTGGCGGAACTGCACGTCGATCATGAAATCAATCGCCCCCTTCTGATAGTTACCCACCATCATCAGGGCGCAGGCGCAGGCGATCCCCAGCACCGTGAGGGCGGACTTCACCGGCCGCCGCTCGCTGTGGCGCAGGATCATGCGGCTGGGCTGGCTGAGGTGGCGCTGCAAACCCAGGCGCTCGATGAAGGTCGCGCGATAGACCACTGGCGTCTCCGGGCGCATGCCCTCGGCCGGCGGCAGACGCACGGCGCGGGCGATGGCCATCAGGGCCCCGCTGAGACTGGCCAGCATCCCCACGGCTAGGGCGATCAGGACGACCTCGCCGCGCAGGCGGTAGTCCAGATAGGGAAAGCGGAAGGTGGTCTCCTGATACACCACCGCCAGCCCCTGGCCGAACCAGGCACCCAGGCCCACCCCGGCGGCCACCCCGACCAGGGTGACGAGCAGCACCAGCTTCACGTAGTGCAGGCCGATGCTCATATGCGGATAGCCGAAGGCCTTGAGGATGGCGATCTGGTCGCGCTGCAGGGCGATCAGCCGGCTCACCACCACATTGAGCAGGAAGGCCGCCACCCCGAGGAAGATGGCCGGGAAGATGCGTGCGGTGGTCCTGAGCTGCTTCAGCTCCTCGGACAGAAAACGGTTGGAGAACTGGTCCGCCCGCCCGAAGGCGCCGGTGCCACCGTAGCGGGCGAGCAGGGCGTCGAGCCGGTCGATGACCGCCTGCACGGGGGTGCCGGGGGCCACGGTGAGGGCCAGGCTGTTGAAGGCCCCCTGCATGTCGTAGGCCGAGGCCAGGGTGTGGCGGCTCGTCCACAGCACGCCATAGCGCTTGAAGTCCGGGAACATCGCGCCCGGCGCGATCTGGTAGACATACTCGGGCGACACCGCCACGCCGACGATGGTGAGCCGCTTCCAGCGGCCGTTGATGATGGCGGCGAGGTGGTCGCCGGGTTTGAGCCCGTGCGCGTCGGCGAAGGTGTCGGTGAGCACCGCCTCGTCCGGGCTGTAGGGCTCGGGCAGCCGGCCGCGCTTGAGGTGCAGGCGGTTTAACTCCGCCTCGGCCTCGTCGGGCAGCGAAAAGATGAGCCCGGTGACGGGGTCGGCAAAACCCTCGACCTCGAGCTTCACACCGGCGCGCACGCGGGTCTCCAGGCGCTCCACGCCTGGGATCTCGCGCAGCTGGTCGGCCAGCGACTCCGGCGCCCGCTTGAGCAGGGCGAAGACCTCGGCGAAGCGGTAGTCGGCGTAGAAGCGGTCGCGCGTGAGCACCAGGGAGTCGTAGGTGGACAACGACATCACCAGGGTGGCCACCCCACCCATGATCACCGCGGCGATGGCCAGCGCCTGGCCGCGCAGGTGCCAGAGGTCGCGCAGGAGCTTCACGTCCAGGGCACGCATGGGCTACCAGGCGAGTTCGCGGGCCGGTTTCTTCACGGCGTTGGCGCGGACCTCGACGATGCGACCGTCGGAGAGCCGGATCACTCGGTCGGCCATCTCGGCGATACCGGCGTTGTGGGTGATGAGCACGGTCAGCGTGCCCAGCTCGCGGTTGACCCGCTCGAGGGCCTCCAGCACCACCACGCCCGTGTGTGAGTCCAGCGCGCCGGTGGGTTCGTCGCACAGCAGCACGGCGGGGTTCTTGGCGATCGCCCGGGCGATGGCCACGCGCTGCTGCTCGCCGCCGGAGAGCTGGGCCGGGAAGTGGTCCAAACGTTCGCCGAGACCTACCAGCCGCAGGGCCTCCTCCGGCGCCATGGGGCGGGCGGAGATCTCGGTCACGGCGGCGACGTTCTCGCGCGCCGTGAGGCTGGGGATCAGGTTGTAGAACTGGAAGACGAAGCCCACGTGTTCGCGGCGGAAGCGGGTCAGTTCCCGGTCGCTCGCCCCACTGAGCTTTTGCTCCAGATACCAGACCTCGCCGTCCGTGGGGGTGTCCAGCCCCCCCAGGATGTTGAGCAGCGTGGACTTGCCGCTGCCCGACGGCCCCAGCAACACCACCAGCTCGCCGCGGTAGAGATCGAGGTCGATGCCGCGCAGGGCGGGGACCTCGACCTCACCCATGCGATAGATCTTGGTGAGCCCGCGGGCGCTGAAGACGACGGTGGGATTCATGGCCGCAGCCATGATGCCACGGCCGCGCGTCTTCTGGGACGACACTGTCGCGCCGCAGCGCCCTGGTGGTGCTTGGTGTTGGCGTCCCCTAGGGGATTCGAACCCCTGTTACCGCCGTGAAAGGGCGGTGTCCTAGGCCTCTAGACGAAGGGGACCTAAGAATAAAGCGCGTGAGACACGCGCTTTGAAACGATGGTGGAGGTAAGCGGGATCGAACCGCTGACCTCTTGCATGCCATGCAAGCGCTCTCCCAGCTGAGCTATACCCCCACAAGAGAGACCGAGATGATACCGATCGAACGGTGGCTTGTAAATAGGGTGTCACATGCCACAGGGGCGATGGTCACGCCGGCTCCGGCGCGGCCACCAGCCGCTTGGGGGCGGCCTTGCCTTCGTCGTTGACGACGACGAGGCCGAGGAAACGGCCCTGGGGGTCATAGGCGCGGTAGTGCTCGCCCACCCTGAGCCCGGCGCGCCAGATCGCCTGGCCGTGATTGAGCTGCCAGGCCGCCTCGGTGTCGAGGTCGAGGCGCGGCAGTTCGGCGATCAGGGTATCCACCGACAGCAGCCGGGCCTGCCTTTGCTCCGGGGTCAGGGCCTCGAGGGTGGCCAGATCGGTGGCCGCCTCCAGGCGCAGACTGCCCACCGCCAGGCGGGTCAGGGCCTGCAGATGGGCGCCGCAGCCCAGGGCCTCGCCCAGGTCGTCGGCCAGGGTGCGCACATAGAAGCCCTTGCCGCATTGGACCAGCAGGGTCAGGCGGTCGCCGGCGAAGTCGAGGATCTCGAGACGGTGCACGACCACGCGCCGCGGCTCGCGCGGGACCTCCAGGCCCCGATGTGCATAGCTGTAGAGTGGGCGGCCGTCGCGCTTGAGGGCGGAGTGCATGGGCGGGGTCTGCAGGAATTCACCGGTGAAGCGCGGCAACAAGGCCTGTACGTCGGCCAGCGTGACGCGCACCGGGCGGCTTTCGAGCACGGTGCCCTCGGGGTCACCGGTGCTGGTGCGCACCCCCAGCTGCAGGACCGCGCGGTAGGTCTTGTCGGCGTCGAGCAGATGCTGCGAAAACTTGGTCGCCTCGCCGAAACACAGCGGCAGCAGCCCGGTGGCGAAGGGGTCCAGGGTGCCGGTGTGGCCGGCCTTGGCCGCCTGGTACAGGCGCCTGGCCTTCTGCAGGGCGGCGTTGGAGGTCATCCCCGCCGGTTTGTCCAGCAGGAGGACGCCGTCAACCCTGCGTTTCATCACGATGATGCGCGCGGTCCTCCGCGACGGCCTGGTCGATGAGGCGGGAGAGCCGGGCGCCGCGCTGCACCGACTCGTCGAACTTGAAGGTGAGCCGCGGCATGTTGCGTAACCGCAGGCGATGCGCCAGTTCGGAGCGCAGGTAGCCGGCCGCGTGGTTGAGGGCGCGGGTCACCTCGGCGGGGTCGCCCTGCAGCAGGGTGAACCAGACCTTGGCCTGTTCCAGGTCGGGGGTGACCTCGACCGCGGTGAGCGTCACGTCGTGGATGCGCGGGTCCTTGGATTCGCGCATGAGGACCATGGCCAGCTCGTGGCGGATTTGCTCGGCGATGCGTTGGGCTCGATGATGCATGATGCGTTAGGGGTGAGGGGTGAGGTGTGTGGGGTTTTTTTTGCCTTACGCCTCTCGCCTCACCCCTTACCATCAAAGTGTACGCGCCACCTCGACCACCTCGTAGAACTCGAGCTGGTCGCCTTCCTGGATGTCGCTGAAGTTCTTGATGGACAGACCGCACTCGAAACCGGCCTTGACCTCGCGCACGTCGTCCTTGAAGCGCTTGAGCGAGTCGAGCTCGCCGTCGTGGATGACCACGTTGTTGCGCAGCACGCGCACGCGCGCCGAGCGCTTGACCAGGCCGTCGAGGACCATGCAGCCGGCCACCGCGCCCACCTTGGAGATGCGGAAGACCTGGCGGATCTCCGCCATGCCGATGACGTTCTCCTTCTTCTCCGGTGAGAGCAGGCCGGACAGCGCCGCCTTCACGTCGTCCACCGCCTCGTAGATGATGTTGTAGTAGCGGATGTCCACGCCGGCGCTCTCGGCGAGCTTGCGGGCCTGGGCATCGGCCCGCACGTTGAAGCCGATGATCACCGCCTTGGAGGCGATGGCCAGGTTGACGTCGGATTCCGAGATGGCGCCCACCGCGGCGTGGATGACGTTGACCTTGACCTCGTCGGTGGAGAGCTTCGACAGGGCATGGGTGAGTCCCTCGTAGGAGCCTTGCACGTCGGCCTTGATGATGAGCGGCAAGGTCTTGACCTCGCCCTCGCCCATCTGCTCGAACATGGTCTCCAGCTTGGCCGCCTGCTGGCGGGCGAGCTTGACGTCGCGGAACTTGCCCTGGCGGAAGAGCGCGATCTCGCGCGCCTTGCGCTCGTCCGGCAGGACCATGACGTCCTCGCCGGCGGCCGGCACCTCGGACAGGCCCTGCACCTCCACCGGGATGGAGGGGCCGGCCTCCTGCACCTGGCGGCCGTCCTCGTCGAGCATGGCGCGCACCTTGCCGAAGGCGGTACCGGCGAGCAGCATGTCGCCGCGCTTGAGCGTGCCCGACTGCACCAGCACGGTGGCCACCGGGCCGCGTCCCTTGTCCAGGCGGGATTCCACCACCACGCCCTTGGCCAGGGTGTCCACCGGCGCCTTGAGCTCCAGCACCTCGGCCTGCAGCAGCACGGCGTCGAGCAGGGCGTCCACACCCTGCCCGGTCTTGGCGGAGACGTCGACGAACATCGCGTCCCCACCCCACTCCTCGGGCACCACGCCCTCGGCGGCGAGCTCCTGGCGGATCTTCTCGGGGTTGGCCTCGGGCTTGTCGATCTTGTTCACCGCCACGACGATGGGCACGTTGCCCGCCTTGGCGTGGTGGATGGCCTCGCGCGTCTGCGGCATGACCCCGTCGTCGGCCGCCACCACCAGGATGACGATGTCGGTCACCTTGGCCCCGCGCGCGCGCATGGCGGTGAAGGCCTCGTGGCCGGGGGTGTCGAGGAAGGTGATCATGCCCTTGGGTGTCTGGACGTGGTAGGCGCCGATGTGCTGGGTGATGCCGCCGGCCTCGCCGGCGGCCACGCGCGAGCGCCGGATGTAGTCGAGCAGCGAGGTCTTGCCGTGGTCGACGTGGCCCATGACGGTGACCACTGGGGCACGCGGCTTGAGTTCTGCCTCCTTGTGCGCCGTTGCCTCCTCCAGATAGGCCTCGGGGCTGGCGGTGGGTGCAGGCTTGGCGATGTGCCCCATCTCCTCGACGACGATCATCGCCGTCTCCTGGTCGAGGACCTGGTTGATGGTGACCATCGTGCCCATCTTCATCATGGTCTTGATCACCTCGGCCGCCTTGACCGACATCTTGTGCGCCAGGTCGGCCACCGTGATGGTCTCGGGCACCAGCACCTCGCGCACCACCGGTTCCACCGGGGCGGCCGGGGCGGCACCGCCGTGTTCCTTGAGCCGTCCCTTGCGGGCGCGCCAGCCGGTCTCGGCCTCGGTGACGCCGCGCACCTTGAGCCCCTTGCGGGCCGCCGGCGGCTCCTCGATCTCCTTCTTCTTGGCCGCGGGTTTTTCCGCCTTGGGCTTGACCGTCGGCTTGACCTCGACGGGGGCCTTGGCCGGCGCGGCCGGCTTGGCCTCGGCGGCCTGCGCCTCGCCCTTGGCGCGCGCCTCCTCCTCGGCGGCCCGGCGTGCGGCCTCGCGCTCCTGCTTGGCCTTGAGCTCGGCCTCCTGGATGGCACGCAGCTCGGCCTGGCGGCGCATCTCCTCCTCGCGCGCCTTGAGCTCCTCCTCGGTGAGGATGGGGGCGGGCGTCTCCGGTTTGGCGGCAGGGGCCGGCGCAGGCTCGGCCGGCGGCGTCTCGCGCTTGACCAGCACCCGCTTCTTGCGCACCTCCACCTGGATGGTGCGCGTCTTGCCGGTGGTGCTGTCGGCCGTCTTGATCTCGGTGGTCTGCTTGCGCGTGAGCGTGATCTTGGTCTTCGGCGCGCGGGCCCCGTGCTTGTCGCGCAGGTAGTCGAGCAGGCGGGTCTTGTCCTGATCGGTGAGCTCGTCGCCCTCGGACTTCACCGCCACGCCGGCAGCACGCAGTTGTTCGACCAGGAGGGCCGCCGGCACCTTCAGTTCGTTGGCAAATTGATCGACTCTCATCGGCTCCTCGTTAGCGTGAAAGTCGCGTAAGCGACTACTCGAAGCTCCCCTCTTCCCGCGGGAGAGGGGTTGGGGGTGAGGGAAACGGGCATGACTTTCATGCTCAGGGGTGTCTGCTCAAAGTCATGCCCGTTCGTATCACGCCGCCTAGTCCGCGCCCCTCAGCGATTCAGGCGAACCAGGGCGCGCGCGCCGCCATGATCAGCTGTTTGGCGCGCGCTTCGTCCATGCCGGTGAGCTCCGCCAGCTCATCGACGGCCAGGTCGGCCAGGTCCTCGGTGCTCTTGATCCCCTTCTCGGTGAGCACGGCGGCGGTCTCGGCGTCCATCCCCTCCAGGCTCATCAGGTCGGTGGCCGCGCGCTCGACCGACTCCTCGCGGGCGATGGCGTCGGTGAGCAGGGCGTCGCGGGCGCGGGCGCGCAGCTCGTTGATGCTCTCCTCGTCGAAGGCCTCGATCTCCAGCATCTCGGCGAGCGGCACATAGGCCACTTCCTCCAGGCTGGTGAAGCCCTCCTCGACCAGGACGTTGGCCACGTCCTCGTCGACGTCCAGCTTCTCCATGAACATGGTGCGGATCCTGGCGGCCTCCTGCTCTTTCTTCTCAGCCGACTCCGACTCGGTCATGATGTTGATCTCCCAGCCGGTGAGCTCGGAGGCCAGGCGCACGTTCTGCCCGCCGCGGCCGATGGCATTGGCCAGTTGCGACTCGTCCACCACCACGTCCATGCTGTGGCGCTCCTCGTCCACCACGATGCTGGTGACCTCGGCCGGCGCCAGGGCGTTGATCACGAACTGGGCGGGGTCGGGCGACCACAGCACGATGTCGATACGCTCGCCGTTGAGTTCGTTGGTGACGGCGGTCACGCGCGAGCCGCGCACGCCGATGCAGGTGCCCTGCGGGTCGATGCGCGGGTCGTTCGACTTGACGGCGATCTTCGCCCGCACGCCCGGGTCGCGCGCCGCCGCCTTGATCTCGATCAGCCCCTCGGCGATCTCCGGCACCTCCAGCTCGAAGAGCTTGATCAGGAACTCGGGCGCCGTGCGCGACAGGATGAGCTGCGGCCCGCGGCCGCTGCGCTCGATGCGCATCAGATAGGCGCGCACCCGGTCGCCCACACGCAGGTTCTCACGCGGGATCATCTGGTCCTTGGCGAGCAGGCCCTCGATGCGGCCCGACTCGACGATGGCGTTGCCGCGCTCCATGCGCTTGATGGTGCCGAAGACCAGGGTCTCGTTGCGGGCCAGGAAGTCGTTCAAGATCTGCTCACGCTCGGCGTCGCGGATCTTCTGCAGGATCACCTGCTTGGCGGCCTGGGCACCGATGCGGCCGAACTCCACCGCCTCGAGCGGCTCCTCGACGTGACCGCCCAGCTCGACATTCGGATCGCGCGCGCGGGCCTCGGACAGGTGCATCTGGCGCGCCGGGTGTTCGATCTCGGCCTCGTCCGGCAACACCTCCCAGCGGCGGAAGGCCTCGTAGTTGCCCGTATGGCGGTCGATATGCACGCGCACATCGATGTCATCCTGGAAACGCTTCTTGGTGGCGTGGGCGAGCGCCGCCTCCAAGGCGCCGAACACCACCTCCGGGTCCACGTTCTTCTCGCGGGCCAGCGCATCGGCCAATAACAGAACTTCCCGACTCATGCCTTCCTCCGGGCCACTTCTTTCATTGCAAATTCCGGCGCCAGCCGCGCCGACTCGATGTCGGCGAGGGCCACTGCCAGCTCACCCGCGCCTGAGCGCATCCGCACCCTGTCCTCGTCCAGGCCCAGCAGCAGACCGACGTATTTGCGCCGCCCCTCGATGGGCAGGCGCAGCCTGATCTGCACGCGTTCGCCGGCGAAGCGGACGAAGTCGGCCGCCTTGGTCAGCGGCCGGTCCAGGCCGGGCGAGGAGACCTCCAGGCGGTCGTAGTCGACGTGCTCGACTGCGAACAACCGGGTGAGCTGGTTGCTCACCCGGGTGCAGTCGTCGAGATCGATCCCCCCTGGCTTGTCGATGTACACGCGCAACAAGCCCCGGCCCACCCGTTCCAGGGTGACCAGCTCATAGCCCATGCCGCACACGGTGGGCTCGATCAAGGCCTGCAGATCCATACCGCCACAAATAAAAAATGGGCCAGGCGCCCATCTCATAATTGGCTGATTGTAACAGGTTTTCCCGGATGGTGCAGCCCGGCCCTGCGCCGCGCCCAGACGCCGGACGGACGGCTACAATGAAAGCTGCGGCCTGCTCGCCGCCGAACAGGCCCGACTTGCCCCATCCACCCATGCCTGTCACCGCCGCAACCCCGCCTCACCCCCTGGAAGGCGAGATCCACATCGCCCTGAGCGCCAGCGGACCGGGGCGCTTTCGCATCCAGTCGACGCGGCCGCCGCTTGCCCAGCGCCTGTTGGCGGGTTGCACGCCGCAGACCGCCGCCGTGCGGGTCGGCCTGGCCTACACCCTGTGCGGCTGCGCCCAGCGCGCCGCCTGCGAGGCCGCCAGCGCCGCCGCCCTGGGCGAGGACCCAAGCCCGGCACCGGCGCAGCTGCGCATCCTGGCCGAGCTGGCCCGCGAGCATGTCTGGCAGCTGCTCGCGGCCGATGGCGCAGCACCGCCGGACCCCACACCCTTGATCCGGCTCCGGCAGACCGCCGAGGACGCCAGCCGGCTCGCCGACACCCTGTCCGGGATACTCAACGACAGCTTGCTGGGCGAGCCGGCCGCAGTCTGGCTCGGGCGCGACACGGATGGTCTCCTGCGCTGGGCGCGGGCGGGCAAGACGCGAGCGGCGCAGGCCCTGGCGCAGGACATCTCCGAGCCCCTGCCGGCGGCCACGCAGACCCCCCTGCTGCCGCCGCTTGGGGACTGGACGCGGGCGGACATCGAGCGCCTCGCCGCGCAGGCGCTCGACGCGCCGGCCTTTTGCCAGCAGCCGCTGTGGCAGGGCGCTCCGGCGGAGACGGGGGCCGTCGCCCGTCTCGCCGGCGCGGGGCCGGCGTCGTGCTGGCTGACGGCGCGCGGCCGCGACCCGGCGCTGCGTCGGCTCGCCCGCCTCGCGGAGCTCGCGCGGCTGCCCGACTGGCTGCGGGGCGAGGCACCCCAAATGCTGCGCGCCTGGCACCTGGGCGAGGGCACGGGGGTGGCGGGCGTGGAAACGGCGCGTGGCCTGTTATTCCATGTCGTGCGCCTGCGCGATGGGCGGGTCACGGACTATCGCATCCTCGCCCCGACCGAATGGAACTTCCATCCCCGCGGCCCGCTTGCCGAGGCCATGCAGGCGCTGGCCTGGGATGCGGGCACGATCGCGCGGGTCGAGCGGTTGATCCACTCGCTCGATCCCTGTGTGGCGTTTCGCGTCGAGGTCGCGCAAGATGCATGAGATGTCCCTGGCCGAGGGTATCCTTGAACTGGTCGAGCAGGCGGCGCAGGCACAGGGGTTCAGCCGGGTGCGCGAGATCAACCTGGAGATCGGCGCCCTGGCGGGTGTTGAGACCGAGGCCCTGGCATTTTGTCTGGAGTCGGTGCTCAAGGGCAGCCTGGCGGAAGGGGCGCGGGTGAACTTCGCCGCCGTGCCCGGCGAGGGCTGGTGCCTCAACTGTGGCACGACGGTGCCCATCGCCGCCCTCTACGACCCCTGTCCCCGCTGCGGCGGCTACCAGGTCCAGGCCACGGGGGGCACGCAGATGCGTGTCAAAGATCTATTGGTGGAATAGGAGCGATCGTCATGTGCAACGTTTGCGGCTGCGGCCAGGGAGAGATGCGGATCGAGGGCGAGGCGCCCACCGAGCCCGCGCACGTACATCCCCACGAACACCCGCACGACCACACACACGGGCACCTGCACCGTCATGCCGACGGCACCGTGCACAGCCATGCGCATGCAGGCGACCACCTGCACTACGGCCTGGGGCCGGCGCACGCCCATGCGCCGGGCCTGAGCCAGGCGCGTATGGTCAGCATCGAGCAGGACATCCTGGCCCGCAACAACGCCTATGCCGAGACCAACCGCCGCTGGCTGGCCGAGCGCGGCGTGCTGGCCTTGAACCTGGTCTCCAGCCCCGGCGCCGGCAAGACCACTCTGCTGGTGCAGACCATCGAGCAGCTACGCGGGCGTGTGCCTATGGCGGTGATCGAAGGCGATCAGCAGACCAGCCTGGACGCGGAGCGCATCCGCGCCACCGGCGTACGCGCCATCCAGGTCAACACGGGCAAGGGCTGCCACCTGGACGCGCACATGGTGGGCCATGCCCTCGAACGCCTAGACCTCCCCGAGGACGGCCTACTGCTCATCGAAAATGTCGGCAACCTGGTCTGCCCGGCCGGCTTCGACCTGGGCGAGGCGCACAAGGTGGTGATCCTGTCGGTCACCGAGGGCGAGGACAAGCCGCTCAAATACCCAGACATGTTCCATGCCGCCGACCTGATGCTGATCAACAAGATCGACCTGCTGCCCTATGTCGATTTCGACGTCGAGCGCTGCATCGACTACGCCCGGCGGGTGAATCCGCAGCTTCAGGTCCTCCGGGTCTCCGCCCGCACGGGCGAGGGGCTTGCGGCCTGGATCGACTGGATCGAGACCGGGCGCGCGCGGGCACGCGCCGCCCGCGAGGACACCGTCAATGCCCTCAAACGGCGTATCGCCGAGCTGGAGGCGAGGCTGGCGGCGAAGGGCTGAGACCGCCCATGAATGCCCCCGAGGTCGTACCCCCAGACGCACCCATCGCCCGCCGGATCGAGGTGCGCGGTGTCGTGCAGGGGGTGGGCTTTCGTCCCCACGTCTGGCGGCTGGCCCAGGACCTGGGCCTCACCGGCTGGGTGCGCAACACGGCGGCGGGGGTGGAGATCCGAGTCGAAGGCAAGACCGCCGCCGTCGAGGCCTTCACCCGGCGCTTGAGGGACGAGCCGCCGCCGCTCGCCCGCATCGACGGCCTCGCCTGGCAGGATCAGACTATCCCCGCGCGCGGGGCCGGCGGTTTCACCATCCTGGCGAGCCACGGTGGCGCCGCCGCGACCATGATCGGCCACGACACAACCGTGTGCGCCGACTGCCTCGCCGAGCTCTTCGACCCCAACGACCGGCGCTGGCGCTATGCCTTCATCAACTGCACGCACTGCGGGCCGCGTTACACCCTGACCCGCGCGCTGCCCTACGACCGGGCGCAGACCAGCATGGCCGCCTTCCCGCTGTGCCTGGACTGCGCACGCGAGTATCAGGACCCGGCCGACCGCCGCTTCCACGCCGAGCCCACCGCCTGCCCGGCCTGCGGCCCCCACCTGTGGCTCGAAGACCTCTCCCCCTCCCCTTTCCCCTCTCACGCCACACCCGACCCTATCGCCCGCACACTCGCCCTGCTCAACGCCGGGGCCATCGTCGCCATCAAGGGCCTGGGCGGCTTCCACCTCGCCTGCGATGCGCGCAATGCCGCGGCCGTCGCCCGGCTGCGCGCCCGCAAGGCGCGCGAGGAGAAGCCCTTTGCGCTGATGGCCGCCAATGCCGCCTCGATCGCCGCCTGGGCCGGGATCGGCGCGGCGGAGGCGGCCCTGCTGCAGGCGCCTGAGCGCCCCATCGTCCTGTTGCGCAAGCGCAGCGGGGCGGATGCCGCCTTTCCCGGCGTGGCGCCGGGGCTGGCCTGGCTGGGGGTGATGCTGCCCTATACACCGCTGCACTGGCTCATCTTCCACGAGGCCGCGGGCCGTCCGGCCGGCACCGCATGGATGAAGGCGCCACAGGCGCTCGTGCTGGTGATGACCAGCGCCAACCCGGGCGGCGAGCCCCTGGTGATCGCCAACGACGAGGCCCGCACACGTCTGGCCGGCATCGCCGACGCCCTGCTCCTGCACGACCGCGACATCGTCGTGCGCTGCGACGACAGCGTGGTGCGCCTCACCCCCTCACCCCCCGGATCGAGTCCAGGGCTGGCCCTCTCCCCTCACGCCTCACCCACCTTCCTCCGCCGCGCCCGCGGCTACACGCCGCGCGCCATCCGCCTGCCGGTAGCCGGCCCGGCGGTGCTCGCCCTGGGCGGACACTACAAGAATACGGTCTGCGTGACGCGCAGCGACGAGGCCTATGTCTCGCAGCACATCGGCGACCTGGACAACCCGGCCGCCTGCGCCATGCTCATAGAAGTGACGCAACACCTCCTCGACATCCTGCAGGTCCGGCCCGAGGCGGTGGCACACGACCTGCACCCGGACTATTTCAGCAGCCGCCATGCACAGGCGCTGGCGCAAGGCTTAGGCGTGCCGACCATCGCCGTGCAGCACCACCACGCCCACCTCGCCGCCATCGCCGCCGACCATGGTATCGACGGGCCACTGCTGGGCCTGGCCCTGGACGGGGTGGGCCTGGGCAGCGACGGAGAGGCCTGGGGCGGCGAGCTGCTGCGCGTCGAGGGCGCCGACTTCACCCGCCTCGGTCACCTGCGGCCGCTGCCCCTGCCCGGTGGCGATCGCGCCGCGCGCGAGCCCTGGCGCATGGCCGCCGCGGTGCTCGACCTGCTCGGCCGCGGCGACGAGATCCCCCGCCGCTTCGCCGGCCAGACCCTAGCCGCGGGGGTGCAAAGGCTGTTGGCCGGCAATGCCGTACTGCCGACCACCACCAGCCTCGGCCGCTGCTTCGACGCCGCGGCGGGGCTGCTGGGCGTGCGCGAGGTGATGGCCTTCGAGGGCCAGGCGGCGATGCTGCTGGAGGGGCTGGCGGAGACCGCCGGAGTCGACGCGCAAACGCCGCTGGCCGACGGCTGGCGGTTGACCCACGCGGGCGAGCTGGACCTGACGCCCCTGCTCGCCTGTCTCGCCGACGAGACCGATGCCGCGCGCGGGGCCGCCCTGTTCCACGTCACCCTGGCCCATGCCCTGGCCGACTGGGTCGTCCAGGCGTCGGCGCGCACCGGCATCGCCCAGGTCGCCCTGGGGGGCGGTTGCCTGCTCAACGCCATCCTCGGCCGCCAGCTCACCACCCTACTCACCCGGCGGGGCCTGCGCGTGTTCACCGCGCAGCAGATACCCCCGAACGACGGGGGGTTGAGCCTGGGCCAGGCTTGGGTTGCAATTCAGACACTGGCCGCAGCCGCTTGAACCCATCGACTTTACTCACCGAGGTTGCACGATGTGCCTAGCCATCCCCGCCCGCGTGGCCGAGATCCTCGGTCCTGACAAGGCCGTCGTCGATCTGGGCGGCGTGCGCAAGCCGATCTCGCTCGCCCTGGTGGACGACGTCAACGTCGGCGACTACGTCATCGTCCACGTGGGCTATGCCCTGACCCGCCTCGACCCCGAGGAGGCGGAAAAGACTCTGCGCCTCATGGCCGAGGCCGGTCTGCTGGACACCGCCGCCACGCCATGAAATACGTCGACGAGTTCCGCGACGGGGCCCTGGCGCAGGGGCTGGCCCGCGCCATCGCCCAGGCGGTCGAGCCCGGGCGCGAATACCGTTTCATGGAGTTCTGCGGTGGCCACACCCACGCCATCGCCCGCTACGGCGTGCCCGATCTGCTGCCGGCCAATGTACGCCTCATCCACGGCCCCGGCTGTCCGGTGTGCGTGCTCCCCATCGGCCGCATCGATCAGGCCATACGGCTGGCCCTGGAGGCGAAGGTCATCCTCTGCACCTATGCCGACACCCTGCGCGTGCCCGCCTCCGGGGGGCTCACGCTGCTGCGGGCACGTGCGCGCGGCGGCGACGTGCGCATGGTCTATGCGGTGAGCGACGCCCTGGCCATCGCCCGCGCCAACCCCACGCGCGAGGTCGTCTTCTTCGCCATCGGCTTCGAGACCACCACGCCGCCGACGGCGGTCGCCATCCGCACGGCGGCGACCGAGGGGCTCGCCAACTTCAGCGTGCTGTGCTGTCATGTGCTGACCCCGCCGGCCATCCTCTCCATCCTCGATGCGCCCGAGGTGCGCGGCCTGGGTGGCGTGCGCCTGGACGGCTTCATCGGCCCGGCGCATGTCTCCACCGTCATCGGCAGCCGCCCCTACGAATACTTCGCCGAGGAGTACCGCAAGCCGGTGGTGATCGCCGGCTTCGAGCCGCTCGACGTGATGCAGGCCATCCTCATGCTGGTGCGCCAGGTCAACGCCGGCCGCGCCGAGGTCGAAAACGAGTTCACCCGCGCGGTCACCCGCGCGGGCAACGCCAAGGCGCAGGCCCTGGTGGCCGAGGTGTTCGAACTCCGGAAGTCCTTCGAATGGCGCGGCCTGGGCATGGTGCCCTACAGCGCGCTCCAGATCCGAGAGTCCTATGCCCGATTCGACGCCGAGCGGCGCTTCGCCATTGCCTACGCGCCGGTGGCCGACCACAAGGCCTGCGAGTGCGGCGCCATCCTGCGCGGCGTGAAGCGGCCCACCGATTGCAAGCTCTTCGGCACTGTCTGCACCCCGGACACACCCATGGGGTCCTGCATGGTCTCCTCGGAGGGGGCCTGTGCGGCGCACTACACCTACGGTCGACACACGCAGGCGGAATTTGCGCATGCATAGGGATGAGGCCTTGCACATCCTCCAGCGGGCGAGGCCTGAGATCGTCCGCCGATTCGGTGTGAAACGCTTGTGTTTGTTCGGGTCAACGGCCCGCGACGAGGCCCTTCCCGACAGTGATGTCGACATCCTGGTCGAATTCGACGGTCCCGCCACCTTCGATGGCTACTTCGGCCTCCTGCACTATCTGGAGAGGCTGTTTGGTCAGCCGGTCGATCTGATCACAACCAAAGGACTGCGGCCGCGTTTTCGGGACCAGGTGGAACAGGACGCCATCGATGTCACGTGACCCGCAGCTCTATCTCGATGAGCTCATCGAGGCGGCGGAGCGTGCAATGCGTTTCGGCCAAAATCTCGAGCGTTCGGACTACCAGCCGGGGGCCATGGCCTACGAGGCCATCCTGCGGCAGATCGAGGTCATCGGGGAGGCCGCGGCCCATCTGCCCCCACAAGTCCGTCTCATGTCGCCGGAGATTCCTTGGGACAATCTCATCGGCATGCGCAACCGGCTCATTCACGGCTATTTCGCCATCGACCCCGATATCGTGTTCGATGTCGTCCGCAACAAACTCCCCGTTTTGTTGACTGCTGCCCAGCGGCTGTCGGACCAACTCTCATGAGCGGTCAAGTCAGACCCGGCTACGCCCGCCCGCTCGATCTCAAGCATGGCCGTGTGGAGCTCGCCCACGGCGGCGGCGGCCGGGCCATGGTGCAGCTGATCGCCGAGGTCTTCGCCCGCCACCTCGGCAACGAGCTCCTCGCCCAGGGCAACGACGGGGCCGTGCTGCCTGAGTCGGGTGGCCGGCTGGTGGTGGCCACCGACAGCCACGTGGTCTCGCCGCTCTTCTTCCCGGGCGGCGACATCGGCGCGCTGGCCGTGCACGGGACGGTGAACGACGTGGCGGTGATGGGGGCCGAACCGCGCTACCTAACCGCCGGCTTCATCCTCGAGGAGGGCTTCCCGCTCGCCGACCTCGCCCGCATCGCCGCCTCCATGGCCGAGGCGGCGCGGCGTGCCGGGGTCTGGCTCGTGGCGGGCGACACCAAGGTGGTGGAGCGCGGCAAGGGCGACGGGGTGTTCATCACCACCACCGGCGTGGGCGTGCTGCTGCCGGGCCGCCAGCTCTCCGGCGACCGCGCGCGGCCGGGCGACGTGGTGATCGTCTCCGGCCCGATCGGCGAGCACGGCATGGCCATCCTGAGCGCGCGCGAGAACCTGGGCTTCGATGCCCCCATTCTGTCCGACACCGCCCCGCTCAACGGGCTCACCGCGGCGATGCTGGCCAGCGGGGCCGACATCCGGCTCATGCGCGACCCCACCCGCGGCGGGCTCGCCGCCACGCTGAACGAGATCGCCCAGCAGTCTGGGGTGGGCATCCACCTCGACGAGGCGGCCATCCCCATCCGGCCGGCGGTCACCGCCGGCTGCGAACTGCTGGGGCTGGACCCGCTCAACCTCGCCTGTGAGGGCCGGCTGGTGGCCGTGTGCGCGCGGCAGGACGCCGAGCGTCTGCTCGCCGCCATGCGCGCCCATCCCCTGGGCACGGAGGCGGCCGTGATCGGCGAGGTCGTGGCGGACGCCCAGCGCTTCGTACAGATGCGCACCCGCTTCGGTGGCCGCCGCATGGTGGACTGGCTGGCCGGCGAGCAGCTGCCGCGGATCTGCTGAGCGTTCATGGCCGATAGCCCATCCATGCCGATGAAAGCGCCTCTACCGGCCATGAACGGATCCCTCCCCCCCAGCCCCTTCAGCTTAGCGACCGGCGCAAGCCGTTTGAACCTCCCCTCCCCCGCGCGCGGGGGATGGGTCGGGGGTGAGGGCGGGGGAGGGGAGCCTCGAGAGTCGCTGGCGCGACGTACACGGTAACGTGCGCATCCTCCTGCTCACCCACGGCTTCAACAGCCTCACCCAGCGGCTCTACGTCGAGCTCGCCGAGGCGGGGCACGAGCTGTCGGTGGAATACGACATCGACGCGGCCGTCACGCGCGAGGCGGTCGCCCTCTACCGGCCCGACCTCGTGCTGGCCCCCTATCTGCGCCGCGCCATCCCGGCGGACGTCTGGTCTACCCTGCCCTGTCTCATCGTCCACCCCGGCCCGCCCGGCGACCGCGGCCCCGCCGCCCTGGACCGCGCCATCCTCGCGGGCGAGCCCGCGTGGGGGGTGACGCTGCTGCAGGCCGAGGCGGAACTCGACGCCGGCCCGGTCTGGGCGGCCGCGACCTTCCCCATGCGCGCGGCCACCAAGTCCAGCCTCTACCGCCACGAGGTCACCGAGGCCGCCGTACGCGCCGTGTTCGCCGCCCTCGCGCGTTACCCCGACTGGTGTGCCGGCCGCTGGCGGCCCGAGCGCGTGCCGCTGCAGCCGCTACGCCCGGCCGTGCGCCCCGAGGAACGCGCCATCGACTGGGCGCGCGACGACACCGCCACGGTCCTGCGCAAGGCCGCCAGCGCCGATGGCAGCCCCGGCGTGGTCGACAGCATGCTCGGCCGGGCCTGCCGGCTGTTCGACCTGCGCCCCTACCCGGCCGGCGGCCCGCCCGGTGCACTGCTGGGCCGGGCCGGTGAGGCCCTCGTGCGCGCCACCGTCGATGGCGCCGTGCGCATCGGCCACCTGCGTGTGGAAGAAGCCCAGTCATTCAAACTGCCTGCCACGCTCGCCCTGCCCGAGGCCATTGAGCTGCCCGAACTGCCGGACGCGGTGGCGGACATCCGCTACGAGGAGGCCGCTGGGGTGGGGCACCTCTATTTCGAGTTCTACAACGGCGCCATGGGCACGGCGGCCTGCGCGCGCCTCACCGCCGCCTACCGCCAGGTCCTCGCCCGCCCCACCCGCGTCATCGTCCTGCACGGCGGCCCCGACTTCTTCTCCAACGGCCTGGACCTCAACCGCATCGAGGCGGCCGCGAGCCCGGCCGACGAGTCCTGGCGCAACATCGAGGCCATGGACGACCTGTGCGAGGCCATCCTGCGCACCGACGACCGGCTCACCGTGGCGGCGCTCGCCGGCAACGCCGGGGCCGGCGGCGCCTTCCTGGCGCTTGCGGCCGACCTCATCTGGGCGCGCAGCGGCGTGGTGCTCAACCCCCACTACCTCAACATGGGCAACCTCTACGGCTCGGAATTCTGGACCTACACCCTGCCCCGGCGCCTGGGCGAGACGGCCGCCCGCGCGCTCATGCGCTCGCGCCTGCCGCTGGGCACCGCGGCGGCCCTGCGGCTGGGGTTCATCGACGCCCACTTCGGCAACGACGTGGGGAGTTTCCGCGCCGAGACACATCGCCGTGCCACCGAACTCGCCCATGCAGCGGACTACCCCGCCCGGCTGGCGGAGAAACGCGCCCGCCGCGCCGCCGACGAGGCGGCCAAACCGCTCGCCGCCTACCGCGCCGGGGAGCTCACTGAGATGCGGCGCAACTTCTACGGCTTCGACGTGAGCTACCACGTCGCCCGCCAGCGCTTCGTGCACAAGACCCCGCACGCCTGGACCCCCCGGCACCTGGCCCGCCATCGCGAGACCGACTGGTTGGTTCCCAAGGTGGATTCATCCTCCTGAAGCCCTAAAAAACCCTGCTTGTTCCCCGCACCCCGGCTCGGTTATAGTGCCCCCTGCGTCCCCGTGGGAGAGAGCCGCACCCGGCCGCCGAAGGCGCAACCCACCCAGCAACCGCTCAGGCAAAAGGACCGCGGGAACGGACAACTCTGGAGAGCGTGGCGGCGGCCACCACCGAAGGGGCAAATCTCTCAGGTACCAGGACAGAGGGGTGAGTGCAGTCTCGGCAACCGACCACAACCCGACCACCGCCCCGATGCAACAGACCCCGCTTAACGCCAAGCACCGCGAACTCAACGCCAAGCTCACCGATTTCGCCGGCTGGGAGATGCCGATTCACTACGGCTCGCAGATCGAGGAGCATCACGCGGTGCGCCGAGAAGCCGGCATGTTCGACGTCTCGCACATGCTGGTGGTCGATCTGCGCGGCGAGGCGGTGCGCCCCTTCCTGCGCCGGCTGCTGGCCAACGACGTGGCCAAGCTCACCACCACCGGCCGCGCCCTGTATAGCTGCATGCTGCACGAGGGCGGCGGGGTGATCGACGACCTCATCGTCTATTTCCTGCGCGAGGCGTGGTTCCGCCTGGTGGTCAACGCCGGCTGCGCCGACAAGGACCTGGCCTGGCTGGAGACCCAGCGTGACGCCCACGCGCCCGGCCTGCAGATCGTCCCCCGCCGCGACCTGGCGATGATCGCCGTGCAGGGGCCCAAGGCGGGCGAGAAGCTGTGGGCGGCCATGCCCGGCACGCGCGACCTGACCGAGCCGCTCAAGCCCTTCAGCGCCGTGACCGTGGGCGACATGTTCATCGCCCGCACCGGCTACACCGGCGAGGACGGCTTCGAGGTGATGCTGCCGGGGCGGGCCGCCCCCTATTTCTGGCAGGCCCTGCTGGAGGCTGGTGTCAAGCCCTGCGGCCTGGGGGCGCGTGACACCCTGCGGCTGGAGGCCGGCATGAACCTGTTCGGCCAGGACATGGACGAGCGCACCACGCCGTTCGAGTCGGGGCTGGCGTGGACCGTGGACCTGAAGGACCCGACGCGCGACTTCATCGGCCGCGACGCGCTCCTGCGGCTGCCGCGCACGCGCCAGCTGGTGGGGTTGCTCCTCCTGGACAAGGGGGTGTTGCGCGCCCACCAGAAGGTGCACACCGCGCACGGCGAGGGTGAGATCACCTCGGGCGGCTATGCGCCGACCTTGGATGCATCCATTGCGCTGGCGCGCGTGCCGGCTGCGGTGGTGGTCGGCGACGAGGTGGGCGTGGAAGTGCGCGACAAGCGCCTGCGCGCCCGCGTGGTGAAGTATCCTTTCGTGCGCAACGGCAAGCCGCTGGTCTAGCGCAGGTCACGAAAGATGCGCCCGATCCCCCAGAAGTACCAAGGCCGTAGCCCCCCGCCGTTTCCCATTTTCCGTTTCCATTGACACGGAGACCCCCATGAACATCCCCACCGATCTCAAGTACACCAAGACCCACGAGTGGGTGCGCCAGGAGGCCGACGGCACGGTGAGCGTGGGCATCACCCACCACGCCCAGGACCTGCTCGGCGACATGGTGTTCGTCGAGAACCCCACCGTCGGCCGCCAGCTCGCACAAAACGAGGAATGCGCCGTGGTCGAGTCGGTCAAGGCCGCCTCCGACGTCTATGCCCCCGTCGCCGGCGAGGTGGTGGCGGTGAACGACGCGGTCGAATCCGCCCCCGAGAGCCTCAACAAGGACCCCTACGGCAGCTGGATGTTCCGCCTCAGGCCCAGCAACCCGGCCGACCTAGAGGGTCTGCTCGACGCCGCCGGCTACCAGGCCTTGGTCGAGTCAGAGACGCACTGAGCAAGGCCGCCCTGCGCCGCCTCGTCGTCCAGCCTCTCGCAGAAAGGCACCCGAGACATGCCCTTCATCCCCCACACCCCCCAGGACGTCGCCGAGATGCTGGCGGCGATTGGCGCCCCCTCCATCGACGCCTTGTTCGACGAGATCCCGGCCGAGTTGCGCTGCGCCGGACTGGAGGGTGTGCCCGAGGGGCTGCCGGAGATGGCTGTCATGCGGCTGGCGCAGACGCGCGCCGCGCAGGACGGGTTCTGGTCCAACTTCATCGGCGCCGGTGCCTACGAGCACCACATCCCCGCCGCCATCTGGCAGATCGTCACGCGCGGCGAGTTCTATTCCGCCTACACCCCCTACCAGGCCGAGGCGAGCCAGGGCACTCTGCAGCTACTCTACGAGTACCAGAGCATGATGGCCGGGCTCACCGCGATGGACGTGTCCAACGCCTCGCTCTACGACGGCGCCAGCGCCCTCGCCGAGGCCATCCTCATGGCGGTGCGGGCGAACAAGAACGGCGCCAGGCGGGTGCTGGTGCCGGCGAGCGTCCCGCCGCGCTACCGGGCGGTGGCGCGCGCGATCGTCGGCAACCAGGGCATAGAACTCGTCGAGCTGCCCTACTGCCCGGAGCGGGGTCACACGCTGACCGAGGCCCTGGCACAGCATGAGGCCACTCCCGCCGCCGCCCTGGTCATCCCCCAGCCCAATTTCTTCGGCGTGCTGGAGCCGGTCGATGCGCTCACCGACTGGGCGCAGGCGCACGGCATGCTGGCCATTGCCGTGGTCAACCCCACTAGCCTGGCACTACTCAAACCCCCAGGCCAATGGGCCGCGCAGGGGGCCGACATCTGCGTGGGCGACGGTCAGCCGCTGGGCATCCCGCTCGCCTCCGGCGGCCCCTACTTCGGCTTCATGACCACGCGCCAGGCCCTGGTGCGGCAGATGCCCGGCCGCATCGTCGGCCGTACCGTGGACATGGACGGCAGCCCCGGCTTCACGCTGACGCTGCAGGCGCGCGAGCAGCACATCCGCCGCTCCAAGGCCACCTCCAACATCTGCACCAACCAGGGCCTGCTGGTCACGGCGGCGACCCTCTACCTGTCCCTGCTGGGCCCGCAGGGGCTCAGGGAGGTGGCGCTCGTCAGCCACGCCCGCACCCGTGCCCTGGTGGAAAAACTCAGCGCCATCCCCGGCGTGCGTCCGGCCTTCTCCGGCCCCTTCTTCCACGAGGCGGTGCTGCGGCTGCCCGCCAATCCGCACGAGGTGCTGCGGGCGCTGCGCGCCCAGGGCATACTCGGCGGCTATGCCTTGGGCGGCGACTACGCGGAACTGGCCGATGCCATCCTGGTCTGCGTGACTGAGACCAAGACCGATGACGACCTCGACGACTATGCGCAAAAATTGGCGCGTATCCTGAGCCGTCGGCGCGAGGCGCCGCCTTGTGCCTACAAATCCTGAACCAACCTTTACGAGAGGAGCAAGACGATGGCAACCGTGACCCTGGGCGGCGAGCCCATCTCCGTTGGCGGTACCTTCCCGCGCGTGGGCGACACGGCCCACTCCTTCATGCTGGTGGACAAGGACCTCAAGGACGTCTCCCTGTCGCAGTTCTGGGGCAAGCGCAAGATCCTCAACATCGTCCCCAGCCTGGACACGCCCGTGTGCGCCGAGTCCACGCGCAAGTTCAACGCCGCCGCCGCCAGCCTGCCCAACACCGTGGTGCTGGTCATCTCCGCCGACCTGCCCTTCGCCCAGAACCGCTTCTGCGGGGCCGAGGGGCTGAACAACGTGATCACCCTGTCCACCATGCGCGGGCGCGACTTCCACAAGGACTACGGGGTCATGATCATGGACCCGCCCCTCGCCGGTCTCTGCGCGCGTGCCGTCATCGTGCTGGATGAGCGCGACCGCGTCCTCTACGCCGAGCTGGTGCCCGAGATCAAACAGGAACCCAACTACGAGGCGGCGCTGGCCGCCGCGCGCGGGGAGACGGCGTGAACGCTCTTGTAGGAGCGGCGAGAGCCGCGACTTATTGAGCCATACAGGGATTTGGTCGCGACTCGCGTCGCTCCTACGCGATCCATTGACATGCTGATCTTCGACCTCTCCCGCCCCGGCCGCCGGGCGCAGGCGCAGTCGCCGCGTGCCGCCCCGCCAGCAGACGACCTGCCGGCCGAACTCTTGCGCGCCGCGCCACCGCCCCTGCCTGAGGTCTCCGAGCTGGATGCGGTGCGCCACTACACCCGGCTGTCGCAGCGCAACTTCTCGATCGACACCCACTTCTATCCGCTCGGCTCCTGCACCATGAAGTACAACCCGCGCGCCTGCAACGCGACGGCCCTGCTGCCGCAGTTCCTGGCGCGTCACCCGCTGGCCGACGCCGAGACCGGGCAGGGCTTCCTCGCCTGCCTGTACGAGCTGCAGGAGATGTTGAAGGCGGTGACCGGCATGGCCGGGGTGTCGCTCGCCCCCATGGCCGGCGCCCAGGGCGAATTCGCCGGGGTGGCGATGATCCGCGCCTACCACCGCGCCCGCGGCGACACCGCCCGGCGCGAGATCATCGTCCCCGACGCCGCGCATGGCACCAACCCGGCCACCGCCATCATGTGCGGCTACCAGGTGCGCGAGATCCCCACCGACCGGCAGGGCAACGTCGATCTCGACGCCCTGCGCGCCGCCGTGGGGCCGCAGACCGCCGGGCTCATGCTCACCAACCCCTCCACCCTGGGCGTGTTCGAGCAGACCATCGTCGAGATCCAGCGCATCGTGCACGAGGCCGGCGGGCTCACCTATTACGACGGCGCCAACCTCAACGCCATCCTGGGCCGCGTGCGGCCGGGCGACATGGGCTTCGACGTCATCCACATGAACCTGCACAAGACCTTCTCCACCCCGCACGGTGGCGGTGGCCCGGGGGCGGGGCCGGTGGGCGTGAGCGAGCGCCTGCTGCCCTTCCTGCCCATCCCCCTGGTGGTGGAGGAACGCGGTTTCTATCGCTTCGCCGAGGAGGCGGAGCGGCCGCAGTCCATCGGCCGGCTCTCCGCCTTCGGCGGCAACATGGGCGTGCTGCTGCGCGCCTGGGTCTATGCGCGCATGCTCGGGCGCGCCGGCATGCAGCGGGTGGCCGACTTCGCCACGCTCAACGCCAACTACCTGGCCGCCGAGCTCGCCCGCGCCGGCTTCGAGCTCGCCTTCCCCGAGCGGCGGGCGAGCCACGAGTTCATCGTCACCCTGAAGCGGCTCAAGGACACCACCGGCGTGACCGCCATGGACTTCGCCAAACGCCTGCTCGACTACGGCTTCCACGCCCCGACCACCTACTTCCCCCTGCTGGTGCCCGAGTGCCTGCTGATCGAGCCGACCGAGACCGAATCCAAGGCCACCCTCGACGCCTTCGTCGCCGCCATGGTCCAGGTCAAGCAAGAGGCCGAGCGTGACCCGGCGCTGGTCAAATCCGCCCCGCACAAGCTGCCGGTGCGGCGGCTCGACGACGTGCGCGCCGCGCGTGAGCTCGACCTCGTCTGGAAGGGGCAGCCTTGAGCCGCGCCGACCCCACTCAGCCGCGCGCCCGCAGCCGGGTGCAGGCCGCACCCGGTCCCTATCCCCCTGCCACCAGGCCGCCCGAGATGGAACACCAGGAGAGCCCGCACAAGGGTAAGACCGGGCTGACCCGCGTCTGGAACGCCTTCTTCTACTCCCTGGCCGGCCTCAAGGCCGCCTACCGCCACGAGGACGCCTTCCGCCAGGAGGTCTGGCTGGCGGTCATCCTCATCCCGCTCGCCCTCTATCTCAGCGACCAACCTATCGAACGGGCGCTGATGATCGGCAGTGTGCTCTTGGTGCTGATCGTCGAACTGATCAACTCCGCCATCGAGGCCACCGTCGACCGCATCTCGCTCAAGGACCACGTGCTCGCCAAGCGCGCCAAGGACATCGGCAGCGCCTCGGTGTTCGTCTCGCTGGTCAACGTGGTGGTGATCTGGGCCCTGATCCTGGCTGGCTGACCGGCGCTGGCCCGGGACCGGGCAGCGGCGAACGGTCGGTGGCGTACCATCCGCCATGAACGGCCCGCCACCTCAGACGAACGACTGTCGGGTTTTTTTACACTCCGACTCGAGCCGCCGGAGTGCGAACCATTATCTTATTGATCAATAGAGGAAAATCTCTCCAGGCCAAAATTGGCGTATTTCTTGCTTCAGACGATCGGCACATCGATCGCCGCCCCGTTCCCGCTTCACAGCCGAAGCGGATAGCGCCGCAGGCGTGGGCGGGCCGCATCTCGCCCAACCGCGCTGGCAACTGAGGGGGTGAACATGTGTCAGGGGCCGCCCGGCTAGTACGTAAATACTAGCTCCAGGGCCTCAAGAATCCAACCCGCTCTGCCGTAGTTGGGCTGTGTGCACAAGGTGCACACCCTGTAAACGGCAAACCCGTCGAAAGGCGGGGACGCAAAATCACCGGTCTAAAGGGCCCGGGCCTCGGAGGTCCGGCCCCATGACAGCGGGACTGCCAGGGAACACTCTGACCGGGGTCATTAGCGCCTCGGTCGCAGCGTGCTGCCAGTGCCTTGTCGTGTCTAGGCCGGATTTGACAGACAAGGAGTTCACGATGAAACACGCACGCCCCCTCCGGACCCCCGGCCCTGCCCAGCCTGGGATACAGGTCAACCCCATAAAGCGCCTCAGCCCCATCGCCGCCGGCCTGCTCGTCGCTGCCGGGCTGGGGTTCACCCCGCCGTCCACGCAGGCCGCCGAGCCGTCCGCCTGGGTGCCGGGCCGCCTGCTGGTGCAGCCGCGCCCCGGCCTGCCCGAGGCCGAGCTCGACAAGATCCTCAAGCCGCACGGCGGCAAGCGGGTGGGCAAGATCGAGGGGATCGGCGTGCACATCGTCGAGCTGCCGGCCAAGGCCTCGGAGAAGGCCATCGCCGCCCTGCTCTCCAAGAACAAGCACTTCAAGTTCGCCGAGCTCGACGCCGTCGTCGCCCCGGCCGGCACCGCCAACGACCCCTACTTCCCCAACGCCTGGCACCTGTCCAAGATCGGGGCACCGACGGCCTGGGACGCCAGCCAGGGTGATGGCGTGATCGTGGCCATCCTCGACACGGGGGTGAACGGCAACCACGAGGACCTGGTGGGGCGCATGGTGCCCGGCTGGAACTTCTACGACAACAACGCCGACACCAGCGACGTGCATGGGCATGGCACGGCCGTCGCCGGCGCTGCCGTGGCCAACACCAACAACGGCAAGGGTGTGGCCGCCATCGCCGGCAATGCCTACATCATGCCGGTTCGGATCGCCGATGCGAACGCCCAGGCCACTGGTAGCGCCATAGCGCAGGGTCTGGTCTGGGCCGCCGACCGTGGGGCGAAGGTGGCCAACATCAGCTACCACGGCATCCCCGGCAACCTGACCGTGCAGAATGCCGCCCAGTACATGAAGAACAAGGGCGGTCTGGTGGTGGTGGCGGCCGGCAACACCAGTGCCGAGATCGTCTCGCCGGCCGACGACTCCATGATCTTCGTCTCCGCCACCGATGGCAACGACGTCAAGACGAGCTGGTCGAGCTGGGGCAACTATGTCGATGTCGCCGCACCCGGGGTCAATATCTACACCACCGATCGCGGGGGCGGCTACCGTACAGCCTCAGGCACCTCGCTCGCCAGTCCGGTCGTGGCGGGTGTCGTCGGCCTGATGTGGGCGGCCAACCCCCGCCTCGGGCCGAGCGACATCGAGCGGGTGCTGTTCGGCACGGCCAGGGATCTGGGCAAGGCCGGCTTCGACAGCTACTACGGCCACGGCCGGGTGGACGCCGCAGCGGCGGTGCAGGCGGCGCTGACCGCCGAGGCGCGCGACGTCACTGCGCCGACGGTGTCCGTCACCTCGCCCAATAACGGCAGCACCGTCAAGGGCCTGGTGGCGGTGGACGTGGCCGCCAGCGACAACGTGGGCGTGACCCGCGTCGACCTGGTGGTCAACGGTAAGCCCTACGCCAGCGACCTGAGCGCCCCCTTCGGCTTCAGCTGGGACAGCACCCAGGTCGCCGACGGCAACGCCACCCTGGTGGCCTATGCCTACGACGCCGCCGGTAACAGCGCCTCGCACAGCGTCAGCGTCAAGGTCGCCAACACCCCGGACACGATCGCGCCTACCGCCAGCATCACCAGCCCCGCCAACGGCGCCACGGTGAGCGGCACGGTCACGGTGCGCGCCAGCGCCAGCGACAACGTGGGCGTGACCGGCATGACCCTGTTCATCAACGGCAAACAGGTTGCCACCAGCACTAGCGGCAGCCTCAGCTACAGCTGGAACACCCGCAAGCTCGCCGCCGGCAGCTATACCCTGAAGGTGGAGGCACGCGACGCCGCCGGCAATGTCGGCAGCCACAGCATCAGCGTAAGGCGTTAATCCGTCAACGCCGGCCCATGGCCCCGCCATGGGCCGGTAATCTCTCAGTCCCCGCCAGTCTATCCTCCGGCGTAGGTCGGCAACCCCTTGCCGACATCCCGCGACCAGACCGGATTCTGCCCGAAGGTCAATCAGCCCCACGACTACGGCGTCCGCACCCCGTGGCGTAGGTCGGCAATCCCTTACCGACACCCATCCAAGCATCGCTATGCGTAGGTCGGCAATCCCTTGCCGACACCAGGCCTACCGCACGCACGAACATCAATCGGACCCACCACCGGCGGCATGGGTATGCCGCCCTACGGCGTTTGCATCCCGTGGCGTCGGTCGGCAATCCCTTGCCGACACCCACCCGTGCACCGCCGTGCGTAGGTTGGCAATCCCTAGCCGACACCTGGCATAACTCGCGCGCACGAACATCAATCGGAACCACGACCGGCGGCATGGGCATGCCGCCCTACGGCGTCCGCACCCCAAAGCGTAGGTCGGCAATCCCTTGCCGACGCTCCGAACGTCACTCCAAATCCATCCCCCGCACCCCCTCGGGCTCGGCCCTACCCCAATCGGAGGCGTAAACGCCGCGCTGCCGCCAGGCCGCAAACGAGGAATGGGCATAATCGCCCGCCTCATCGACCAGCCCGTGCCGCACCGGGTTGTAGTGGATGTAGTCCAGGTGCCGCCGGAAGTCGTCCGCATCGCGGATCAGATGGTCATAGAAGCGGTCCTGCCAGAGCGGGCCGCGCACGCCCCGCGCCTTCAGCCGCCAGCTCACCTCGCGTTTCACCGCCGCGACGATGCGCGAGAGGTCGGTGGGCTCCGCCGGCGCGAACAGCCAGTGCAGGTGGTCGGGTAGCAGCACGTGCGCCAGGTGGCGGTAGGGCCGGTGCGCCTTCACCCGGCGCATGGCGGCCAGGACCGTGTCCGCCTCGGCGAGCAGCCAAGGGCGCCGGTCGTGCGTGACGATCGTCACGAAAACCGGCACGGGCAGATAGTGGCGGCGGTAGTTGGGCATCTCACACGGTAAGTCGGCAATCCTCCACCGACACCAAGCATATCTCGCGAACGTGCAGACGATTGAGTCCGTAAACTGCTGTAAATCGGGTGTGGAGGTAGCCACCGCTTCGAATCGGTAAATTGACGGTGTCGAATCGTTGATCAACGGATAGGAGGAAGCGATGGCTGGGATTGATGTTAGCGTA
>JAKADY010000045.1 GCA_021826065.1 Pseudomonadota bacterium
GCAGACCCTGCGCGAGATGGCGCAGGCCGCGCCGGAGACGCGGCGCAAACTCGCCCACGACGCGCGTGAACTGTATGCGCCCCTGGCCAACCGGCTGGGGGTCTGGCAGCTCAAATGGGAACTGGAGGACCTGGCCTGTCGTTACCTCGAGCCGGAGACCTACCGCCACATCGCGCGGCTGCTGGACGAACGGCGCCTGGACCGGGAGTGGTACATCGACCAGGTCATCGCCCAGCTCAAACGGGAACTGAGCCAGGCCGGGCTGGAGGGGTTCGAGGTGAGCGGTCGGCCCAAACACATCGCCAGCATCCTTGCCAAGATGCGCAAGAAGCACCTCGATTTCGAGGATGTCTACGACGTGCGCGCCGTGCGCATCCTCACCCGCGACGTGAAGGACTGCTACCACGCCCTGGGGGTGGTGCACAGCCTGTGGCAGCCCATCCCCGGCCAGTTCGACGACTACATCTCGCGGCCCAAGGGCAACGGTTACCAGAGCCTGCACACCGCGGTCATCGGCCCGGAGAACAAGGCCCTGGAGGTGCAGATCCGCACCTTCGAGATGCACCAGGAGGCGGAGCTCGGCGTGGCGGCCCACTGGCGCTACAAGGAGGGCGGCCAGGGCACGGCGCTCACCGACAAGATCGCCTGGCTCAGGCAGCTGCTCGCCTGGAAGGAGGAGCTGGCCGAGCACGCCGATCTCGCCCAGCACTTCCGCCATGAACTCTTTCAGGACGAGGTCTTCGTGCTGACCCAGCAGGGCAAGGTGGTGGCCCTGCCGGCCGGGGCGACACCCATCGATTTCGCCTATGCCGTGCACACCGAGCTGGGACACCGCTGCCGCGGCGCCAAGGTCGACGGTCAGCTCGTGCCGCTCGACACGCCGCTCAAGACGGCGCAGCGGGTGGAGATCCTCACCGTCAAGGAGGGCGGCCCCAGCCGCGACTGGCTCAATCCGCACCTCGGCTTCATCCGCACGGCGCGCGCCCGCGCCAAGGTGCGGCAGTGGTTCAAGCAGCTGGACCACGACATCCACGTCCAGGAGGGACGCGAGCAGCTGGAGCGCGAACTCGGCCGGCTGAATCTCAGCAACGTCAAGCTCGACCAGCTCGCCGCCCGGCTGGGTTACGGCAAGCCGGAGGACCTCTACGCCGCCATCGGCCGCGGCGACCTGACCAGTGGCCAGCTAGCCCGCTCACTGCAGGAGCTCTTCCTACCCCCGCCGGCCAAGCCGCTGGTCAGCGCCCGCAAGAGCAAGGCGAGTCCGAGCGGGGTGCTGGTCGAGGGCGAGGCCAACCTGCTCACGCACCTGGCCGGCTGCTGTAAGCCGGCACCGCCCGACCGCATCGTCGGCTACACCACCCAGGGTCGCGGGGTGACCATACACCGCGCCGATTGCAGCGTCATCCGCCATCTCGAGCCGGCGCAGCAGGCACGACTGCTCAAGGCCGAATGGGGGGCGGCCGCCGGCGAGGTGTTCGCCGTCGACGTGGAGATCGTCGCTCAGGACCGCCAGGGTCTGCTCAAGGACGTCAGCGAGATCCTCGCCCAGGAGCGCATCAACGCCATCCGCGTGAACACCCACACACAGGACGAGATCGCGCGCATGGACTTCACCCTGGAGGTGCGCGATATCGACCAGCTCACCCGCTTTCTGTCGCGGGTCACCCATGTGCGCGGGGTGACCCAGGCGCGGCGCAAGTGAGCGGGCCGGCGAACGGCTCTAAAATAACATCTTTTACACTGCCCACGACGAGGAAACGCCATGCAGGAACTGCAAGCCATCATCGAAGAGGCCTACGAGCGCCGCGCCGAGATCACCCCGCGCAACGTCGAGCCCAAGGTCAAGGACGCGGTGCTCACCGTCATCGATCTGCTCGACATGGGCCAGCTGCGCGTGGCCACCCGCGCCGAAGGGCAGAACTGGGTCACCCACCAATGGATCAAGAAGGCGGTGCTGCTGTCCTTCCGCATGGAGGACAACAGCTTCATCAAGGGCGGCTATACCAATTATTACGACAAGGTGCCGTCTAAGTTCGCCGATTTCAATTCCAAGGACTTCCGCGAGGGCGGCTTTCGCGTGGTGCCGCCGGCGGCGGTGCGCAAGGGGGCCTACATCGGCCGCAACGTGGTGCTGATGCCCTCCTATGTGAACATCGGCGCCTATGTGGACGAGGGCACCATGGTCGACACCTGGGCCACTGTGGGCTCCTGCGCGCAGATCGGCAAGAACGTGCACCTCTCCGGGGGGGTGGGCATCGGTGGCGTGCTGGAGCCGGTGCAGGCCAACCCCACGATCATCGGCGACAACTGCTTCATCGGCGCCCGCTCCGAGATCGTCGAGGGGGTCATCGTCGAGGACAACTGCGTCATCTCCATGGGCGTCTACATCGGCCAGAGCACCAAGATCTACGACCGCGAGACGGGCGAGATCCACTATGGGCGCGTGCCCGCCGGCAGCGTGGTGGTGAGCGGGAGTCTCCCCTCCAAGGATGGCAAGTACAGCCTGTACTGCGCCGTGATCGTGAAGAAGGTCGACGAAAAGACCCTGAGCAAGGTGGGAATCAATGAACTGCTGCGCGGGGTGTGATCCCGTCCATCGGCTGGCCAACCCAAGGCTCAGGGTCTTTCGGCGTAGGCTGACATCGGCGCAGCCGATGTCAAGGCGCACGAGCGCCGGCCGAAGCCAAAAGACCCTGAGCAAGGTGGGTATCAATGAACTGCTGCGCGGGGTGTGATCCCGTCCATCGGCTAGCCAACCCAAGGCTCAGGGTCTTTCGGCGTAGGCTGACATCGGCGCAGCCGATGTCAAGGCGCACGAGCGCCGGCCGAAGCCAAAAGACCCTGAGCAAGGTGGGAATCAATGAACTGCTGCGCGGGGTGTGATCCACCTTTGCTGGCCCGTCCAAGACCCAGGGGCTCGCGACACGGATAGCGGCCCACTGTGTGATTCAAGTCTACTTCCCAACGGTCGATAACAGGGCGTCACGGCAACCTCACAGCCAACGGGCGCGTCTTCATGCCGTTAACGGCGCGCCGCGTGGCCTTGCCGCCCTTCATCGTCACATGGAGCACTGCATGGGAGCCATTTCCGAGACAGAGACCCAACGCCTGCTGGCAGGCATCGTGATCCCGCCGCGACCGACCGTGGTCAGCGCCATCTTGGAGGAACGCAGCCGCGACGTCCCCGATCTGCGGCGCATCGCCGCACTGATCTCGGAGGACGTGGCCTTGGCCGCCGCCATCCTCAAGACGGTCAATTCACCCCTGTATGGATTGCGACGACAGATCAGCGCCATCGACCAGGCCGTCGGGCTGCTGGGCATGAGCACCGTGGCCACCCTGGTCACAGGACTGGCCTTGCGCACGTCGGTGCCCGCCCAGGGTCTGGACCGTTTCTGGGATGGCGCCGCCCGCACCGCCCTGATGTCCGGCTACATCGCCAAGCACCTGGGTTGTGTCGCTCCGGCCGATGCGCACCTGTTCGGGTTGTTCCGGGACTGTGGCATACCGTTGCTGATGCAGCGCTTCGGCGATTACAAAGAGACCCTGCGCCTGGCCAACGCCGAGTCCGAACGTGCCTTCACCGATGTGGAGGATGACCGCCACGCCACCAATCATGCGGTGGTGGGCAGCTTGCTGGCGGCCAATTGGAATCTCGCCGAGGACCTGCGCACCGCCATCCGTGTGCATCACGATCTGGATGTCTACCAGTCCGCCCACACGCCCAATGTCATGAACCTCGTCGCGGTGGGCATCCTGGCCGAACACATCGAGAACTCCCATTCCCGTCTGTCAGGCGTGTGTGAATGGACCAAGCTGGGGGAGGCTACCCTCAAGCATCTGATGATGAGCGAGGACGACATGGAGGAGCTGTCCAGCGACGCGCGTGCCATGTTGGAGGAGGCGGGTCATTGAGGAGGCAAGCCTCGCCTCGGCGTCGTGCTCGACAGGCCCTCCCCCTACCCGTTTGCGGGGGTTCCCATGCGGCTGTCACCAGGCGTGAAGCAGGAGGGCGCGGGAGCATGAGACGGAGATGACTGTCTCGTTCGCGGAGACCGCGCCGCCGGCATCGGCCTGGCAGTTCTGGATTGACCGCGGCGGCACCTTCACGGATATCATCGGCCGCGCGCCGGACGGCCACCTGGTCACCCGCAAGCTGCTCTCCGAGGCACCGGGCCGCTACCGTGACGCGGCCACGGCCGGCATCCGCGAGATCCTCGGCCTGGCGCCAGAGGCCCCCATCCCCACGGGTTTGGTCGAGTCGGTGAAGATGGGCACCACCGTGGGGACCAACGCCCTGCTCACCCGCAGCGGCGAGCCGGTGCTCCTGGTGGTCACCGCGGGCTTCGCCGACCAGCTCGCCATCGGCGATCAGGCCCGGCCGGAGATCTTCGCCCTGCACATCGTCAAACCCCGACCGCTCTACAGCCGGGTGATCGAGGCACGCGAGCGTATCGATGCCAGCGGCGCGGTACTCGTCGCACTCGACGCTGCCGCCCTGCGCGAGCGGCTGGCCGAGGCCCGGGCGGCGGGCTGGCGCGCCTGCGCCATCGCTTTCCTGCACAGCTGGCGCAATCCACAACACGAATTGGCCGCCGGCGAGATCGCCCGCAGCGTGGGTTTCACTCAGGTGAGTCTGTCGCACCAGGCGAGCCCACTCATCAAATTCGTGCCCCGCGCCGAGACGGCGGTGCTCGATGCCCATCTCACCCCGCCATTGAGCCGCTATGTGGCCGCCGTTCTTCAGGACTTGCCGCCCGACACCCGGGTGGAATTCATGCAGTCCAACGGCGGGCTGGTCGCCGCCGCTCAGTTCCAGGGCAAGGACAGCGTGCTCTCCGGCCCGGCGGGCGGACTGGTGGGCATGGTGAAGGTGGGTTGCGCGGCTGGCTACGAGCGCCTGATCGGCTTCGACATGGGCGGCACCTCGACCGATGTCGCCTTGTATGCCGGAGAGCTGGAACGCCGAGCCGAGAGCATGATCGCCGGCTGTCGCATCCGTGTGCCCATGTTGGCCGTGCACACGGTGGCGGCCGGTGGCGGCTCCATCCTCCACTTCGACGGCCAACGCCTGCTGGTCGGGCCGGACTCGGCCGGCAGCCGGCCGGGGCCGCTATGCTATCGCAATGGCGGCCCCCTGACCGTGACCGATGCCAATGTCCTGCTCGGCCGCATCCGTCCCGAGCATTTTCCCGCCATCTTCGGCCCCGACGGCCGCCAGCCGCTCGATGTCGAGGCCGTGCGTGCGGCCTTCGCGGCACTCGCCGACCGGGTCAACCGAGCCTTGGGTCTGCAATACACCGCCGAGACGCTGGCGGATGCCTATCTCGACATCGCCGTCGAGAACATGGCGGCCGCCATCCGTCATGTGAGCCTCGCCCGCGGCATCGACCCGCGCGACTTCACCCTGGTGGCCTTCGGCGGCGCTGGCGGGCAGCTCGCCTGCCGCGTGGCGGCCCGCCTGGGCATGGGCCGTATCGTCATCTCCCCCTACGCGCCGGTGCTCTCGGCCTATGGGATCGGTCTGGCGGAACGCCGGGTCATCCGCCAACAGGCGGTGGAACGCGCCTTGGACGAGTCCTTGCTGCCCCGTCTGGCGGAAATCGCGGAGGAACTGCGGCGCTCTGCGGTAGACGCCCTGGCCGGCCAGGGCGAGCCCGCCGAGGGCACAACGTTCGAGGTGCGGGTCTGGCTGCGGCCGGCCCGCGCCGACACCCTGCTCGCCGTGCCCCTGATCGACCTCGCCGACATGCGGCATCTGTTCCTGCAGCAACACGCTGCCCGTTTCGGATTCGCCGATGCCGACGCCGACCTCCACTGTGCCGCGGTCGAGGTGGAGGCGCGCAGCGGCGGCAGCGTCCCACCCTGCCCGCTCCTGAACGGACGCGGTGGGCCCCTGGGCGAGGTGACGCTACACGTGGAGGGCCGCTGGCTGTCCGTGCCGTTGTACCACCGGGAGGGCCTGGGCCCCGGTCAGCACCTCGCGGGGCCCGCCCTGGTGGTCGAGGCGGGCACCTGCACGGTGGTGGAGCCGGGCTGGACCTTGACGGTCAACCCACAGGGCGACCTCGTCCTCACGGCCGCCGACACTGCGCATGCCAGACCGGACCCCGCGCGAGTGGATCCCGCCTGGCTCACGCTGTTCAACCGCCGCTTCATGAGCATCGCCGAGGATATGGGCGAGATCTTGGCGGCCAGCGCCCGCTCGGTGAACATCCGCGAGCGGCTCGACTTCTCCTGTGCCCTGTTCGACGCCCAGGGCAATCTCATCGCCAATGCGCCGCACATCCCGGTGCACCTGGGCAGCATGGGCGATGCGGTGCGCGGCCTGATCGAACGTTTCGGCCCTAAGCTGCGGCCGGGGGACGCCTGGCTCACGAACTCGCCCTATGCCGGCGGCACCCACCTGCCGGACATCACCGTCATCATGCCCGGCTTCGATGCGAGTGGGCGCAGACTGCTGTACTTCACCGCCGCCCGCGCCCACCATGCCGACATCGGCGGCATCGCCCCGGGTTCCATGCCGGCGGCGAGCCGCCGCATCGACGAGGAAGGCTGTCTGTCCGAAGGGCTGCTGCTGGTGCGTGCAGGGCTGTTCCAGGAGGCGGCCGTACGCGCCTGGCTGGCCACCCCACCCTGGCCGGCGCGCAACCCGGCGCAAAACATCGCCGACCTGCATGCCCAGGTCGCCGCCTGTGCCCTGGGGCAACGTCTATTACGCGGACTCGCCGAGGAGGTCGGCGAGGCCGCCGTCACCGCCTACATGGGCTATGTGCAGGACTATGCCGAGGCCGTGGTGCGCCGGCTGTTGACACGTCTTAAGGACGGCGCTTGCACCCTGCCGCTGGACGGCGGTGCAGCGATCACGGTGGGAGTGCGCATCGACCCCGAGCACGGTAAGGCCCTAATCGACTTCACCGGCACCTCGCCGCAGGTCGAGGGCAATCTGAACGCCCCAGCCAGCATCGCCCGCTCGGCGGTCCTGTACGTCTTCCGCACCTTGATCGATGAGGACATCCCCCTCAACGCCGGCGTGCTGCGTCCGCTGGAGATTCGACTGCCGACCGGCAGCCTACTCAACCCCGAGTATCCGGCAGCAGTGGTCGCCGGCAACGTGGAGACATCGCAGAACATCGTCGATGCCCTCTATGCCGCCCTCGGCGTGCTGGCTGCGGGTCAGGGGAGCATGAACAACCTGGCCTTCGGCGATGGCGAGCGGCAGTATTACGAGACCGTCTGCGGGGGCACGGGCGCCGGCGCGCAATACGACGGGACCGACGCGGTGCACTGCCACATGACCAACTCGCGGCTCACCGACCCCGAGGTGCTGGAACTCAACCTCCCCGTACGGGTAGAACGCTTCGCCATTCGTCGCGGCTCCGGGGGTACCGGCCGGCAGCGCGGCGGCGATGGTGTGACGCGGGCGCTGCGCTTCCTCGCCCCGATGCGGGGCAACCTGCTGGCTTTACGCCGTCAGGTGCCGCCGTTCGGTCTGGCGGGCGGTGGACCGGGCGCCTGCGGCCGCCAGTGGATCGAGCGCGCCGACGGTACAATCGAGCTCCTGCCTGGGATCGCCGAGTTCACCCTGTCGCCTGGTGACCTGTTGGTGCTCGAGACCCCGGGCGGTGGCGGTTACGGAAAGGACGAACGCGTATGAGCCGAAGCCTGAATCTGACCCTCGCCCTGTCGCTGGCGGGGCTCGCGCTGCCCGGCCTGAGCCTGGCCTTCCAAGTGGCCGACTTCGAAAGCGGCATGGGCAAGAAGGAGGTGATGGAGAAGCTCATCACCCAGTGGAATTTCGACAAGATCGAGGAGCCCTCGGCCGAGACCATCCTGGCCTACGACGTGAACAGCGAACTCAACCGCCGCTACCTGTTCAGCTTCTGCAAGGGCAAGCTCACCGGCTTCGAGCAGGACATCAAGCCCTCGCTCAAGGCCCTGGTCATCGTCATCTCCAACTACACGCAGAAATACGGCCAGCCCAGCCGGGTCTACGCCAACACCCACGTGGTCAGCAACGGCGAGAAGAACGTCCTGGGCTTGTTCTGGAAGTCCGGGCTGGAACACATCGGCGTGAAATACACCATCCTGCCCACCACGGAGCAGATGAGCCTGTCCTTCGAGGTCAACAACCTCTGCTATCCGACGCCGCGGTTCTGAGCATCGTCGAACTTGCCCCGGCGGCCTCAGTCGCGTGGCTTCTCGACCCGGCCGCGCATGCTGCGTGACAGCAGGATGACCGGGATCAGGCCCACGGCGACGATGGCCAGCGAGGGCGTGGCGGCCTCGGCCAAGCGTTCGTCCGCGGCCAGGATGTAGACCTGGGTCGCCAGGGTCTCGAAGTTGAAGGGACGCAGCACGATGGTGGCGGGCAGTTCCTTCATCACGTCCACGAACACCAGGAGCAGGCCGGAGAGGATGCCGCCGGAGAGCAACGGCACGTGCACGCGCAGGAGCAGCCGGGTCTGACTGGCCCCCAGGCTGCGGGCCGCCTCATCCAGGCTTTGCCGGATGCGCGCGAGGCTGGCCTCGGTGGCGTTCAGGGCCACGGCCAGGAAGCGCGCCAGATAGGCGAAGACCAGGGCTATGGCGGTGCCGGTGATGATGAGCCCCGGATTCACGCCGTAGTGCTCCCGCAGCCATAGGATCAGGGCATGATCGAGGGCGGTGAGCGGGATCAGGGCCCCCACGGCGATGACCGTCCCGGGCACGGCATAACCCAGGCTGGCCACCCGCTTGACTGCGGCCATGAGCCGGCCCGGGTGCAGGCGGCCGGCGTAGGCCAGCAGCAGGGCGGCGATGATGGCGGCGACGCTGGCGAGGGTGGCGAGCAGCAGGCTGTTGCCAGCCAGAGTGAGGTACTTCTCCCCGAACTGGACGTCCCCCTCCGCGGCGGCCATGCGCAGGAGCAAAATGGCCGGCAGCAGGAAGCCGCCCGCCAGCGGGATCAGACAGCCCGCCCAGACCAGCAGGCTGCGCATCGGACCCAGCCCGGGCTGGACGTAGGGCCGGCCGCCGCTGTCGTGGAAACGCGCCCGCCCGCGGCTCGCCTTCTCCAAGGCCAGGGCCAGCAGCACCAGGGCGAGCAGGCTGGCCGACAGCTGCGAGGCGGCGACCGGATCGCCGAACGCATACCAGGCGCGGTAGATGCCTGTGGTGAAGGTCGGCACACCGAAGTAGGAGACGGCGCCGAACTCGGCCAGGGTCTCCATCATGACCAGGGCCACACCGCCCGCCACCGCCGGCCGGGCGAGGGGCAGCGCCACCCGGTAGAAGGCCTGCCGTTGCGTGAGCCCCAGGCTCTTGGCCGCCTCCATCAGGTTACCGGAGCGGTCGAGGAAGGCCGAGCGCGCCAGCACGTAGACATAGGGGTAGAAGACCAGGCTGAAGACGATGATGGCGCCGCCCAGCGAACGCACCTCCGGAAACCAGTAGTCGCCGCGCTGCCAGCCGAAGGTCTCGCGCAAGGCGGTCTGCACCGGCCCGGCGAACTGCAGGAGATCGGTGTAGACATAGGCGATCACGTAGGTCGGCATGGCTAGGGGCAGCAGCAGCGCCCACTCCAGCACCCCTCGTCCGGGAAAGCGGTACATCGCCACCCACCAGGCGGCGCCGGTGCCCAACAGCGCCGCCCCCAGGCCGGTGCCCAGGGCGAGCACCAGGCTGTTGACGACATAATCCGCCAGCACCGTCTCCATGAGGTGCGCCCAAACCCCCTGCTCGTCGGGCATGAAGATATGCAGGACGACGCTCACCACCGGCATGGACACCAGGAGCGCCAGGGCGATGGCGACGAACAGGAGCAGGGAGTAGCGTTGCCTCATGGACGACCCGGCAGGGGGTGCCCCGCCGTGCAGCCCCCGCAGGCTGGAGCTGGGCTTGCGCCTGCGCGCTCGCAAGCGGCTCGCGCTGCGCAACGCCTGGCAAGGCAAGCGCACACGGCGACGGCCCGGCGACGGGACGCGGGTTCGAGGGGTGACATGGCGGGAAGGCTGTGAGGGGGTAAGAGGGTTATTATCCTAAAAACCGCAGTTGAACGCGCCCGAAAGCGGGCTTGTACGACCGGCTGGCAAGGCGCGACGACGCCGCAGGGTGGGCTGCCTACAAGGAGGAGCAACGCAGCCAGACGGGCGTACAAGACCGAAGGCGGGCGGTTCGCGTGTTCACCCTCTGGGAGAGGATGACCGGAGGCAAAATCTCTTGCATCATCGAGCTGTTACGAAGCCATAAGAGCGGTCAACTGCGGTTTTTAGGATTATATTGATATGCATTCGCGCCCGATCAACCTTCCTGTCTAAATCCAACATGACCGCAGTGCTCGAAGTCGCCGGGCTCGCCCACCGCTACGGCGACAAACAGGTGCTCGAGACCGTCTCCTTCGCCCTGTCCGAAGGCGAGATCGGCTGCCTGCTCGGTCCCTCCGGCTGCGGCAAGACGACGGTGCTGCGGCTGATCGCCGGCTTCGAGCCGCCCACCGCCGGCGAGATCCGTTTGGGCGGCGAGCGGGTCAGTGCCCCCGGCTATGCCCTGCCCCCCGAGCGGCGGGCGATTGGCATGGTCTTTCAGGATTACGCCCTGTTCCCCCACCTTACCGTGGCGGCCAACGTCGCCTTCGGCCTCACCCAGCTCGACCGCAGCGCCCGCCAGCGGCGCGTGGCAGAGATGCTCGCCACGGTGGGCCTGGCCGGCCGCGAGCGGGCCTATCCGCACGAGCTCTCCGGTGGCCAGCAGCAGCGTGTGGCGCTCGCCCGTGCGCTGGCACCGCGGCCGCGCCTGCTGCTACTGGATGAACCCTTTTCCAACCTGGACGTGGACCTGCGCGAGAAGCTCGCCCTGGAGGTGCGCGAGATCCTCAAACGCGAGGGCATCACCGCGCTGATGGTCACGCACGACCAGCACGAGGCCTTCGCCATGGCCGACGTTGTGGGCGTCATGCACGAAGGCCGCATCCAGCAATGGGACAGCCCCTATCAGCTCTACCACCAGCCGGCCAACCGCTTCGTCGCCGATTTCGTCGGCCAGGGGGTACTGCTCAAGGGTGTGGTCCTGAACGACCACCAGGTGGAGATCGAGCTGGGCGTGCTGAACGGCGCCATCCCCAGCGAGTGCGTCGACCAGGGCGGCTGCGCGGCCTGCGCCCGCGGCTGCCACGTCGAGGTGCTGATCCGCCCGGACGACATCATCCACGACGACGACAGCCCGGTACTGGCCGAGGTGGAGCGCAAGGCCTTCCGCGGCGCCGAGTTCCTCTACACGCTGAAACTCCCTGCCGGCGGCCGCGTGCTCGCCCTGGTGCCCTCGCACCACAACCACGCCATCGGCGAGAAGATCGGCATCCGCCTCGGCATAGACCATGTCGTGGCTTTCAAGGCCGAGAGTCGATGAGTCTTCCTCTGCACGTCGAACGCCTGCGCGAACGGCTCGGGGCGCGGCTGATCGAGACCCATATCTCCTGGGTGCTGATGGCCGGGGCGGACGTCTACAAGCTCAAGAAGCCGCTCGACCTGGGCTTCCTCGACTTCAGTACCCTGGAGCGGCGGCGGTACTGCTGCGAGGAGGAGGTGCGGCTCAACCGGCGGCTCACCCCGGAGACCTATCTCGGGGTCATCGCCGTGGTCGGCGAGCCGGCAGACCCGCGACTGGGCGACGACGGCCCCGTCCTGGATTGGGCGGTGCACATGCGCGCCTTTCCACCCGAGGCGACCCTGGACCGCGCCGAGCGGCTTACCGCTGCGCAGATCGATGCCATCGCCGACACGGTCGCCCGCTTCCACGCCGCCATCGAGGCGGCGCCGGCAGACAGCCCGTACGGCACGCCCGAACGGGTGATGTATCCCGTGCGCGAGAACTTTCACCAGATCCGCGAGCAGCGCCCGCCCCCTGAGGCCCCGGCCTTGCTCGAGCAGATCGAGCGTTGGAGCGAGGCCGAGGGCGCGCGTCTCGATGCGCACTTCCATGCACGCAAGCGGGAGGGCTGGGTGCGCGAGTGCCACGGCGACCTGCACCTCGGCAACATCGCCTGGGTCGACGGGCAACCGCTCATCTTCGACTGCATCGAGTTCAACCCGGCGCTGCGTTACATCGATGTCGCCAGCGAGGTGGCCTTCCTGACCATGGACCTGACCAGCCGGGGCTACGTCGACCTCGCCTGGCGCTTCCTCAACCGCTGGCTGGAACACACCGGCGATTATGCCGGGCTCGACGCCCTCGTCTTCTACCAGGTCTATCGCGCCATGGTGCGCGCCAAGGTGGATTTCATCCGCGCCGGCCAGGGCGATGCGCGCGCCGCCTCGGCCGCCATGGACTATCTGCACTTCGCCGAGCGCCTGACCCGACCGCGCCGGCCCGCGCTGCTCCTGATGCACGGGGTCACCGGCTGCGGCAAGACCACCCTGTCGCAGCAGATCCTTGAGACCCTCGGTGCCGTGCGCCTGCGCTCGGACGTCGAGCGCAAGCGCCTGTTCGGTCTGGGTCCCCTCGAGGACAGCAGCCGCATCCCCGGCGGCATCTACACCGAGGCGGCCAGCCGGCGCACCTTCGAGCGGATCGAGATACTTAGCCGCGGCCTGCTGGGCGCCGGTTTCCGGGTCATCGCCGATGCCACCTTCCTGCGCCGGCAGCACCGCGAACCGCTCATTCGCGCCGCTCAGGCGCTCGGGGTGCCTTGGTTCATCCTATCGTTGAAGACCGACGCAACAGTCCTGCGCGAGCGGGTGGCAAGACGCGCGCAGGCGCGGACAGACGCCTCGGAGGCCACGCTCGATGTCCTCGAGAAGCAGCTCCAGGAACTGGAGCCCTTTGCGGCCGACGAGGCGGCGCACGTGATCGTCTTCGATGGCAACGACCCCAGTACCTGGCCGGCGGCGATCACCACGCTTACCCAGCGTCTCGAGTCGTCCGTCTGACTGCCCTTGTCCACCTGGGGGCGTGATGCTGCAGCGACCATTCATCGGATAAGACCATCCGGAGATTGTGATTCCGCGGCGAGAGGTTTAAGATGAGAATCGTTATCGATTATTAGGCTGGTGATGTCCCTCCCCTTGAGTGAATTGCCGACCGATACCGTCGCCAAGGTCGTCACCCTGGAGGTCGGCCAGGACTACCGCCGCCGCATGGCCGGCCTGGGGCTGCGGCCGGGTGTGGCGATCCGGGTGATCCGGCGCTCGCCCCTCAAGGGCCCCCTGCAGGTCCGCGTCGGCCACACCGACATCATCCTACGCCGCAGCGACGCTGTGCGCATCCGGGTCGAGCCCATGCCCCAGACCCGGGGCGTCCCAGCCGACGCCGCCCATCCCGAAGTGGTGCCCGCCCCTTGAAGCGCATCGCCCTCCTGGGCATGCCCAACACGGGCAAGTCCACCTTCTTCAACCGGCTCACGGGTGCAGGTGCGCGGGTGGGCAACTGGCCCGGTCTCACCGTGGAGCTGCTCTCAGCCCGCATCCTGCTCGCCGGTCAGATGGTCGAGGTGGTGGACCTGCCGGGCATCTACAACCTGCACGGCTTCTCTGAGGACGAGCAAGTGGTGCGGCGCTTCCTCGAGTCGCAGCCGCTCAACCTGCTGGTGCTGGTCCTCAACGCCAGCCAGCTCGACCGCCAGCTCGCCCTCGCCCTGCAGGCACGGCATCTGGGCGTGCCCCTGCTCCTTCTGCTCAACATGGAGGACGAGGCGCAGCGTCTGGGCATCCGCATCGACAGCGCCGCCTTGGAGCGGGCCCTGGGCGTGCCCGTGCGCTTGCTCTCGGCCAAGTATGGCCAGCACTACCGCGAGGCGCTCGCGGCGATCGAGCGCTCGCTTAAGGCCCATCCGGCGCTCAGGCGGGCGGACAGGCGCGCCCTGGAGGAGGACCAACACATCGAGCAGGCGCTCGATCGACTCGTCCAGGCCAGTGTGCACGCCCCGGTGCAACTGCCGCCGACCTTAAGCGAGCGCATCGACGCCCTGCTGTTGCATCCCTGGCTGGGGCTGCCATTCCTGCTGCTGATCCTGTTCGTCCTGTTCCAGGCCGTCTATGCCCTGGGCAGCCCGCTGCAGGACGGCATGGAGGTGTTGCTGGGCGAATTCCGGCGCAGCGTCCTCGACCCCGCCCTGGCCGGGCTGCCGTCCGGCTTGCGCAGCTTCCTCGCCGAGGGGCTGTACGACGGCGTGGGCACGGTGCTGACCTTCATGCCGGTCATCGCCTTGTTCTTCGTCGCCCTGGCCATCATCGAGGACAGCGGCTATCTCGCCCGCATCGCCTTCCTGGTCGATGCGATCATGCAGCGGCTGGGCCTGGACGGGCGCGCCTTCGTCATGCAGCTCATGGGCTTCGGCTGCAACGTGCCGGCTGTCATGGGCACGCGCATCATGCGCTCACGCGGCCTGCGCGCGCTGACCATGCTGGTGATCCCCTTCTCGCTGTGTTCCGCCCGTCTGCAGGTGCTCCTGTTCATCACCACCGCCGTCTTCGCTCCCACCACCGCACCGCTCGTCCTGCTGACCTTCTATGTCCTGAGCGTGCTCCTGGCCATGTTCACCGCCTTCATCTGGCGCGGGCGCTACGTCAACCGCGAGCCGCTGCTGATGGAACTCCCCCCCTACCGCCTGCCGACCCTGCGCTTCCTGTTGCACGAAGGCTGGCGGGCAACGCTGCAGTTCCTGCGCGGGGCCGGCGGCTACATCGTGTTAGGGGTGGTCGTGGTCTGGTTCCTGACGCACTACCCCTTCGACGCGCCCCCCGCCAGTCCGGCAACGCTGGCCGGACGTCTCGCCAACGGGCTGGCGCCGATCTTCTCCCCCCTGGGCCTCGACAGCCTGCTGGCCATCGCCCTGCTCTTCGGTCTGGTCGCCAAGGAGGTGGTGATCGGCGCCCTGGCGGTGATCTACAGCGCCGGCCCCGACCAGCTACCCGGCGTCCTGGCCCAGCGCCTGGACGCCATCCAGGCCATGAGCTTTCTGCTCTTCATCCTGATCTACACCCCCTGTGTGTCGACCATCGCCGTGATCCGCAAAGAAAGCGGCGACTGGCGACTCACCCTGCTGGCCGTGGCCTGGCCTCTGACGCTGGCATGGCTCGTCAGCTTTGCCTTCTATCAGACCGCCCGCGCCCTCGGTTACTGAACTCCTGGATGCGCCGGCGCGCTACACTCCCGGCATGAACCTGCGCCCCCTGATGCCGACCGGCCGACTCACCCTCACGGTGGCCGCCGGTTTCGTCCTGTCGCTGCTGCTGCTGGCCAGCCAGACCGTGGTCGGACTGCGCGAGCTCGCAGAAAACAAGCGGCGTCTCGAGGCCATCGTCGAGGTCAACAACGTCAAGACCCGGCTCGCCAGGGAGATGCGCGACATCCTGCGCGACCGCGCCATCTCCATGCTGTCCATCGTGGTGGTGAGCGACGAATTCGAAAAGGACCAGGAAATGATGCGTTTTTATGCCTACGGCGGGGCCTACCAGGCGACGCGGCTCAAGCTGGAGCCCATGCTCAGCCTGCCCGAAGAGAAGGCCGTGTTGCAAAGGATAGACGCCATCACCCGCGAGAACCGGCCCATCATGCAGGAGGTGGTCGACCTCGGCATGCAAGGCTATACCTTTCTCGCCTTCGGCGTCCTGCAGCAGCAGGCCATCCCCTTGCAACGCAAGCTGGTGAAGGAGCTCGACCACCTGATCGCCATCCAGCGCGACATGAACCATCATGCCAGCGTCGCCGCCCGGCAGGCCTTTGAGCAGACGCGCATGGTCATGCTGGCCCTGGGGCTCGCCGCCGTGGCGGTGGCGGTGCTGGTCGCCCTGGTGGTCGTGCGGCGGACCCAGCGCCTGGCCGCCGACATGGACCGCGAGCGCACGAAGTTCCGCACCCTGTTCGAGACCAACACCGATGGCATCGTCATCCTGGACGAGGCGGGCTTCAAGGAATGCAACCCGGCCACCCTGGAGATGTTCCGCATGACCTCGGCAGAGGAGTTCCTGCGGCATCGGCCGGAGGACCTGGGCGCACCGACCCAGCCCGACGGACGCAGCGCGCGCGAGGTCGCCCTGGACTGCATCCGTCAGGCCATCGCCAAGGGACATGCCCAATTGCACTGGCTGGGCCGGCGCAGCGACGGCAGCCTGTTCCCGGCCGAGATCGCGCTGCACGCCATGCATCTCGACGGCAAACCCCACATCCAGGCGATCATGCGCGACGTGACCGACCAGAAGGCGGCCGAGGCGGCGCTGAAATCCGCGCACGACGCGGCGGTCGCCGCCACCCAGCTCAAGTCGCAGTTCCTCGCCAACGTCAGCCACGAGATCCGCACGCCGATGAACGGCATCATCGGCATGACGCGTCTGCTGCTGGACACCCCGCTCGCTGCGCGGCAGCGCGAATACGCCGAGGCCGTGGCGCGCTCGGCCGAGTCGCTGCTCGCCATCATCAACGACCTGCTGGACTTCTCCAAGATCGAGGCCGGCCGGCTCACCGTTGAGCGCATCCCCTTCCACCTCGACGAGCTGGTGCAGGACGTCATGGCCCTGCAGGCGCCACGCGCCCAGGCCAAAGGGCTCGAACTCAAGCTCGACAAGCGAGCCGAGATCCGCGAATGGCTGCTCGGCGACCCGCTGCGGCTGCGGCAGATCCTGCTCAACCTGCTCGACAACGCCATCAAGTTCACGGACCAGGGTCAGGTCTGTCTGACCATAGAACCGACCCGATTGCCCAACGGCGACGGCTATCGCTTCACGGTGACCGACACCGGCATCGGCATCGCGCCCGAGGCGCAGGCGCGCATCTTCGAGGCCTTTGCCCAGGCAGATGGCTCCACCACCCGGCGCTACGGCGGCACCGGCCTGGGGCTGGCCATCTGCCGGCAACTGGCCGAGCTCATGGGCGGCGAGCTGACAGTGGACAGCCGCCCCGGCGAGGGCAGCGCCTTCCACGTGGATGTGCCCCTGGAGGTCACCGAGGCACCTGCGGCACTACCCCGCTCACCGCACCCCCTTCCCCACTTCATCAACACCCGCGTGCTGGTGGCGGAAGACCATCCGATCAATCAAAAGCTGAGCCAGTTGATGCTGGAGAACCTCGGTGTCGAGGTCGTCCTCGCCAGCAACGGCAAGGAGGCCCTGGTGCGGGCCCAGCAAGAGCCCTTGGATCTGATCCTGATGGACTGTCAGATGCCCGAGTGGGACGGCCTGCAGGCCACGCGCGCCATCCGGGCCTGGGAGGCCGAGGCAGGCCGCGCGCGCCTGCCCATCATCGCCCTGACCGCCAATGCCATGCCCGGCTTCGAGGACACCTGTCGCCAGGCCGGCATGGACGGTTATCTGCTCAAGCCCCTGCACGATGACAGTCTCGCCCAGACGCTGGCGCGCTGGCTACCCGCCAAGGTGATCCCGTCCAAGCCCACCGGGGTGGCCGAGCCACCTGCGGCCGGCGCGGTCAGCTGCTTCGATCTGGACAAGATCCGCCGCGTCTGTCACGACCGACCGGAACAGGTGGCCGAGATGCTGGAGTTGTTCATCAGCAGCAATGAGCCCCTGTTGCAGGATTTGTTGCAGGCCGCGGTGACCGGTGACACCGACCGCGCCCGGCGCACCGCGCATCAGATCAAGGGCGCGGCCGCCTATCTGGGCGCCCAGGCCCTCGCCGAGGCGGCGCGCCGCACCGAGAACGCCGCCCGCAGCGGGGAACTGGACGAGCTGAAGCAAAGCCTCGGGCAACTACAGCAGGCCTTCGACGACGTCACGCGGACCATACGGGCGCACCTGCAGGCGCAGATGGCCGGCTAAAATAGCGCCATCAGACATCATCCTCCAACCACAACCATGCTCGACATCCAGCTCCTGCGCAAGGACATCGCCTTCGTCGCCAGTCGCCTCGCCAGCCGCGGCATCACGATCGACACCGCCCACTTCGAGGCCCTGGAGGCCGAGCGCAAGGAGATTCAGACCCGCACGCAGGACCACCAGGCGCGCCGCAACGCCCTGTCCAAGCAGATCGGCATCGCCAAGGCCAAGGGCGAGGACGCCTCGGCCGCCATGGCCGAGGTGGTGCGCATCAACGACGAGCTCAAGGTCCTGGAGGAGCGCCTCGGCGACATCCAGGAGGAGCTCAACGACTTCCTCTCCCAACTGCCGAACCTGCCGCATGCCAGTGTGCCGGAGGGCGGCAGCGACGCCGACAACGTAGAGCTGCGGCGGGTGGGGGAGCCGCGCCGATTCGACTTTCCCGTGCGCGACCACGTCGATCTGGGCGAGGCGCTCGACCTGCTCGACTTCGCCACGGCCGCCAAGCTGGCGAGCAGCCGCTTCAGCCTCATGCGCGGGGGGCTGGCGCGCCTGCACCGGGCGCTCGCCCAATTCATGCTCGACACCCACACGCAGGAGCACGGCTACGAGGAGGTCTACGTCCCCTACATCGTCAACGCCGACTCCATGCGCGGCACCGGCCAGCTGCCGAAGTTCGAGGAGGACCTTTTCAAGCTCAACAACGGCATGTACCTGATCCCCACCGCCGAGGTCCCGGTCACCAACATCGTGCGCGACGAGATAATCCCCGGCGAGAACCTGCCCATACGCCTGGTCGCCCACACCCCCTGTTTCCGCTCCGAGGCCGGCTCCTACGGCAAGGACACCCGCGGCATGATCCGCCAGCACCAGTTCGACAAGGTCGAACTGGTGCAATTCGTCCGCCCCGAGGACTCCTACGATGCCCTGGAGGAACTCACCAGCCACGCCGAGACGATCCTGCGCAAGCTGGAGCTCCCCTATCGCGTGGTCGCCCTGTGCACTGGGGATCTCGGCTTCTCGGCGGCCAAGACCTACGACCTGGAGGTCTGGCTGCCCGGCCAGAACACCTATCGCGAGATCTCCTCCTGCTCCAATTTCGAGGCCTTCCAGGCACGGCGCATGCAGGCCCGCTTCCGCCGCGAAGGCGGCAAGCCGGAGCTGCTGCACACCCTCAATGGCTCGGGTCTGGCCGTCGGCCGCACCCTGGTGGCGGTGATGGAGAACTACCAGAACGCCGACGGTTCGATCACCATCCCCGAGGTCCTGCGTCCCTACATGGGCGGCCTCAGCGTCCTACGTCAGGGTCAGGACTGAGAACCTGCGAAATATTTCGCCGCGAGCGGCGTAAGGGCGAGCCGCCCGGCGCGCAGGAACCGAGGCATGACGTGAAGTCAGGCGAGGGAGCGAAAACGTCGTGTCGGTGCAGGCTAACCTCGGCATGGCCGAGGTTGAGCGAAGTGGCCGGCGCCAGCACCGCGCAACGCCGCCATCGGGACGCGCAGCGGAAATTTTCACAAGGTACGGTCCGCCGGCTCATGGGGCGTTAGAGGTCCAAACCTTCCCGATAAGGCGGCTCATAACGCGCCAGGATGTCGTAGTACACCCGCACATTCTCGGCGAAGGCGCGCGCCTCGCCGCCACGCACCGCGGCATAGCGCAGCTCGCCGCCACGGCGTGAGCGCGCGAGCTGGGGCAACACCTCCTTAACGTCACGCCAGGAGTCCGGGTTGCGCTCCAGGCGGCGGGCGAGCCGCAATGCGGCGGCGAATCCACCGGGCCCGATGTTGTAGGCCGCCAGCGCCATCCAGGTCCGGTCCGGCTCTGGCACCGTGTCCGGGATCATGTCGAGGAGGATGCGCAGATAGCGCGCCCCGCCGAGGATGCTCTCGCGCGGGTCGAGCCGGTCACGCACCCCCAGGCGGTCGGCCGTGTCCGCCGTCAGCATCATGATCCCGCGCACCCCGGTCGGCGAGGTCGCCCGTGCATCCCACTGCGACTCCTGGTAGGCCACGGCGGCGAGCAGCCGCCAGTCCAGGCCGCTCAGGCGCTGACCCTCGTAAAAATGCGGCTTCAGGGCCGGCAGCCGGGTCGTGCGTTTCTCCAGTATGCCCAAGACGTCGGCCTCGGCCAGGCGGCGGACATGCCCATAGTAGCGCTCTTTCAGGACTTCTACCTCGCCGCTGTCAGCGAGCTCCTGGAAGAAACGCCCCACCGCCTCGAGCAGGCGGCCCTCCCCCCGCTTGGGGAAGGCCCAGGCGATGCGGCGCTCCCGGCCGAGTGTGAAGGCCGCCCGCAGGCCGGGCAAGAAGTTGCGGGCGATCTGGTATTCCATCTCATCGGCCACCGTGCAGTCCGTCAGGCCGTTGGAGACCCGTTCCAACAGCGCCTCCTCGCCCGGCAAGTTCACCTCGTGCCAGGCGAGTTGCGGATGTTCCAGGCGCAGGTCGCGCAGATGGTCCAGATGGCTGCTGCCCGCCACCACCTCGAGCCGCAGGCCCACCAAGTCGGCGACCTGCCGCGGCGTCTCCACCGCCGGACCGCACACCACCCATTCATGGGTCGTCGCATAGGCAGGCCCGAAGCGCATGCGCCCGAGGCGCTTGTCGGTGGCGGTCAGGCCGGCCGCCGCGAAATGCGCCTCGCCCCGCTGCAGGCGGGTGAACATCTCCTCCAGGGAGTCCGCCAGCTCGAAGCGCACTTTCCACCCCTGGGCCTCGGCAAACCGGCGCACCAGATCGTACTCGAACCCTGCCGGCTCGCCATCGGCGTCCAGGTAATAGGTGGTGGCGCTCACCCGCGTGAGCACGACCAGCTCCCCGGTCTGCCACGGCGGGTCGGGCACGCGGCTGCAGCCCGTCAAAGCAAGCATGGCGATCAGCACCCATGTCGCTCGCCGAACGCAGACAAACGGGTATTCTGTCATGCCGATTACCGGTAGAATGCCGCCCTTTCGGAGAGATGCCGGAGTGGTCGAACGGGCCGGACTCGAAATCCGGTGTAGGGTCTGTCCCTACCGTGGGTTCGAATCCCACTCTCTCCGCCAGACCCACCACACACGTTTGGCCTACGCAGGGTATGTCAGGGTGTAAGACCTGCTGCCGCAGGTCTTACCCACACCACTGCCCATCATCCGGAGGCGGTGCCCCGCGAGCATCCGCCCGCGGCACAGCCGCCCGGACAACCCTCACTCGACGGGGATACGCGTGCCCACCGGTGCTGAGGTCACGACCTTGGGTAGCTCGATCCGCAGCACGCCGTTGCGATAGGTGGCGCGGGCGGCATCGGGCTTTACCTCGACCGGCAGGGGGACCACCCGGCGGAAGCTGCCGTAGGCGCACTGCATCACCCGCCAGCGCCCATCGGTCTGTTCCTTCTGGAAGCGCTTCTCCCCCGAGACCACGAGGGCGTCGTCGCTCACCTCGACGGAGATGTCCTCTTTCTCCAGCCCCGGCACCTCCAGCCGCACCACCAGGCGGTTTTCGTCCTCGAACACATCCCCGCCCAACATCGCCCAGCTGCGGCTGGGCAGCCAGGTAACATCGTCGACCTCGGCCGGCGCCGGCAGATCGGTCTTCTCGCTGGGCTTGAAGCGGGTGATGGCGTTGGCGGCGCTGCGCCACAAATGGCGCCAGCCCTCGGCCACGCTGTCCCAGAGCTCGTGCACGCTTTCCTTGAGGTTATCGAGTTTCATGTGACCTCCTTGTCGGCCATGGGCAACATTGCCCCGTCGTTGAGAGTTGAGATGGTGTTGGTCGGCGCGGGTTCAAACCAGTGCAGGATTCGCCGCCGGCTATGGTCGTACAACTGCTGGTTAGATCGTACACTATAAAGGAAAATACCGCCCAGCCGCCGGCGGGGACAAGCCTACACCTGGAGACCGCTATGGAACAAAGGACGCAATGGAACCTCACCTACTGGCTGCTCGCCCTCATCCTGCTGCTCATGCTGCAGAACTGGTGGCAGACCTCGCGCAGCGTCGAGCCGGTGCCCTACAGCGAATTCGAGCGGGCCTTGGCCGAGGGACGGGTGGAGGAGGTGCTGGTGGGCGACCAGACCATCACCGGCAAGCTGAAACATCCCGACCCCAAGGGCAAGACCGTGATCGTCGCCACGCGAGTGGAGCCGGACCTCGCCGCCCGCCTGTCGCAATTCAACGTGCCCTATGCGCGGGTGATCGAGAGCACCTTCCTGCGCGATCTGCTGTCCTGGGTGTTGCCGGCGGTGGCCTTCTTCGCCGTGTGGTTCTTCCTGTTCCGCAAGTTCGCCGAGAAGCAGGGCATGGGCGGCTTCATGACCATCGGCAAGAGCCGCGCCAAGGTCTATGTGGAGAAGGACACCGGCGTGACCTTCAAGGACGTGGCGG
>JAKADY010000006.1 GCA_021826065.1 Pseudomonadota bacterium
TTCCGATCTTCCGCAGAAGCTTGCCGGCCAGAAACGCCGGCTGCCGGAGTTTGCGCTGCGCGACGTGGATTTTCTGACGGACTACTTCAAGGCCCGGGGGCTGACGCCCAAGGATGCGGCGCGGCGTGCCCGGCAGGTTGCCGGACGGGTGCAAGCGGCGCGCAACGAGAATAAGGACTTGTTTGGTTTACCTGACATCAAGGCCGATGAACTGAACGCCGATCTGGCTTGGCACGTGCGTGCTTGGGGCCGTTGGGTGCTCAAGCACGCGCGCAAGGATCTGGCGCGCTTTTACCCGACCTATGCGGAGTATTGCAGCCTCAAGCCCTATCGACGGGTCGAGCTCAATACCGACGAGCCCCTGAAGCTGGTTCCGGTCAACGACGATGGCGAGCCGCAAGTCGAGGTGCTCAACACCGGTTTCGATCCCGCCTACTTGGAAAACCCTGCCAACCCACGCTGGGTGGCCAAGCCCACGGTGGCCTACCTGTGGGCCCGGACGGTCACGTGCAAGGCATGCCGTGCTGAAGTCCCGCTCCTGAAGACGCGCTGGCTGGCCAAGAAGGACAACAAGCGCGTGGTCCTGACCATGCGCCCTCGCGCTGACCGAAGCGGTGTCGAGTTCGGCATCGACGCAGAGGCCAAAGTCCAAGGCGGCAACGCAGCCCAGCGGCGCGAGTACGACAAGAAGCTCGGCCAGGGAACGATGAGCCGCTCGGGCGTCACCTGCCCCTGCTGCGGCACCATCATGACGATGGAAGACTTGCGCCTGGAGGGCCGCGCGGGCCGCGTCGGCGCCGTCATGACCGCCGTCGTGGTTGACAGCCCCGCGGGCAAGGAATACCGGCGGCCTACCGCGCACGAGATCGCGCAGGCCGAAGCGGCCAAGGCAGAACTGGCGCGCGTGTATGCCGAGGTGCCCTTTGGCCTGCCGACGGAGCCGATTGATCGATATGGGAAAGCGGGGGGCAGCTACGGCTTTCCGATCATCACGCATGGTATCGACCAGTGGCACAAGTTATTCACACCGAGACAGCTGGTCGCCTTGGGCTCTTTCGTGGACGTCGTTCGGCAGGTGCGAGATGAGCTGGCGAAGTATGGCTACGGCGCTGGAGAGGCTGAGGCCATTGCAGCCTACTTGCAGTGCGGTTTCGACCGCATGCTCGATTTCAACTCGAACATCTTGGCGTGGATCACCTCCGTCGAAGCAATCAGGAACACGTTCGGCCGTTTTGCGCTCCCGATGAACTGGGATTTCAGCGAGGCCGCGCCCATCAACGACGTGCGTGGCGGCTGGTGGATGTGCCTGGATGCTGTTGCGGAGTCCATCGAGACGATTCTGCGGGCCACCAACCCGGTCGCCCCGGTGCCGAAGGTGCTCAACCAGAGCGCCATCGAGTGCCCGGAAGCAGGGGCCTACGACGTTATCGTCACCGACCCCCCGTATTACGACGCCATCCCGTACTCAGACCTGATGGACTACTTCTACGTCTGGGATCGGCGTCAACTGGCAGATCTCTCAACCGCCTACGCGCAGGCCTTTGCATCGCCTCTCGGCCCCAAATGGCGCAGTGACGCCAACGATGGTGAGCTGATCGACGACGCATCGCGCTTTGGCGGGGATCGCGAGGCGTCCAAGCGCAACTACGAAGAAGGCATGGCCCGGGCCTTCAAGGCGTGCCATACGGCACTGAGGCCGGAGGGGCGGCTCGTCATTGTGTTTGCGCACAAGCAGCCCGATGCGTGGGAAACCCTGGTCTCGGCGATCATCAAGGCTGGCTTCGTCGTTGACGGGTCCTGGCCTATCCAGACCGAACAGGCGGCCCGTATGCGCGCCCAAGGCTCGGCCGCGCTGGCTTCGTCCGTCTGGCTGGTCTGCAAAAAGCGCGACCCGCTCGCCCGAGCCGGATGGGACACCCAGGTGCTCAAGGAGATGGAGTCGGGCATCACCACCCGGCTGCGCGACTTCTGGGACGCCGGCATTCGTGGCCCAGACTTCATTTGGGCCGCTACCGGGCCGGCGCTGGAAGCCTACAGCCGCTACCCGGCGGTCAAGAAGGCCTCTGAGCCCGGTCAGCTCATGACGGTGAGCGAATTCCTCGGTCATGTGCGCCGCATCGTGGTGGATTTCGTCGTCGGCCGCGTGCTCTCGCATGGGGCATCCGAACCTACGCCCGGGGACCATCCGCTGGACGACGTGACCACCTATTACCTGCTGCATCGCAATGACTTCGGCCTCAAGGAAGCGCCGGCTGGCCCGTGCATCCTCTACGCCGTGTCTTGTGGCCTCTCGGAGCGTGAGTTGGTCGACCAGTATGAGCTGCTGGCAAAGAGCGGCGGTGGATCGCAAGCCGAGGAGGATGAGCCCTCGGACGACGACGAGGAAGGCGATGCCGAGGAGGCCGCATCGATAGGCGGTGGTGGCAAGTACAAGCTCAAGGACTGGCGCGCCCGCAAGCACCGCTCGCTGGGTGTGGAGACTGCGAGCGGACGCGCGATTCCGCTGATTGACCAGGTGCACAAGCTGATGCAGCTGTGGGTGGCCGGCGATGTCGTCAAGGTCAACGACTACCTGGACAGCCGCGCGCTGCGTCGCAGCCAGGTCTTCGCGCAGCTCATCCAGGCCTTGATCGAGAAGAGCCGCGCTGAAGGCTGCGCAGACGAGTGCTCAATCCTGGAGCGCTTGCAGAACTACCTGCGCTCTGTAGGCAGCACCGCGCAAGCGCCGCTCGGGCTTGAGTAAAGAGAAGCAGGATAAGGAGAGCAACGATGGCCAAAACCACCACCAAGCCCTGGCACCAGGTCGTGCAGCTGCGCGACGACATCACTAATCAGGAACTGTCGCAGAAGCAGTTTGCGGCGGACTTGTACGACGTGGTGATGGGGCGCAACCCGGGCGTCTACCACGATGCGAAGGAGTTCTTCGCGCTCACGTACCCCACGGTCAAGCTGCGAGATCTTGCGCGTGACGTCACCCACCGCCTGGCGGGCAAGTCCGAGAAGGCCGTGCGCCAGTTGCACATGACCTTCGGCGGCGGCAAGACCCACTCCTTGATCACGCTGGTGCACTTGGTGCGCGATCCTGCGAGCCTGCCTGACATTCCAGCGGTGCAGCAATTCAAGGCGCACTGCGCACTCGAAGGCGGACTGCCAAAGGCGCGCGTGGCGTCGGTGGTGTTCGACCGCCTGGACGCCGAAAAAGGCGTGGAAGTCGTTGCGCCCGACGGAAGCCTGGCAACGGTCAAGATGCCATGGAGTGCGATCGCCTGGCAGCTGGCGGGTAGCGAAGGCATGAAGCTCTTGAAAGACGACGGCACGGAACGCACGACGCCTCCGGCCACAGGCGTCATGGAAGATCTGCTCAAGCTCGCCCGCAAGGACGGCGATGGCGTGCTGATCCTGTTTGACGAGGTGCTGTGGTTCGTGCGCGTGATGGCCGATACCGATCCGAAATGGATCGGCCGTATGCGCGAGTTCATGCACAGCCTGACCCAGGCGGTTGCCAAGGTGCCGCAGTGCTGCCTGGTGGCCTCGTTGCTGGCATCAGACCCCGGCAAGATGGACGAGCTCGGCAAACAGATCAGCAAGGAACTCTACGACGAGTTCAAGCGCGTGGCCGATGAAGGCATCCAACCGGTCGAAAGCCAGGACGTGCCGGAGATTCTGCGGCGCCGGCTCTTGAAGCTCGAAAGCTACACCGATCGTTCTCTGTGGGGCGCGCAGGTGGTCGCGGCGCTGAACGGCATTCAGGCCATCGATGATTACACGGCCAAGAACCGCGCCGCGGAGGAAAAGCGCTACCTGGAGGCCTACCCCTTTCACCCCGACTTGATCGATGTCCTCTACAAGAAGTGGACGATGCTTGAGGGCTTTCAACAAACGCGGGGGATTCTCAAAACGCTCGCTTCAGCCCTGCGCGACGCGGTGAAGTGGGACCAGCAAGCACTGATTGGGGCCCAGGTGTTCCTGGGGCACCCGGATGCGGATGGGCTTAGCGTAGCCGCGGCACAGCTTGCCAATGATGCTCAGCTCGAACAGTACGAGGGTCGCCGGCAGAACTGGACGGCCATCCTGCAGGCAGAGCTCGCCCATGCGCGCAAGGCGCAGGATGGTCTGCTGGGTGTCCAGCACCGTGAGATCGAGCAAGCGGTGATGGCAACGTTCCTCCACTCGCAGCCCATTGGTCAGCGCGCGACCACGCGCGAACTGAAGGTCCTGATTGGCGTGGGATCGCCGGACCGCATCGTGCTGGACAAGGGGCTCGCGCGTTGGTCGGACGCCTCTTGGTATCTCGATGACACGTTCACCGGAGACCGTGAAGGCGGGTTGCCCAAGGTATGGCGCCTGGGCTCCAAGCCCAATCTGAAGCAGATGCATTTTGATGCGCGCCAGAACGTGAGCTCGACGGCCGTGGAAGAAGTGCTGGAGGCCGAAATCGCCAAGGCCAAACAGCTCACCGAAGGCGCTCGCACGCTGGGTGCCAAAGTCCACGTGCTGCCGGCGCGTCCTGCCGACATCGAGGACGACGAGGACTTCCACTACGCCGTGCTCGGCCCCAAGGCGGCGTGCAATGGCAAGCCGAGCGCCGAGGCCAGGCGCTTCATTGACGAGACGGCGGGGCCGGACAAGCCGCGTGCGCGCAACCGCAACGCCGTCGTGTTGGCGGTGCCGTCCAAAGATGGCATCGAGGTGGCCCGTGAAAAGGTGCGTGACCTGCTGGGCTGGGAGAAGGTACGCGAGATGCTCAAGGAGCGCAACGACATCGACACCGCAGCCACAGCGCGCCTAGAAAGCAATCTTCGCGCGGCCCGTGGGGAGATGGGGTCGCAGATCGTCATGGCCTACTGCATCGCCGTCACGGTCAACGACGGTAACGAAGTGGCTGCCTACCGCATCAATGTCGATAACGAGCCCTTGTTCCCCAAGATGGTGGCGGACAAGCGGCTGCGCATCGAGAGCACGGCAGTCAATTCCGAGGCGCTGCTGCCTGGCGGACCGTTCGATTTGTGGGCGGATGGTGACAAGGCGCGCTTCGTGAAGGATCTGGTCGGCGCTTTTGCGGCTACGGCCAAGTTGCCCAAGATGCTGAACCGCCGCGCCATCCTGGAAACCCTCCTGGCGGGCTGCGAGGCGGGAGAGTTCGTATTGCGGGTGACGCGCGCCGACAAATCGACGCGCACTTTCTGGATGTCCCGCCCGGACGAGAACGCCGTCAACGACTCCAGCCTTGAGGTGGTGCTGTCAGATGCGGCCGTACTGTCCGAGCTGGATCCGCAGCTGCTGGCCCCTGGGCGGCTGCCGGGCCTTTGGAACAGGGAGCCTCTCACCCTGGCGGATCTTACGGCCTACTTCTCCGGTAAGCACTTCGTCGAGGTCGACAAGGGCGGTTACACCGAAAACCTGCTGATCCCCGAGGCGACTCAGCAGGCCATCCTTGACGCCGTCACCGGGGCGGTCAAGAGCGGCCGGATCTGGTTGCTGAACGGGACGGTCAGCGTGCTGGGTGAAGACGTTCCTGCAGGGTTCATCAATGAGGCGGCCCAGCTGTTCTCGCCGCCACCGCCGCTTTCGGCCGTTGATGTGCTGCCTGCGCACCTGCCCACGGCGTGGCAAGGCGATGCGACTAACGCGCATCTCATTCATGCGGCGCTCTCGTCGAAGGGGGGCAAGGTGCTGCCATGGACGCGCGTCGCTGCGGCACTCGATGAAGCCTTCCGGCTGGGACTCATCGAACGCTCCCTCGACTCGGGTCCCTGGCCCTGCGATCTGGGCGGTGCGGCGGCAGTCAAGATCGTGGCGCGCAAGAGCGAGGCTAAGGAGCCGGCTCCGCCAAAGCACTACGGGTCGAAAACCGCCACTGCGGAGCTTCAGACCCACGAGGTTCAGGACCTTGCCGACCACATAGACGCATTGCGCGAAGCAACGGCTGGGCATCCGCTGCGTATCCGCGTGACTGTGGAGATCGGCGATGGCAACCCAGTTGATCAATCCGTTGTCGACCGGGTCAACGCGGTGTTGGCCGAGGTCAAGGCGGGCTGGAAGGCTGAATAAGGACACCAAAGGCATCGCGGCATATGCGCTTCATTGCTGGCCCCCTCAACAAGCAATTGCTACAGAACTTGCTCGGCGAGGTTATCGAACCCTGCACGCGTGTTCGTGCAGCGGTTGCCTACGCTAACCGCGACAACATGCAGTTGTTCGAAGCTTGCGCGCGGCACATGAAGCCGCTGGAGTTCTACGGACGTTACGACCATACGGTTCCTGTCGACCCCGCCGTGTTGAAGTGGTTCCTGGACAAGGCCAGCCCCAACTATCACTGCAAACTGGTGCCCGACATCCTCCACTCCAAGGTCATCTGGTGGGTGGACGCGGGGGCCTACATCGGGTCAGCCAATCTGTCGGACAGGGCTTGGATCTCAAACATCGAAGCCGGCGTCTTTCTGCCACATGACGAGCTCGCCGAAACGGGCATGGAACGCGAGCTGCTGCACTTCTTCGAGGAGGTGGACGACAGATCGGTTCCGCTCAGGGAAGAGATTTACCTGGAGCAGCGGCAGCTCGCTGATCGACGACTGCAGCTTTCGAAACAGGACTATGAACTGGAACAGCAGTTCGACAAGAAGCGCTTGCTAGACAAGAATCGCGGTCTCGTGTTCGTTGAGACGAAGCGGTCAACGGAGAAGCGCTTCCGGAAGTTCGAGCAGGAGTGGAACGATACCCTGCAGCTGATGCGTTCCATTGCAGCCCGCGTATCTGCTCCGGGCGTGAAGCCAGGCTGGATCGATGACTCTGTGCCGCCCGGGGTGCAGGCGGACCAGTTCCTTCACGCGTACTACTACAAGCAGGTCAAGGACGGAAACCGCCATCCTTACGAGGAGTTCTTCGCACGGAACTCGAGGAACCCAGAACTGGCGCTGCGGGAGGCCTTGGAATGGTGGCATGCCGCCGAATTCGATCACTCTTTCGAAGAGCGTACGATTTACGAGTGGTCGCCGCGACTTCGTGAACTGCTCGCGCGCGAACGCATTCTTAATCTGACTGAGGAAGAGTTCGTTGACGCTATATCTCGGGTGCACGCGATCCGAGACCACGCGATCAAACAGGAGAACGAGCACTTGGGTTTGCCTGACAAACCTCAGGCGGGTGACGACAAGGTGCAGAAGTTCGGCGAGTGGCTGTGGAAGCAACGCTCGCGCGAAGGCAAGACGATGCTCGATCTGCTGAACTACGTTGTGTGGGGAAGTGGCCATGTGGCAGAGCGCATTTGGAATGCCATTCGCAGTGACGACTGGGCAATCCCTCATATCGGTCTGAGCAGTCTTGGCGAGATCGTCGGCTGGGCCAGGCCTGACGAGTATCCGCCGAGGAACATGCGTACGAGTAAGGGACTGCGAGCGCTTGGGTACAACGTCAAGATTGGGATGTGATGCCCACTGCAGCCAGCAGGCCCAAGACCGTAGATCGACCGACACCGTAAGAGCAGGTCCAGATCGAAGAACCAGAGGGGACGAGGTGATCATCGATGGGAAAGTTGATCGAAGGTGACGACGGGATGCCGGCTGAGGAGGTGGGCAGCTGGGCCAAAGAGAAGCATGACTACCTTTGCCGGTACATCGACATCTCCCGCGCAACCCGAGCAAAGTACATCGGTGATCGAAAAGGGGGCGCCACGTTCATCGACCTCTTCTGCGGACCAGGCAGGTGCCAGGTCCGGGAGACTGGGGATTGGATTGACGGTGGCGTTGTTGCTGCGTGGAAGAAAAGCTGTGAAGGCGGAGCACCCTTCACGCAGATCTACATTGCCGACCTCGATGCACAACGGCGGCGGGCGGCCGCCGAACGACTGCGGCAGTTGAATGCACCAGTCATTGAAATTGATGGTGCTGCAGCACAGGCCGTGAAAGAGGTCGTCACCCGGGTGAATCCCTACGGCCTGAATTTTGCCTTCCTTGATCCGTTTGACCTGGCCAACCTGAGCTTCGACATCATCGTCGCGTTGGCCAGCCTGAAGCGAATCGACATGCTGATTCACGTCAGTCAAATGGACTTGCAGCGGAATGCGGTTTCCTACGCGATTGCCGATGAATCTGCCTTCGATTCCTTCGCGCCGGGATGGCGGGACAAGGTAGCCCGCGACCAATCGCAGCAAGCGTTGCGGCAACAGGTCCTCCAGTATTGGCGAGGAAAGGTAGCAGACCTCGGGGTGTGGCCATCCACCGAGATGAGGCTGCTCAAGGGCGGGAAGAACCAGCCCCTGTATTGGTTGTTGCTAGCAGCGAAACACGAGCTCGCACACAAGTTCTGGGCAACCGCGTCCAACGTGGAAGGCCAGGGTAAGTTCGACTTCTAAGCGCAAGTCATCGCTTCCGGGTACTCGTCCCACGTGCGGCCCCGGAAGATGCGGCCGTTTGCCTTCTTGTGGCGCTTGACACCGTCGGCACCCCAGCCGCCCCATTGCTTGAAAAAGAATGCCGCACCAGCAGCCTCGGCCTGGGCCTGTACGTTCGCCACCCATTCTTCTCGCATCGGCCGGGCTTTGTGCCCGGACTCGCCACCGACGATGACCCAGTGAATGTCGCGCAGGTCGATTCGTCCGAGGTCTTCCAGCAGCGGCTCGACGGACAAGAATCGAATATGCGCATCTACCTTGCGCAGGTGTGCGATGCGCGGAACACCGTACTTCTTGTCTTCGACCGAAACCCCAAGCCAAACATTTCTCGGGCAGGCACGGCGAGCAAAATACTCCGGTAACCGTTCCGCTCGCTTGGTGAGGATCTGGTACGTGTGGTGAGGGGTGCGCTCGATGATCGAGAACACACGATCCAGGAAGGCGTCCGGAACGGCCTCGTGGAACAGATCGCTCATGCTGTTGACGAAGTACGTCGTCGGCTTCTTGCGCAGCAGTGGCTGTTCGAGCCGGCTCTCATGCAACGTGAGCTTGAACCCGTTCTCGTAGCCTGGCGCGCCCATGGCGTGGAGCCGGCGCGCCATCACTTCCGCGTAGCAGTTCTTGCACCCCGGTGAAACCTTGGTGCAACCGGTGGTTGGGTTCCACGTCTGCTCAGTCCACTCGATGGTCGATTGAGTCGCCACGTCAGCCTCCAGTGATCATTGAGGCGCAGCACGCGTAACGCGAGTCTGCGCGTGTTCGGACACAAAGGCATCCACCAACCGAGATAGCGCCAAGCGCGCCTGCCGCAGGTCGGGGTCCGCCAGGGCGGCGCGAATGCGTTCTGCCAGTTGGTCGGCGGTGGGGGCGTCTTCCGCGTTTGCCGCATGCACCAGCTGCATGCACTGCTCGATCACTCGGATCGGTGGGCTTGCCTTGCCGCTCTCGTAGCGGCTCACCGAGGACTGTTTCACGCCCAGGAAGGCAGCGAACTCTTTCTGGCTGCGCCCGTTGCGGGCGGCTTTGACCAGTTCTCCCACGCTGGTGATCGCCATTGCCTTAGCCGTTGATGCGTCAAGAGCATAATTTATCACGTCAATGCACATAATGCATGCACGTCCCTGCTCCCGGATCTGTTACCCGTGCACGAGAAGACGCGCCTCGGCTTCCCGTCGAGCAACAAGTCCTGGCAACACCCTGCCACCGCCGTACACCCACCGGCGAAGTTCAGCGGCGGCGGCTGACCAGTCCCGCTGATTGACCCGCCGCCGCAGCGTCGAGGTCTGCAGCCGCCCGGCGCCGAGGTTGAAGGTGAAGTCCACGATGGCCGCGAGCCGCCCTTCCGGCTCGGTCGCCAGCACAGGGCAGTAGCGCAGCGTGGCGGCCAGCGCCACCTTCAGATCCTGGGCGAGGTAGGCCTCGGCCTCTGCTTCGGTGATCGGCGGGTGCTTCGGATCGCAGAGGTGACCATAGCCGATCGTCGGATAGCCGGCCGGACAGATGTACGGATAGGCGCGGTTGGGATCGTGCTTGGGCACGCGGTGGAAGCCCTCAAAGCGCTTGGCCAACTCGATGGCCGCTTGCGGCACGGGGATCACGGCCGCACCCGATCGAACACGCGGCCGAGGAACCAGAAGTTCAGCACGCCGGCCCATAGCGCCTGGTCCGCCTCCGTCCAGGCGGCCTGCACGGCCGGCATCCAATCGACGCCTGCATCGACGGCGCCGACGAAGGCGGCGGTCTTGGCCGCGCAGTAGAGCGCCATGAACCAGTAGGTGATCACCGGCCGCACGCTAATGGACAGCGCATCGGCCCATTTGGCGCGGGAATGCCGTCCCTGGGCGGTGACGGCCTCGCGCAAGGCCTCGACGGCGCCGCTGTTCCAGGCCGCATCGGCTGCGGCGTTGATCTCAGCCATGCGGGTGGCGCCGCGCAGCTTCTCGAACTCCAAGGCCTTGTCCTGCATGGCGAGTTCATGGCTGCGCTCGCCCTTGCGGTCGAGCCACTTCAGGACTTCGGGTGCCAAGCGGAAGGCCCCGCCGAGGAGGCCGCCAAGCAGGGTCTCGATCATTGGCCACCTCCGAACACCTTGAGCTTGATGACGGCGCCCGCGACCAGCGCCAGGAGGAAGCCAGTGGTGACGAGCCGGATCACGGTCTGCCAGGCGGTGTGCTTGGCGGCGTTGAAGGCTTCGAGCAGGCCGCGCAGCTCGCGGATATCGTGGGCGGCGTCCTCGCCGTCAAGGCCGACGTCGGCAAGGGCGCGCCTCGCGCCGCGTTCGGCTGCGCGTGCGAGCAGCTCCTCGAACTCGTCGCGCGGCATGACGACCATGCCGTCTTGCAGAGTGGGTGGGCTCATTGCTGGTCTCCAGAAACGAAGAACCCGCCGGGCGGCGGGTTCGGTGGATGCAGTAAAGAGAATGCGATCAGACGGCGATGCCGGTGCTCCAGCCGGTCGCCTTGTAGACGGAGAGCACGCCCTCGTCCTCGACGAAGCAGGTCCAGCCGATCTTGGGGACGTGGTACTCCCACGCGCCCGCGATGCGCACGGCGATCTGGTCGGTCCTGCCGGCCCAGGCGCCGGTGGCGGTTGCCGGGACGATGTAGCGATCGCCGTCCACGGGTGTCGCGGGTGGAGTGGCGAGGTCGCGGTCCTTGACCGACAGGCCCACCACGGCGCCGAGCCGCTTCAGGTTGGTGTCCATGCCGCCGTTCCAATTGTGTTCGCCCTGGGCCCAGCCGTAGGCGAGGCCGAGGTTCGGGTCATTCAAGGCCATCAGACACCTCCGTAGTAGTCGCCGTAACGCAGGCCGTAGCCGGTACGGTCGAATTCGATGACGTGTTTCTGCCAGGACACGTGGCCGTCGCGGCTCGCCTCGATCTCCACCTTGACGTGCGCGTTGACGCGCCCGAGGCCGGAGTCGGCGAGCTCCTGCGCCAGCGGCCAGGTGGTACCGTTACCCGTGATGCCGCTCACCGTGCGCGCGAGCTGCCCATTCTCGTTGTAGAAGCGCACGGTGACGGTCTGGCCCGCCTCCGGCGTGATCGCCCCCTCGGTCTGCAGGACGAGGTAGGCGGTCTGGGACTGGCGGTTGCGCGTGGCCCAGCTCACGTTGATCTCGCCGGCCACCACGGTCGGATAGCGCTTGCCGTTGATCTGGGCGTTGCCGGGGCAGTACGGACGGATGAAGCGCTTGTCGAGTGGCAGGCTCATCTCCGTGGCCGCCGCCTCGGGCAGCGTGCCGCGTGCCGTGCGGGTGAGGAGCTTCACGCGCACCGTCTCGCCGGCGACGTACTCGGGCGTGAGGTAGTGGCGGAAGCCGTCGACGAACCAGATGCGGCTGCCTGCGGGGTGGCTCGCCGGCACCGTATCGAGCATCCCGCGCTCCAAGGTGACGGTCTGGGTCGCGAGGTTGAGCGACACCACCTTGAGCCATTCGCCGTCGATCACCGTGAGTCCTCCGGCAGTCACCTCCTCGAGGCCGATGCCGGAGGTCAGCCCCACACTCACCTGCGCGGCCGACTGCGGCAGCATTGCCGTGAGAACCGCCGTGGGCGTGAAGATGCCGAAGCCCTTGTCGGCGAAACTGCCGCTGACGCGGGCCAGCGCCTTGAAGCCGAAGGCATCCGACGAGGGGCGCGAACCGCAGGCTGCCACCAGGCCGTCGAGATCGTCGATGTCGCCGAGCAGGCTCTGGGACTCGCCGGTGAAGTCTTTGACCACCGACCAGTACGGCACCTCGAACAGAGTCTGGTGGGGGCACGGTGCCGGCAGACTGGTCGGCTCCGTCCAACCCGAGGGGGGCGGCGCCGAGTAGACCGACTGCGGCAGGCCGAAGATGTCCTGCACGCACTCCACCCGCACCGCCCCGTTCGCCAGTTCCCCGTAGGCAATGCGGGCGACGCGCATCACCATCTGGTCGATGCCGTAGGGCGGCCAGGAGAGCTTCACCACGTCGCCGATGTTGAGGCCGGAGGCCTGGCGGTTGGCGACGAAGGTGCATTTGGCGAGGGGGCTTACGAGTTGCTTCAACTCGCGCATGGCCACCCGGTTGGCCAGCTCCGCTCGGCTGATGCCGGGGTAGTTGACCGTGGTCGCCACCACGCCGCCGTTGAGCTGCACGGCGGCGATGTCCTGCACCGTGACGCTGCCGTCCTTGTCTGTGGCGCCGTCGCGGTAGACGACGGTCACCTGGTTGGTGATCTCGCCCCAGGAGGGCCGCGTGAACTCCTCGATGCGCAGGATGTTGCCCGGATCGAAGGTCGGCAGGCTGGAGAGCGTGTAATCGGCGCGCGCGAGCTTGAGGGTGAAGAGCCCGGTGCGCGGATGGACGTAGAGCAGCCCGTCCACGTGCCTGAGCACCGACAGGATGAAGTCCTCGATGGTCTCTTCCTTGTTCCACAGCAGCGACAGCCCGAAGCCCTCGGCATGGAGCGTGTCGGCGGCCGCCGTGAAGCTGGCATCGTCGATGTCGCTCGTCGGGTAACCCATGCCCCACTCGCCGTTGGTGAGGCACTCGCGCACGATGTGGGCCGGGTTGGCGTCGCCGGAGATCTCGGCCTTGGCCGCGTACCACTGCCTCGGCACCCGCTTGGCGCGCACCGACCAGGGCTTGATGTAGGGGTTCATGGCCGCGACCCACACCCGGCGCAGGATCAGCGACACCACGCCGCGGAAGGCCGGGATGTCGGCGCCGAGGCGCTCCTGCAGGTAGGCGTTCCGTCCCTGGGTCGGCCCGCCCATCAGGATGTCCACCGGCCCCTGCACGCCGCCCTCGCGCTCCTCCCCGCCGAAGAGATTGGGGTTGTCGATGGTGATCGTGGTGTTGCCGGTGACGTTGCCCGACCAGGCGACGCGCTCGCCCACCCGGATCTCGGTGATGGCGTCCAGCGGGCCGTGGCACAGGGCGAGGTGGGCGCCGAGGCCGTACCAATAGCCGACCGTGTACTCCTGACTGCCTTTGCCGCCGCCGCTCATCCTGCCTGCTCCTTCTGTGCGCTTCGCGCATCCCTCGCTGCGCTCGGGACCAGCACTTCGTGCTGTCCTGCGGCCCTTTGGGCCTTGTCGGCTTCCTCGGCGACGCGGATCGCCATCGCGTCACCCGTGGCGCGCAGCCAGTCGGCCGGGACCCCTCGCTCCACGAATTCGGCCCAGGTGTGGCTGCGCCCCTCGAACCAGCGACGCATGCCGCGGGCGCAGTAGCCCAGGGCACGGGCATGCTCCAGCCGAGCGATGACCTCGGTCACTTCTTGCCCCCGGAGGACTTGCGGATCGGCCGCACCTGGACGTCGCCGTACCAGACCACGTTGGGCCCGGAGATCACCCGCGTACCGAACAGCACCGGGATGGGCGCATCCTGGGAGGCGATGGGCACATCCTTGTCGCCGATCTGGCCCGGCTGGGCGTCCTGCACCTTGGGGCGCGGCGCGAGCAGCGCCGACAGGACCGTGGTGACGACCCAAATGATGATCTGTTGCCACATGGGAAAGCCTCACACGATGGCGTCGCCGGTGAAGGGGTTCTTCACCGGGATGAAGGGGAAGCCGCCGAAGTTGTCGAGGTTGCCGAACCTGTCCTTGCAATGCGCCATGGTGTGGTCGCAGCCGGCATAGAGCTGTATCGCATCGCCCGCTGCGAGGCCGACCATGGGCGCGACCAGCGTGAGGTCGATCCCGGCGTGACCGACGATCATGCGCGCGCCGGCGGTGGTGGCGAGCATGCCGCCCACGAAGTAGCCGTCCGGCCGGCTGGCGGCGACGGCGACCTGGACGGTCACGCCGCTCACCGCCGCTACGGTGCCGTCCACGCGGAAGCTGTCCTTCAGCGCGCCGCAGCCGCTGGAGTACAGCACGTGGCGGCACAGCAGCTGGTAGCGGGCACGCAAGCCCGGCCGCTTCAGGCTCGAGGCGATGGGCTCGCACTTGAGGGTGGCCTCGGCGCCGGACAGCCGCGCGCCGGTGATGCGCCCCTTCCAGTAGGTGATGAACTCGGCGTCGCCGACATGGCGCCGGTAGATGGTCACGCTCACCACACCCTCGGGCGGGGCGGCGAGAAACAGACTCGCCACGGCCAGGTCGCGCGGCATGCGGATCTCCAGCCCCAGCCGCGCGAGCTCGTTGCTCTGCTCGAGGCCGCCGCGCGAGATCGTCGCCGGCTGATAGGTCTCGGATTGGTAGTCCACCGCCGCCTGCCCCGAGGTGTAGAGCCAGCGCTGCGCGCCCTGGGAGAAGCGGTAGAGCTCCTGCGGTTGTCCGCCGTGGGCGGACTGTTCGATGCCCAGATAGCTCATGGTCTTAGCTCATGATCTCAACGTCCGGGTGGAGAGCTGCACGCGCGCCGTGGCGTCCGTCTCCCAATGCAGCTCGACCGCGTCCTGGTCGAGCCGGGCCAACTCCAGGTACGAGACCTGCAGGAACTGCTGGGGATCGAGGGTCACGCCCAGCGGCGCGTCCAGGGAGAGCAGCTCCTCGTCCTCGGAGATCTCGTTCGCCCCGGTGATACGGCGATGGAAGGTGCCGGCCGTGGTGAGGAGCCGCAGGTCGCGCCGCAAGGGATCGGCGGCGACGAAGCGGGCATAGCCGACGTTGCGGACGACGAGGCCGGCATCCGTGGCCGCCACCGTGCGGCTGACTTCGAGGTCGGACTCGAAGGTCGGCAACCAGCAGGGATTCGCCCGTCCCGCGCGTGCGGCGAGCCAGCCCCGGAAGGCGGTCGCCTTGCTCCGGTCGGTGAGCAGCCAGGTCAGCGTGCGTCCGATGAGCGGGGAGCCCGACTCGTCGTCGAAGGTCGGCAGTCCCGTCCCGTAGTCGATGATGGAGAGGCGCCGAAGCCACCTGTCCTCGAGGTCGGTGCTCCGGTTGGGCCGCCAGTCGAACACCCGGTAGCCCTGATAGGCCGGGCCATAGTCGGCGACCGCGGGCGCCGTGATGTCCTCGATGCCGAAACGGCAGCGGCCGACGGCGATGGTGTCGGTGGGACGCGCCACGGCCACCTCGCCCTCGAGGCGGGCGAGCCGCGCCGGGAACACCCGCGTACCGGCCGGCCAGCTCCCGGCCAGGGGGAGCTTGAGGGTCAGCGTGTTGCCGGCGATGGAGAGGATCTCCACCGCCTCGTGCCGCGTGTTGGAGCGCCACAGTACCGCCAGACCGCCCGCGTGGTAGTCGCTGTTGGCGGCATCCTGCACGGTGAGCGCGGTGCTGCCGATGGCTGCCTCGCCCGCAAGGGTGGAGACGTCGGTCCACACCGGCAGGCAGTAGATGCGTGCGCCCCAGGCGAACAGAAGGTGATCCAGCACCTGGGCGTCTCGACCCTCGATCAGGAATCCATACTCGAAACCGCGTCGCGGCAGCTGCCGCAGGCGCACCCGCTGCTCGGTGCCGTCGTAGGCCTCCAGCACCTCGGTGAGCCATTCCAGCCGCTCGGTGATCCCTTGCGACCAGTCCGGACGCATGCCGAAGACCACCACGCGGCGGCCGGTGACCACCAGCAGCGCGGTGAGCCCGCCGGCAAAGACGAAGCGGTAGGCGGCGTCGATCACCGGCGCCCCGCGCGTGCCCGCTGCGAAGGTGTAGAGGCGCGATTGCAGCGGCCCGAAGGCGAGCGGCGGCGCCGGCTGGCCCGAGAGCAGCAGCCCGTCCGTTCCGGTCTCGTCGATGGCATCGAGCGTCTGCGCGTCGAACCGGGCGTTCCACACCTCCAGCACCCGCTCGACCGGGCTCACCAGGTTGCCGAGATCGATGGTCGAAGGGATGACGTGGATGCGGTGGTACCAGTCGGCCCCGAAGGCGGGCAGCAGAGCGCCGTTGACGCCGAGCCGCAGCTCGTCGACGGGCTGGGTGTCGAGTCGCGCGCCCGGACGCATGACCGAGCTCGCACTCTGGTCGAACGGAAAGGCGACCGGCACGCGCTCGGAGACCTCCGGCGAGCGCGACCAGGTCGGCGGCTCCTGGCGGGCGGCACCAGGCAGGATGGAACCGGGAAAGGTCGGCATGATCCGCTCAGGGGATGAGTCTCACGGCATAGCCGTGCAGGCCGCTCTTGCCGTTCTTGGAGTGGGCCGGAAAGGCCATCCACTGCTCGGCGCCCAACGCGAAGGCCTCCGCCGGCGCGTAGTGGGTGATGTTGAGATAGCGCAGGTGAGCGGTGTGGCCGAAGGGCGAGAAGAAGCCGGACGGCCGCGCCACGAACAGGTAGAACGGCAGCATCGGCGTCACGCCGTTCAAGGTGTTGGGCACGTGCCCCCACCAGTAGCGCGCCAGACTGTCGCGCGGCGTGCCCGTGCCCCGTTCCCACAGCGCCTTGGCGCGCTTGCCGGTGAGCGCCCAGTCCTTGCAGACCGAGTGCCAGTCGGTGGCGCCGTCCACCTCGGCGAGAACGAAGTTCGCGCCGCCGTAGTACTTGTAATCGTTGAACGGCAGGCCGAAGTGCCGGTCGTGGTCGTAGCCGAAGACATAGTCGTTGAAGCCGCTGTACGTATAGGTGTAGGCGTCCGGGCCGAACGCGCCCGACACGAACGCCCCGCCGCCGTAGCTGCCGAACTTCGTGAGATCCCCGAAGGCGAGATGGTGATAGACGCCGGGCGAGACCTCGGCGACGAGCATGATCAGTTCGGGCGTGGCGGCCGAGAGTAGGTGGTAGGTGTTGGCGGTGCCCACCTCGAACAGGCCGCAGGCTTCGGCGCGGTAGCTCGTGGTGTTGCTCACGTAGCTGGCGTTGACGATCGATTCGGGTTGATCCCACCAGGGCTTGCCGGCATCGAATCCCGTCGAGCCGATCAGCCAGATGCCGGTGATGGTGTTGTAGCGTGTGGAGAGGCGCTCATTCACCGCGGAGCGCAGATGGACGTAGAGCCCGCCCTTGGCGAGCGACAGGGTCTGCCCGGTGCCGTCTGGGGCCCAGCGTAGCTGGGTCCAGCCGTTGGCCACCGCGAACACGCGCAGGGCGTCGAGCAGCTGATCGGGGTTGGCGGAGGTACCAGTCTGGTAGGCCATGGTCGGTCACGAAAGGCGCAGCGCCCAGTAGTCGCGCACGCTGGTGCGATACACGTTCTGCACCACGAGGTGGTCCACGCCGCCCACCGTGATCAGGTTCTCGGCGGCGTTGTTGAACCCGGAGACGTGATAGATGCCTTCCAGCTCGCCGAAGAGGTCGTGATCGGTGCCGGAGTTGTTCTGCGTGAGCACCACGGGCGAGAGCACGTAGGTGCCGTCCGGCGCCTCGCGCAGGTTGTCGAGGTAGGTGTAGTTCGTCGGCCAGACCGGGCGCGGCCCGTCGTAGCGATACTCGGACGACGAGTAGGCGAGGTTCTGGAACGGCAGCCAGGCGCCCGAGGGGCCGCGCAGCATGCAGGCGGTGTTGGCGTTGTTCTGTCCATCCTCGCCCGGGTCGACGAAATGGCGGTGGTTGGGCGAGGTCACGCTGTAGTTGCGGCCCCGCTGGCCGGTCATCGAGCCGCCGACGAGCAGCGGGTACGGGTACTGACCCGGCGTCGCGTAGGGCAGGACGAAGCCCAGGTGCGCCGCCTGGTAGACGGTCGAGATCTTCGCCACCACCACGGCACGTCGGCCGTTGGCCACGAACCAGTACGGGATCGCCGTGTTCCAGAGCGACATCATCGGCAGCCAGCCGCTGATTGCGCCCGGTTGCGCATAGAAGTCGTTGGCCGGATTGAAGCCGATGAAGCCGTTCAGGTCCCACATGTAGTAGCCGGCCGTGGCGTTCTCGTAGGCCCGGATGCCGCAGTAGATCTCCTCGGCACCGGCCAGGCCGGGCGCTTTGAGGATGAGCTCTTTCGTGGCGGCGTCCGTCGTCCAGTGCAGCGCCTGCCACTGCTGGCCCGCGGCGACCAGATTCGGGTGAGTGGTGAGGAAGGCATGGAAGCGGTCCAGCAGATCGCGGTAATCGCTGGCCGTGCCGATTTCGAACGCCATTTACGCAAGCACCTGTCTGACGGCTCCCGCATTGCGTTGCAGGATGTTGAGGATGGTCTTCTCGCCCGCGGACGAGTTGAGGTAGTCGGCGGCCATCGCCGGGTCGATCACGTTGACGATGCGCACCGCCTGGCCCTGCGGTTGCGGTGGCGGCGCCTCGGGCACCAGCCCGCCGGCGGCGAAGGCGAGCCGGGGCCCCTGGATGCGCGGTCCGCCTTCGATGCCGTTGATCGCCTCCAGGAATGCCACGCCCACGCGCTTCACGGCGGCGGCATTGACTACGTACTCGCCGGCGGAGAGTCGTGCCGGGATCGAGTCGCTGGTGGAGGTGCCCGGGCCGGTGACGTAGCCGCCGCCGGCGAAGCCCTGAAACAACGACGAGACCAGCGATCCCAGGCTGAACCCGCCCGCGCCGCCGCCCCCGAACAGGCTGCCGAACAGCGCCTCGGCGAGCTTCTGCGAGGCGATGCGGTTGATGGCGGCGAGTACCGAGCGGGCGAAGTCGGCGAAGGCGTCCTTGGCCGATTTGGCGCCGCTGCCGATGGCCTCGAACATCTGCGCGAAGCCGTCCTGCACCGCCCCGTCGATGGCGACCGCCACGTCGTCCACCACGAGCTTCACCTGCGCGATCTCGTTCTTCCAGGCCTGCACGCGCGCCGCCGCCTCGGGGCCGATGGCCGCGGCGGCGGCCTCCAGTTGTGGCAACAGTCCTTCCAGCGCCGCCCCGGTCTCCCGGTGCAGCGCGAGGATCTGCTGGCGGGCCTGGGATTCCGTGAGCAGCCCCGACTGGCGCTGCAGGTTGATCGACTCCTCGGATGCACGCATCCGGGCGAGCGCGTCGTTGAACTGGCGCTCGTAGTCGGCGAGATCGGCGGCCGCCGACTTGACGTCGATGAGGCGCCCGACCGTGGCCACGCCTTCGGTGTCGCCCTCGGCACGCAGCCGCTCGATCAGCGTCTGGTACTGCCGCTCGATCGCCGCGCGTCGATCCTGGCTGGTCGCCGCCCCGGTGAGGTCGAGCAGTTCGTCGCGCACCTTGGCAAGCTCCTCGCGCAGCTCGCGCTCGTCCTGGGCGGCCTTGCGGGCATTGGCGACCTCGACGTCCGCGCGCTTGTTGTTGAGGACGGTGAGCTCCGCTTCGAGCTTGGCGACCTCGGCTTTCGCCTTGAGGCGTGCCGGTTCGTCCTTGCCGGTCTCTTGCAGGCGCTGCTGCTCCGCGAGCGAGACCTGCACGCGCCGGATCTCCGCATCGATCTCCTGCTGCTCGATCCGGGTCTTGGCGGCGTAGTAGTCCTTGAGCGAGATCAGCCGGTCTTCGAGGGAGGCATCCAATGCCCGCGCCTGACGGTCCAACGCGTCCTTGAGGAGCTTGAATTCGGTCTCGGCCTGGGCCTGCACGAGGGCGAGCTTCGCTGCTTCGCCTCCCTTGTCGGGGGCGGACAAGGCCTGCGGCTGCGGACGGCCGAAGACGCCCGGCTGGGTTGGCTCGGGGCGGATGCGCCGGGCGATGGCTTGCGCGGCCTCCCCGACGTAGTCGCGGGTGACGGCGTCGCGCACGGCTCCAGCCAACTCCTTCCCGAAATCCCGCACCTCGCCGAGCTGGCGGCCGAGTGCTGCGCGCAGCGCCTGCATCGAAAAGTCGCCGCTGAAGGCCGCTGCCACGTCCTGGCCCAAGGCCTTCGCCAGCTCTCCGATGTCGGAAAAGGCGCTACGAAAGCGCTCGACCAGGAAGGCGGCCGTGATGCCGACGACGCTGCCGATGGCGTTGAACGCGCCGATGACGACATTGACCATCGCGCGGACCGCCGTGCCGATGGCGTTCAGCGCGGCGACCATCGCCGCGCGCACGCGGGCCCAGGAGAGATCGTTGGTGCCGACCAGCCTTCCTAAGGCGCTGACGACTTCCCCGACCTTCTCGACGACCAGGTTCCAGGCGGCGGCGACGATCTGCTTGATCGAGGCGGTCCTGCCGCCGAACTCGACCACGGCGTCGCGCGCCGAATAGAGTGCGCCCGCGAGCAGCCCCGCGGCGGTCACGATGACGCCGATGGGCCCGCCCAGGAGCGCGAGCACCCCGCGCAACAGACCCGCGGCGCGACCGAGCAGGGACGTGGACGCTACTGCCTGAGCCACGGCACCGGAAGCAGCGGTGGCTTGCAGCCGGGCCTTGGCCGCATCCGCGACCAGCGCGCCGGTGGCAAGCCCTTGCGCACGTGCCTGAGCCAGGGCGGCATCGGCGAGCCGCACCCGGGCGAGCGCCTCGGCTTCCAGCGTGCGCAGGTTGGCCAGGCGCGCGGCCGCTTCCGCCCGGGCGGCGGCAACACTGGTCGCGAAGGCGCCTGCCATCCGCCCGAAGGCGGCGACCAGCACGACACCGGCCAGGTCGATCAGCAGCTCGAGATGCCGGGCGACGAACTGGATCGCCTGCGCCAGTCCCGCCGTCAGACCCGAGCTCGCGTCGCGTTCGCCAAAGGCCCGCTGGAAGGCGTTCTTCAGGCGGGTGAGCGCACCCGACACCGTATCGGGGAGGCTCGCGTACTCCTCGGCGAGGCGCGTCCGCTCCTTGAGCAAGGCGTCGAGCACGGCCTTCGAGGTGATCTTGCCTTCCTGGGCCAGGGCTCGCAGTGAGCCGAGCGGCACGCCCATGCCGTCGGCGATGGCCTGCGCCAGGCGCGGCGTCTGCTCGATGACGGAATTGAACTCCTCACCGCGCAGCTGGCCCGAGGCGAAGGCCTGCCCCAGCTGCAGCAGGGCACCGGCCGCCGCGTCGCTGGATGCGCCGGAGAGCGACACGGCCTGCCCGATGGCGTCGGTAGCCGCCAGCACGTCCGCCTGCGAACGCCCCAACGCCTGCACCGAGGGTGCGAGCCGCGCATAGAGGGTGATGGTCTCTGCCAGGGGCGCGCGGTTTTTCTGGGCGATCTCGAAGAGGGCCGCGTCGGCGCGGTTGAACTCCTCTTGCGAGGTGACCGCGAGCTTGAGGCGCGCCTGCAGGTTCTTGTACTGGTCGGCGACCTCGACCAGTTCGCGCACCCCCAGCCCAAGGCCGATCGCGCCGCCGATGCGTGAGAGTACCTGGCCGACCTGGGCGGCTTCGCCGCGCAGGCGGGCGAGATTTCCCTGTACGGACTGGAAGGCCCGTCGCGTCTCATCGACGGCGGTGATGAGGATCTGGGCACGGTTACCGGCCACGTTCAAACCTTCGACATTGCTTTACGGATGGCCGCCGTCAGGCGGGGAAGATCGCCTCGCACCGAGCGGGCGAGGTCGAACCGTTTTCTCAAGCTCACGCGTCGCACGAGCACGGCGATGGGAATCTCCTGGCCGCGCCGCACGCGCCTGGCGCCGGTGCGCTCCCGCTCGGCACGACGAAAGCGCGCGAGCGGCCGGGCGTTCTCGGCGATGTTCTCGGCCATCAGGATCTGCCGGCCGTTCTTCTCGATGAAGAAGGCATTGCCGGAGCGCATCAGGGCATCGATCACCCGAGCGAACGCCTTGCGCCCGATGCGCCGGTGCTGCGGCAGCAGCGGGACGAGCATCCGCCCCCGGATCGTTCCGCCCTGTTCGTGGATACCCAGCCAGGGCACTTTCGAGCCGATGTAGAGGGCCGGGAATTCCTTGGCCTTGCGGTCGAACACCTTGGCGTGCATCGAGCGGAGGAACTTCGGCTTCACGACCTTGAAACCGGCGCGCATTTCGCCCCGCGCCCGCTCGGCCATCACCTTGCCGGTGTCGCGCATCGCGCGGGCCACGGCGGTGTGGATCGCCTTGCGGGTGTCGCCCTGCCAGGCGCTGAAGCGCCGCCGATCCAGCAAGCCCTCAGCGACCAGATCGATCTTCATCACGCATGCCCCGATGGAGTTCGGTCTGGAGTTCACGGATGCCGTCGCGACTGCCCTGGGCGGCAGCGGTCATGACGGCAAGCCGGGTGGCGAGCCGTTCGTGTTCGAGGCGGCGATCGGCGGCGAGGAAGGCGTTCAGCTGGCCCAACGTGTAGCCGAGGATGTCCGGGTAGCGGTGACCGCCCCGTATCAGGCGGGCGATGGCGTCAGCCCAGCCAGACGGCCGTTCAGACGCTGCGCCAGATCGCCGACTTTCGGCGCGATCCGGCGCACGAAAAAATCCGCGTTCACCTCGAACACGGTCGCCGCCAGGGTGATGGCATCGTCGAGAGCCAGCGCGTCCACCCACTCGCGCGGTTGGCGGCTGGCGATCGCCAACCCGGTGAGCAAGGCATCGCCGTGGTCCGAGAGCAAGGCGAGCCAGTCCGGCTCGCCCGCCAGTCGTTGCGCGAAGGGCTGCACGGCCTTGAGCATCGCCGGCAGCTCGCCGAGCACCAGCGGGCTGATCGCGAGGCGTTGGCCGGCCAGATCCACAACTTGAGGCTGCGGCACGAGAACATCCAGATCGGAAGCACTCATCGTCATCCCCTCACAGCAGCACGACGCGGCCGAACTGGCCGAGGTCGCCGGCGGCGGGCTTGAGCGTGTCGGCCAGCACCTGGCCCGAAAGCTCGAACTTCAGCAGCTCGTCGGTGATGACCGAGAGCTCCTTGGCCGGATTGATGGCCACGCGGTAGAGATCGATCACCACCTCGCGGTTGCCGTCGGCGGTATTGAGTCCCTCGAAGCGCACCCAGCGCTCGGGCAGCGGCTGGGTGAACATCGCGGTGACCGAGGCCGTGCCGTAGGCGTAGTCGACCTTGAAGGGCTCGACGTAGGGTCCGCCGGTGGTGGCGTCGAGGATCACCAGCGAGCCGTGCTTGGCGTTCACCGAGTACTGCGCGGCCGGCAGAATCTTGGGGGTGGCGCTGGAGTCCTTTACCACCACCGACGAGACGTCCTGCTTGGCGAGCAGGTAGAGGCTGCCGGGAGTGACCGGGTTCGGCAGCGCCTCGGCGGTGACCGTGCCCGGGGTCTGGGCGGTGGTGGCGCCGTAGAGGGCGAGCGCCAGGTTGGTCGCGATGAGCTCCTCCAGCGTGCAGGCGAACTCGCCCTTCTTGGTCTTGATGAGCTGCAGGTCGGTGAGGCGCTGGCCGCTCACCGACTCCTGGTGCTCCAGGGTCTCCACCGAGAGGGAGACCTTGAGTTCGGGCACGTTGCCCACGTAGGCCAACCCCTGCGGGTTGCCGAGTGCGTCGCGGGCGCCGATGTAGACGCGCCCCTGTCCGGAAAAGTAAGGCATGGTCAGTCTCCTTTACGGGTCTTGATCGGGGTCTGGGGTTGGGGGTCGGCCGGCCGCGCGGCTCCGCGCTCGATCAGCCCCCGCGCGGTCCCGCGCTCGATCAACCATTCCGCCGCTGCCTCGTCGAGATCGAGGATCTCGCCGGGGGCGTGGAGTCGGCCGGCGTGGGTGTGTGGTTCGATGAGTTCGATGTGCATGGTGACTATCCTTTTTGGGTGAGGTCGGAGGCCAGGGTGCGGTAGCGGATCTCGTAGCGCGCGGGCACGGCCAGGGCTTGGCTGTCTGCGTCCTCCGCGTCCCACTCGCAGTCGATCTCGCGCACGCCCAGGGCCAGCCCGCCGAGGCTCGGCTCGGCCATGAGCGCGCCGTGCGCCGCGACGATGAGCGCGTCGGCCACGTCGAAGGCGTCGCCTTCGCGCGCGAGCGCGACCAGCCTCAGCGTCAGGGCACGCTCACACCGGTCGTTCGCTTGCGCGAGGACTTGATCGCCTTCGATGAACAGGAGGATCGCGGGGCTCGCCTCGCGCGGGAGCGGCACGGTGGGCTGGCGATGCAGCGGCGTCGGTGCGATCGCGGGACCGATACGCGCCACGACCGCCCGGACCAGGCGCTCGCGGACGGAGGACGTCATAGCCGGGTCAGCTTGGCCTGCATCTCGGAGCCGTCGCGCAGCTGGCGGACCTCGCGCACCCGATACGGGCTTCCTGCGATCTCCACCGTGTCGCCGGCGGCGAGGGTGAGCCAGGCGCTCGGGTACTCGAGGTGGTAGTCGCGGTTCAGTGCGAGCCCGTCGAGCGCCAGCTCGTCCGGGGCGCTGAAGACGCACTGCACCGTGAGCGAACCCACCATGACGTCGGTGAGCAGCCCGGCGCGGCCGGCGGCCTCGTAGAGATCCGTCACCTGCGCCATCACGCTGCCGTCAGCTTCACCAGCACGCCGGGCCGGTGGCACATGGGCAGCGGGTTGCTCTGGGTGTGCAGGTCGGTGCCGCGGTCGAACTTGCGCGGCTCCTGCTTGGCGTAGAGCGGCAGGCCCAGGGTGTTGACCGTCTCGTTGAAGTCGGCGGGCGCGACGTAGGTGGCGAAGGTGTCGACGGTGCCGAGCGGGAAGCAGTGGGCCTCGCCCGCGGCGATGAAGCGGCGCGCGTTGCCGTTGGCGTCGGTGGCCTGGCCCCGGTACTCCTCGAAGGTGATGCCGGCGAAGACGAAGCCCGCGCGCACGTCGTTGATCAGGATCGCGCCCTGTTGCCACTGCGCGTAGGCCTCCTTGACCGACTTGTGGCCGGTGAGCGCTCGGAAGAACTCGGGCGAACAGAGGACGTGCACGCCGGTCATGAACTCGCCCTTCAGGTTCTCCTCGATGTGGGCCAGCACCTCGTAGCAGTGGCCCTTGACGTCGCTCGCGGCATTGGCCAGATCGAAGGCGATGGTGGTGGGCCTGAGATCGAACTCGTCGAACAGGTCGTAGATCGTGCTGCCGTCGGCGTCCAGGATCTGGCCCTTGAGTGCGCCCATACGCAGGTGTTCGAGGGTGATCGCGTGCTTGTTGCGCATGGTCTCCAGATGCCGTGCCAGCACGCCCGCGACGGCCTCCATCTCCGTCTCCGAGCCGAAGGCCCGGATGCCCTGGACCTCCTCGGGCAGCACCACGTCGTCGTGCGGGATGTGCGGGACGACGAAGGAACGCAAGGAGCGCTGGCCGCGTTCGCCCACCGTGCCCGGCGAGCCGGGCGGCCGGGTGGGCAGCAGGTTCAGGCGCCCGGCGTACTCCTCGATGACGACCTGGCGCGTGCGCACGGGCTTGGCCGGAAACAGGTTCAAGGCTTCCAGCCGCCCGTAGCGGTTGGGGATCAGGTTGATGGCGGCGGTCAGGCTCGCCATCGAGAAGCCGGGGGAGTCGAAGGGGTTGAGCATGGGGGTCTCCAAACGACAGAACCCGCCAGCGGCGGGTTCTGAACAGGGGGCTCGATGAGTACTCGATCAGGCGCTGTCGCGCACCACGATGCCGCGCGCTTCGAGCTGGGCGATCGCAGCGAGCTGCTGCGCGGTGGTGATCCCCGCGGGCCAGACCAGTGCGTTTCGCGCGACGATGGCGTGGCGGGCGATCAGGATCGCGTCCTCCCGGTCGATCAGCGTCGCATCCACGGCCAGCGCGAGCACGCCCACGGCGACATCGCTGCCGTCGCCGGCGGCGGGGTCGAGGGCCTTGAGCTTGGCCGTGGCCGTCTCGCGGCCGACCACGGCGCCGAGCGGCAGGTTCTGCCCGGCGGCCACGGTCGCCTGCTCGCGCGAATACAGGTTCGGCGCCTCGTACTTCAGCAGGTCGCCGAGGGTGGGGGCTTGGGTGAGCGTGGGCATGGTTCACTCCCGGGTCACGAGTTTCTTCACGGCGGCGACCACGGGCGAGGCGGCCGGATCGGCGCCGGGGGCGGCCCAATCGTTGGGCGCGTGGGTCGAGCGCACGGCCGACTCCATGCTGTGGGCGGCGCGCGCCTCGATCAGGGCGCGGCGCACCTCGGCTTCGGTGCGGCCGGCGGCGATGAACTCGGCGGCACGCTCGGGGCAGCCGGCGAGCAGACACAGTTCCGCGATCGCTTGCGCGGACTGCGCCACTTCGCGGCGGGCCTCGGCCACCAGGGCGGCGGCTTCATCCACGCCGAGCGTCTCGGACGGGGTGTCGGTCATGGTGGGGGTTCCTCGGAGAACGGTCGCCTTCCCGGTCGGGGCTTGGCGCGGCGGGGAAGACGGACGCCGCGTGGCAGAAAGATGTCGGTCGAACTCGGCGAGCACCGCGGGGAGCGTGGCCACCCTGTCGGCCAGCCCCGTCTCGACGGCCTGCGGGCCGAAGAAGAGCGCGGCCTCGGTCGCGCGCACCGCGTCCTCGGGCAGGCCGCGCATCGCCGCCACGTGCGCGACGAAGAGCGCGTGGAGCCGGTCCACCTCGGCCTGCAGCGCCGCGCGGGCGGCATCGTGTAGCGGCTCGTGCGGCGAGTAGTCGTTCTTGCGCTCGCCCGCGGTGATCGCGGTGTAGCGGTAGCCGTCTTGGGCGTCCTTGACCGACTGGTCGACGTGCAGCGCGATCACGCCGATCGAGCCCACGCCGCCGGTCTCGGTGACGAAGAGCCGCTCGGCGGCGCAACCGATGGCGTAAGCCGCGGAGAAGGCGGCGTCGTTGGCCACCGCCCAGACCGGCTTGAGGCCGGCCGCCTCGCGCACGCGGCGTGCGAGCTCGAAGCACCCGCCGGTCTCGCCGCCGGGTGAGTCGATGTCGAGCACGATGCCGGCAACCAGAGGGTCGCCAAGGGCTGCCTCCAGCCGCGCGCCGATCTCGGCGTAGCTCGTCAGCCCCGAGGCCGCCTCCAGCCCCAGCGTGCGCTTGACCAGGGTGCCGTGGATCGGCAGGACCGCGATCGAGCTTGACGCAGACGCCGCAGGGTTCGGGGCCCTCGGCAGCGGCGGCGCGAGTGCGACGTCCGGCGCGGTGAGATGGAGGCGCTCGGAGAGCACCGCGAGGATCACGTCGAGCTTGGCGCGCTGGACGAGCAAGGGCGTGCCAAAGAGCCGGGAGGCGAGATGGGGCAGCATCGGTGTCAGTCCTGAAGTTCGGTGTCGGGCGCAGGTGTCGGCACCAGCCTCGATGCTTGGTCGTGCCGCGGATCCGAGTCGAAGACCAGCCCCAGTTCATCGGCGCGGGCGTTGTCCGCCGCGATCTCGCGGTCGATGTCCTCGGCGTCGTAGCCGTAGGCCGAGATCGCCTCCGAGCGGCTCATCAGCCCTGCGCGGATCGCGAGCTTGAGCGCGTTGAACTCCTTCAAGGGATCGACCCACTGCCAGCCCTGCGGGATCCACTTGGCGGCCTGGTACGCGCGCCGGCGGCGGGCGTAGCCGGGCAGGCTCAGCGCCCCTTCGAGCACGGCCTGCTCCATCCAGGCCCGCCACACCGGGCGGCACAGCTGGTGCACGATCACCCCGTGCTGGATGGCCTCGCAACGGCGGCGGAACTCCAGCAGCCCCGCGCGGATGGACGAGTAGTTCACCTGGGTGAGATCACCGGTGAGCATCTCGTAGGTGATGCCCATGGCGGCGGCCACCGCCCGGAACTGCTGGCGCATGAACTCGCCGTAGCTCGCGCCCACGTCGGCCGGCGCCGAGAACTTGATGTCCTCGCCCGGCTCCAGGATCTGCAAGGTGCCGGGTTCCAGCCCGGCCAGTGCCGCACCCTGGGCGTCCGGCAGCCCTTCGCCCATCAGGCTGTCCTCGGGCGCGAGCCGCGTGATGAAGCCGGCGAACATCGCCGCGGTCTTCTTGCGCACCAGTTCCGCGTCGTCGTACTGGTCGAGCTCGTGCAGCTTCACCAAGGCGCGGGCGAGCCAGGGCTCGCCGCGGATCTGCCCCGGGCGCAGCGGACGGAACAGGTGGATGACCTCGTCCGCCGGCACGCGCACGGTCTCCATGCCGCTAGTGCCGGACATCGGCGCCAGGCTTCCATCCCCAGGGTGCGAGCGGGTCAGGTGATAGGCCACGCGCCGCCCGAGCCGGTCGAACTCGATGCCGGCGCGGATGACGTGACCCGAGGGCAGGTCGCGGTTGAGCGTCGTCGGCAGGTGTTCGGGCTCCAGCACCTGCAGCTGCAGGCCCACCGGCAGACCGTCCTCCGGGCGGCGCCAGCGCAGGCGCACCAGCGCCTCGCCGCCTTCGAGCATCGCGCGGCAGGCCAGCGCCTGCAGGCCGTAGAAGTCGGTGAGTCCTGCGGCGTCGGCCTCCTCCACCCAGTCCCACCATAACGCGTGGATGGCCTCGCGCACGGCCGCATCAGTCACCATGCTCTGCGGCTTGATGCCGGTGCCGATGGCATTCGCCACGAAGGCCTCGATGCCTGCGGCCGCCCAGGCGTTGCGCCGCGCGAGATCGCGGCTCTTGGCGCGCAGCTCGCCCTGGGTGGAGGCGAGCGCCGCGACCGCCCCGGGGTTGCCGACCTGCCAGGCCACGGCCCTACGGCCGCCGCCCACGCCGTCGTAGGTGGGGCTCGTGCCGAGCAGCCGGCGCTTGAGGGTATGCCACCAGCCCATCACGTCCCCTTGGTCGTGTGAAGGCGGATCTGCCGCGGTGCGCCGGGCCACAGCCCCGTGGCCACGGCCTGCTCGAAGAGGTCGCGTTTCACCTGGCGAATAGCAGCTTGCAGTTCCTCCACGCTGCGGTACTCGACCGTCTTGTCGCCGAAGCTCACGCGCTTCTCGCCCTTGGCGAGTGCGGCTTGCAGGGCCTCGAGGTCGGCTTGGGTGTAGGCCATCAGCGGTAGACCACAAGGTCGATCTCGGGGGAGTCGGCGAAGGACGCCGCGGTGGTCGCGCAGCCCACATCGACGTGCGTCGGCGTCTTCTCGTCGGCGGTCGCGCGCACGATCAGCAGCCGCTGCGTGCCGGTGTTGGTGCTGCTGCGGGCCACGCCCACCCAGGCATAGTTCGCGTCCGGCAGCGGGCTGGCGAAGTGCACGCGGTAGCGCCCTGCGGCCAGCCGGGTGACCGAAGCGACGTTGTGCGCAGCACGCACGACGACCTGGTTGCCGACATAGCCGAAACACACCCAGGCGCGCGCCAGACCCGGGTGGTCGGCGCCGACCTTGACCTTGACCTCCCGCCCGATGCGGCCGGCCAAGGCGGCGATGCGCGCAGCCAGACTCATCAGAGCAGCGCCCCTTCGAAGATCGCGACGAAGTCGGTGTCGGTGTCGCCCACTTCCACGCTCGATGCGGCACCGATGTTGCTGCGCGCCTGGGCCTGCTCGGTAGCCGTCAGGGTCTGCGCCGCGTCGAAGCGCACGCGGTGGTTGACCGCGGCAAGCAGCGCGTCTAGGCCGCTGGTGCCGTCTTGCAGCAGCTGCTGGATCTCCAGCAGCGTGTCGTAGGCGGCATCGGCCCCGCCCAGGATCTCGGCCTTGAGCGTGTCGAGCAGCGTGACGATCTTGCTTGACGAGTAGGTGCTGGTGGTGGCGACCTGGGTGTCGTCGATCGCTCCCGAGGCCACCACCGCGGCCTTCAGCTCGTTGATGGCCGCCACCAGACTGGACTTGTCGGTGGTGGTGAGGTTGGCGAGATTGCCGGCCTTGGCGCGGACGTCGTTGAACTCCTGCGCGACGCGGATGACCAGGCTCTCGATGCGGGTGGTCAGTGACATAGCGTCTCCTCGTCAGGACAGCCAGCGGCTCTTGATCACGCGCCGGCCGGTGTTGCGGTTGCCAGAAACACCCAGGCCACCTCGATGGGTGGCCTCGGTGATCGATTCAGTAGGTGTTTCAAGGGCTGGCGGACTGGCCAGCCCCAGTTGCCGCTCCAGTTCGCGCCAGTGGCGCTCCTCGAAGCGGTCGAGACCGCTCGCTGCCGCGGCGGCGCGGGCGTACACGTAGCAGTCCAGCGCCTCGTTGCGCTCGCGTAGCTTCTGCCACTCGCGCACCGGAAAACCATTCCTGTCGCGGCGGGTGATCAGTTGCTCGGCGCAGAGCTGCTGGATGAACTCGGCGTCGATCTTGGGCAGGTGGACGAATCCGGCCGGGTAGGTCACCGTCACGCCGTCGTCGGCCACCTCCGCGCTCTGGCGCAGGTGGTTGTAGAACTCCAGCTTGGCGAGCCCCACCGCGACCGCATACACCTTGATGCCCCGGCGCAGCTTCTTGCCCGCCTGCGAGACATCGACCGCCGTCGGTGTGCCGATCAGGGCTGCGCCCCCCATCGAACCCGTCCGCACGCCCTTGACCGCCATCACCCGCGCGTCGCGGCAGGCGCGCACGAAGGCGTAGGCCTCCTGTGTCGCAAAGCCGGTGTCCAGCGCCAAGCGGGCCAGCGGCATGGCCGCGCCCGAGGCATGGGTCCAGGTCTCGGCGAGCATCCCGCCCAGCGCCTTCCACACCGCATCCCGTGCGGTGTCGCCCATCAGCACCCGGTGCTCGATGAGCCAGGCCTCCTTGCCACGCCCGAAGGCCCAGACCGAGACCTCGATGCGGTCCTTCTGCACGTCGGCGCCGGCGGTGAGCAGCAGGCCGCCTGCGGGAATGGTGCCGATGGCATAGTCCTCGCGGCGCTCCAGCAGGCGTTGCCAGTCGGGCGCTTCGCCCTCCTCGACCCAGGTCTCGCCGAGCTCGGTGTTCTTGAAAGTCTTGATGGCAGCGGCCGATCCCGACTCTTTACTGACGGCGGCTTCCCACGCAGCGGCGATCTCGCACCAGGCGCGCCAGCCCAGCGGGCTGTACAGCGACGACAGATGAAACCCCGCCGTCTTGCCCGAGCCTTCCGCCGTCGCGCGCCACTCGCCGTGCTCCAGCATCCAGGTCTTGTGGTGCTCGGCGATCGCCGTCTCGCACGATTCGCAGACGTAGGCCGCCGTCTCGGGCCGGCCCTTCTCCCAACGCAGTTGCTCGAAGCGCAGCCACTGCCGGTGCGAGCAATGCGGGCAGGGCACGAAGTAGCGGCGCTGGTCGCTGGCCTCGTACTCACGCTCGATGGCCGAGGCGCCCGCGATCGTCGGCGTCGAGACGATGAAGATCTTGCGCCGCGCAAAGGTGCGCGTGCGCGCCTCAGCGAGCGAGATCGCATCGCCCTCCCCCTCGACATCGAGCGGGTAGGCGTCCACCTCGTCGAGAAAGAGATAGCGCACCGGCATCGAGCGCAGGCCCACCGCGCTGTTCGCGCCGGTCATCACCAGCACGCCGCCACGAAACTCCTTGGCGAGGATGGTGTTGCCCGAGTCGCGCGAACGCGCCGGAGCGATGAGTTCGCAGAGCACCGGCGACTCCTCGATCAGCGGGTCGATGCGCTGCTTGGAGTTGCGCTTGGCCATCTCCACGGTGGGCCACACCGCCATCATCGGCCCGGGGGCGTGGTGGATCACGTAGCCGATCCAGTTCGAGCCGGTCTCGGTCGCGCCCACCTGCGCGCCCTTCATGAACACCACGCGCTCGACGGGCGAGGTCGGCGACAGGCAGTCCATGATCGCCTTCAGATACGGCGTGCGGCTGGTGCGCCAGCGCCCCGGCTCGCTCGAGGCCTTGCTCGACAGCACCCGGTGACGGTCGGCCCATTCGGAGACGGTGAGCAGCGGGTCCGGCGTGAGGCCCTCGCGCCAAGCGCGCTCGATGACGTCCCAGCCCTCATAGGCGAACTCGTCCATCAATCGACCCGAACCTTGAGTTCCCCGAGCTCGGCGAGGTGCTCGCGCACGGCGGCATCCAGGGCCACGTGCAGGGTGTGGGCCTCCACGCCGAGCCGGGCCGCCATCTGCGCCGAGATCCGCGCCGGCCAGTTGAGCCAAGCGTCGCGCTCCGTACGGGCGAGCTTGAACACATGCGCGATGGCCTGGTGGCGATCGACCAGTTCGCCCTTGAGGCGGGCCAGCCGCACCTTGTTGGTCTGCGCCTTGACCACCTCGTTGACCGTGCGCGCCTGCACGAGCGTGGTGCCGCCTGCGGGCAGGCCGGTGGCGAGGTTGGGGGCCGGATCCCCCGCCACCCGCACCTTCACGGTCCGGGAGCCCGTTCCCGCCTTCGGCGGCTCGGAGTTCCGGGTCCAGTCGCGGTCGGCCCGGTCTGGGTCGATGGTGCCGTCCGCCTCGGGCGTGATGCGTCCGGTGCGGATGGCCTTGTGTACGGCGGTGTCCGATACCCCACGGTGGCGGGCGTAGGCGCGAATCGACAGTCCCATGGTCTCCATCAAGCATTGGCGCCGTCCCGCTCGGATTCCGCTTGGCTTCGCTCGGGAACAGCGCGTTCATGTCATCACCATCAACGACACCCCGAGGAGAAGCACATGACCGAGCAAGCCGAAAAGGACATCGACCGGCAACTGCAGCAGATCGCGCTGGATCACCTGTTCATCGACACCCTGGAAACGCGCAACAGCGACCGGCTGGACTTCCACGAGGTCAGCGTCTGGGCCGTCAAGAGCGCCTTGATGGCCGCCTACCAGGCAGGCCGGCAGGCCGCGCGACAGGGCTGAGAAAGCAGCGGAAAGCGCTTGGCTTCTCCAGAGAACAGCGCGTTCATGACCACACCATCAACCATCACGAAGGAGCATCAGATGAGCACCATCCAACTCACCCCCGCCCAGCACGCCATCCTGGCGTACGCCGTCGAGCACACCGGTGGCAAGATCGAGTGGTTCCCCGACAACGTGAAAGGCGGCGCCCGCAAGAAGGTGCTGGACGGCCTCTGCAATCGGGCCCTGATCACCACCGACGGCACCGACTGGTCCGTCGCCGCCGAGGGTTACGAAGCCCTGGGGCGCCCGCGTCCCGCGCCGGCGCCGGTGGAGGCAGATGCGGATCTCGAGGCGGAGGTCGCAGCCGCCGAAGCCACCTGGGCACCGCAGCGCGCCGAGACCAAGCCCCGCACCCGCGAAAACGAGCGCAGCGAAGTTTCGCGAGGCGAAGCCGAGAGGGTGCGAAGCACCCGGCAAAACAGCAAGCAGGCCCAAGTCATCGCGATGCTCCGGCGCCCGGAGGGCGCGACGGTGCGTCAGATCTGCGAACTCACCGGCTGGCAGGCGCACACGGTGCGCGGCACCTTCGCCAACGCCTTCAAGAAGAAGCTGGGGCTGACCATCACCTCGGACAAGCCCGAGGGCGGCGAGCGCATCTACCGGATCGCGTGATTCGAGCGGAATGGGAAGCCAAGCAGAAAACGCTTGGCTTCCCGCGCCGGCAGCGCGTTCATACGGGTGTCGCAACCATCCACGCCAAGGAGCACAGCATGAAACCCACCCGCGCCATCCTCACCCACAGCAACTACGACGCCGACGACTACGCCTACCTCACCGCCAAGGGCTGGAGCGATGACGAAATCCTGGCCCGCTGGAGCGAAGAGGCTGCGCACGGCAACGGACCCTGCCACTGGGAAAGCGCGTCGGCCCGCGCCAAGCTGGCCGCCGTAACCGGTCGCCAACAGACGACGCGAGATGATTGAGATTGAGCTTGGCTTCCTGATCGAACAGCGCGTTCATACGTGTGTCGCAACGATCAACGAAGGAGACAACGATGACCACAGCCAAAACGATCCCCGCCACCCGCAACGAAGCCTGGGGCTTCTGGGGCACGATGGACGCGCACGCGCAATCCGCCTGGCCCATCGCGATGAACGCCATCTCCGACGCCACGGGACAGCCCTTCGAAGCGGTGCGGGCCTTCCTCGACAGCCGCCACGGACGCCACTTCGCGGACGAAGTCCTCAACCGCAAGCATGCGGGCCATGCCCTCCACGACGCGATCCGCGCCGCCACCCGGCAGTGGATGGAATGGACCATCGGCCGCCAGACCAGCAAGGACTACGGTATCCCGCGCGGGCTTCCTTATCTGACCGGGTTCGTGATTCACTGCGCGATCGCCGACGAGTCGCTCGCCGCCTGATCGAAGGCCAGGCCATCCGCCTCGCGGGTGGCTTGCTGGCCCGTCCAGTCCTGCCAGCGCCGCACGATCACGTCCGCATACTTCGGGTCGAGTTCGATCAGGCGCGCCACGCGCCCGGCCTTCTCGGCGGCGATCAAGGTCGTGCCCGAGCCGCCGAAGGGGTCGAGCACCACGTCGCCGGGGCGGCTGGAGTTGCGGATGGCCCGCTCGACCAGATCCACCGGCTTCATGGTCGGGTGCAGGTCGTTCTTCTGCGGCTTCTTGATCTGCCAGACGTCGCCCTGGTCGCGGTCGCCGCACCAGTGGCGCGTCGCGCCTTCGGGCCAGCCGTAGAGGATCGGCTCGTACTGGCGCTGGTAGTCCGAGCGGCCCAGCGTGAAGGTGTTCTTGGCCCAGATGATGAAGGTCGACCAGTGCCCGCCGGCGGCGCGGAAGGCCGCTTGCAGCGTGTCCAGTTCGCTGGAGGACATGGCGACGTAGATCGCGCCTCGGGTGTGCGCCATGATCAGCGCCAGCGCATCAAAGAGGAAATCGTAGAAGCCTTCGCCCAGCGCATCGTTGAGGATGGGGCGGTGTTTGCCGCGCAGCTTGTCCTTCGCGCTGTTGGCGTAGTTCACGTTGTAGGGCGGATCGGTGAAGACCATGTCCGCCCGCTCGCCGTCCGGAAACAGGCGCGCGTAGGCCTCGGCGGTGGTCGCGTCGCCGCAGACCAGGCGGTGCGGCCCGAGCCGCCAGACGTCGCCCGGCTTGGACACCGACTCTTCCGGCATCTCCGGGACGGCGTCGTCCGCGGTCTGGCCCTCGTGCTCCGGTTCCTCACCAGCGAGCAGTTCGGCCAAGGCATCGGCATCGAAACCGGTCAGGTCGAGATCGAAGCCATCGTCCTGCAGCGCCTCCAGTTCGATGCGCAGCAGGGCATCGTCCCAGGTCGCGAGTTCCGCGAGCCGGTTGTCCGCGAGCACCAGGGCGCGGCGCTGGGTCGGCGTCAGGTGATCGAGCACCACCACCGGCACGGTGGCCAGACCCAGCTTACGCGCCGCGGCAAGCCGCCCATGGCCCGCGACCAGCACACCGTCGGCGCCGGTGAGAATGGGATTGACGAAGCCGAACTCCGCGATGGAGGCCGCGATCTGGGCGATCTGCTCGTCCGAGTGCTGGCGGGCGTTGCGCACGTAGGGCAGCAGCTTGTCGATCGGCCAGTGCTCGATGCGATCGGCCAGCCAGCTCATGCAGTGACCTCCGCCGTCTCGCCCAGCCGCTCGGCGGCGACTTCGGCGAAGGTCCGGCCGCTGCCCTCCAACACCGGCACCGTGCCCGGGTGGTGCTGCAGCCAGCGGCGCAGCGCGACGTCCACGTACTCGGGCGCGAGTTCGATGGCGCGTACCGGGCGGCCGGTGAGTTGGCCGGCCAGCAGCGTGGTGCCCGAGCCCGCGAACGGCTCGAAGACGATCTCGCCCGCGTCGGTGTAGGCCTCGATGAAGAACTTCGGCAGGCCCAGCGGGAACACCGCCGGATGATCGATGCCTTCACCGATGCGGCCGCGCTGGCGCGTCACCTCGACGACCGAGTCTGGGATGCGGAACTCCTGCGTGGGCTGTCCGGCATGGTTCCAGGCGCCGACCTTGCCGTCCTTGCCGCGCATCGCGGTGGACGATCCGTCGGCGCGCAGGTGCGTCTCGTGCCCGGCCCACTTGCAGGGCACGATCTTGTTCGGCTTGCGCGAGCGTCGGTTGAAGTGGAAGACGAACTCGTGCCGGGGCGCCAGCCGCCCGGCCCAGTCGCCGGGCACGGTCACCGACTGGTCCCACACGTACCAGCCAAAGCGCCGCCAGCCTTGAGTGCGCATCCATGCGATCCAGCCGTCCCAGTACGGCTGCCACTCGTTGTCGCGATGCACGAGCCCGAGGTTGACCAGGAGTTGCGCGTCCTCGCGCAGCGCCGCGCCAGCAGCGCCGAACACACCTTGCATCAGCGCGTCCCAGTCCGCGATGCCGCCGGTGGTGTACTCGCGCTGGTTGGCATACGGTGGGCTGGTGAAGAGCAGATGCGCCCGCTCGCCCTCGAGGAGGCGCGCGACGGCGGCCGCGTCGCGGCTGTCGGCGCACAGCAGCCGGTGTTCACCGAGCAGCCACAGATCGCCGGGGCGCGTGACCGCCACCGTGGGCGGTGTGACGTCGTCCTCGTCCGGGTCGCGGACCAAAGCACTCGTGTCCTCTTCGGCAGACGGTTCCGTCTTCTCGATGGCGTCGAGCAGGCCTTCGATCTCGGAGGCAGAGAAGCCGGTCAGATCCAGGTCGTAGCCCGCGTCGGCCAGTTCGGCGAACTCCAGCGCGAGCATCGCCTCGTCCCAGCCGGCATCGAGTGCGAGCCGGTTGTCGGCGATCACGTAGGCGCGCTTCTGCGCGGGCGTCAGGTGCGCGAGCTCGATCACCGGCACTTCGGTGAGCCCCAGCTTGCGTGCGGCCAGCAGCCGGCCGTGACCGGCGATCACACCGTGCTCGCCATCGACCAGGATCGGGTTGGTCCAGCCGAACTCGGCGATGCTGGCGGCGATGCGCGCGATCTGCTCGTCGCTGTGCGTGCGCGGATTGCGGGCGTAGGGGATCAGCGTCTCGACCTTGCGGTACGTGACGGCGAGCGTGTCCAGAATCGGTGCCTCGGAAACGAAGAAGCCCGCCGACGGCGGACCGTGGGCGGGCTGGGGGTGTCGGGGAGAAGGTCTCGGGCTGGAGGGCTGCAAACCGCAAACCCTGCAAACCTCGGTTTGCACCCTGACGCTATCGAAGCGCCGCGCTCGCGCCCCCCGCATGGCTCGGTGCCCAGGAAGGACCCGTGGATGGCTGGGCGGCTTCCTCGACCGTCACCGCTGTCCAGACCTTAGCCGAAATGCTACCCCCAAACGGGCGGATCTGTTGCAGTGGCGAAAGCCGCATTTCGCCGCCGATGCGCGCGGATGCGCGACCGCACCCGCCAAATCACGCCAAAACACGCAGGCGTGGTGGCATGCGCTCGTGCCCCGCGACTTCAGAGCACGGCCTCCAGCCCCTTGCGTTCGATGAGGTCGAGCAGCTTCTGCGAGGGACCACTGGGCTTCTTGTCGCCCACTTCCCACTTGCGCACGGTCGAGACGCTGGTGTTGAGGACCGATGCCAGCACGGCCTGACTCAAGTGCAGGCGTTCGCGCAAGGCGCGCACTTTGTCGGCATCGAATTCGGGCACCGGCTCCAGGCACAGCGCGTCGTACTTGCGCATCTTGCGCTTGTCGATGAAGCCCAGGCGATGCAGGTCGCGCGCCGTCTCATGAACGGCTTCGAGGATCCGGTCGTCGCGCTTCTTCGTGGCCATCCAAGACGCCCACTTGGCCGGTGCTAGCCACCGAACTGGGCGCCGATATCCCGTGCGCCATGCAGGACGCGCACGATGCTCACTTCATCGTCGGAGGCGCAGAAGAAGATCACGTAGTTGCCGTGGGCGCAGGATCGAATGCCGTCGCCGAGCTCGGGGCGAAGCCGATACGCCTGGGGTGCCGCGGCGATCTTCCTGCATTGCATGCGAAGTTCTGCCATGAAGCTGACGGCCCGGCTCGGATTGTCCTGGGCGATGTAGTCGCCGATTTCCTCGATGTCGCTTGCGGCCAGCGGGGTGATGACGAGCCGGTTCATGTCGTCCGGCGCTTCGCTTGACCCCGATACTTCGCCTCCAGACGATCAAAGACCTCTTCGGCCGGCTGCCCCGGACCACTGGATCGACCGGCTGTGATGGCCGCGCGCAGCTCTTCCAGCTGCAGGGCGTGACGCTGGGCTTGCTCTTCCAGCAAACGCAGGCCTGCGCGAACGACCTCGCTGGCGTTGTTGTAGCGACCGGAGGCGACTTGCTCCTTGATGAACGCCTCGAAATGGGGGCTGAGGGCGACACTCGTCGGCATGGGCTTGTATCCTAACAGTTAATAACTGTTATTGGATTCCTGCAACCCCGTCTTGTCAAGCGAACGGCTGGGCAGGCGGTCCGCTTCTCGGTTGCCGTTGAGCGCGTCCGCCACGATCTGCAACGCCCGCTGCCACCGCCGCCACGCCGTGGTCCGGTCACAGCCGAAGCGGGCGCAGATGTCGCGCCAGCGGTGGCGCTCGGCGCGCATCCACACGAGATGCCGTTCCTCTTCCTCCAGCCACAAGACCCAGCGCATGGTCTCGAGCATCCGCTCGACCGTCTCGGGTGCGGGCGGGAAGCGCCGGATCGTGGGTTCGGCCCCCAGCGTCTCCCAGGGCATGCGCCGGATCGCGGGCCAGGTGTTGAAGTAGCCCTGCACGCACACGGGCGGCAGGCGGTGGGCGGTGATGGCCGCCTCCCGGAAGCGTTCGGCCACACGCTCGACGGTCCACTCAGCCATGGCGCGCCTCCCGTGCACCGTAGAGCCGCTCGCCGATTCGGCGGATCAGCTCGCGCTCCACCCAGTCGAGCCGGTCGTCGTCGACGGAGACGACGAGCAGGCGTTGCTCGCGCCAGCCGCGGCGCTTGACGGCCTCCACGTCCATCGGCTCGGGCTGCAGGCGCCCCAGCGGGCAGCGGTAGCGAGGGGTCGGGAGGTCCATCTCACGCCTCCTGCGCCGCGTCGTGGAGCGGGAGGGCCCAGTGCAACAGCGCCAAGGCGTCGGCCTCGTCGTCGTCCGCCGGGGCGTGACCCCGCGCACGCACGGCCGCCATCACCGCGTCCTTACCGGCGCGGCCAGAGCCGGTGGCGTGCTTCTTGATCGTGCCCACCGGCACGCCCTGGTAGGGAATGCCGTGGTGCTCGCACCAGGCCGTGAGCGTGGCGAGGAACCCGCCGTAGGCGTGGGCCGCATCGGTCGAGACGTGGCGGCGCACTTCCTCGAAGACCAGCGCGTCGATCCCGTCGGCGTGGGCCTTGAGTTCGGTGAGCCAGCCCTTGAAGCGCAGGAAACGCATGCCGCCGCCTTCGAAGCGTCGGGGCTTGAAGGATTGGCTGCCGCTGGTGATGCGGCCCGTGCGGTCGCGCAGCGCCCAGCCGGTGGTGGTGCCCAGGTCCAGGGCCAGGATCGTGGTGTGCATGGTGTCAGTCCTCGTTCGGTGGGGACTGACGCATCCGACGCACGATATCGATAGTTCCCGTGAGGCGCGCGCACGCGCGCGCGCGTAGAGACTTACGATGGACAGCGTCAGATGCGTCAGTCCTGTCGGTGGTCACGGGTGTTCAGTCGTCGGCATAGGGGGTGTAGGCGGGCTGCATCGGGTGCTTGAGACCCACGCCACGGAAGCCCCGGATGCCGGCGGCGTTGCGCCATTTCTCGACGCCGCGGGTGATCAAGAGGTCGGAGAAGCGGCGCTGTGAGCCGACGAACTCGCCGGCGGCCTCCGCCCACTGCTTCCAGTCGGCGAACAGCTCGGCGGTCAGTGACTTGGCGTTGGCCTGCCGCACGCAGCGTTCTTCCAGCCAGCGGCCCAGCGCATCCTCGGCCTCGAAGTACTCCTCGGTGGCCGCCACCACCTGCGACGGCGGATCGAGCCGGCCTAGGCGCTGCCAGGCCAGGCACCCTTCCAGCGCCCAGGCTAGGATGCCGTCCCGCTCGGCCAGCAACTTCTGCTGCAGATGCTTGTCCCGCCGCTCGGGCGGCACGGTGATCGTGAAGGGGATCAGGTGCAGCCGCCGCTTCATCGCCTCGTCGATGTTGCGGATGGCGGGCTTGTGGTTGCCGGCGACGAAAAGCTTGAACTGCGGCCAGAACTCGAAGAAGTCCTGGCGCATGAAGCGCGCGGAGATCTTGTCGCCGCCCGTGAGGCTCTTGACCTTGGACTCGTTCCAGCGCCGGCCCTGCTCGGTCTCGATGGAGGAGACGAAGCGCGCCCCGCGCAGGCCCGCCATGTCGGTTGGATGCCGGTCGCTGCGCGTCTCCATGAAGGTGTCCATCGGCGCGCTGGCGGCGTAGTCGCCGAGGATCGTGGCTAGGGTGTTCACGAACACCGACTTGCCGTTGGCGCCGGTGCCATAGAGGAAGAACAGCGCATGCTCCTGGGTCGAGCCGGTCAAGCAGTAGCCGCTGACGCGCTGCAAATAGGCTTGCAGGTCGGCGTCGCCGCCGGTGACTTCGGCAAGGAAGCGCCGCCAGGTCGGGCAGTCGCCGGCCGGCGTGGCGGTGGTGATCTTGGTCATGCGGTCGGCGCGGTCGTGTGCGCGCAGGCGGCCCGTCCTGAGGTCGACCACGCCGCCTGGGGTGTTGAGCAGCCAGGGATCGGCGTCCCACTCGGCGGTGGTCGCGGCATGACGTCGGTCTGCGCGAGCCAGGCGTTCGACGCCGCCGACGGTGCCGGAGGTGGCCAGCTTGGCCGCCAGCTTGGGGTTGTCGGCCTGGAGGGCCGCGTGTCGGCAGACACCGCGGATCAAGTCGGTGGCCGCCAGCGTTTCCTCGTTGCGCCAACGCCGGCCATCCCACACCAACCAGCGGCCCCAGGCCGCCACGTAGCGCCAGTCGCGGTGGTAGCGGCGGGTGAAGGCCAGCGCCAGGGCATCTTCGGTGCCCCACACCGATTCATCCGCGCCGATCAGCGGCTCGCCGGGGTCCGCAATGTCATGCACCTGCACACGCGGGCCGTGGGCGAGGAAGGCCGCGACGTCGAAGCCCTCGGCCACGGCATCGGCCGCATCCCAGCCCTCGGCGGCTTCCTCGGGTGGGTAGAGGATGTGGCAGGACTTCGCGCCGGCGGACAGGATGGCCTGAGCCGCTTGCACCGCGTACTCCCAGCCCGGCTTGTCGCGGTCGGGCCAGATCAGCACCGCCTTGCCCGCCAGCGGCGTCCAGTCGGTCTTGTCCACCGGGGCGTTAGCCCCGTGCATCGCGGTGGTGGCCACGATCCCAGTCTCGATCAAGGCCTGGGCGCACTTCTCGCCCTCGACCAGCACGACCTGGGCGGCGTTGTGGATCCCCGGCTGGTTGTAGAGCGGCCGCGGCTCGGGCGGAGCCATCTTGCGGCGGCGCGCGTCCCAGGGCCGGAATTCCTTCTTGCGCCCGGGCGGGTCGTAGCGGTAGACCACGGCGATGAGGCGCCCTTGTGCGTCGAGGTAGTCCCACTTGGCGGTGGCCGGGCCGAGGTCGTCGATCGAGGCCTTCTTGGCCGCCTTGCGCGGCGGCGCCGTGGGCGCTCGGCCGACGAGGTCCTCGGCCAGGTCGAGGACGCGGGCGAAGTCGCCGTGCACGTCCACGCCGTAGTGGCCGCCGATCAGGTGGAACACATCGCCGCCGGAGCCTTCGGCGCGGTCGGTCCACAGTCCCGCCTTGTCGCCGTCGAGCACGACTTCCAGGCTGTCGCCCGGGCTGCCGAGCACGTCGCCGATGACGAACTTGCCGCGGCGCTTCTTTCCAGCGGGGAACAGGGTGAACAGCACCGACTCCAGCCTCGCGAGCAGCGCGGCGCGCACGGCCTCGCGGCGTTCGGACGCCGGGATCTCGGGCGCGGGTGCGGTGTCATTGAAGTCCAGCATCCGACTCCTCCTCGTGCCCTGCGTCGGCCGTGAGCAGGGCTTGACGTTCCTCCATCCACGCCATCAGTTCGGAGAGCTTGAAACGCAGCAGCTTGCCCACCCGGTAGTGCGGCAGGCGCAGACGTCGGCGCTCCTTCGCGTGCGTGAGCCAGTAGTGCGGCAGATTGAGCGCCAGTGCCGCCTCGCGTGCGTCGATCAGGCGCTCCCCGAGCACCGGGTGCAGTGGTCTGTCGGTCATGCCGCGGCCCTCCAGCACCGGTCCTGCCACGGACACATCCGGCACTCGACATGGGTGGGATCGGAGAACGAGCGCGGCAGCAGTTCGCCCGCCTCGGTGGCCGTGATGACCTTCACCGCCCGGTCGGACATGCGCTGCGCCAACGCCGCATCGAAAGGCACCAGCTCGGCGTGGATCTCCATGGTGTCGGCGTTGACCGCCGTGAAGAGCGCCGGGCGCGCGTGTAGCCCCAAGTAGGCCTGATAGAGCGCAACCTGCGCCGCGTAGACGGGCTTGGCCACCGCCAGCCGGTGCTTCTCCAGATCCCGCCAGGACTTGGCGCCCAGACACTTGTTCTCCCACAAGGCCGGGTAGCCGGAACCGAAGCCCAGGTCGGGCCCGGCGACGAGCACGCCATCGACGTGGCCCTGCAGGCGCCCGTCCAGCGCCGAGAAGCCGAATTGCTCCTCCGCGTCGTTACGCGTGCGCAGATCGAAGCCCGCCGCGCGCAGCCATCCGACCATGCAGTCCTCGATGAGGTGGCCGCGCTCGAAGACGCGCAGCAGGCGGCCGTCGGTCTCGCGACCCGGATCGACCGGGGCGTCGGCAAACTCGTACTGCAGCGCGCGCTCGCAGGCGGCCCCGAGGCGCGAGGCGCCCAGGTACGTGCGGCGAGGCTGCGCCGCGCGAGACTGCTGCAGCCCGGCATCGATCAGCGCCGTGAGCTGACCCGACAGGCTCTTGGAGGCGTTGAAGTCCATCATCGCCGCGCCTCCTTGGGTGCTGCCGTGCGTGCCGTCTGCGCTTGAGCCTTCGGCTCCTCCCACGGCAGATCGTCCTCGAGGTCGGCGAACGGGTCGGACACCGGGTCTTTCAAGCCCCGCACCGGCGGATACTTGGTCGCCTCGTGGTGCTCGACCATCGCCTCCGTGTAGCAGGTGACGATGGCGTCGATCACCTGGAGCGCCTCGGCCTCGGAATACTCGCCCAGCGGCTTGGCAAAGCCGATCTCGCCCGCGACCTCGCCGAAGGCCTTGAGGCACTTCCTCATCGCGGCCATTTCGACGTCAGACGGGTCGATCATGGCCACCTCCGTCTTGGGCGTGCGGCCTTCCTGCACGCGCAGCCAGTGGCCGTAGAGCGCGTGAAACGCCTCCTGGCAGCGCCGCGAGCAGAACACCCAGTCGATCGGATAGCGCCGGGCATCGCCCACCGGATGCCGGAGGTCCGAGTGGCCGTAGCCGCGCGCCTGTCGTTTGCAGACCCAACACTTCACTGACCCTCCTCTCACTGCGCCCAGGCGGGCTTGCCCGGCATGGCGGGGCGTTGCGGGTTGACGGGCGGCGTCGTGCGCGGCGGGGTTGCTGCGGCGGGCGCGCCGGTGGAACCACTGCCGGGGTTCTTCGGCGGCAGCCCCATCAGCCGGGCGTAGTCCGGGTGGTCGGGCTCGACGGCGCTCTTGACGACGTTCTTCAACTCGCCGCGGCCGTCCTTCTCGACGTCGATGCGGGCGAGGAACTCGATGCCGTCGAGCTCGTGGAAGCCCTGGATGCGCCGCGCGGCGGCGGCCTGCGGGCTCATGTCCTGCGGATGGACGTTGCGGGCGGAATTGAGCACGGCGCGCACGAAGCTGCGCCCCATCTGGCCCCAAGCCGGGCCCTTCGGGGAATGCAGGCCGATGTTGCTCCAGAGCTTGCGCCGAGCGTACTCGCCCTCCAGCACGACGAACTCGGCCGCGAGATACACCGAGCCAGTTCCAAAGCTCTGCGTGGCGTAGCCGCCGGTCCAGCCCTGGGCCGGGTCGTCGTAGCCCCCGGGCTTGAGGGTCATGCGCACGCGGGCGAGCGTGCCCTTGGGGATGAGGTCGAAACTGGGCTGCTGCTGCGCGTCGTTGAAATCGTTCCAGGCGGTCATGGCTCACTCCTCGAAGGCGGTAGCGGATGGCGGAAGGCGGGTGGCGGCGGCGCACTTGTCGATCAGCGCGCGCAGGTTCGGCGGCTCCAGCAACTCGAGCTGGCCGGAGCGGTCCTTGGCCGGGACGCCGTAGGGGTTCACCGTGTGGCAGACGAAGGCGCGGTAGGACGATCCGTCCTCGGCCTTGATCTCGGCCAAGGTGACCACCTCGTCGACGATGCCGGGCAGTTCTGCGGCGGTCTTGGCGCCCTCGATCTGCGGCACGAACACCCTGCGGTTGAAGTCGTCCAGGCGCTCGTCGAGGATGGCGACGAACACGACGTGCTTGCCGCGCGCGTGCTGCAGGTGGGTCAGCGCCCCGATGAGCTCGGCGCCGAGCAGGCCGTAGGCGCCCCGGGTGTCGGGTTTGCCGGTGCGCTCGCTGACGGCCTGCGGCTGGGTCTTGGCCCAGACGAGCGCCAGACGCGCGAGCACCGTGATCGAGTCGACGAAGTAGGTGTCGTACTTGGCGAGTTGACCGGGATCGCCGTAGCGCTCGCACACATGCCGGTAGTGCGCCTCGGAGAACGGTGCGTCCGCAGGCAGCGCCGGGTTCGGGCCGGCCAGGAACACCACGAGATCGCGGAACTCCGGCCAGGTGCTCGGGCGCACGCAGTCGCCGCGCCAGTCCTTGACGGCCAAGTCGCCGGCCTCCAGATCGACGAACAGGGTCGATCCTTCCGGCAGCGTCTTGAGCTGGCTGGTCTTGCCGATGCCGCTCTTGCCCAGCAGCACGAGCTTCACGCCCTGCTTCTCGCGCAGCCGCTGGTCGGCGGTGATGATGGGAAGGGCCATCACGCCACCTCCTTCAGCACTTCAGCGACCGCCGGGTTCCAGAGGATCTGGTAGCCGCTGTGCCCGTTGCGCGAATACGGCATCGCCTCGGCCCAGGCCTCGCCGGCTTCGGTCAGTTCCCACTCGTCCCGCTCGTTGCGCAACTGCAGGCCGTGGTGGGCCAGGCGCTGGTTGGTGGCCTTGGCCGACAGGCCGAGCAGCCTGCCGAGCTGGGTGGCGTTGAGCGAGCAGATCGCCTCGTTCGCCGCAGGCAGCGCGCGACGCAGGGTCTGGACGCTCAACCCCGTGTTCTCCTGGATGCAGGTGAGCGTGGCCGCCATCGCGATGCCGGGTTTGACCCCCGGCACCTTGGCCACGGCCTCGCCGATCAGCAGCAGAGCGGCGACGCGGTCCTGGGTGGGTGCCGGCAGGGTCGGGCGTGCACTTGGCACCGTGTAGCTGCCCGTCTTGCGGATCGCCGGCAGCACCTCGTGTGTCACCCAGCGCTTGAAGCGCTTGGCCTCGCGCTTGCGGCTGCCGAGGACCAGGCTGTACAGCCCGGGCTCGTTGACGACGTTGACCTGGTCATTGCCGCGCGAGATGCCCTGAATCGAGATCAGGGCTTGCTCGTCAGGGTCCAGCCGCGCCAGGGCGCGGGTGGTGTTCGGCAGTTCAAGAACCGCGCACACATCCGCCGCGACGAACCACGGTTCGCCTTGGGCATCCGTGACGACCCGGACCGGACGGCCTTCGAAATCAAACGGGATCAGTTCGGTGCTCATGGATCACTCCTCCGAGACGAGGGCCAGCCGGAACGTGGGCTTGCCGGGCTTGACGGTGCGGGCGGCCTCGAACCCGGCGCGCAGTGCCGGCGGCCAGTTGGAGAAGCGCGATTCCGAGACGGAGTACTCGACGTCGAGGTAGTCCTCGACCTTCTCGCCGGCGGCGGCGATGCGCCGGGCAATCGCCGCCAGTTGCGCCTGGTCCCAGGACACGCGCTTCGGGACATCGACCGTCACGCGCAGCGCACCGTCCTGCAGGTGCACGACGCCGAAGTCCTTGCCGGCCTCGAGGCGTGCAGCGCGCGCCTGCTCGCCGTAGGCAGCCTCCAGCGCCGCATCGAACTTCGCGCGGGCCTGCTTGAGCCAGGCGAGCGCTTCGTCGAGGTTGCGGCTGATCTCCGCCTTCTGGGCGGGCGGCAGCGCGGCCAGCTGGCCGACGGACATCGCGGCGATGTCGGCGGGGTAGAGGGTCAAATCGCTCATCGCATCCCCCTTCAGCGCGCCGCGCGCTCGGAGGTCGAGTCGTGCAGGGCGCCACGCTCGAACTCGATGACCGACTCCAGGGGGTAGCTGACGCGCTTGGACAGCTTCAGGTAGCGCGGGCCGCGCCCTTCGCTGCGCCAGCGCTGCAGGGTCTTGGGGCTCAGGCCCCAGCGCTGCGCGAGCTCGTTCTCGTTGAGGACCCGACGGTCGCCGGGAGACAGGCCGTTGATCGCATCGACCGGCGACCGGGTGATGGTGCTTGCCGTTGTCGGCATGGAAGCCTCCTATGACGCTGTTGAGGAACAGGTGTCATTGCAGGCTTCGGGTGGCGAACCTTGGAGGGACCGAATGGCGAACCACGCGCAAGCTTCGGGTTCGCCAATCCGTACGCGCCCATGCCAAAACGGCGAGCACGCGGCTCGCCGTTCTTGGGGACAGGGGGATGGTCAGCGGCCCACATCGGCGCAACTGACGGAACTGGCCAACACCATCGCGCACCGGGTGTGTCGGCACCTGACGCGCAAAGGCTGGCTCGAAGGGGAGGGCGAATCGGCCTTCCTGGCAGACAGCGCTGCAGGCGACGACAGCATGGATGGGCTGCGGATGAGTTCGATGACCTACCGCATCGCCACCGGTCGCGACGCTGGCCGCAAGGTCGTCACGCTGCAAACATTGCCCGGTGACGCAGGCTCGCTGGAGGGCGATGCCGGCAAGGTCGGTGGCTTCTCGCTGCATGCCGGCGTGGCCGCGGAAGCACACGAAAGCCACAAGCTCGAAAAGCTGTGCCGCTACATCACGCGCCCGGCGATCAGCGAGCAGCGACTGTCGATCTCATCGCAGGGTAGGGTGCGGTATCAGCTCAAGACGCCGTGGCGAAATGGCACCACGCATGTCGAATGGGATGCGGTGGACTTCATCGCCAAGCTGGTGGCACTGGTCCCGCCACCACGCGCGCATCTCACCCGCTTCCACGGCGTATTCGCCCCGAATGCAAACCTGCGCGCGCAGCTGACGCCCTCGGGGCGCGGCAGGCGGCCTGCGGGCGATGCGGCGCCGGTTGACGCAAGCGCCCACGACGAGCCGCGCAGCCCCGAGCAGAAGCGCCGTGCGATGAGCTGGGCGCAACGGCTCAAGCGGGTCTTTTCCATCGACATCACCACCTGCGCCCACTGCGGCGGCGCGGTACGGATCGTCGCCAGCATCGAAGACCCCAAGGCCATTCGCGCCATCCTCGCCCACTTCGAGAAACACGGCGCGCTGGAGCAAGCGCACTACCGGCCCGCAGCGCGCGCCCCGCCGCCCGCCGCGTGATGAGGCGCCGGCCACACAGCCGGCAGCCAAGCCAGAGTCCGATCCGATGCGGCCACGACCCCGCAGGGCTGCGCTCGGCCCTGTGCCGGGATTCGGTGAGAAATGGCTACGCACTGAGCCGCTGCGTGGCCCCGCGATGTCGAAAACCCACGCATGAACCCCCGATCTGTGCCCGATCTGTGCCCAAAGCGGCGCTTGCGCGGCCGCTTCCTACCCGCTAGACTCGCAAAAAAGGGCGGTTGAACTTCCTATACCCTACAAACCGGGGAGGACGCAGCATGAGTGGCGGACATGAGGTCGATGTCGGGTCGCCTGAAAAGCGCAAGACCCTGTGGGTTGTCCTGTGGCTTAACGTGGCCATCGCGATCGGCTTTTTCGCGGTCGGGTATTTTGCCGATTCTAATGCGCTGTTGGCGAACGGCCTCGATAATTCATCCGATGCCATCGTTTATGCGCTCAGCCTGCTCGCGCTGACCCGCTCACGGACCTGGAAACGCGGGGCCGCACGTTTCTCCGGCATCATGCTGCTGATCTTCTCTGCTGGGGTTATCTTCGATGCTTACCGACGGTTTGTGGAAGGGTCCGATCCGGGCGGGATATTGATGATGGCGATGGCGTTCATCGCGGGGATGGTCAATCTCTATTGCCTGCGCCTGCTGCAGAAGATGGAGAACAAGGACGTCAATATGCGGGCGGCGACCACCTTCAGCTTCAACGACTTTATCTCTAATGGCGGGATCATTATCGCCGGCATCATTGTGATGCTGACCGGAACCAACTGGCCCGACCTCGTTGTGGGCATCGCGGTAGCTTGCATCGCTCTCTATGGCGGCATCGAGATTCTGCGCGACGCTCACATGGATAGCCACGACGATGCGGGAACCAAACACGGCGAGAAGAGGAATTGACCCTATTCGATCTTCCTGCACAATGTGTCCGATGCGCTGGCTTCGGCCCACGTTCTCGACCGCGCGGAACGCGGCATCCGGGGTCAGCACGCGCTGCTTGTCCAGCTCGTGCGCGAACACGTTGAGCAGCACTTCGGAGTCGGATTCGGTGTTGACGTTGCGGCGGTCCTGCTCGAACACCTCGCGACGCAGGGTGTCGGTGTTGATCAGGTTGCCGTTGTGCGCCAGCGCGATGCCGTACGGCGAATTCACGTAGAACGGCTGCGCTTCGTCGCTGCCTTCGCTGCCCGCCGTGGGATAGCGGCAATGGCCGATGCCGACGCGGCCCTACAGCAGCGCCATCTCGCTCGCGCGGAAGGCATCGCGCACGAGGCCGTTGCCCTTCACGACGCGCAGCTGGGTGCCGTTGGCGGTGGCGATGCCGGCGGCGTCCTGTCCGCGATGCTGTAGAACGGTCAGGCCGTCGTAGAGGGAGGCCGCGACGTCCGAGGTGCCGACGATGCCGATGATGCCGCACATGATGGTGACTCCGGTGAAGCGCTTGATGACGCGAATGCGATGCGAAAAACAGTGCGGCGCCACGAGGGCGCCGCGCGATGGATCAGGGGTGCGGGCGGACGATGCCGTCCACGCCGGCTTTCGACTGGATCTGGGCCTTGAGCTGGTCGGCGGCGGCGCGGTCGAGCACCGGGCCGACGCGCACGCGGGTGAGCTTGCCCTGGTCGGTCGTCACCGATTCGGTGAAGGCGGTGAAGCCGGCGGCGCGCAGGCGTTCGCGCATCGCACCGGCTTCGGTGGCGTCGCTGAACGCGCCGACCTGCACGGCGAAGCCGACCTTGGCGGCGGCCGGCGGCGCGGGCTTGGGCGCGGCGGGCTTCGGAGCCTCGGCGGGCTTCGCGGGGGTGGGTTTCGGCTCTGCGGGCCTGGTCGCGACCGGCTTGGGCGCAGGCACGGCAGACTTCGATTCCGGCTTGGGCTCGGGTTTCGTCTCTGCAGGCTTCGGCGCGGCCGGCTTGGGCGGCTCGACGGCGGCGACCGGGGTCGCGGCGGGCGTCGTGGCCGCGGGCGCGACCGGGGCCGGCTCGGCGTCCAGCGCGACCACGCGCACCGGCACGTCGCTGCGCACTTCCAGCGCCTTCAGGCGCGCGGTCTCGGCGTCGGCGCGCGTGGCGTACGGGCCGATGCGGACGCGGAACGCGGGCTTGCCGTTGATCGTGGTGGCTTCGGTGTAGGCCGGCAGCTGCGCGGCGGTCGCCAGCGCCGCGACGGTATCGGCGCCCTTCTGGGTGGCATAGGCGCCGAAGTGCACGGCGTAGTTGCCGCCGGCGGCGGAGGCCGGCAGCGCGGACGCGGGATCGGCCGGCGGCGTGGCGCCCGCAGCGGCGGGATCGGTGGCGGCGGCGCCGTCGGGCGTCGTCGGCAGGGCCTGCGCGCCGGGCTTGTCCATCGGGGTGGCGTTCATGCCGACCGCGCCGCCCTTGGGCACGTCGCCGGGCATCACCAGCGGCAGGTCGCGGGTTTCGGTCTCGCCCTCGGGCGCGTCGGGCATCTTGATGGAGACATCCGAGACGCCGCTGTCGGGCGCCGGGCCCTTCACCAGCATCGGCAGGAAGATCACGGCCAGCGCGATCAGAACGGCCGCGCCGATCAGGCGCTGCTTCAGTCCAGTGTCCATCGACATCCTGAAAGTGGGAGGAGGCTGGGAGGGGCGGGCGGAAATAGGTCAGCGGCGTGGTCGTGCCGTCGGCATCGGTCCGCGCGGCCTCGACCGCCTCGAAGGCGGCGACCAGCGCGGCATCGTCGACCTCGACGCCATCGATACGCACGCGCTCGTTGTAGCGCAGCAGGTGCGGCGAGGTGTCGCGGCAATGTCTGACGCGAAGATCAGAAAACGCCGATATGAACGCGTGCTCGCGGGCGCAACCCTGAGCAGCCGTCCCTGCAACGGAGCGCTGCGTGCCGCGCCTGACCGCACCCCGGCGGCAGGCCGAGGTGTGCGCGCCACTGCCGGCCGCCCACGCCGCTGCGCGTTACGCGCGCCACCTGCCCGAGCGCACGCTGCTGTACGCGCTGGTCGAGGCGCACTACCCGGACTTCATCGCGCGTCTTGAGGCCGAAGACCGCCCGCTGCCCGAGTATGTGCGCGAGGAGTTCGAGACCTACCTGCGCTGCGGCGTGCTCGAGCACGGCTTCCTGCGCGTGGTCTGCGAGCAGTGCCGGGCCGAGAGGCTGGTGGCGTATTCCTGCAAGAAGCGCGGCTTCTGCCCCAGCTGCGGGGCGCGGCGCATGGCCGAGAGCGCGCGGCACCTGGTGGAGGAGGTGTTTGGCCCGCGGCCGGTGCGGCAATGGGTGCTGAGTTTTCCGTACCCGTTGCGCTTCCTGTTCGCCAGCAAGCCTGAGGCGATCGGCCCGGTGCTGGGCATCGTGCATCGTGTGATCGCCGGTTGGCTTGCCGATCAGGCCGGCGTGCCGCGGGATACGGCGCAATGCGGCGTGGTGACCCTGATCCAGCGCTTCGGCAGCGCGCTGAATCTCAACATCCACTTCCACATGCTGTGGCTCGACGGCGTGTACGAGGACACCACCGAGCGTCCGCAGCGCAAGCCGCGCCTGCACCGCACCCGTGCGGCCGGTCACTGGGCCGGTGGCGGAAAACCCAGCAGCCGACGCTGCTCGCCCCAGTCGCGAGGCAGCAGGTCTTGGCGGCCACGCAGCGTGTGCAGATTCAGATGCCGGGGCTGGCGGCCCTCGAAAATCGCCTCGACGATGTCGGGGGCCAACAGGGTCAGGCGCAGCACCTCGGCCACCCAGCCGGGCTCCAACTTCAGGGCGCGGGCCAGGTCGGTCGTCGTGGGATAGCGCCCCTCCTCGAGCAGCCGCTTCCAGTAGAAGGCCTTGCCGAGCGTCTTGATCATCGGCGCATCCAGGCCGCCCGCGGTCGCAGCGGAGGTCTCGGGCGTCGGCGGGATCAGGAGCTTGCGGTTGTGCCTCCGCTTGATCGTCAGGGGCACCAGGGTCACCCGCTGCCCGTCGCTGACGTAGCTGCGGGCATCGTGGCCGACCTCGACCCGGATCGCGCGACGGCGGGAGTTCGGCGTCGGATCGGGAGGCGACCGGGTCATGCCAAGGCCTCCTCGGCAGGCGTGCGGCACTCGTCGACCAAGGGATGCACGCCGATCTCGGGCCCCAATCCCAGCCAGCCGTCCTCGCGCCAGAGGATGTCGAGTCCGTGCTCATGCAGTTGCACCCGCTCGATCAGCAGCCGCGCGATGCGTTGCTGCTCGGCCGGAAACAACTGCGCCCACACATCGCCGATGCGCCGCATCGCCACCACCACCTGCGCTTCATCGAGGGCAGCACCGGCCGGGTGGCGCTGGCACGCCCGCCAGGTGCCGATCAGCACCTCCGGCGCCGAGAGCGCCGCGTGGATCTGCGTCAACACCGCGTTCTCGATCTCGGCCGCGGGCAGATGCCCGACGTCCGGGGCGTCCGGCGCCAGGCTCGCGCCCGCGTTGCGGCGCTTGTGCAGGTAGGGGACGTAGTAGCGGTAGGTGCGTCCGCTCTTCTTCTTGACGAAGGTATGCAGCATGCGCTGGCCATCGGGCGCGAACAGCAGCCCTGCGAGCAGCGCCGGATGCTCGGCCCGGTGTTCGCGCGGCGCCTGCTTGCGGCGCTCGATGAACGCGTGCGCGGCGTCCCACAGGGCTCGTGGCACGATCGCTTCGTGTTGGCCGGGATACCACGTACCGTGGTTGCGGATCTCACCGAGGTAGATGCGGTTGCGCAGCAACGCGAAGATGTATTGCTGGTCGATGGGTCGGCCCGTGCGCCGGCGCCCGCCTTGGGTCACCCAGGCCTTGGTGGTGTGCCCCTCGATCGCCATCTCCCGCACCAGCCGTGCAGCCGAGCCATGCTCGGCGTAGCGCCGGAAGATGTCACGCACGAGTGCTGCCTCGCGCTCGTTGACGACGAGCTTGCGATCGACGACGTCGTAGCCCAGCGGCGGCATGCCACCCATCCACATGCCCTTGGCCTTGGAGGCGGCGATCTTGTCGTGGATGCGCTCGCCGGTGACCTCGCGCTCGAACTGCGCGAAGGACAGCAGGATGTTGAGCGTGAGCCGCCCCATCGAGGTGGTGGTGTTGAACTGCTGCGTGACCGAGACGAAGGAGACGCCGTTGCGGTCGAACACCTCCACCAGCTTGGCGAAGTCGGCGAGGCTTCGCGTCAATCGGTCGATCTTGTAGACGACCACGATGTCGATCCTGCCGGCCTCGATGTCGGCGAGCAGCCGTTTGAGCGCAGGGCGGTCGAGATTACCGCCGGAGTAGCCGCCGTCGTCATACCCCTCCTCGATGGCGATCCAGCCCTCATGACGTTGGCTGGCGATGAAGGCCAGCCCCGCGTCGCGTTGGGCCTCCAGGCTGTTGTACTCCTGGTCCAGTCCCTCGTCGGTGGACTTGCGGGTGTAGACCGCGCAGCGCCTCGATGGCGTGACGGGACCAGGCGTCGGCATGGTCGACGGGGATGCGGGCCATCGTGATCTCATGCCGGCTCCTTCTGGCCGTGCTTGGTCTTGAGGCCGAAGAACGCGGGGCCCGACCAAGGCGTGCCGGTGATGTGGCGGGCAATCGCCGTCAGGCTCTTGAACCGCTGCCCCTGATACTCGAAGTCATTGGGCCCGCGCACCAGCACCCGGTGCTCGACGTCGTCGAAGAACCGTGTGAGCACGGTGCCCGGCAGCAGCCGATTCGCGTCGTGGCGAAGCTGGCGCGGCAGGATGCCCGTCTCACCGATCTCCTCGAGCTTGCGGCGGGTCGCGGGCTTCAAAGCGCCGAAGGCGCGCTCCTGGATCCTGTAGGCGAGCCGGCTTTCCAGCCAGGTGCGGTGGTGATGCTTGGGCCGCTCCTCGAAGTACTCGTCCCACAGCGCCCAGAGGCTGTCCATCGACAGGTGGGGCAGCTGGGCGATGCGAGCGGCGATGGTGGTCGGGTCTGCAGGGCTTGCGTGTGTCGTCATCGGCGAACTCCTCGTGCGTGATCGGGGTTCGCATTCACGCGCTGTGGACCGCACAAGCCAAGGCCAACCGAGTCGCTGTCGGTGGCGATATGGCCAGATGGCGGATAGGGGCGTGCGCGCAGCCGCAGCAGGGCGCAGGCCAGCAGATCGACGATCTCTTGGTGCGCGTGCCGAGGCCGATCGGCCTCGAGGGCCGGGGAGCGGGGTTCGAGTTCGTGCATGGTCGGCGTTCGGATGGAAAACGCCGCTCATGCTAGGAATCGAGGGTACTTCGCGTAACGGGTTCTGGCGGGGATGCGCGGGCTTGCCCTGACCGATACTTCAAATGCAACCACGCCATTTGAACGGCAGGCGCGCGCCGCTGCGGACTTTGGACTTCAGAACAACAGCCTTCCGATGTCGCTGGCTGCGTTCAGCCCACCTCGCCAATCACTACCGCTCTTGGGCAGCGTGAAGGTGTACCGGTCGTCCCCCTGAAAAACGAGCTTGAAGTGCTTTCCATCTTCTGAGATGGAGAAACCCATGTCCTCCAACTCGCGTCTCAATTTTCCGTCAATGGTGCTCGTCCCTCGGAGCAGTCTCTTCAGTTGCTCTCGACGACCTTCAAGGGGATTCTCCTCCAGTCGGTTGGCTTCGAGGATCGACCTCAGCACATGTTGTCGGCGACTGTCGTGCTGAACCCGGGTGGCGGCATCTTCGATCGCGTCGAGGAGTATGCCGAGGACCTCGTTCGGATAGAGATCTCGCTCCCGCCCAAGCCTGAGCAGGCCACCACTCGCGGTCCCTGCACGAGCCTCATACACCCGGAGTTCGTTCCGTAGGCGTTGAATCTCACTTTCGGCCTCTTCGAGGCGCTGATTCTTGGCTTCGATCTCTTGGTCAAATTTCTCGACATACTCGTCGATCGGCTTGGAACCCGAGGCTTTGAGCGACAGAATGGCCTGTCGTGACGCGGTTTCACGGACGTAAGCCCAAGTGCACCGGGCGATCGGACGTCGATTCAGTAACGCAGCCCGGACTTCATCTTTGATGGCGCCCGCCAGATGACCCGGTGTCGAGTAATCGCCGCCCAGGAAGAAGGCTCGACGCCCGCCACCCTCGGGCCAGCAGATGCCGATCGTGCCGCCATAGACGTTCTCGGAATCGACTTCGAGTTGCAGGCGCACGGAAAACGGCCTGTTGGGCTCGACGACGACATGCGCCATGCCCGACAGGTCTGCTGCGAGACGATTAACGTCAAGAATGTACCCGCCTTGAAACCGTGCGCTGACGTAGACGATGGGAAGTCGGCAGCCGGCGTCGCCGCGAATCAGCTTGGCGGCAAGATCAATGTCGGTATTGGTCAGTATGTGCGCAGTATCGCGAATCGGCAGAGGACCATCCGCTGCTCCGCCAAGGGATTCCAGCACGGTCCTTACCACGACAGGTTTCTTCGCTGACGGCAGCCGAGCCGCGGCATGCTGAGACTCGCACTCGACACGAACACCCACCCAGGCGTCGGACGACGTTCTCGAAAACACGACGGTCGTCAGCCATTCCAGATCATTGTCGTGCCTGCTGTAGCGGATGCCGGCGAGATCGACGTCGGGCGAAGTGGCAAGGAGCGATTGAACTTTCTCTTTTCCGTTCTCGACATGCGCCTCGTCCTTCTGTAGCAGATCCCGAAGCATTTCGGCAGACAATCCAGTATGCGGAGACCCGGATATCCAGGTCACCATCGCCTGAAGGAAGTCCACGGTGGTTCGATCCGCTTCAACTGGAAACTCGGTGGCAAACGAAAGCATGGATGCCTCCAGAACGATCTCTACACAGCCTACTGTCGCCAATTTACGGCATCGAGAGTTTCGCCATCCTGCCAGGATCGATCCCAGGCGCGCGGCTCGGCACTTTCCAACAGCAGCAGGGTCAGGACGCGATCTCTCGAGGCGTAGCTGTGCTTGAACTCGCGCAGCTTCATGTAGGGTGCCTCCTCGGGGCACCAGATCGCGGCGGACATCTCGACGCCGTCCCATGCCTGCTCGACGCTCGCGTCGGCGGCGAGCGTGCCGGGTAACGGCTCTTGCGGATCGCCGCTGCGCCGGATGCGCGCCCGGGTTCTCACGGCGCTGCTGCTGCGCCATTCGTACTTCGCGTAGCCGTTGTCCCAGTAGACCAAGATGGCGCGCTGCGGGGTGAACTTGATGAAGCGGATGCACAACGCCTCGAACGAGACCTGGAATCGCTTGGCAATGCCACTGAGGACGTGCAGATCGATGCGTCGATTCGAGATCCACTCGCGCAGCCGATCGCCGGGCATCAGCAAATTGCCGGCGAAGTCGTCGGCCTCGCGCTCGATCAGGCGCATGGTCTCGTGGCCGGAGTAGACGCTTTCCTTGTCACAGTTGAAGCGCGGCTGCCGGTCGCGGTGCAGGATGAAGTGGCCCAGCTCGTGCGCGATGGTGAATCGCTGGCGCTGCGGGCTGACCGTGCCGTTGTAGGCGATACCCCAGACCTCAGGGTCACCGGGGTCCCGCGCCAGCAGGCCCTCGAAGGCATCGTCGTTGAACTGCACCGGCGGACGAATCTCCCGAACCCCTTTGCCGTAGGGCGTGGTCGGCAGCATCTGCCGCACGACATCGAGATCGACGGCCTCGGGCACGTCCGCGCCATACCAAGCCCGCAACCAGTGGTGGACTTTGTTGGCGGCGATCGCGCCGTTGAGGGCCGGGGGCGTGTTCACCTTTTGCTTTCCGGCAGATCCTTGTCCGGGAAGATGATCTTCAGCGCTTGGCGCACCCGGTCCTTCTCAGCTTCGGTCATGCCGGCATAGGCACGGAAGAAGGCCACATCCTCGGGGCTGGCCTCGGGGACCTGGGGCATGGGCTCGCCCATGATGTCCTCCATCGTGACGCCCAGCACCTTGGCCAGCGCCTGCACGCGCTCGGCCGAGGGGCGTTGACCCTCCTTCATCTCCAGTTCCCAGATGTAGGCCTTGGTGCAGCCGACCGCGTCGGCCACCTGCTGCAGGGTCAACTTCTTCGCCTCGCGAAATCGCCGCAGGCGAGATCCAAACGCGGAAGCCATGGCGATGTCCCGTCTCGAATCGACTGTCAGTGTAGAAAACCAGACCGCAAGTATAGCCACGAGATACCAAAAAGCGCCAGACGTGCCACGATGATTGACAGGCGGAATTGGGCGGGACACAATCGCGCTGTATCTCGCTGCTTTACTCTGGCGAGATGCCCGTTCGGTAACCCCGTCGCCGGCCCGCGTGCCCGATCCATCGGTCCGCAGCCCTCGACACCTCTTGCGGAAAGGACCGAGAAGATGAAGAAGACCTTCGTCGACGTGCTGCTCGAACTGCCGGTGGACGCGACCCTCAGCGCTTTCCTGGCCTCGCACGGCCTGCCCGTGGCCGACGATTTCGACTGGGAGGACACGCCTCGCGCCTCGCAGGCACTGGTGGAGGCCGTTCGGACCTGGCCCGACGTCGCCGCCCGTGACCGTCTGATCGGCAACCTCATGGCCAGCATCCAGCTGGCCGACCCGGCCGGCAAGCAGGCGATGTTCCAGGCCGCCGCCGGGGACGGCGCCGCGCTGCTGGGTCTCGTGGCATGCCGGAGCGACACCCACCGCTCCTTCTGGCTGTATGCCAACCATCCGGCGCTGTTCGAGCGGGCCTGCGAGTTCGACTACCTCGAGCGCCACGGATCGCAAGCCCAGCAGCACGACCTCGGCGTGAAGCGCCGGCCGAACACCTCGGATGCCGCACTGGCCGCGCTGCGCCAGGCCATCTCGGCCTTCTATCGGCGCGAGCTGCAATGCGGCGACGGCAGCGTGGCTTACCTGGTGGAACGCAGCCCCGGCGTGTTCCTGCTGACGGTCCACGTCAAGGATCTGGCGATGCTGCGCCTGGAGTTCGAGGGCGCCCATCTCACCCGTCGCATCGGCAACCCGAACATCCACATGGTGCTGGAGTACGCCGTGGCCACCGGAGTCGTTCGCACCCTCGTGCGCGGTGGCGCCAAGTACCACCAGATGCTCGTGGACGCCTTCGCCGAGCACCTGTTGGGCGTCAAGGTGGACGCGCACCGCATCAAGCCGCCGACGCTGGACCTGTCGGTCTTGCGCCTCGGCTTCGATGTGCCGCAGGCCGTGGCGGACGGTTTCGTGGCGCTGCAGGTCAAGTCCATCTCGGTGCTGAGCCCGAGCACGGCACTGAAGCTCGATTGCACGGCGATGGCGTCGAGCGAGCAGCGCTGCGTCACCGAACTGCTGCGCGAGGAGTTCCCCGGTGAGGACCCGCTGGCCCGCGGCTGGTTGATCACGTCGGCACGCATCAACCTGTACTACCCGCCCGAACCCGGAAAGGCTCGTTCCAAGGTCATCACGGTCGAGGTGACGCGTCGCGGGCGGCTGAATCTGCACAAGTTCGATGCCGCGTTGCAGACGCAGTTGGAGGGCTACCTGGTCTCGCTGGGCATCTTGCAGCCCGGCCAGACGCTGAACGCCCAGGAAGCGCCGCCGGAAGCGGACACGGCCAGCCCGCAGCCGATCTACGAGGATTGATCGGTGGCCACGCACGACGCTTGGGCCCTGGTGTGCCGCTTGTTCGCGGGCGGCACGCCCATCCTTCGAGCCGCGCTCTCAGCCCGCGAGATCGCCGCCTTGCCGGCCCTCGGGCAGGCGGTGAAGCCCACGGCCCTGGACCAGCGATTCGTGCTGTGCCCCTACTGTCACCAGCACCGGGCGCAGGTCTGGGGCGACGGGCAACGGGGGCGTACCTGCCATTGCCCCGAGTGCGGGCCGGTGGCCGTCGCAGCCGACGACACGGTCGCGTTGAGGTTGGACGAGGACTGGCTGCGCCGAAAGCTGCGACTGGCGCTTTCGATCGAGAGCCGCGACGGCATCGACGCCCTCGGCGATGGCGTGTGGCGCCTTGGCGATTCCCGGCGCTCGCCGGTCCTGCTGGCGCGCGATCTGATCCGGCTATGGCGTGAGCCGGCCCTGCTGGAACGGGTGCGGGTAACAGAAGGGGCGATCCGCGTCATCACGCCGAAGCCACGCGAGACGCGCGGGGCGCCCTTCGGCCCGGGCGTGGAATGGTTGGCTCTGGAGGATCGCTTCGCCTTCTACGGAGGCGGCATCTCGTTCATCGGCATGCCGGGTGAGCCACCTGCTCCGCAGGCCAGCGATCCAACGACGCCGGTGAAGGGGCCTTTCTCGGCGGATTTCCGCTGGGTCACGCTGCCCGACTGGCCGGACGGGCCAATCCGGCTCACCGATGGTCAGACGAAAGTGTTCAAATCCCTTTGGTCTTTGAAGGGCGAGCCCGCCACGGCAGAGCGCATCATGCAGCGTGCCGGCCTTGATAGTGACAAGTTGGTCGACGTGTTCAAGGTTAAGGCCAGAGATAAACACAAGGCGGATGCTGCGGGAGCGAAACACGCCTACGACACGCTTGTTTCCAAGAGGAGACGAGAGGGACTGTATTGGATGCCGTGCTCAGATGAGCACGCGGAGCAGTAAAAGGAGTCGACATGTATCGAAGCGACCGCAACTACCTCTTTTCAGAGGGCGACCTTGCAGGGGTACTGGATGCGAATAAGTGTCGTATCCGCGAGTTGGTCGAGGCCATACCCCGAGAGCAATTCTTGGCAACAAGCACGGACACGCTTTGCGAGCACATCGTGGCCCAATTAGCAGTCGCCCCACTGGTGCTGCACGAAGACAAGATGACGATGGAGCATGCAGAGACAAAAATCGACGTAACGCACCGCTTTGAGTACGGTGGATCGCTTGATGGTCGCCCCGTCATGGCCGACGGTCACTTGCTGAAGTTCTACGTCCCATTTTCTGGCGACCACGATCTTTGGCGACTTCGGCCTAGCACCTTCAGCTTGAATCCACCTCGTGGTGATATCGACGCGAGACGAAAGCTGCTGACGCTGTCCTTCGCCAATACCAGTCAGACAGAACAGACTTGGTTCAAACAGCAACTGGAGAGCACGTTGGCCAGCATTCGTCAAAGCATCGCTACGCAATCGAACCAGATTCAGAGGTACAACGCCTCTTTGCCCAAAGCGGTACAGGAGGCGGTTGCGTACCGCCGAGATCAGATCTCCAAGCTACACGGACTGGTTTCTGCGTTCGACATCCCTCTGGTGCGCAAGCCGGGGATGCCGGAATACAAGCCCGTTGACGTAAGCCCGCGAAAACAGATCCAGCTGCCCAAAGTGCCGGTGGCGGGGTTCAAACCAGAACCAGCAATAGCCGACGATCTGTATGAGGCGATCCTCGCCAACATTCGCCACATGGGGGCAACCTTTGAAGGTACGCCCCAGACGTATCAGGCGCTTGGTGAAGAGGGCCTGAGAGACATTCTCTTGGCTAGCCTGAACAGCGTTTATCAAGGACGCGCTGCCGGAGAGGTCTTCCGTCACTACGGCAAGACCGATATCCGTATAGAAGAAGAAACCCGTTCAGCGTTCGTGGCCGAGTGCAAGCTGTGGGGAGGCGAACAAGTGCTGGTAAGCGCGCTTGAGCAATTGCTGGATTACCTGACATGGCGCGACTGCAAAGCATCGCTCGTACTCTTCAACAAGGGGGTCGCTGGATTTGCAGGCATACAGGAGACGATCACGGCCTCGTTGAGAGCCCACTCGAACTTCTTGCGGGAAAAGTCGGGACAGCCTGCCGGCGAGTGGCGCTTCGTGTTTCGATCCCGCGAAGATGCCGGACGGGAGGTCACAGTCCACGTTTTCTGCTTCAACCTCTTCGTTGCCCCTGCCAAGGCGGGACGGCGGCGTTAGTGCGACTCTGGCGACTCTCGGTTCACATGAGGCTTTGCATCACCAAGCGTGCCGGGCAACCTCCCGCAACGACGCATACACAGGTCATTGACGCGCAAGGCCTTCTGCGTGCGCTCCGGCGAGGAAGTTGGCGCAGGTTTTGAGAGAAGAGAGGGCGGATCAGAGTCGAACCTGCCCCATTCAGGCGCCCCCGGCAATGGGACGCAGCACACGCAGAACCGGCCTGAACCCCGCGCCGCGGCGGGGGCTCGCAAACGAAAACGCCCAACCGGAGAGGGTTGGGCGCTGAAAAGTGGTGGTGAAGGGCGGAATCGAACCGCCGACCTACGGGTTATGAATCCGTCGCTCTAACCGACTGAGCTACTTCACCGACCGGACACCGCGAGTACCAACGCGGTGGTGCAGCAAAAATAGAGCCTTATATTCTCTCCACCGGCTGTACGCCTGTCAATAATGGTATCCTGAAGACGATGGGGGATCGGGGATGCGATTGATCATACTGGCGATCGGCGACAGGATCCCCGGCTGGGCCGAGGACGCCTGCGCCGAGTATGCGCGGCGCATGCCGCGCGAGGCGCGCCTGGAGATCGTGGCGCTCAAGCCGGAGCCGCGGGGCGGCAAGGGTGCCGAACAGATCAAGGCCGCAGAGTCGACACGTCTGCAGGCCCGCTGTCCGCCGGGCGCACTGCATGTGGCCCTGGACGAGCATGGCCGGCAGGTGAGCACGCGCGAGCTGGCGAATCTGCTCGCCGGCTGGATGCAGTCGGGACGGGACGTGGCGTTCTTCATCGGCGGCGCGGATGGGCTCGATGCGGGGTTGCTGGCGTGGGCGGACCTCAGGCTGGCGCTGTCGCGTCTCACCCTACCGCATGCCCTGGCGCGGGTGCTGCTCATCGAGCAGCTCTACCGGGCGGCGAGCCTCATCGCCGGCCATCCCTATCACCGTGAATAGAGACCTGCCGCCTGTCGATCGGCGTGGTAGCTGGAGCGCACCAGCGGGCCGCTCGCCACGTGTCTGAAGCCCAGGGCGTAGCACAGGCGCTCGAACTCGGCGAACTGCTCGGGCGGGACATAGCGCGCCACCGGCAGGTGGTGGCGGGAGGGTTGCAGATACTGGCCGATGGTGAGCATGTCCACATCGTGCGCACGCAGGTCGCGCAGTACGGCCTCCACCTCGGCATCCGTCTCACCCAGCCCCAGCATGATGCCGGACTTGGTGGGCACGTCGGGCAGCCGCCGTTTGAACTCGGCCAGTAGCTTGAGCGAGTGGAGGTAGTCGGCACCCGGCCGGCAGGCCTTGTACAGTCGCGGCACGGTCTCCAGGTTGTGGTTGAAGACGTCCGGCGGCGTGGCGGTGAGGATCTCCAGGGCGATGTCCAGGCGACCGCGGAAGTCGGGGGTCAGGATCTCGATGCGGGTGCCGGGCGTGCGGCTGCGCAGGGCGCGGATACAGGCGGCGAAGTGGGCGGCGCCGCCGTCGCGCAGGTCGTCGCGGTCCACCGAGGTGATGACCACGTATCTGAGCCCCATCGCCGCCACCGTCTCGGCGAGGTGGCGCGGCTCTTCGGGGTCGGGCGGCAGCGGGCGACCATGGCCGACGTCACAAAAGGGACAGCGCCGGGTGCACAGGTCGCCGAGGATCATGAAGGTGGCCGTGCCATGGTGGAAGCACTCGCCCAGGTTGGGGCAGGAGGCCTCCTCGCAGACGGTGTGCAGCCCCGCTGCGCGCAACAGGGACTTGAGCCGCCGCACCTCCGGCGAGGCGTGCGCCTGCGCCCGTATCCAGACCGGCAGCCGCTGGCGCGGTTGCGGCTCGATCTTCACGGGGATGCGCGCCACCTTGGCGGCGCCTTTGTGCAGGAGGGGGTCGGCCATTGCGTGTTCCAAGGTTATGATTATTATTTTACCCTTTTAAGCTTGACGCACGCCGTCGATAGCCTGCACGCGACAAGGCGCTGCTTCGACACATTACACGGCATGCATTTCACCCCGCAAAGCTTCCGCGCCTGGCCCCAGAAGAAGGTGACCCTGCTGGGCATGTCCGGCGTGGGCAAGACCCATCTGTCCACGCTGTTGCGCCGCCACGATTGGTTTCACTACTCCGGCGACTACCGCATCGGCACGCGCTATCTCTACGAGGCCATCCTCGACCTGGTCAAGCTGCAGGCCATGCAGGTGCCCTTCCTGCGCGAGCTGCTGCGGCGCGACTGGATAGACATCCGCAACAACATCAAGATCGACGACCTGGGGCCGGTGCTCGCCTTCGTCGGCAAGCTGGGCGACCCCGAGCTGGGGGGCTTGGACCTGGAGGAGTTCAGCCGCCGCCAGGCCCTGTACCGCGAGGCGGAGATCAAGGCCATGCGCGACGTGCCGGAGTTCGTGCGCAAGGCGCAGACGATCTACGGCTATGAACACTTCGTCAACGACGTCGGCGGCAGTCTGTGCGAGCTGGAGGACGACTCGGTCATCGAGCTGCTGGCGAGCCACACCCTGATCCTCTATATCCAGGTGACCACGCGCGAGGAGGAGGAACAGTTGATCCGCCGCGCGCAGTCCGACCCGAAGCCGCTCTACTACCGCCCTGCCTTCCTGGCCGAGCACCTGCCGGTGTTCATGGCGGAGCGTGGCTACGAGTACGTGGCGCAGATCCCGCCGGACGAGTTCACGCGCTGGGTCTTCCCGCGTCTGTTCCACTCGCGCGTGCCGCGCTACGAGGCGATCGCCGGCCCGCATGGCTACACCGTCACATCGCACGAGGTGGCGCAGGTGCGCGACGAGGCCGATTTCCTCGATCTCGTGGAGACCGCCATCGCCCGTAAGGGGGTGTGAGATGCCACTGGTCGCGCACAACGACTTGCCCACCTTCGAGCGCCTGCATCAGGAGGGGCTGACCGTGCTCTCGGCAGACCGGGCGGTGCACCAGGAGATCCGCGAGCTGCACATCGGGCTGCTCAACATGATGCCAGACGCCGCCCTGGAGGCCACGGAGCGACAGTTCTTCCGGCTGGTGGGTGAGAGCAACCCCATCGCCCAGTTCTATGTCCACCCCTTCACCCTGGACAGCCTGCCGCGCGGCGTCAAGGGGCGCGCGCACATCGAGCGCTACTACGAGCCGTTCGAGAAGATCCGCGCCGAGGGCCTGGACGCCCTGATCATCACCGGCGCCAACGTCACCCACCCGGACCTGGCGCAGGAGCCCTTCTGGGAACCGCTGATCGAGGTGATCGACTGGGCGATGGAGAACGTCACCTCCACGCTGTGCTCCTGTCTCGCCACGCACGCGGTGATGCAGTTCCGCTACGGCCAGACGCGGGTCAAACAGCCGGCCAAGATCTGGGGGGTGTTCCCGCATCGGGTCGTGGAGAAGCGCCACCCGCTGGTGGGCGACGTGAACACCCGCTTCGACGTGCCGCACTCGCGCTGGAACGACATCTCGCGGGCCCAGTTCGAGGCGGCGGGGCTGCACGTGCTGGTGGAAAGCGAGACGGCCGGCGTGCATCTGGCGGTGAGCCCTGACGGCCTGCGCGCGGTCTTCTTCCAGGGGCACCCGGAGTACGACACCATCTCGCTGCTCAAGGAATACAAGCGCGACCTGCTGCTCCATGCCCAGGGGCAGTTGGAGGCGCCGCCGCCTTTCCCGGCCAATTACCTGAAGCCGCGCGAGCAGGCCATCCTCCAGGAATACGCGGCGCGCCTGCTCGCCGCGGTGAAGCGCGGCGAGGCCGCACCCGAGTTTCCCGAGCGGCTGATCCTGCCGCGGCTGGACAACACCTGGCACGACACCGCCGAGGCGGTGGTCGGCAATTGGATGGGCTGTGTCTACCAGGTCACCCACCGCGACCGGCGCATCCCCTTCATGGAGGGCATCGATCCGGACGACCCGCTGGAACTCGGCTGGCGTCGCGGCGTCTGAGGCTGTTTGCTGGCGGGTATCAAGCCCGCCTGACGTCATGCCGTAATTGGAACATGGCATAATCCGAGCTCATTTTTTACACACCATGCCCTAAACACAGGAGGCGAGGCAATGGCAAGCGTAGCCAAGAAACCCACCCCCAAGACGCAAAAGGCAGAACCGGCCGAGGCCGCTGCGGGCCAGCCGGCGCCCAAGCTGGTGGCGGTGAACGCGAAGGCCACGCCGGCCGGCAAGGCCGCCAGCGCCAAGGCGACCGAGGCCAAGGTCCCTGGCGCCAAACCGGCCCCGGCCAAGGCCGACAAGGCAGCGCCGGCGGCAGGCGGCAAGACGGTCGCCAAGACCGCCAAGCCGGGCAAGGCGAGCCCTGACAAAACCCCTTCCGCCAAGCCGCTGCCCGGTCACATGCTGACGGACGAGGACATCCTGGCGATGCCCGAGTCCGACTACATGAACGAGGTCCAGCTGCAGTTCTTTAAGGCCAAACTGCTGGCCATGCGCGCGGAGATCCTCGACAACGCCCGCGAGACCGGCGAGCACCTCAAAGAGAACGAGGTCTTCGCCGACCCCAACGACCGGGCCACGGTGGAGGAGGAGAACATGCTCGAGCAGCGGGTGCGTGACCGCGAGCGCAAGCTGCTCAAGAAGATCGAGCAGTCGCTCGCCCGCATCGAGAGCGGTGAGTATGGCTATTGCCTGGAGACTGGCGAGCCGATCGGCATCCCGCGCCTGCTCGCCCGGCCCACGGCGGAGCTGTCGATCGAGGCGCAGGAGAAACATGAGCGCATGGAGCGGCTCTACGCGGAATGCTGCCGAGCCGCCATCGCACAACGGAAAGTGGCCGGGTGACCGGCCATTTTCGTTTGCAGACTGACCGGCCCGCGCACTGAGATGCTCTCGCTCGAGACCTGGGAGCTCATGAGCTACGTGGTCACGGTGATCGGCCTGCCCTTTGCCATCGCCGTTTTCTGGCTCGAGCAGCGCAAGAGCCGCGAGGCCGAGGACGAGGAGCTGCAGGCGCGGCTCAATGCGGCCTATACGGACTTTCTCAAGCTGGTGCTGGACAACGCCGATCTCCAGATGCTGAGGCGCGGTCCCGTGACCACCCCGCTCACCCCCGAACAGGAGGAGCGCCGCTACGCCCTGTTTGGCATCCTCATCGCCCTGTTCGAGCAGGCCTACCTCATGGTCTATGAGGAGGACATGAGCCGCCAGCGGCAGCGGCAGTGGCAGGTCTGGGCGGACTACATGCAGGAGTGGTGCCGGCGCGACGACTTCCGGGCGGCGCTGCCCGAGCTGCTGCGCGGCGAGGACCCCGAGTTCGCCGACTATCTGCGGCGTCTGGCCGCCGAGGTCGCCCAACCCCAGGAGGAGGCAACATGATCATCGTCATGCGCCACGGCGCAACCCCCGAGGAGATCGCCGGCGTGGTCGCCAAGATCGACGCCGCCGGGCTCAAGGCCCACGTCTCGCAGGGGACCGAGCTCACCGTGATCGGCGCGGTGGGCGACGAACGCGCGCTCAAACCGGAGATGTTCGAACTGCTGCCCGGGGTGGAGCGGGCCATGCACGTGGTCAAGCCCTACAAGATCGTCGCCCGCGACTGGCAGCCAAAGAACACCGTCGTCGACGTCCGCGGCATCCCCATCGGCGGCCCGGACCTGCAGGTGATCGCCGGTCCCTGCTCGGTGGAGACGCCCGAGCAGATGGCGCAGGCGGCGCGGGCGGTCAAGGCCGCGGGCTGCCGCCTCATGCGCGGCGGCGCCTTCAAGCCGCGCACCAGCCCCTACACCTTCCAGGGCGCCGGGGTGGAGGGACTCAAAATGTTCCGCGCAGCGGCCGACCGCGAGGGACTGCCCATCGTCACCGAGCTCATGGATGCGCGCCTGCTCGACACCTTTCTGGAATACGACGTCGACGTGATCCAGATCGGCACGCGCAACATGCAGAACTTCGACCTGCTCAAGGCCGTGGGCCAGACCAACAAGCCGGTGATCCTCAAGCGCGGCATGTGCGCCACGGTGAGCGAGTGGCTGATGGCGGCCGAATACATCGCCGCCGGCGGCAACCACAACATCATCTTCTGCGAGCGCGGCGTGCGCAACTTCGACCCCGCTTACCGCAACATGCTGGACGTGACCGCCATCCCGGTGCTCAAACGCGAGACCCACCTGCCGGTCATCGTCGATCCCAGCCACGCCGGCGGCAAGGCCTGGATGGTGCCGGCGCTGGCACGGGCAGCGATCGCCGCCGGGGCCGACGGCCTGCTCATCGAGATGCACCCCACCCCCTGCGAGGCGTGGTGCGACGCCGATCAGGCCCTCGCCCCGGACGAGCTCAACGCCCTCATGGGCGAGCTCAGGGGCATCGCCGCGGTGCTCGGGCGCGGCCTGTGATGAACCCCCTGCAACGCCTGCTGGTGGGCCTGATCCGCGCGTATCAGTATGTGCTATCGCCCTGGATCGGCAACCAGTGTCGTTTCACGCCCACCTGTTCGGAGTATGCGCGCCAGGCGGTGCTGGAACACGGGGCCCTGAAGGGGCTGTGGCTCGCCCTGCGGCGGGTGGGGCGTTGCCACCCCTGGCATCCCGGCGGGCATGACCCAGTGCCGCCGCGTCAGCACTGAGCAAGCGCCAAGCGCTTGGGGGGAGACGAAGCCGCCGCCCATGACCCGGGTCGCATGGGAGCGTCGATCTGGTGCTGACGGGGTCTGGTCTGCCCTGTGATTCTCGGTGTGGATCGGGCGTGGGATGGGGGCTCTGGACTGGCCAGCGCCAGGGCATGGGGTCTCGCGGCTTACGAGCCGGCATGGGCCGTTTTGCAAACGGGGGTGGCGAGGGATTTGTATCCCTCCGTGCCACGAGGGCTCCTCACAGGCAAGACAACAACCGGTTATTGGCCCGCCCGGCGCGATTCGAACGCACGACCTTTGGCTCCGGAGGCCAACGCTCTATCCAGCTGAGCTACGGGCGGCGGGAGCGCAAGAATAGCACAGCCGCCTTCCGATCGTCAGTCTCTGTCCCTATAATTACAGGATTTGCGACTCCGAATAGGACCGATCATGGCTGAGCACCTCGAGATGAAGAAGACGACGCCGCAGGAATTCCTGTTGGCGCTGGTGGGCGGATTGTTCGCACCCCTGATCGCCATCATCCTGATCATCGTCTACATCATGGGTATCCAGGGGAGTCAGTTGGATGTCGGTTCGAGCGAGGCCGAGGACAGGGCCATCCGCGAGCGCATCCAGCCCTTCGGCGTCGCCCTCGCCGTCGACCCCAACGCGCCCAAGGTCGAGCGCAGCGGCGAGCAGGTCTACAACGAGGTGTGCGCCTCCTGCCACGGGGCCGGGGCGCTCGGTTCGCCCAAGTACAAGGACGCCGCCGCCTGGGGCAAGCGCATCGCCCAGGGTTACGACACCCTGCTCACCCACGCCCTCAAGGGCTTCAATAAGATGCCGGCGCGTGGCGGTGACCCCGACCTGACCGATCTGGAGGTGGCGCGGGGTGTGGTCTACATGGCGAACGCCGCCGGTGCCAAGTTCGAGGCCGTGCTCAAGAAAGAGCCCGAGCCCACGCCCGAGATTCTGGCGCGCGGCCAGGCGGTGTATGCCCAGGACTGCGCCCGCTGCCATGACACGGGGCTGACCGGGGCGCAGAAGCTGACCGATACCGCGGCCTGGGACGCGCTGATCAAACAGGGCAAGGAATACCTCTACAAGGCGGCGATCGAGGGCACGCTGGGCGGCCCGGCGCGTGGCGGCAACGACAAGCTCGCCGACGCCGACGTCAAGGCGGCGGTGGACTATATGGTGGACCAGGCGAAGAAGGCCATCGCCGCGACCAGGCCGGCGCAGCAGACGGCAGCCCGCTGACCGCCCTCTCCCCCAGCCCCCCGGCCTAAACCCTTTCGGGGCAGGCTCTCCCCGCACGCGGGGGAGGGGTCTATACAGGCGCGCGCTGAGCGCGCAGCCCCACGGTCCTCCGTCCCCAGTCCTCTGTCTTCAGAAGCCAACCGGACCGCCGGCGTCGCGCGCCGGCGCAAGTCGACTGTCCTCAGTCTTCCGTCCTCCGCCCTCAGACAAAAGCATCGCCTTGAGGCTGGCCAGCCGCGCCCGTCCGGCCTGACGGCGGGCCTCGGGATCGGTCTCGCCGCCCTGGCGCACCTGTGCCGGGTCGATCTCGGCCAGGAAACGCGAGGGTTCGCTCGCCACCCATTCGCCGCCGCGCTTGCGGCGGGCGCACCAGGTCAGGGTGAGGCTCGTTTGCGCGCGGGTGATGCCCACGTACATCAGCCGCCGCTCCTCGGCCAGGCGCTCGCCTTCGAGGCATTCGCGATGCGGCAGGATCTCCTCCTCCAGACCGACCAGGAAGACGTGGGGGTACTCCAGGCCCTTGGCGGCGTGCAGCGTCGACAGCCGCACCGCGTCCACCGCCGTGTCCTCGCGTCCTTCGAGCAGGTTCATGAGGGCCACGGTCTGGGTCAGTTCGATCAGGCTCTTGCCTTCCTCTTCGCCCTTTTTGCCGAGCCAGTCGACGAAATCGCGCACGTTGCCCCATTTGACCCTGGCGCTGCGCTCATCCTCGTTGTCGTAGAGCCAGGCCTCGTACTGGATGGCGGCGAGCAGCTCTTCCAGCAGCCGTGCTGCCGGCTCGCGCTCGGCCCGCCAGGCCATGCGGTTGATGAAGTCGCCGAAGGCGATGAGGGGCTCGAGCTGCTTGGGCGTGAGGTGGGCGCTCGCCGCCTCCTCGTACATGGCCGCGAAAAGACTCAGGTGCCGCTGCGCGGCGTAGGCGCCCAGCCGCTCGAGGGTGGCGGGGCCGATGCCGCGCCGGGGCGTGGTCACCGCGCGGATGAAAGCGGGGTCGTCGTCGGCGTTGGCGATCAGCCTGAGATAGGCGGTGATGTCCTTGATCTCCGCCCGCTCGAAGAAGGACTGTCCACCGGAGAGGACATAGGGGATCTTGAGCGCCCGCAGGGCCTCCTCGAAGGCGCGTGCCTGGTGGTTGCCGCGGTAGAGCACGGCATAGTCGCTATAGCGACCGCGCCGCTCGAACTTGTGGGCGGAGATGCGCGTGGCCACCGTTTCCGCCTCATGCGCCTCGTCGCGGCATTGCAGGATCTCGACCGGATCACCCGGCCCCAGCTCGCTCCAGAGTTGCTTATCGGCCAGCCGCGCGTTGTTGCGGATGACGCTATTGGCGGCCTGCAGGATGCGCTGGCAGGAGCGGTAGTTCTGGGTCAGCGCGATCACCTTGAGGCGCGGGTAGTCGGCGCTCAGGCGCCGCAGGTTTTCCACATCGGCGCCGCGCCAGGCATAGATCGCCTGATCGTCGTCGCCCACCGCGGTGAAACGGGCGGCCGGGCCGGCGAGCAGACGCAGGAGGGCGTATTGCGCGCCATTGGTGTCCTGGTACTCATCCACCAGCAGATAGCGCAGCCGCCCCTGCCAGGTGGCCAGGGCCTCGGCGTCCTGGCGGAAGAGTTCGACCGGCAAGCGGATCAGGTCGTCGAAGTCCATGGCCTGATAGGCCCGCAGGCTGTCCTGATAGGCGCGGTAGGCTTGCGCCGCCTGGCGTTCAGCCTCGTCGGCGGCGGCATCGAGCGCCGCCTCGGGGGTGATGAGGGCGTTCTTCCAATTGGAGATCACCGCCTGCGCGCGCCTGAGCGTGGCCCTGTCCGGCGCCTTGACGATGTCGGCGAGCAGGGCCTGAGCGTCGGCCGCATCGAGCACGGAGAAACGCGGCTTGTAGCCCAGGCGGCGCGCCTCGGTGCGCAGGATGTTGAGGCCCAGGGCGTGAAAGGTGGCGACGGTCAGCCCCTGCGCCGCCTTGCCCTGCAGCATCCCCGCCACCCGCTCGCGCATCTCGCGCGCCGCCTTGTTGGTGAAGGTGATGGCGGCGATGTTGCGCGCGCTCATGCCGCACTCGGCGATGAGGTAGGCGATCTTGCGGGTGATGACCCGCGTCTTGCCCGAGCCGGCCCCGGCCAGCACCAGGAGGGGGCCGTCCAGATACTTAACCGCTTCGCGTTGCTGGGGGTTGAGGTCGGAGAACATCACGGACTTCGGGCGGCGCCGGCCGACCCGTTAGAATGGCGGCACATTCTACACCGCCCGCATAACGCACCGTGTCCACCTATGTCATCGGCGACGTCCAGGGCTGCCTGGCCGCCTTCGAGTCCCTGCTCGAAGCCATCGGTTTTGACCCCGCGCGCGACCGTCTCTGGCTGACCGGCGATCTGGTCAACCGCGGTGAGGACTCGGCCGGTATGCTGCGCTGGTGCATGCGCCACGACGCGAGCGTGGTGGCCATCCTCGGCAACCACGACCTGCACCTGCTGGCGGTGGCGGAGGGCTTCGTGCCGCCGCACAAGAAGGATACCTTGGAGGCGATCCTGACCGCGCCCGACCGCCGGGACATGCTCGACTGGCTGCGCCGGCGGCCCATGCTGTACCGCGAGGGGCGTTGGCTCATGGTGCATGCCGGGCTGATGCCGCAATGGGATGCGGCGACGGCCGAGGCCCTGGCGCGCGAGCTCGAGACGGTGCTGCGCGGCGAAGGCTACCGCGAATTCCTGCGGGGGATGTATGGCAACGAGCCGCGGCACTGGTCCGAGGCGCTCAGCGGCCAGGAAAGGTTGCGCCTCATCGCCAACGCCATGACGCGGATGCGTTTCCTGCACGCCGACGGCGGGCTGGAATTCCTGCACAAGTGCGCCCCGGCCGATGCCCCGCCGGGGCTGATCCCCTGGTTCGACATGCCCGGCCGGCAGAGCCGTGAGGTCCGCGTCGCCTTCGGCCATTGGTCGACGCTGGGGCTCTATGTGCGCGAGGACGTGGTGGCCCTGGACACCGGCTGCCTCTGGGGCGGCCGGCTCACGGCCCTGCGGCTCGAGGACGAGCGGATCTTCCAGGTTGGCTGTGAGGCGCGTCGGCAGCCAGGACTTCACGAATAGCGGCTTCCGCACGGGCGGCCAGCTCGCGGCGGTGCATCCCCGTCGCGGCGATAGGGGGCAGGAAGCGCACCTCGGCCAGGATCAGATCCTGGGCAACGATGCGCTTGAGCGACTGCCACAGGCTCACGTCGTCGTGATAGGCCGCGGCCCGGTTGATGCGCCCGTCGGGATGGCGATAGCGGATCACCGCCGGCCACACCCGCGCCCCTGCCACCACCGCGGGCTGCAGCAGACTGGGGTAGAAGGGCAGCAGCCGGGTGCCGTCGGTGGTGGTGCCCTCCGGGAACAAGGCTAGGCACTCACCCTCGCGTAGCAGCGCCGCCATCGCCTCGTTGACCCGACGCGCGTCCGACTTCTTGCGTCGTTCTAGATAAAGCGTGCCCGCCTGTTCGGCCATCCAGCCGATCAAGGGCCAGTCGCGTACCTCGGCCTTGGACACGAAGCGGCTGGGGATGAGGCTGTGCAGGACATGGATGTCCAGCCAGGAGACGTGGTTGGCGACGATCAGCGCGCCCTCGCCGCGCACGGCCGGCGGCCGGCCGTGCACCGTGACGCGCACCCGCACGATGGCGAGCAGCTTGCGCGCCCAGGCCACCACACGGCGGCCGCGTTCATCCGGCTTGAGGAAGGGGAAGAGCAGCAGGATGGTCAGCGCCCCGGCCAGGATGTGCAGGCCCAGGCGGATGAGCCGCGGGTAGGCCTTGAGCGGCATCACCCCTGTTTCATGAAGTGCCGGGCGTAGGCCCGGTTGATGTTTTTCATGGCGAGCAGGATGGGCAGGTCGGCGGTGTTGAAGTCCGGGTCCCAGGCCGGTTCACCCGCCACCCAGGCCCCCACGCGCAGATAACCCTTGATCAGCGGCGGCAGGACGGCGGCGGGGGCGCTGTCCAGGGCCTCCAGCGGCAGCGGGCAGCGCGGGAAGACCCGCCACTCGACCGGCCCGAGGTGTTTGTCCTTCACCGCATGCCAGACCGCGGCGGCATTCTGCCCGCCGTCCTGCATGCTGATGCTGGCGCAGCCGATCAGGTACTCGTAGTTGTTCTTCAGCATGTACTCGGCTAGCCCCGCCCACAACAGGGTGATGACGCCGCCGCTGCGGTAGTCGGGGTGTACGCAGGAGCGGCCCAGCTCGACCAGGCGCGAGCGCACGTGCTGCAGCCGGGTCAGGTCGAACTCCTGCTCCGTGTAGTAACTGCCGATGCGTTTGGCATTGGCGGGACTCAGGATACGGTAGGTGCCGACCACCTCGCCGGTGTCGGCGTCGCGTACCAGGAGGTGCTCGCAATAGGGGTCGTAGAGGTCGGCGTCCACTCCGGGCTCGGGGCCGGTCAGACGAGCCCCCATCTCCTCCGCGAAGACCTTGTAGCGCAGTCGCTGCGCCTCACGCACCTCGTCCTCATGCAAGGCCAGGCCGACGCTGAAGTTGTTCTTCGGGCGCCGCTCGGCATCGAGTCTCTCGTGCAGCATCGTTCACCTTTCTGCAGGTCAGGTTCGGTACAACGGTACGGGACACGGGTGACGCGGATGTGACGGACAGGTTAAGCTTTGATGACCTGCAACACTCGCCTGGCACGGCTCAGTGCGTGACCCGCGCCTGCCCGCCCGACTCCAGGATGCGCACGCGATCACCCACAGTGAAGCGCTCGCCGGTGTCCTCCTGCACCACAGCGATGGTGCGGCCTGAATCCAGTCGCACCGTGATCTCCAAGCCCGGCTTGCGGGTGATGGCCTCTTCGGCCGCGGCACCGGCGATGCCGCCGGCCACGGCCCCCAGGATGGCGCCCACCGCACTGCCCTTGCCGCGCCCGATCTCGCTGCCGGCGATGCCGCCCACCGCGCCGCCGGCCACCGCGCCCACCCCCGACTCGGTGCCCTCCAGCCGCACGCTGCGCACGTTCTCGACCACGCCCATGCGCACCTCGTAGACCCGGCGGGCCTCACGCCGCTCGTAGTCGCCGCTGCCCAGGCCGCTGGCGCAACCCGTGGTGAGCAGGGCGAGGGGAATCAGCCATACCGCTTTCTTCATAGTGTCCTCCTTGCTGTTGGCAGGCCGTAGCCATAGGCCTGACGGAAGCGCTCGTTGAGGTCATCCCAGTCGAAGCGGTGGTTCTGGCCGCCGCGGCTGGCGATCTTGATCGCCCCCAACAGCCCCGCGAGCCGCCCGGTGGTGGGCCAGTCCCACCCCTGCAGGATGCCGTAGATGAGTCCTGCGCGATAGGCATCGCCGCAACCGGTCGGATCGACCACCTCGCGCGCAGGTGCCGGCGGGATGCGGTAGACCGTGCCGTCGGCGTGGATCTCGGAGCCTTGTGCGCCCAGCGTCACCACCAGGGCGCGCACCTCCCGCGCGAGGGCGGCGAGGTCGCGTCCCGTACGCTCCTGCAAGAGCTTGGCCTCGTAGTCGTTGAGGGTCAGGTAGTCCGCCTGCCGCACGAAGTTCATGAGCGCGTCGCCGTCGAACATCGGCATGCCCTGGCCCGGGTCGAAGATGAAGGGGATGCCGGCCTCTTCGAGCTGGGCCGCGTGCTCCAGCATGCCCTTCCGGCCGTCCGGTGAGACGATGGCCAGCCGGATGTCCTCAGCCTCTGAGACCCGGTTGGCATGGGCGGAGTTCATCGCCCCCGGGTGGAAGGCGGTGATCTGGTTGTCGTCGAGATCGGTGGTGATGAAGGCCTGAGCCGTGTAGGTCTGCGGGATCACGCGGATATGGCGGGTGGTGATGCCCAGTCCTTGCAGCCGTTCGGCGTAGGGGCCGAAGTCCTCGCCGACGGTGGCCATGATCACCGGCTCACCGCCCAGCAGCTTCAGGTTGTAGGCGATGTTGCCGGCGCAGCCGCCGAACTCGCGGCGCATGTCCGGCACCAGGAAGGAGACGTTCAGAATGTGGATCTGCTCGGGCAGGATGTGGTGCTTGAAGCGGTCGTGAAACACCATGATGGTGTCGTAGGCCATGGAGCCGCAGATGAGGGCGCGCATTGTGACAATTCCTAAAGTCCTTTGCGGGATTTTCGCCATAATGGCCGGATTTGTCTTCCTTTTTCGTCACGAAAAAATCACGCGACTGCAATCACCGTTTCGCATTCGGCCGCCATCATCGCGGCCATGCCCAAGGCGGCCCGTGTCCTGCTCTATACACTACCGCTGCTTTTGACGAGCGGCGATGCCCTCGCCTGGGGGCTGCAGACCCATGTCTATTTCGCCCAGCTCCTGATCTGGGCCGTGCCCCTGCTCGATCCGGCCCTGCGCCGTGCCGTACTGCGCCATCCTCAGCTCGCCATGGCCGGCGCCTGCATGCCCGATCTGGCCTTGGTGGGGCCGCGCCTGGGCAGCGATGCCTTCGCCCTGACCCATCGCTGGGCGAGCGCCCATGATCTGCTCGTGGGCGCCAGCGACGAGGCCGAGCAGGCGATCGCCGTGGGCTATGCCAGCCATTTGCTGGTGGACATCATCGCCCACAACCACTTCGTGCCCGCGCACGAGAAGCTGCTCGTGGACATCCCCTGGCTCACCCATGTCAGCGTCGAATGGGCCATGGATGCCCACGTCGCGCGGCACGCCTTCGCGCAGCCGGCCGCCGTGCTGCTGGAACACGAGCTGCACGTGGCCGATTTCGCCGCTCGGCATTTCGGCTGCAGCGGCCGCCTCGCGCTGCGGGCGGTGCGCCTGCTCGGCCGGGCCGACCATGGGCTGCGCCGCTCGCGCATCCCCGAGGCCTGCTATCGCCTGCTGCGCCTGGACCGCACGCTGCGGCAGCGTTTCGACGACTACATCCAGGCCACCACCCGCCGGCTCGCCCAGCTCAACCGGGTGCTCAACCAGGAGTCGCCGGTCTGGGAGGCCGAGCTTCACTGCCCCGTGACCAAGAGGGCGCGTCTTAAGCCCTTCAGCCGGGCCGAGCTGCGCCGCCTGCTGCCCCTGCCGCACGACCTCTTCCACCCCGAGGAGGCGCGTCTGGCCGCCTGAGCCGCTATCAGAACAGGCTGGCGAGATAGAGGCCGGCGAGGGCGATGGTGGCGCCGATCAGCGCGCCCACCAAGACATCCGAGAGGTAGTGCAAGCCCAGGATCAGGCGCGAGGCGGCCACCAGCAGGGCAAAGGCGGCGAGCCAGGGGGTCAGCAGCGGATAATAGACCGAGGCGACCACGGTGAAGGCCACCGCGTGCAGGGTATGGCCGGAGGGGAAGCTGTAGAGGTCCAACGGCAGGGTGGTGAGGCGGATGCCTGGATAGCGCTGGCAGGGGCGTTGGCGGGTGGTCGTCTGCTTGATCCAGCGATAGGTCAGGGTGCAGGCCACCCCCGTCAGGATCATCACCACGACGGGTTTCAGGGCCGCCGTACCGTCGAACAGCAGCAGACCGGCCATCAACAGGTACCAGAACAAGCCATCCCCCAGGCGGCTGACCCCGCCGAAGAAGGCTGACCACAGCCGCCGGCTGTTGGGCTGGTTGAAACGCAGGGCCAGGCGATGCTCCCAGGCGGTGAAGCGGTCGAGCAGCCGGCGCAGGCCGTGATGGTCGTGGGTCAGCATGTCAGGACGAGGCCCGCTTGCGGGCCGAGCCATACGCGCCGCCAGCGGCGCTCCTATGGGTCGGGGTGCGTTTCATCCTAGGTGTTCCCGAGTTCCGCGCCGAAGAGCGCCTTTTCATGATAGGCCTCGTGGCTGCGAACGATATCCAGAAATATGCCCTCCAGCTGGACGAAGATGCGTTCCCAGGACAGGTCCAGGGCCGTGAGACGGGCGTGCGCACCGATCGACCGGCGCAGGGTCTCATCCTGGCTCAGACGCAGGGCCTGGGCGATAAATTCCCCGTTGTCGCCATAGGGTGCCTTGAGACCATTGTGCCCGTGGCGGACGTGCTCGGCGGCCGCCGCATAGTCGAAGGCGACGCTCGCCAGTCCGCTGGCCATGGCCTCGAGCAATACGTTGCCGAAGGTCTCGGTCAGGCTGGGGAAGAGGAAGAGGTCGGCCGAGGCATAGTGGGTCGCCAGGTCCTCGCCGCGCCGGGCGCCGCAGAAGATGATGTCGGGCTGTGCGGCCTTGAGTGCGGTGAGCGCCGGACCTTCACCCACCACGACCAGGCGCGCATCCGGCCGCACCTTTGCGATGGTCCTATGCGCCTGCACCAACAGGTCCAGGTTCTTTTCCGGCGCGACCCTTCCGACATAAAGGACGGCGAGCCCCTTCTCGCCCACCCCCCAGGACGCGCGCAGCGCCTGACTGCGCCGCGCCGGGTCGAATAGCTGGGTGTCCACCCCGCGCGCCACCACCTCCAGATTGCGAAACCCGGCCTGTTCCAGATCGCGGCGTATGGTGAGCGAGGGCACCATGGTCACCTGCGCCTGGTTGTGGAACCGACGCAGATAGGCGGCGATGGGACGCTTGAGCCAGCCCAGCCCGTAATGCCGGCTGTAGCTGTGGAAATTGGTGTGAAAATCGGTGGCCACGGGGATGCGCAGGGTCCGGGCCGCGGCCACTGCGGACCAGCCCAGGGGCCCCTCGGTCACCACGTGCACCACGTCCGGCCGTTTGACCGACCAGATCCGCCGCAGCGTCGACTTCGCCGGCAGCCCCATTTTCAGCCCGGAATAGCGCGGGATTGGTACCCCCGGCTGCAACACCTGCTCCAGGTTCGACTCCTCGACGGGGACGTCGGCCGGACTCTGGCGCGGACGGATCAACTGCACCTGATGCTCCCGCGCCTGCAGGGCGCGCACGAAGCGCCCCAAGGTCATCGCCACCCCGTTGATCTCGGGCGGATAGGTCTCGGTCACAACCGCGATGCGCAGCCGCCTGCGCTCGACGGGCAATTGCTGAAAGGCAAGATCCGAGGCCAACATAGCCTTCCAGCATCCCCGACGAAGGCGACAAGCGGATGACAGAACGATGAAGCCTTGATGACACCTTGTCGGACCGGGCTTCAGACTTGACTTGGGCAGCGCGCTTGGCGTTTAATGCCAGCTTTGCTCGCGCCCGCAGGGCCGCGAGACGTATGGCCAGGTAGCTCAGTTGGTAGAGCAGCGGACTGAAAATCCGCGTGTCGGCAGTTCGATTCTGCCCCTGGCCACCATTTATAATCAATAACTTGGGAAGCAAATCTCAGGTCATTTCTGGAAATCCGTGTGCAATAAATTGCACACGACATCTTTGTCCTAAATTCTAGGGTAAGGTCCGGGGCGTACTCACTGACCGCCCCGGCCCGGAATTCGGCGCCCCGTTTGAGGTCGGGGCCACACCTGAATCCGGCGTGTCACAGCCACGCCAAAGCTGTTCCTCTAGTCTTGACCTCCTTCCTTGGTGCTCCCCCACCCCGCCAAGGGTGAAGCGCCTGTCCACCACCGACGCCAATCGGTGGTGAACGGTTACAAGCAATCGCGCCGCCAGGCGCGCTAAGTCTCGTTTACCCCTGCCGTCTTTCGGCCGCCGGTCGCCCGGCCGTCGTTCATGCGCTTCGACCACATCGCGCATGAACTTTCGACGCCTACTCAACGACGCTCCCAGTCTTCCAAACCGCTTTTGTCGGCGGTTCCGCCCTGTTGTCCGGTGCCACCCGGACGGCGTGAAGACCTTCCCACGTTAGCGTGTCGCTACTGCGCACATGCACGCCACTGCCTCGCAATTGTGCCTAGCCTTCCGGCTTTCCTTGGATTTCCCCCGCCCGATGTTCCATAGCGGCTGGGGTACTCGGCACAATGCTTCCGACTGTGGTCACCGCGGACTGAGGCCGCGGAGATGGCTTGCATGCACTCCCGAACGCCTCCCCTTCCGGAGGCGATTAGACGCTTGAGCTATCCATCGACCTGGCCTGCTTGCGCACGCCAGTGCCATCGGTTCCGGCCTTCGCCTTACCGACTCGCCAGGGTCTCCCCCAGCGCCTGAAGCCCACGTCTCGGGCAGACGTTGTACGGTTACCCGCACCCCGTCGGCGGTACTAATGCCCTCCTGTGGAGGACTCCCGCTTTCGCTTCACGCAGGGTCATTCCGGTCACCCGGACGCCCGTTTCCGTGTCGCCCAACATTCTTTCGTTGTCTGGATTGGGTCGAAAGAGGTTGGCAGCCTCCAGCGCCCGTTGCCACGCAGCGAGCCCCATTACGGGCACTGCGCGACGGGGGTAAGGCTCGGCGGTTTGGCGACCGCCGAGAGAGACACTTGCAGGGGGATGTTGGCGCATCCCCCTGCCGTTTGGCGGCGTGGGGGACGTTTGGCGCCGTCCCGATGCTGTGTTGCCTCGCTTTTCAGCTGGCCTGTCCTGTATAGACACCGCTCGGGCGAATTTTGCGGGGACACCCCAGCCGGGTTTCCCCGCACCCCTTCCCGTTAACCTAAAAACCGCAGTTGACCGCTCTTATAGCTTCGTAACAGCTCGATGGTGCAAGAGATTTTGCCTCCGGTCATCCGCTCCCAGAGGGTGAACACGCTACGCGCCCGCCTTCGGTCTTGTACGCCCGTCTGGCTGCGTTGCTCCTCCTTGCAGGGGGCTACCCTGCGGCGTCGTCGCGCCTTGCCAGCCGGTCGTACAAGCCCGCCTTCGGGCGCGTTCAACTGCGGTTTTTAGGTTAAAGGAACATCCTGTAGTGTGTGCTGAACCGATTCAAACCACATCGCTGCATCAAGGACTTGGCTTCGCCCACCCGGTGGCTATACCGAGTGCCGGCATGTGCCGGTTTATGGGAGAGAAGCGATGCAGTTTCCGAAGCTGGTGCCGGCCGGCACCTCGTACGTAAAAATCCCCATGTCCAAGCGCGCGGCGATGCGCGTGCTCCTGGAGACGGTGCAGCGCGGTTGCCGATTCTGGTGTGCAGGCCGTGTTCATCCCGAGAAGGCGCTCGGGTTTGCGGAGAAGATGGCGAAGCTCTATCAGGCCGATGCCAGTGCGGCGCAGCGGGCGTATGCCAAACGCCTGGGGCGGGCCAACACCACGGTCTTGATGTTTCCGGAAAACGCGGAATCCATCTTGTGGTGGTTGCTGGTGACACCTGGCGATGGTCTGGTGTTCGAGCGCGAGAAGCTACAGGATGCGCACGAAAAGCGCAGCCGTCTCACGTGGCAAGATCAATACGAACTCGTGCACGAACAGCGCCCGCGCAACCAGGGTGGTGGCCGGCACTGGACCTGGCGGCTCACCTCACAGCGTTATGCACAGCTCGATGCTGCGATGCGCGAGCTTGCCGCTGCACACGGCGGGCAAGACCGACGCGACGATCTCGACGCACTGGTGCAGGCACTCATGCGCATGCCGGGGTTTCATGGCGTGCGCGCGCAGATCATCGAGTTGCTGCAGATCGGTCGCGTGGCCTGGGCGCGCACGCATCGCAAGTCCGACACGTATCCCTGGCCGGAGCGTGTGCCGTACCTGGACAAAGGGTTTGCCTGCTACCACTCACCAGAGCCGCTGCGGTTGGATGGTCTGGTGCGTCTGCTGAGAGTGGAAGCGGCAGGGCTGACCTGAGGGCTTCGGCGGCACAGTGGCAACCCTTAAGGTTACAGCCGATCCTTTACGGTTCGATCCCCCTGCTGGCAGACAGGCCGAGCAGGCGGGCGGCTTTGAGCAGCCCTTGATCCAGACTGTAACAAATGTGTGCGCCATGGTTGCGGGCGATGGCGAGGTGTAGGGCATCGCCGGCGCGAAGGCCGGTTTCATGGTGTTTGGGATACTCCGTGGCCAGATCGAAATCCGCCGCGTGCGGGGTGAGCACGTGAAAGGACTCGGCCGTAAGGCGATCGAACTGTGCCAAGGCAGCCCAGGCATCGCCGGGACTCAGTGTCCGCATCCTGACCTCACGGGCAAGCAGGCTGGCGAACTCAGTGCGTGTCCAGTGGCTGATGGCAAGCTCGCCCGCAGGCAGTCCGGTGAGAAAGGTTTCGACCTTGGCGCTGGTGTCTTCTTCGAGGATGAGGGGGGTGAGGAAACTAGTATCGAAATACAGCATCACAGCCCTTCTTCCCTCAGCTCTCGTATGAGCTCAGCGCTGGACTTGCGCCATCGGGGCATGAGCTGGCGGAATTCGGCGAGGGATTTGACAGGCTGTTTCGGCCTTTCGATCGGAGTGATCCGGGCGACGGGCTGACCGCGGCGGGTGATGACCACCTCCTTACCAGCCTCCACCTGGTCGAGCAATTGACTCAGATGCGCCTTGGCCTCGGCAAGGGTGACTGTGTTCATCTGGAAAATCTGTTGGTCATCAGAGTGGTCATATACTAGCGCATAAGTCGGCAAGTGGCTCCCGAGATCCCGCTTGCCTGTAGAGAGCAAATAAACTGACCGTGGTTTTGGGGAACGTCTGCACAACCCACCCCTGACCGGGCAGCCAGACGCCTGTGACGCTCATTGCCCCGCACATGCCGGCTCCCGGCCCCAAGGGCGCACACCCTCCGTATCCGGTGTCGGTGCTGCTGCGGATTCACTTCCTGCAGCAGTGGTTCGCGCTGTCGGATCCGGCGGCGGAAGAGGCGCTCCACGACGTGCCGGCCTTTTTAAGACCCTGGGCTGGAGCTGGGAGTGGAGACGGTGCCCGATGAGACCACCATCCTGCGCTTTCGGCACCTGCTGGAAGAGAAGGTCCTCAGTGAGCAGATGCTCAAGCTCGTCAACGACATCCTCACCCAGCGCGGCCTGATGGTCAGAAGCGCAACCGTCGTGGACGCCACCCTGATTGCGGCGCCCAGCTCCACGAAGAACCAAAGCCGCAGCCGCGACCCTTAAGATGCACCAGACGAAGAAGGGCAACCCGTGGCACTTTGGCTGCAAGGTGCATGTCGGCACGGATGCGGCCAGCGGCCTGGCGCACAGCGTGGTGGGGAGGCCTGCCAACGTCCATGACGTCACGCAGGCGCACGCCCTGCTGCACGGTGAGGAACGAGACGTCTTTGCCGATGCGGGCTACCAGGGCGTGGACAAGCGCGAGGAGATCAAGGCGCGACACCCCGAGGTGAACTGGCACGTGGCCATGCGCCCCGGCAAGCGTCGGCAGCTGGACACCAGCAAGCCGCTGGGGGCGATCATCGACCCGGTCGAGACCGTCAAGGCGCAATCGCGCGCGCGGCGAGCACATCTTTGGTGTGCTCAAGTGCGTCTTTCGCTACACCAAGGTGCGCTACAAGGGCCTGAAGAAGAACGTCGCGCAGATCACTACACTCTTGATGCTGGCCAACCTGTGGCTGGTGCGCCGGCGCCGAACCGATGCCACAAAGCCCATGACGCGAAACCCAACCCCGCCATGGCGTCAGCGGCGGGGTTGAGCAGACTCCCCCTAATATGCCCGGTTGAGCCAGCGCTCGGCCTTCGCCTGGGTCTGCAGGGCCTTGTAGCTGGTGAGATCCCGCGCCGTGGCCAGGTGTAGCGCCACGAGCCACAATTGGGCGGTGGCCAGGGCGTCGGCCAGGGCGCTGTGGCGCGCATAGTTGGGGATGCCGTAGAGCGCGGTCCAGTCGTCCAGCGACTTGTGGCTGCCGATCAGGTCGGGCCGCAACACCGGCATGACATAGGCCAGGTCCAGCCACTGCCGTCGGCACCGGAGGCCCAGGTGCCGGACGAGCGCCCGCTCGATCATGGTCTGGTCGAAGACGGCGTGGTAGGCGATGAAGGGGGCCTTGCCGGCAAAGTCGAGAAAGGCGAGCAGGGCCTCGGCCGGGGGCAGGCCCTCGCGTTGGCGCTCGCCGCCGATGCCGTGCACCAGGATGTTGTCGCGGTCGCTCACCGCCGCCTGGCGCAGGATCACCTCGAAGCTCTGCGACAGGGCTATGCGCCCGGCTTCGACGACACAGGCGCCGATGGCGATGAGGTGGTCGCGTTTGATGTCCAGTCCGGTGCTCTCGACGTCCACCACCACATACCGGGCCTGCATGTGGGGTGTGCCGAGATCCGCCTCGGGCAGGGCCTCCCAGGCGGCCAGCCGCTGTCGTTGCGCCGCGTCGAGGGCGGGCGGTTTGTGCAGCAGACGGGAGAGGAACATGCGGGTGAGGGGCGGGCCGTACCAGCCGTCAGACCTTGTAGTCGAGGGCGAGCCGTGCCTGGACCTTGCGCGCCTGGCGGAAGGCCTCCTTGAGGATGCGGCGGTCGAGGTCGTTGAGGTCGTCGGGGTTGATGCGGTTGTCCATGGCCAGTCCTGCCTCGTGCTTGGCGTGCTGGTTGCGCAGGCGCAGGAGCTGGATGAAGTAGAAGGCGGAGATCCAGGCCTCGATCTCGCCTGCCGGGATGTTGAGCCGCGGCCCGGCGGCGCGCAGGCGCTGGGCCGTGCCGGTGGCCTCGACGCCGGTGGCCAGGGCGAAGACGCGGGCGGCATCGACGAAGGGGGTGCTGCCGTTCAGCTTGAGGTCCAGGGTGTGGGCATGCTCGCCCTCCGAGGCCACCACGAAGTCGCGCACCAGGCCCAGGGGCGGCCGGTTGCGCAGGGCGTTGGCGGCCATCTGGTGCAGGAAGCGGGGGGTGGCGACGGTCCTGGCGAGCAGCCACTGCCGCAGGCTGTCGGCCAGCTCGGTCTGCCCCAGGAGGGGGCGAAAGTCGAAGAAGATGCTGGCATTGAGCAGGGCCTCGGGGTCGCCGGCGTCGATCCAGTCCGCGAACCGCGCCTTCCATTCGTCCAGACTCAGGCACCACTTCGGGTTCATCGCCATGATCTGGCCCTTGCACAGGGGGAAGCCGCAGGCGTCCAGGGCGCGGTTGATGCGCTCGGCCACGGGCAGGAGGTCGGCGCGCACCGCGTCGGCCGTCTCGCCGGGCTTGAGGCTGAAGACGATGCCGTTGTCCTGGTCGGTGGACAGGGTCTGCTCCATGCGCCCCTCGGAGCCGAAGGCGAGCCAGCAGAAGCTGTGCCGGCAGACGTCGGCGGCGTTGCATTCGAGCTCGATCACGCGTTGGGTGAGCAGGTCGTTGAGCGTGGTGAGGATCTGGGTGAGCTGCTCGGGGGCCACCCCCTGCGCCATCATGTTGTGGCCGAGCTGGAAGATGTCGTCGGCGCAACTCTTGAGACTGTCGAGGTCGCTGGCGGCGCGGATGCTGGCGGACAGTTGGGTGACGCCGACACGCTGCAGGGTGAAGAGGTCCTTCTCCGACACCACCCCGGTGAGCTTGCCGCCGTCGGCGAGCAGGACGTGGCGGAAGCCGTGCCGGGCCATGGCCAGGGCCGCCTCGAAGGCGCGCGCCGAGGAGGGCAGCGTCACGGGGTCGGGGGTCATCACCGCGCGCATGGGCGTGTCCAGCGGCAGACCGGGCAGCACCACGCGGCCGATCAGGTCGCGCACCGTGAACAGCCCCAAGGGCCGATGCTCGGCATCGACCACGACGATGGAGCCGATGCGCTCGTCGCGCATGGTCTCAAGGGCCTGGCGCAGCGGCGTGTCCGCCGTGCAGGTCACCGGCCGGCGCCGGGTGAGGCTCGCCAGGGGGCTCTCCAGCGAGTGTTGTTCGCTCACCGTGGAGGCGTATTGGGCCTGTACGCTGCGCTGCGATTGCGCGAGCAGCGCGGCGATGCGCCGCGTGCAGAAGTCGTGGAAGGGGGGCGAGCGCCTGAGCAGTGTATCGAAGTCCTGTGCCGCGAGCTCGTAGCAGAACACGTCGGTCTGGGCGCGGAAGGTGCTGATCGCCGCCCGCTTGGAGAGCAGCGCGCCGAGCGGGAAGGACTCGCCCTCGTGCAGCTCCAGCCAGGCCCCGCCCTTGGCCGCCTGCTCGCCCTGGACCACGCCCTGTTTGATGATGAACAGGCGGTCGACTTCGCCGTGCCGCGGCGAGAGCACCACCTCGCCCTTGGCGTAGTAGGCGAGCTTGAGCCGCTCCGCCAGCCAGGCCAGGTCCTCCGGGCTCATCGCATCGAAGGGCGCGAAGCGCGCCAGATGATCGACCGTGGCGGCAACCAGTGCGGGGGCGGCGGGCATCGACGTCTCTTCCTTTCTGTGAAAGTCGCGCCGGCGACTCTGGAAGCACCCCTCCCCAGCAGGCGGGGGAAGGGATGGGGGTGAGGGCTCTGTCTATGGCCGAATTGTAATGGCCGTGGCCGCCGTCGCGCTGTCGTCGTCTAGAGGACCACCTTCACCGCCGGGTGGGCGGTGAGCTCACGGTACAGGGCGTTGAGCTGCTCGCGCGAGCGGGCGCGGATGACGCAGGTGAGCGAGAGATAACGGCCGCCGGCGGAGACGCGCATCTTAGCCGTCTCCGGGCCGAAGTCCGGGGCGTGGCGCAGGACGATGCCGACCATGGTCTGGGCGAAGTCGTCCGTGCGCAGCCCGATCACCTTGAGCGGGAAGTCGCAGGGGAAGACGAGGGGCGAGGCTTCCGGGTCTGGCATGATCCGCCTTCAGGCGCCGTGCATGACCCGGCGCTTGTAGTCCTGGTAGGCCGCGTGTACCCGGCGGAAGACCGGACCTGGCCGGCCGTCGCCGACAGGCACGCCGTCGAGACGGGTGACGGCCAGTACCTCCTTGGGCGTGGAGGTGAGCCAGACCTCGTCGGCGCGCTTGAGCTCGTCCGCGGCGATGGGGCGCAGCTGGTGGGGCAGTTCGAGCGTGCGGGCGAGCTCCAGCACCACGTCGTAGGTGATGCCCGGCAGGATCAGGTTCGACTTGGGGGGGGCGAGGATCACCCCGTCGCGGACGATGAAGACGTTGCTGGTGCTGCCCTCGGTGAGCCAGCCGTCGCGCAGCAGGATGGTCTCGGCACAACCGGCGTCGACCGAGCGCTGACGCGCGAGCACATTGGCGAGCAGGCTCACGCTCTTGACGTCGCAGTGCAGCCAGCGGTCGTCCGGCGCGGTGATGGCGCAAACCCCCTGCTCGACCAGGGCCGGTGCGGGCGTGGCAAGCGGCATGGGCATGATGAAGACCGTCGGCTGGATGACCTGGGGGAAGGCATGGTCGCGTGGCCCCGGCCCCCGGGTGACCTGGAGGTAGATGCCCTGGTCCGGCCATTCGGCCGCCGTCGATACGCGCTCTATGCGCTCGATCCACTCGGCCTCGCTGTGGGGGTTCGCCAGGCGGATGGCGTCCAGACTCGCCTGGAGCCGCACCAGGTGTTCATGCAGCCGAAAAGGGCGGCGCGAATAGACCGGGATCACCTCATAGACCCCGTCGCCGAACAGGAAGCCGCGGTCGAGCACGGAGACGCGGGCCTCGTCCAAAGGCAAGTAGTCGCCGTTCAGATAGACGAGCATGCGGGATGGGGAGGGGTGAGGGGTGAGGCTAGGATATGCCGCGGTGCGGGGCTGTCAAGCGAGGCTCAATGCCACTCGACCACGCCCGTGTAGGCGGTGCCGAGCACGATGAGCCCAAAGACGATGCGGTACCAGGCAAAGACGGTGAAGCTGTGGTTGGAGACGTAGTGAAGCAGGGCCTTGACCGCGACCATGGCGGCGACGAAGGAGGCGGCGAAGCCCACGGCGAAGACCGGCAGGTCGTGCTCCAGGGAGAGTAGCTCCCAGTTCTTGTAGAGGTCGTAGACGGTGGCGGCCAGCATGGTGGGGATGGCCAGGAAGAAGGAGAACTCCGTGGCGGCGCGGCGCGACAGGCCAAAGACGAGGCCGCCCATGATGGTGGCGCCGGCGCGGGAGACGCCGGGGAACATGGCCAGGGTCTGGGCGAAACCGACTTTCAGCGCGGTGCGCCACTCGAGGTCGTCCACCGTTTGGTAACGCGGGTGATAGACGCGCTTCTCGATGTAGAGGATGGCGAGCCCGCCGACGATGAGGGCGCCGGCCACGGTGAGCGGGTTGAACAGATAGGTCTTGATCGCGCCGTGGAAAAGCACTCCCAGCACCATGGCTGGCAGGAAGGCGATGAGGATGTGGGTGGCAAAGCGGGTCTGTACCGGGTCGCGTGCGGCCAGGCCCTCGATCACCAGGCCGATGCGGCGGCGATAGTCCCAGCACACGGCGAGGATGGCCGCGAGCTGGATGACGATCTTGAACACCTTGCTTTGCTCGTCGGTGTAGCCCAAGAGGCTGCCGACGACGATCAGGTGGCCGGTGGAGGACACCGGCAGGAACTCGGTGAGCCCCTCGACGATGCCGAGGATCAGGGCGGTGAGCAGGAGCTGGCTGTCCATGGGGTGCGGCGGAGTGAGGCGTCAGGGTCGGGTGGCGGCCTCGAGGGCGGTGAGCCAGGTGAGCGCGGACTGCCGGTCGGCGCCGCACATCTCGGCGGAGGGCCTGAGGCCGGTGCAAAAGGCAGGCCGCTCGGGTCGCCCATAGAGCCGGCAGCGCGCGTCGTCGGTCAGCTGCGCGCAGGGCATGCCGGCCGGTTTGCCCTGCGGCATGCCGGGGATGGACGAGGCGATGGAGGGGGCGATGCAGCAGGCGCCGCAGCCCGTCCGGCAGGCGAGGCTCATCGGCCGGCGCCCACGGGGGACGAAAAAAAGGCCGGTGCGGACCGGCCTTTCGTTCGCGGCATGGCCTCAGGCCTTCTTGCTCTCTTCCACCAGGCGGTGGATGATGGGTTCGAGGATGATCTCCATGGCGAAGCCCATCTTGCCGCCGGGCACCACCAGGTTGTTGCGGCGCGACATGAAGGAGCCGTCGATCATCGCCAGCAGGTAGGGGAAGTCCACCCCCTTGGGATCGGCGAAGCGGATCACCACGAAGCTCTCATCCGGGGTGGGGATGTCGCGGGCGATGAAGGGGTTGGAGGTGTCCACGGTCGGCACGCGCTGGAAGTTGATGTGGGTGCGCGAGAACTGCGGCGTGATGTAGTTCACGTAGTCCGGCATGCGGCGTAGGATGGTGTCGACGATGGCCTCGGCGGAGTAGCCGCGCTCCTTGGCGTCGCGGTGGATCTTCTGGATCCACTCCAGGTTGACCACCGGCACCACGCCGATGGCCAGGTCCACGTACTGCGCCATGTTGACCTCGTCGGTCACCACCATGCCATGCAGGCCCTCGTAGAAGAGCAGGTCGGTGTTGGGCGGCAGGTCCTCCCAGGGGGTGAACTCGCCGGGCTTCAGGTTGGTGCCCAGGCGCTGGTTGTGCTCGGCGGCCTCCTCGTCGCTGTGGATGTAGTAGCGCCGCTTGCCGCCGCCGGTCTCGCCATAGGTCTTGAACAGGTTGGCCAGGGCCGGGAAGTCGTTGGCCTCGGGGCCGAAATGGGAGAAATGCTTGTTGCCGGCGGCCTCGGCCTTCTTCACCGCCTCGCGGAATTCGGCGCGGTTGAGGCTGTGGAAGCTGTCCCCCTCGATGATGGCGGCGTTGAGCTTTTCGCGCGTGAAGATGTGCTCGAAGGCGCGCTTGACGGTGGTGGTGCCGGCACCGGAAGAGCCGGTCACGACCACGACGGGATGTTTCTTGGACATGGGTGGCCCCTTGGTTGAATGACTTGACAAAGAATCGCGGAATTTGCCGAGTATAGCCGCCCCACGGCCCTCCTGTCACGGCCATGCGCGGCCGCCGGGGCCAGAGCGCCCCGGTTTGCGGTATCCTGATCCCTGATCCCTGAAGCCTGATCCCAGAGAAATGGACCCCCAGTACCGCCCCGAGATCATCGAGCCCGAGGCCCAACGCCATTGGGAGGAGAACCAAGCGTTCCGTGCCGTCGAGGACCCGTCGCGGCCGAAATACTACTGCCTGTCGATGTTTCCCTATCCGTCGGGCAAGCTGCACATGGGGCACGTGCGCAACTACACCATCGGCGACGTTTTGAGCCGCTATCACCGCATGCGCGGCTACAACGTCCTGCAACCCATGGGCTGGGACGCCTTCGGACTGCCGGCGGAGAACGCCGCCCTGCAAAACGGCGTGCCGCCGGCGAAATGGACCTACGACAACATCGCCCACATGAAGGGGCAGCTCAAACGCCTGGGCTTCGCCATCGACTGGAGCCGCGAGGTCACCACCTGCCGGCCCGAGTACTACCGCTGGAACCAATGGCTGTTCCTGCGGATGCTGGAGCGCGGCATCGCCTACCAGAAGACCGGGGTGGTGAACTGGGACCCGGTGGACCAGACCGTGCTCGCCAACGAGCAGGTGATCGACGGGCGCGGCTGGCGTACAGGCGCCCTGGTGGAGAAGCGCGAGATCCCCATGTACTACCTGGCCATCACCCGCTACGCCGAGGAGCTGCTGGCCGATCTCGACAAACTCCCGGGCTGGCCCGAGCGGGTGAAGACCATGCAGGCCAACTGGATCGGCAAGAGCCATGGGGTGGAGATCCACTTCCCCCTGACCCCACCCTCTCCCGCGGGCGGGAGAGGGTCGCCCGAAGGGCGGGGAGAGGGCCCGTGGGGGGAGGTCCTCAAGGTCTTCACCACCCGCGCCGACACCCTCTTCGGCGTGACCTATCTCGCCGTCGCTCCCGAACACCCGCTGGCGCAGCGGGCGGCGCAGGCCAACCCCGCGCTCGCCGCCTTCATCGCCGAGTGCCGCAAGGGCGGGGTGACCGAGGCCGAGCTGGCCACGCAGGAAAAACGCGGCATGGACACCGGGCTCAAGGCCTATCACCCCTTCACCCGCGAGCCGCTGCCCATCTGGGTCGCCAACTACGTGCTGATGGGCTATGGCGAGGGGGCGGTGATGGCGGTGCCGGCGCATGACGAACGCGATTTTGCCTTCGCCCAGAAGTATGGTCTGCCCATCCGCCCCGTGATCCGGCCGGTGGAGGGTGAGCTCGCCCTGCCGCTGACCGCCGCCTACACGGACAAGGGCGTCCTGTTCGACTCCGGCGACTTCTCCGGCCGCCGCTCGGAGGACGCCATCGAGAAGATCGCGCTGGTGCTCAAGGGCCTGGGGCTGGGCGAGCAGCGCGTGACCTGGCGCCTCAGGGACTGGGGGATCTCGCGCCAGCGCTACTGGGGCTGCCCCATCCCGCTCATCCACTGCGAGCACTGCGGGGTGGTGCCGGTGCCGGACGAGCAGCTGCCGGTGGTGCTGCCGGAGGACTGCGTGCCAGACGGCAGCGGCAACCCGCTGGCCAAACGGGCGGACTTCGTCAACTGCACCTGCCCCAAGTGCGGCCGCCCCGCCCGGCGCGAGACCGATACCATGGACACCTTCGTCGACTCGTCCTGGTACTACGCCCGCTATTGCAGCCCGGACAACGACCGCGCCATGGTCGATGAACGGGTGGACTACTGGATGCCGGTGGACCAGTACATCGGCGGCATCGAGCACGCCATCCTGCACCTGCTCTACTCGCGCTTCTGGAGCAAGGTCATGCGCGACCTGGGCCTGGTGAAATACGACGAGCCCTTCAGCCGGCTGCTCACCCAGGGCATGGTCCTGAACCACATCTTCTCGCGCCGCACCGAGAAGGGCGGCCTGGTCTACTTCGCCCCCGACGAGGTGGAGGTCAGCACCGACGACAAGGGCCGCATCGTCGCCGCCCGCGCGCGAGCCGACGGCCAGCCGGTGGACTACCAGGGCATCGGCACCATGTCCAAGTCCAAGCGCAACGGCGTCGACCCACAGGCCATCATCGACCGCTATGGCGCCGACACGGCGCGGCTGTTCATGATGTTCGCCGCGCCGCCGGAGCTCACGCTGGAGTGGTCGGAAGCCGCGGTCGAGGGGGCGCACCGCTTCCTCAAGCGGCTGTGGAAGGCGGTGTATGACCACGTGCAGGCGGGACCTTGCGCTGCCTACAGCGGCGGCGACCTGCCGGAGCCGGCGCGGACGCTGCGGCGTCAGCTGCACGAGACCATCCAGAAGGTCACCGACGACATCGAACGGCGGCAGCAGTTCAACACCGCCATCGCCGCGGTCATGGAGCTGATGAACGCGCTGAACCGCCTGGAAGGCGACGACCCGGCCACCCGCAGCGTGCGCCAGGAGGCGCTGGAGGCGGTGGTGCTGATGCTCGCCCCCATCGTGCCGCACATCTGCCGCAGCCTGCTTAAGGAACTGAAACCGGGGGCCTGTCTCATGCGCGCCACCTGGCCGGTGGCCGACCCCGAGGCGCTTGCACGCGAGACGGTCGAGCTGGTGTTGCAGGTCAACGGCAAGCTGCGCGGCCGGCTCACCGTGGCGGCCGATGCCCCGCGCGAGGCGATCGAGGCGGTGGCGCTCGCCAGCGCCGAGGTGCAGCGCTTCCTGGAGGGCCGGCCGGTGAAGAAGGTGGTGGTGGTGCCGGGGCGGCTTGTCAATGTGGTCGGCTGAGGGGTGCGGCGTGAGGAGTGCGGCGTACACGGCATGGATCGTATTGCTGGCCGGGCTGATCCTGGCCGGCTGTGGCTTTCATCTACGCGGGCAGTCGTCCCTGCCCTTCGCCTCGGCTCATGTCGAGGCCTCGCCCGGCTCAGCCATCGCGCCCTTGCTCCTGCAAAGCCTGCGGCTCAACGGCAAGCAGGTGGTGGACTCGCCGCGGGCGGCCGAGGTGACGATCCGGCTCGAGCGCGAGCTTAAGGGCAAGGAGATCCTGTCGCTCTCCGGCGGCGGCAAGGTGCGCGAGTTTCGTCTGAGCCAGCGGGTGACGCTGAGCGCCTATGACCGCGGCGGCCGGGTGCTGCTGGCGCCCACCGAGCTCACCCTCACGCGCGACACCTCCTACGACGACGCCCAGGCCCTGGCTAAGGAGGCGGAGGAGGCCCAGCTCATGCGCGACATGGAGCAGGAGATGCTGCGCCAGATCCTGCGCCGCCTGGCCTACGCCAAACCCTGATGCGCATCAAGGCCGAACAGTTGGAGACACACCTCGCCCGGGCGCAGGCCAAGGGCCACGCCCCGGTCTATGTGGTGAGCGGCGATGAGCCCCTGCTCAACGACGAGGCCGCGGCGGCCATCCGCGCCGCCCTGCGCCGCGCCGGCGTGACCGAGCGCCAGGCCTTCCAGGTCGAGGGCGGCTTCGACTGGGGCCAGTGGCTGGCCGGCTTCGATTCGCTCTCGCTGTTCGCCGCCCAGCGTCTGGTCGAACTGCGACTGCCCACCGGCAAGCCGGGGGCGGAAGGGGCGCGGGCGCTGGAGACCTGGTGCGCGCGACCGCCCGCCGACACCTGGCTCCTCGTCCTGCTGCCGCGCCTGGACCGCGCCACGCAGTCGGCCAAGTGGTTCACCGCCCTGGAGAAGAGCGGGGTGGTGGTCACGCCGCAGCCGCCCAGCCTGGCCGAATTGCCCGCCTGGATCGGCGCGCGGCTCGCCCGCCACGGCCTTAAGGCCGATCGCGCCACCCTCGCCTTTCTGGCCGAGCGGGTGGAGGGCAACCTGCTCGCCGCGCACCAGGAGGTCGAGAAGCTCGCCCTGCTCCTGCCGCCGGGGCCGGTCCGGCTCGACGACGTGCGCGCGGCGGTGCTGGACGTGGCGCGCTTCGACGCCAGCCAACTGCCCGAGGCCCTGTTGAAGGGCGAGGGGCTACGCCTGCTGCGCATCCTGGAGGGGCTGCGCGAGGAGGGCGAGACCCCGCTGCTGGCGCTGTGGGTCTTGACCCAGGAGCTGCGGACCCTCTACCGTCTGGCCATGGCCGTGCGCCGCGGCGAGGCCCTGGCGCAGGCGGCCAGCCGCCTCAGGGTGTGGGAGAGCCGCCAACCGCTGATCGCCCAGGCGCTCAGACGGCTCAATGCCGACACCCTGGCACGTGCCCTGCTGGCGGCGGCCGACATCGACCGCGCCGCCAAGGGCCTGGCGCGTGACGACGCGTGGGCCGGGCTCAAGCGCCTGGCCCTGGAACTGACGGGGATGCCGGGCCCCGGAGACTATGGAGCGACCTATGGACATTGAGACCTACATGCACACCCTGGGGCGTGCCGCGCGCGAGGCCTCGCGCGCCATGGCCCGCGCCGAGACGCGCGTCAAGGACCTCGCCCTAATGAAGATGGCCGCGGCCATCGAGCGCGACGCCGAGCGGCTGCTCGCCGCCAATGCCCGCGACCTCGAGGCGGCGCGCGCCGCCGGCCTGAGCGAGGCCCTGATCGACCGGCTCACCCTCACCCCCAAGACCATCGCCGGCATGGCCGAGGGCCTGCGGCAGATCGCCGCCTTACCCGACCCGGTGGGCGGCATCACCGACCTCAACTACCGCCCTTCCGGCATCCAGGTCGGGCGCATGCGCGTGCCGCTGGGGGTGATCGGCATCATCTACGAGGCGCGCCCCAACGTCACGGCGGATGCCGCGGGGCTGTGCCTGAAGAGCGGCAATGCGGCCATCCTGCGCGGCGGCTCCGAGGCCCTGCACTCAAACCAGGCCATCGCCGCCTGCGTGCGCGAGGGGCTCGCCGCCGCCGGGCTGCCCGAGGCCGCCGTGCAGGTGGTGGAGACGGCCGACCGCGCCGCCGTCGGCCACCTGATCACGATGAAGCAATACGTGGACGTCATCGTCCCGCGCGGCGGCAAGGGGCTGATCGAGCGCGTGAGCGCCGAGGCGCGCGTGCCGGTGATCAAACACCTGCACGGCAACTGCCATGTCTATGTGGACGACCGCGCCGATGCGGCCAAGGCGGTGCGGATCGTCGAGAACGCCAAGACCCAGCGGTATGGCACCTGCAACACCGCCGAGAGCCTGCTCGTCGCCCGCGGCATCGCCGAGCGGCTCCTGCCCGAGCTCGGCCGCATGCTGGCCGGCCACGGCGTGGAGATGCGCTGCTGCCCCGAGGCGCTGGCCATCCTCACGCGCACCGAGATCGCCGGCGCCCGCCTGGTCCCTGCCACCGAGGCCGACTGGAGCGAGGAATACCTCGCCCCCATCATCGCCGTGAAGGTGGTGGACGGGCTCGATGCCGCCATCGCCCACATCAACGCCTACGGCTCACAGCACACCGACGCCATCGTCACCGAGGACTACTCGCGCGCGCGCCGCTTCCTGCGCGAGGTGGACTCCAGCTCGGTCATGGTCAACGCCTCCACCCGCTTCGCCGACGGCTTCGAATACGGCCTGGGGGCCGAGATCGGCATCTCCACCGACAAGATCCACGCCCGCGGCCCGGTGGGTCTCGAGGGCCTCACCAGCCAGAAGTGGGTGGTGTTGGGCGATGGGCATGTGAGGGGGTAAGGCATGAACGCGCAGGTGCGTCAACTCAACTATCGCGTCATCTTCCGGCCGGAACCGGAAGGGGGATACACCGTGCTGGTCCCCGCGCTGCCAGGATGCATCACCTATGGCGCCACACTGGAGGAGGCGCGCAGCATGGCCCGTGAGGCCATCGAGGTCTACCTCGACAGCCTGTCGCAGCATGGGGAGCCTCTGCCGGACGACAGCGACACCATCGAGGGCCACATCGTCCTGCGCCACGCGGCCTGATCGATGGCGCCCAAGGCCCCCGTGCTCACGGCGCAGGCGGTCGTGCGGCTGTTGGAGCGGCATGGCTTCGTCCTTGAGCGCAGCGCCGGCAGCCACCGTCTCTATCATCAGCCGCAAACGGGTCGACGGGTGACCGTGCCATTTCACCGCGGCGACCTGCCCACGGGCACGCTGCTGGCCATACTCAAGGCCTCCGGCATCCCCCGTGACCAGTGGGGGCAATGAGCGCGCGACCCATCGGGCTGCTCGGCGGCACCTTCGACCCCGTCCACCTGGGTCACCTGCGCCTGGCCGAGGAGCTGGGCGAGGCCCTGGGGCTCGCAGAGGTGCGCTTCCTACCCACCGGCACCCCCCCGCACCGGACGCAACCGGCAGCCAGTGCGGCCGACCGCCTGGCCATGGTGCGGCTGGCCATTGCCGGCAACCCACGCTTCGTGCTGGACGAACACGAGATCCACAAGACCGCGCCCTGCTACATGGTCGACACCCTCACGGAGTTGCGGGCGGAATTGGGAAGTGAGCGCCCGCTCGTGTTGTTTGTGGGGGCCGACGCCTTTCTGGGGCTTGCCACCTGGCACGACTGGCGGCGACTGTTCGACCTGGCCCACCTGGCGGTGGCGCAGCGGCCCGGCTTCGATCCCGCCGGCTGGCAGGCGGCCATACCCGCGGCCCTGGCCGCGGAGCTGGAACGGCGCCGCTGTGAGGTAGCGGACGGCTTGCATTCCAGCCCCGCCGGCCGCATCTATGTGCATGAGATCACCCAGCTCGACATCGCCGCCCGCCGCCTCCGCGCCCTCCTCGCCGCCGGCCGCAGCGTCCGCTATCTGGTGCCTGAGGCCGTGCTGGACTACATTGAACGCCATCGCCTCTATCGCCAGGAGACTTAACCCCCGCATGGACACCGAAACGCTCACCCGCATCGCCGTGGCCGCCCTGGAGGACATCAAGGGCAAGGAGATCACCGTCCTCGACGTGCGCCACATCACTTCGCTGTTCGACCGCCTGATCATCGCCAGCGGTGAGTCCAGCCGCCAGGTCAAGGCCCTGGCCGACAACGTGGTGGAGAAGCTCAAGGCGGCCGGCGCGACGATCATCGGCACAGAGGGCGAGCGGGCGGCGGAGTGGATCCTGGTCGATGCCGGCGACGTGGTGATCCACGTCATGCACCCGGCGGTGCGCGCCCACTACAACCTGGAGGAGCTTTGGGGGACGGTCGAGCGCGAGCGGGCGGCGGCTTGAGCTCGCTCAACGACCTTGGAGCAGAGCATGGACTGCCTGTACCAGGGCGCGTGCATGATCCAGGGCAGTAGCCGTAGGGCGGCATTCCCATGCCGCCGGTCGTAGATCTGATTGATGTAAGGACGTGCGCGAGGCACGGGTGGGTGTCGGCAAGGGATTGCCGACCTACGCTCTTGTGCGGACGCCATGAGCGTCTTCAACGCGACCGGAACATCGGCCCAGGTCGGTGACATTGTAAAATTTTCCGACAGCGCTAATCCTGCGGACTCGGCCGGGAGCCGGCCCCGAGCGAGCCCACCACCATCCCCACACAGGCCGCCAGGAAGCCGGCAAACTGCGGCTCCAGACCGTACAGACCCTCGGGGGCGGTGGCCTCCAGTCGTAGGTCTGATTGATGTAAGGACGTGCGCGAGGCACGGGTGGGTGTCGGCAAGGGATTGCCGACCTACGCCTGCCGATGCGCTTCGTGCCGCTCACGGGCGGGCATTGAGGGTGTGTGGGAGCGGGCTTGCCCGCGACACATGGCAAGGTGGGTGGCATGATGTCCATGGCAAGGGATTGCCAACCGACACTGTGGGGTGCAACCGTCGTAGGGCGGCATCCCCATGCCGCCGGTCGTGGGGCCGGTTGATTGTCGTGTGTGCGCGAGGCACGGGTGGGTGTCGGCAAGGGATTGCCGACCTACGCACTTGTGCGGCCGCCCTGTGCGTCTTCAACGCGACCGGAACGTCGGCCACAGGTCGGTGACACTGTAAAATTTTCCGACAGCGCTAATCCTGCGGACTCGGCCGGGGGCCGGCCGCGAGCGAGCCCGCCAACATCCCCCCACAGGCCGCCAGGAAGCCGGCAAACTGCGGCTCCAGACCGTACAGACCCTCGGGGGCGGTGGCCTCCAGCCCGAGCCAGACCGCCGCGCCCAGGAGCATGGCGGCGTAGGCGCCGGCGGTGTTCGCGCGGCGCCAGTAAAGCCCCGCCGCCAAGGGCACGAAGGCGATGACCAGGGTGACCTTGTAGGCGTTCTCCACCATCTGGTGGATGGTGGTGGCCTGCTCCAGCGACCACAGCGAGTAGAGGGTCACCAAGGTGGCGAAGCCGGCCACCACCCAGCGCGTGAGCTTGAGCAGCCGCGGTCCGTCCATGGGCGCGTGGCGGGTGAGCCAGGGCTTCAAGACGTTCTCGGCAATGGTCACCGAGGGGGCGAGCAGCGTGCCCGAGGCGGTGGACATGATCACCGCCAGCAGCGCCCCGTAGAAGATCACCTGGGCGGCGAGGGGGAAGTCGCCCTTGATCAGCTCGGGCAGGATCTTCTGCGCGTCCACCCCGATCCAGCGTGCCACCAGCGCGGGGTCGATGAAATGGGCGGAATAGGCCATGTAGATCGGCACGGCGGCGAACAGGAAATAGGCCACACCGCCCAGCACCGTGCCCCACACCGCCACGTTCTCGTTCTTCGACGAGTTGGCGCGCTGAAAGACGTCCTGTTGCGGGATGGAGCCGAAACCCATGGTCAGCAGGCCGGAGAGGAAGGCAAACCACGCCACGGTGGACAGCTCCGGCAACAGGTCGAACTTGGCGTTGGCGGCGGCGTGTTCCAGCGCCGGGGCCACCCCGCCCGCCTGTCCGGCGATGAGCCCGGCGATGTAGGCGAGGCCCACGACGATGACGATCATCTGGAAGAAGGTGGTGAGCGCCACCGACCACATGCCGCCGTAGATCGTGTACATCAGCACGATGGCCGCGCCGATCAGGATGCCCTGCGCCTGGGTGATGACGCCGTCGGAGAGCACGTTGAACACCAGCCCCAGGGCGGTGATCTGGGCGGAGACCCAGCCCAGGTAGGAAAGCGCAATGGCGATGCCGGTCACCAGCTCCACCCGCCGGTCATAGCGCGCGCGGTAATAGTCGGCGATGGTGAGCAGATTGAGGCGGTAGAGCTTGCGCGCAAAGAAAAGCCCGAACAGGACCAGGCAAAGCGAGGCGCCGAAGGGGTCGGAGGCCAGCCCCCCCAAGCCCTCCTCCAGGAAGGTGGCGGGGATGCCCAACACCGTCTCGGCGCCGAACCAGGTGGCGAAGACCATGGCGGTGACGATCCAGATCGGCAGCTGCCGGCCGGCGGCGTAGTAGTCATCGACGTTGCGCACCCGTGTGGCGGCATACATGCCGATGGCGATGGAGGCGACGAGGTAGAGGATGATGAAGCCCAGGAGCATGGAGGTGCGGTCTTGGTCAGCAACTAGGGTAGTGCGCGGGACGGGACTCGAACCCGTACACCCGAGGGTACCGGATTTTAAGTCCGGTGCGTCTACCGATTCCGCCACCCGCGCGCAACCCGCATGATACCGCGGTCAACGCCGTGCCAGGCGGCAGAGCCATCGCCGGCGCTTGTTTCTCAGGCCCGCACGTTCAGCATCGTGCCCGCGGACTCGGTCTGTTCGATCAGCAGCAGGGTACCGGCAGAGGGGATCTGGTAGATGAGGGTGCCACGGCTGTCGTGGACCTTGAGCACCGACCGGTCTAGCTGATACTCGATGCGTATGGCGGGTTGCGGGGTAGGCACCGCGTCGTCGGTCATCGCCTGCCCGGCCTGGGCTCGGCGCCCATCCGCCGTCGGCGACTGCACCGCAGACGGGTCGCCCATGCCCAGGCCCTGCCTGGGTGGACGTGACCCGGACGGTATTGGCACCGGTAGAGCGGTCGACTCGATGCGGGGCGTCATGCTGACTGGGGCGGCTGGCTCATGGCCGTCGGCCTGAGGTTCACGCTAATGCGTAATTGTAAGGTCCCGCTTGATAGCATACCTGTAAGGAGTTACCCTTTGTTCACTGCCCGCGAGGTCATGCGCACCTTGCTAGCTGGGGCTGACGCAGGGAGCCCGCAGGGCGACCGTAGTCAGCCCCAG
>JAKADY010000046.1 GCA_021826065.1 Pseudomonadota bacterium
TCCGATCTTGACTCGGCTGGGGCAGGAAAGGGGGGGCACAGCGGCAGACGTCATCCTGGGGCCTCCGGTCAGGTGGCGAGCGGTTAACACTATATATAGTTTTTTTCTGTCGATGGTTAAGCATATCTAGTGGCATATCCCCAGTCCATGTGTCAGAGCGGCGCAGATGGGGTACCCCCTTGGGGGTATGCGAGGACAAGATCAGGGCGCCTACGGGGTCGGACGGCAGTTGAACGGGCTCAACCAAAACCGACAGGCTGCGGCGGCCTTCTTATCCGCGTCTGGCCCAAGTCGCCACCAGGGCTTATCATTTAGTGCTTTTGTAAAGATCGCAGCCACGCTGCGACAGGCCTGGATATGCCCCAGCGTCGAACAATGTTCATCACGCAACGCAGCTTTCTCCTCACCCTTCCGACTGTCACTAGACCCATTCCGATCAACAGCCGCGACCGATGACGACGTGCCAGGTCAGCCGGGCCAATACGATCGAGCAGGCCAAGATCGACCTCTACAGACCAGAACCCCTCCGTGCACCGATCTATGAAATGCGTCGATGATTTCCGCCTGCGCCTGGGCCGGCATGAGCTGGTCCCCATCGTCATCGGCGGCATGGGCGTGGACATCTCCACCGCTGAACTGGCCCTGGAGGCCGCGCGCCTGGGCGGCATCGGCCACATCTCGGACGCCATGGTGCCGACCGTCTCGGACCGGCGCTTCAAGACCCGCTACGTGAAGGACAAGCTGCAGCAGTACAAGTACAACGTGGCCAACTCGGACAAGCGGCTGGTGCAGTTCAACCTGCACCAGCTGGCCGAGGCCACCCGCATGCACGTCGGCCGCACCATGGAGGCCAAACGCGGGCCGGGGCTCGTCTTCATCAACTGCATGGAGAAGCTGACCATGAACGCCGCCCGCGAGACCCTGCGCGTGCGGCTGCGCTCCGCCCTGGACGCCGGCATCGACGGCATCACCCTGTCGGCGGGGCTGCATCTGAACTCCTTCGCCCTGATGGCCGACCACCCGCGCTTTCGCGATGCGAAGCTGGGCATCATCGTCTCCTCCGTGCGGGCGCTGCAGCTTTTCCTACGCAAGAACGCCCGCCTGGGGCGGCTACCCGATTACGTGATCGTTGAAGGCCCCCTGGCCGGCGGCCACCTCGGTTTCGGCCTGGACGACTGGATGAAGTACGACCTGGCCGGCATCGTCGACGAGGTGCTCGCCTACCTGCGCCAGGAGCAGCTCGCGATCCCGGTCATCCCCGCCGGCGGCATCTTCACCGGTACGGACGCCGTCGGCTTCCTCGAGCGCGGCGCCGCCGCGGTGCAGGTGGCCACCCGTTTCACCGTCACCCACGAGTGCGGTCTGCCCGATCACGTCAAACAACACTATTTCAAGGCACGGGAAGAGGACATCGAGGTCAACGGCCTCTCCCCCACCGGCTACCCCATGCGCATGCTCAAGGGCAGTCCCGGCATCGGCGCCGGCACCCGGCCCAACTGCGAGGCCTATGGTTATCTACTCGACAACGACGGCCGCTGTGCCTATATCGACGCCTACAACCGCGAGGTGGCGCGGCATCCGGACGCCCGAAAGATCTCAGTGAAGGACAAGACCTGTCTGTGCACGCATATGCGCAACTTCGACATCTGGACCTGCGGGGCCTACGCCTACCGGCTCAAGGACACCAGCCGCCAGCTGCCGGACGGACGCTGGCAGCTGCTCAGCGCGAAACACGTCTTCCGCGACTACCAGTTCAGCAAGGACAACCAGATCGCCCTGCCGCCGCCTGAGCCGGCGGCCGCCAACTGATCTGCCCTTGGACGCAAAAAGGGCGCGCCCTCGCCGGGGCGCGCCCTCATCCACCGCTACCCAAGGCGCCCGTCAGACGAGGTTGAACAACAGCAGCATGCCGAAGTGGAAGGCGATGAAGAGAAGCACGCCATAGAAGACCGCGGTGTTCTCACTGCGTTCGTAGACCTTCTGAAAGCTCATATCCGGCTCCTTGCATGGTTGGGTGACATCAACATAGCCCGCTGGCCGCACCGGGTCCAGTCGGGCGCTTGATCTCGGTCAATGGCTGGTGCCCTCCGACAACCGGGTCTTGTTCCAGACGTTGTACTTGCCCACCGGCCGCTTCATGGGCAGGCGTTTGACCTCTTTGAGCGTGGCCGCGTCGTAGACGATGAGGGCGCCGTCGGGTTCCCAGAGGGAGACCATGGCGTACTTGCCATGACGGTCGAATTCCACGTGGGTGGCGGTCTTGCCCGGCTCGGGTCGGAGATCGGCCACCACCGTGAGCGTGCGCTTGTCGATGACATGCAAGACATCGCGATGCTCGCCGAAGAAGACATCGACCCAGGCATAGGGGGTGTTCTCATGGCTGCGCAAAAAGAAGCCGGGACCCGCGGTGGGCAGGGTCTTCACGGTCTTCCAGGTCTGCATGTCGATCACCTGTACGTGGCCGTTTTTGAGGTTGGGCGAGGCCATCAACCGCCGCTCGCGCCCCTCGGCGTCACGCCACGACCAAGTGATGCCGGAGCCCAGATGCGGCATGCCAGGGATGTCCAGCTCCGCGATCTTGCGCCCTGACCCCAGATGGATGACCTGCCCGCGCGGGGCGTCGCGCGAGGCGCCCAGCACATAGGTATAGGTCGGGTCGAAGAAGAAGTCGTCCAGGACCTGATCCAGCTCGATGCGGCGTACCGGCAGAGGGCCATGCTCGGCGATGGCCTCGTTCGCTTGCCAGTCGTGCACCAGCCCGCGGTAGACAGGGCGGCCGTCGTAGGGGATCTCCCAGACCTCGGGGATGTCCTTGAGCGCGGCGATGAAGCTCGCCCGCGACCGTGCAGTGTACACCGCCGATACCCGCGAGGTCCTGCCGTCGGCGCCACGCACCGGGATGACCTTGACGAGCGAGAGGTCGCGCCCGTCGAGTGCCACCAGGGTATGCGGCAGATAGTTGGCCACCAGGACATAGCGGCCATCGTCAGAGACGGCCAGGTTGCGGGTGTTCAGGCCAGCGCGCACCTCGGCGACCAGGGCCAGGTTCCACAGGTCGTATTTGGCCACCCAACCGTCGCGACTGGCCCAATAGACGTAGCGGCCGTCCGGCGTGAATTTTGGGCCACCGTGCAGCGCCCGGTGGGTGGGGAAGCGGTGGATCACCTCCAGCCGGTCGGAATCGAGCACGCTGATGTGGTGGTCGCCATGTTCCACCACCAGGGTCAGATTCATCGGGTCGGCGGCGAACACGGGACGCGCCGGCAGCGCGAGCTTGTCGGCGTGGACCGTATGCGAGGCGCGAATGTCCTCGGCCTCCCACTTGGGTGGCAGGAGCGGTGGGGTATGAAGCCAATCAGTGAGGGCCTGGATCTGCGCCGGGGCCAGCGCCTTTGCAAAGCCCGGCATCTGCGTGGCCGGCAGCCCCTCGGCGATGATCTTCGCCACCTCCGCCTTCTTGAGCCGGCCCAGTGTCTGCGGCAGCAGGGCCGGGCCCATGGCGCCCAGGCGGTTGGGACCGTGACAGGCCAGACAGTGCTCCGCGTAGATCACCTCGGGTGCCGGGCTGGCCTGAGCTGCAGGCAGTATGGCGATGGCTGCCGCCAGGGACATCAGTTGCAACAAGAACAGTCGCATCAGCATAAGCCCATTCTTTCAGGGAGTGCGATCTCGACCAGACCGATCTCCCCATCGCTCAGATAACAGCCCGGATCCTCCGCCCAGAAGTCACCCGTGGTGTGCCAGGCGCGTACACGGCTATTACCATTGCAGATGTCGAGCTGTGCGCAGCTAGCACAGCGCCCTTTGACCGGTCGGGGCCGTTGTTTGAGTCCCGCCATGAGCGGGTCGGTCACGTCCGCCCAGATCTCGGCGAAGGGCCTCTCGCGCACATTGCCCAGCGGGTAGTCCCACCACATGGTGTCGGGGTGCACGAAACCGAGGTTGTCGATGTTGGCCACATTCACCCCCGAGGCGTTGCCTCCCCATTGCACGAGCTTTTGCCGGATGTGCGCCACCTTTTCCGGGAAATGCCGCTGTACCCAGGCGAGCAGATAGACGCCATCGGCATCGTTGTTGCCGGTGACGAACTCGCGTGGCATGCCCGCCTGCAGATGACGCCAGCAGCGGTCGATGAGTAGGTCCATGGCGGCGCGCGTGGTCTGGAAATGCGCATCGTCTTTGCGGTTTTTGTTGCCGCGGCCGGCATAGTTGAGGTGGGAGAGATAGAATTTCTCCACCCCCTCCGTCTCCATCAAGTCCAGTAGGGCGGGGAGGTCGTGCGCATTGTCCTGTGTGAGGGTGAACCTGAGCCCCACCTTGACCCCGGCGTCGCGACAGACCCTGACCCCCGCGAGCGCGGCAGCGAAGGCCCCGATCTTGCGGCGAAAGCGATCATGGGTCTCGCGCAGGCCATCCAGACTGATGCCGACGTAGTCGAAGCCGGTGGCGGCAATGCGGCGCGCGACGGCCGCATCGATGAGCGTGCCGTTGCTCGACAGCCCCACGTAGAAGCCCATAGCCTTGGCGGCGGCGGCGAGGTCGAAGAGATCCGGGCGCAACAGGGGTTCGCCGCCCGAGAGGATCAGCACCGCCACCCGCGCGGCCTTGAGCTGGTCCAACACCGCCAAGACCTCGGCGGTGGTCAGTTCACCCGGAAAATCGCGGTCGGCGGAGATCGAGTAGCAGTGTTTGCAGGTGAGGTTGCAGCGGCGCACCAAGTTCCAGATCACCACTGGGCCGGGCGGGTCGCGATGCGGCCCCGCCGGCGTGGGCCGGACGAGTTCCTGCAGGACTTGGGTGAGGCGGAACATGGCTATACCCCCAGGCGTACACCGGTCTTCTTCAAGATGGCGCTGCTATAGAGGATGTCGTGGGCGCGACAGGCGTCTCCCAGCAGCCGAGCGATCTCCAGCGCGTAGGCCTGCACCTCCGCACGGTCGTGACCGTGCACCATGGCGAAGAGGTTGTAGGGCCATGCGGGTGGATGTCGCGGGCGGCGGTAACAATGGCTGACGAAGGGTAACCGACCGACCCCCTCACCCAAGGCATCCACCGCTTCATCGTCCACGTCCCAGACGGTCATGCCGTTCGCCCTATAACCCAGGGCATAGTGATTGGGTACACCGGCGATCCGACGGATGATGCCCCGTGCCTGCATGCGCGCCATCCGCGACATGACCTCCCCGGGGGGAATCCCAAGCTGTGCCGCCACGGCATGGAATGGGCGGGGCGTCAGCGGAAAGCCCGACTGAGTGGCCCGGATGATGCGACGGTCCGTTTCGTCCATCCGTCTGCCCCAGAGGTCCGTTCGTCTTCCTTGCCCCTCAGCACTCAACGATATCGGCGCGCGTCGACTCGATGAACGCCGCCACCGCGGCACGTTCCGGCGCCGGTACGGCGAACTTGTCCAAAGTGGCGTTGAGGTGCCCCATGAAGGCATCCCAGTCCGCGCTGCTGATGCGCATGCCCTGGTGGGAGCGCTTCATGTCCCGGCCGGTGTAATACACGTTGCCGCCTGCGGCGTTGCACAGAAAGTCCACCAGCAGTTGGTATTCCCGCCGGATACCATCCTCACCGCGATGTTGCCAGAACCGTCCCAGCAGGCTGTCGGCCTGCAGGCGTGGGAGGAGATCGGCACAGACGGCGGCGATGGCGTCATGGCCGCCAAGGCGTTGGTACAGGGTGGGTTCGCTCATGATGAGGTCTGCTCTGAAGGGTGATCAGGGCTCAGACGCGAAGTCTGAGATCGACGAAATACTCCCGCTCCTTGGGAAAACGCCAAACCCCCAGTCCGGTGACCCCCTCGATATAGCGGCACACCGCCTCTGCCTTCTCTGGTGTCTCGGCGGCCACCACGAACCACATGTTGAGGGTGTGCTCCCGACGATAGTTGTGGGCCACTTCCGGTTGCAGGTTGACGAAATGGGCCACCCTTTCATAATCCTCCTCGGGTACCGACATGGCGGCGAGGACATAGGCGCCCCCCATGCGGTCGACGTTGTAGAGAGGGCCAAAGCGTGTCAGCACACGCGCCCGCAACAACGCCTGTATCCGCTGCACCACCTCGGCCTCGGAGATGTCGAGTCGCGCGGCAAGGTCCTGGAAGGGGCGCTCACATATCGGCAGCCCATCCTGCAGGGCGTTGAGCAGCTGTCGGTCCAGATCGTCCAACGCCTGTGTCCCGACCTGTCGCTGCAGTGCCGGCAGCAAGGCCTCCTCGCCCTGGGGCTGGCTGCCTGACCGACCCGGCCCGTTCACGTGGCTAATCATGCCGCACGCTCCACCACACCGTAACGGGCGCCGCACTGCTTGAAACAACGGCGCGAAAAGAGGGGGTGGCAGTCCAGGTCCTCGAAACCGAGCCCCCTGCGCAGTCGTGCAAGCTCGTCCAGCACCGCAGTCCGGTCACGACCGTGCAACATGGTGAACAGGTTGTAGGGCCAGTGCGGAGGACGCCGCGGCCGCCGGTAACACAGGGTGACGGCCGGCTGCTCAGCCAGACGACGGCCGACCTCGGACACCCGGGCATCCGGCACGTCCCACACCACCATGGCATTGGCCCTGTAACCCAGCTCGCGGTGACGCACCACCACCCCGAAGCGACGGATCACACCCAGTTCCAGCAGGTGCCGCAACCGCGCCCGGAAGGCGGCCTCGCTTAGACCGCAAGCGGCCGCCAGGGGTGCATAGGGCAAACGTTCCAGGCCTATACCGCCCTCGAGGGCTGCGGCCAGGGCATAGTCCTGGGGCTCCAACCGGGCACGTAGCGTCTCGGTGTCCGCGGTCGGGCCGGCCGGATGCAGATGCGGCGGGACGCGGCGGTCGCTGGCTGTCCGTCGCAGGCGGAAACCGAGGTCGATATGGAAGTCCTCCAGCATGGGCAGGTCCAAGGGCTCGGTCCCAGCCACCCGGCCGATCTCGGCGAGGACTGCCGAGACCCGCTGCCGGGTCGACGCCGTGACGACGAACCAAAGGTTGTAGGCATGCTCGCGCTCGTAATTGTGATTGACCTCGGGATAGGCGCTGACCAATCGGGCCACGGCATCGAGACGCTCCGCCGGCACGGCGACGGCGGCCAGGGTGCTCCACCCCAGCACGTGCGGGCGGAAGACGGGGCCGATACGGGAGACGACCCCGGCCTCGATCAGGCGACGAAAACGCCCGATCACCTCGTCCTCGCTCACCTCTAAGGCCTGCGCGAGCATGGCATAGGGTCTAGGCACCAGCGGGAAGCCCCGTTGCCAGTCGTCGATCAGGCGCAGGTCGATGGGATCCAGTTTCATAGGCCGATCCGATGAGCGCGGGCGCTGAAGAAGATGCCGCTGGGCGAGGCGGCCGGCAGCTCGCCCAGTTTGCGAAAGGTGGCCGTGTCGTAGATGTCGACGCGGTCGGCGTCGCGCACCGACAGCCAGACCTGCTCGCCGCGCGGGGTGAATTCCATGTGCAGCACGGCCTTGCCAGGTTTGAGGGTGTGGACGATCTGGCGGCCGGGCACATCGATGACCTGCACGGTGTCGTAATGTGGGAAGGCGAAATTGACCCACAGCCGCCGGCCGGTGGGCTCGGCCATCACGAACACCGGCTGCCCCGCCACAGCAATCGCACCCACCTGGGTCCAGCGATCGAGATCGACGATCACCACCTCGTGCTGCCCCACACCCGGGATGAAGGCCAGGTTGCCCACCACCGCCCAGGTCTCCAGATGTGGCATCTTGTACACCGGCAGCCTCTCCTGCCCGCGCCCATAATCGGGGAGCACACGCCGCACGCCTTTCTCCGGCGCCCACAGGTCCAGCACCGCCAAACCGTTCTCCCCGTAGAGCCCGGCGATATACCAGCGACCATCCGGCGAGACGAGGGCGTCGTAGGGTTGTTGGCCGATGTCCGTATAACGGGTGATGCGCGGGGCGCGCGGGTTCTCGGACAGGTCGGCGATCCAGATCTCACCCTTGTCCCACAGGCTGAAGACGAAGCGGTTGCCGGGGGCGTCCTCGATACCCACGACCTTGGAGTCGGTGGGGATGTCGGCGATGAGCTCCAGCGTCTGGCTGTCGAAAACCCGCACTCCCCCCGGGGTGTAGTTGGCCACGGCGATCGTGCGCCCGTCCTGGGAGATGGCCCCGCCGATGGCGTTGCCGGACTGGACGATGCGCTTGACCACACGGCCGGTGAGCAGGTCGAGCTTGGTCAGCCCGCCGTCGCGGCCAAAGACGTAGGCGTAGCGCGCGTCGCGCGAAAACACGGCGGAGGCATGCGACAGATCGCCCAGACCGTCGATGCGGCCAATGGCGCGCCGCAGGGTAGTGTCGAGCAGGACCACGCTGCCGCTGGCACGCTCCACCGCCAGGCCCAGGTCGCCGGTGCCACGCAACGGCCCCATACCGTCCGGCTCTGCGGCCGATGCGGGCAATGCACACCAGAATAGGGTGGTGACGATCAACCGCTTCATCATGGCGGGAAGCCCTCGCGCAAACGTTCGGCGATCCAGTGCACCTGCCGGGGCGTCAGGTGCGGCACCCAGCCAGGCATCGCCGTGCCGGGGATACCGTGCTGGATGACCGCCTCCAGGTACTCGATCGGACGATCGCGCATCGCCTCGGCAGTGAGCGGCGCGCCCAAGCCGCCGGTGAGCCTGAGCCCATGGCAGAAGCCGCACTCCTGGCGCACGAAGCGGGTCATCGCCTGCTGCTCCTGCTGGCTGAGCGTTACATCTCCTGCGGCCAAGGCCGGCCAGACAGACCACACCATCCACAACCAATGACGCCCCATGTCCGACTCCTTCGGGTTTGCCTGCCCACCCACTGGACGGGCAGGCAAACCCGGCCGCAAGACGCGGCCGGGCGGCCATTCAGTAGATGTCGTTGACGGTGTTGTAGAGGTTGAACTTGCCCGTCGGCGTGACCAGGCGCTTGTCCTTGATCACGGCCTTGAGTCCTCGCGTCTTGTCGTCCATCACGACGATGGCGCTCTCGCCCGTCTTCGGCCCCCACACCGAGAGCCAGACCTCGTCACCGTGCTTGTTGTACTCGGGATGGATCACCCGACCCTTCTCGATGCCGGCCAGCTTGGCGATGTTGATCACCTGTGCGGGCTTGGACAGATCATTCAAGTCAAAGACCGACACCGACTGCTGTTTGTCCGGATCCGGGTCGAGCGCCGCGTCCACCCAGAGGTTATGCGATTTGGGATGGGTCTTGATGAACAGCGAGCCGCTGCCGTGGTTTTGCAGCTTGCGCACCACCTTCCAGGCGTATTTGGCGTAGCGCTTGTCCTCCGGCGCCGTGCCGATCACCGCCACGGTGTCGTCGCCCAGGTGGCCGGTGGCCCACACCGGGCCGTACCGCTTGTCGATCCAGTTGGCACCGCGGCCCGGGTGCGGCTTGGTGCCGACCTTGACCTTGGCCGCCAGCCGGCCGGTCTTGGTGTCCACCGCCACCACGGTGTCGCGCATATTGGCCGCCACCAGGAAGTAGCGCTTGGAGCCGTCCCAGCCGCCGTCATGCAGGAAGCGCTCGGCCTCGATCTCGGTGGTCTTCAGGTTCTTGATGTCGCTGTAGTCGACCAGCAGGATCTTGCCGGTCTCCTTCACGTTGACCACGAACTCGGGCTTGATGTGCGAGGAGACGATGGAGGCCACGCGCGGCTCGGGGTGGTATTCCCCCTCGTCATAGGTATAACCGCGTGTGCTCATCACCTTGACCGGCTCCAGGGTGAAGCCGTCCAGAATCACGTAGGACGGCGGCCAGTAGGAACCGGCGATGGCGATCTTGTCGTCATAGCCCTTGAACTTGGCGGTGTCCACCGAGCGGGCGTCGGAGCCGATGCGCACCGTGGCCACCGTCTCCGGCTCGGGCATCCACAGGTCGATCAGGTTGATGAGCCCATCGCGCCCTACGGTGTAGAGATAGCGACCCGACTTGGAAAAGCGCGAGATGTGGACGGCAAAGCCGGTCTTGAGGACCTTGACGATCTTCTTGCTGTTGCCGTCGATCAGCGCCACCTCGCCCGAATCGCGCAGGGTGACTGAGAAGAGGTTGTCGAGGTCCAGGTCGTTCATCTTACGCTTGGGCCGCTTGTCGGGTGGGACCAGCAGCTTCCACGACGCCTTGATCTCCTTGAGCCCCCACTCCGGCGGCTGCGGTGCCGGGTGCTGGATGTAGCGGGCCAGGATGTCGATCTCCTTGTCCGTCAGCTCGTTGGCCGTGCCGAAACCGGGCATGCCCCCAGGCGTGCCATAGGTCATGAAGACCTTGAGGCTTTCGGTGCCCAGGTTTTGCATGTCCTTGGGCAACAGCGGCTTGCCCGTGGCGCCCTTGCGCAGCACGCCGTGGCACCCGGCGCATCGATCGAAATAGATCTGCCGCGCCTGCTCGAACTCCGCCTTGGTCATGGGGGGAGCCATGGGGTCTGTCGATTGGTGCATCTCTTCCTTGCCCAGGGCATGCGGCCCACCCGCACCGGCCTCATAGCCAGCGCCGGCCGTCACCGGCGGGTGTTTCTGCTGGGCCCAGGCGATCGAGACCGCCAACGCCAGGGGTGCCAGACCGATTAAGTGCCATTTCCGCTGCTGCATCGCTTGAGTCCTCCATAGTTAGGCCATCGCTGGCGAGAAAAACCCTACAGCGCACATAGGATGCGGTGACCTGCCGATGACTGCCCTTGATCAAGATCAAGAGACATCCGCATCTCTTGATCTTGATCAAGCCCCCCTCAATCCCCTTGATCTTGATCAAACGCTTGCGATGGCGAAGGTCTTAGCATCGGCGCCGACATCGCTGATGGGGGAGCACCATGCTGCAACCGGTCGAACTGGCGAATTTCTTCACCGTTTTCTTCAGCGCCGCGCTGGTGATCCTGTGCGGTGCCCTTTATGCCCTGCTGTTCGCCTGGTCGCGCGTGAGCCGGCGACCCTGGCTCATGCCCTGGGCCTATGCCGCCTACGCGGGTCTAGCCGCATCGGTCATCGTCCTCGGCCGTGCCGCCAATCTGTTCGACGGCGGCCTGTGGACCATCGTCATCGCCCTGATGCTCGTCGGCTATCTCCTGGCACCGCATGGCGTGTGGCACCTGTGCGTGGGCACCCATGCCCAGGGCGATGGCAAAGACCCGCTTTCCCAACCGCGCTAAGGAGGCAGACACATGGCTGAAATGACCACGAACTACTGGTGGGCCTCGGAATCCTTTTGGAAGAAGATGGCCATCTGGATCACCGCGGCCTCCGCCGTGGTGCTGATCTTTCTCACCTTCGACACGGTGGCCAAGATCACCGCGGGCGGCAAAAGGGTGCCGGCCTATTCGGTGATCAACCATCGCATCGACTACGTCTTCGACGAGAAGCGCAACCACCAGGTGCCGGTGATCGGCCCCGAGGAACCGCTGTTCGGCCGTTCTTTGAGCGAGAGCGAGGCGGCGGAACTGGTGAACAAGGGCAAGCTCACCGTCCAGGCCAAGAACTGCATGAACTGTCACACCCTGCTGGGCAACGGGGCCTACTTCGCCCCGGACCTGACCAAGTCCTGGCTCGACCCGGCATGGGGCTCCAAGGAGGTGCGCGAGCAGTCCATGATCGAGTTCCTCATGGACCCCAGCGACAAGCTGCACAACGCCCTGGGGCGGCGTATGCCCAAGCTGGGCATCACGGAAGAGGAGGCCCGCGCCACGGTGGCCTTCCTGAAGTGGATGAGCGCGATCGACACCAACGGCTTCCCGGCCAATTTCAAGCCGATCGACCAAGCGGACACTCCAGCCGAGGCTGGCGCGCAGGCCACCCCCGCCGCGGCTGAATCTTCCCCTGTTCAGTAACCCGCAAGGAGCGTGACATGGCAAGTCTTGGTGTGCTCGACAGTGCCAACCTCAACGGTGGCCAAAAACTGGCGGTGAAGTATTTCACCGTCGCCATCGCCTTGTTCGGCGCACAGGTCCTGTTCGGCCTGCTCGCCGGGCTGCAGTATCTCTACCCTGACTTCCTCTACGGCGTGCTGGACTTTTCCGTCAACCGCATGCTGCACATCAACGCCCTGGTGGTGTGGCTGCTGTTCGGTTTCATCGGCGCCGTCTACTGGTTGCTGGAGGACGAGTCCGGGGTGCCGGTGGTGGGACTGGCGCTCGGCAACCTCGTGTTCTGGGTGCTCACGCTCGCCGTCGTCGTGGTCGTGGGGATCTATCTCCTGGTGCAGGTCGGCCCCGGTGAGATGAAGTCCATCTGGCTCATCAACGAGGGGCGCGAGTACATCGAGGCACCGCGCTGGGCGGACATCGGCATCGTCGTGTGCATGCTGGCCTTCTTCTACAACGTCGCCGCCACCTTCATGAAGGGGCGTTTCACCGGCATCGGCGGGGTGCTGGTGCTCGACTTGGTGGCGCTGGCGGGCCTGTATACGGCAGGTATGTGGTACACCCCCAACATCTCCATGGATCAGCACTGGTGGTGGTGGGTGATTCACCTCTGGGTGGAGGCCACCTGGGAGGTGCTGGTGGGCTGTCTGCTCGCCTACGGTCTGATCAAGACCATGGGCGTGCGCCGCAAGATTGTCGAGACCTGGCTCTACATCGAGGTGGCGCTGCTGTTTGGCTCCGGCATCCTCGGTCTGGGTCACCATTACTTCTGGATCGGCACGCCGGAATACTGGCTCGCCATCGGCGGCTTCTTCTCGGCCCTGGAGCCCATCCCCCTGGTGGCCATGGTGGTGCATGCCGTGTTCGATGCGGGGCATCACAAGCTCAAGAGCACCAACAACCCGGCGCTCGCCTGGATGATCGCGCAGGCCTTCGGCAACTTCTTCGGGGCTGGCGTGTGGGGCTTCATGCACACCCTGCCGCAGATCAATCTCTATACCCACGGCACCCAGTGGACCGCCTCGCACGGCCACCTGGCCTTCTTCGGTGCCTATGCCACCATCGTCATTGCCTTCGTCTATCTCGCCGTGCAGAAGTGGCGCGGCAATGTCTGGATGAGCGGCGAACTGGTCGGCGCCTGGCGCTGGAAGTGGGCGATCTTCCTGCTCCATGTCGGCATGATCGGCATGACCATGGCCCTGCTCATCGCCGGCTATGAGCAGTCGCAGATCGAGCGGGCGATCGAAGGATCGGGCTGGATGGGTTACTTCGCGGCCCAAGCCCATCCCTGGTTCCAGCAAGGCATGACCTGGCGCATGATCTCCGGCTGGGTCTTCGCTGCCGGCTTCCTGTTGCTGGCTTGGGATCTGCTCACCATCGGCAGCCGGGAGAGCCGGCCGGCGCGCCGTCTGGAGCCGCAGGAAGCGATGGCAGTTTCCTGAACAACCACCTCACACAACCCTCTCCGCCGCGCAATTAGGCCTGTCCTAGTGACAGGCCTTTTTTATGGGCGCGCGTACTGGACGCCCATAAAAAAAGGCGTCCTTGCGGACGCCTCTTCGGCAAAGTGAGCTAACCGATCACTACTTGGCCGGCGCGGCCTGCTGCGGCTGTTGCTGCTGGGGCACCTGCCACAGCTGGGTCCAGGCGGCGGGATCGAACGGGTTGAAGATATAGGGCTGGGTCGTACCCTGCTGGCCGGCCTGTTGCGGGGCTTGGGCGCCGGGCACGGTGAACATCTGCGACCAGGCCGCCGGATCGAACGGGTTGAACATCTGCGGCTGACCGCTCGGCGCGGCAGGCACCGGGTAGGACGGCAGCGCGGTGGTGCCCGGGGTCAGGAAGCCCTTCCACAGGTCGCCATAGGAGGCGGGGTTCATCATGGCGCCCAGCCAGCCCAGATACACGTTGGGGTTCATCGGCGCGATCATGGCCTGCATCCAGCGCGGATCGAGCGGCGCCAGCATCCACTTCATGTACATGCCGGGGTTCAGGCCCTGCAACATCAGGCCCCACAGCTTGGGGTCGATGGGCGCCATCATCCAGCGCATCATCTTGCCGGGGTCGGTGAGCTGGGTCAGCAGCGCGGTGTAGAAGTTCGGGTCCATGGAGGCGGTGAGCCAGCGCATGTACACGTTGGGATCGGTCATCAGCGGTGCCCAGGCACTGAAGGCCGCGGGGTTCATCATGCTGTTCATCATGTAGCCCCACCACGCCGGGTCGAGCGACTGCTGCCCCAGGGCGGTGTAGAACCCCGGCTCCAACGCGGCGCTGAACCAGGGCACGAAGGCCTTGGGATCACGCAGCACCATGGGGTTGCGGGTGAAATCCCACATCATGGCGGCCCACTGGTCAGGGGTGCGGGGCAGCTGGGTGGCCTGCGGCTGGGTGGCGCCCGCCTGCTGTGCGGGCTGCTGGGCCGACGCCGTCATCGGCGCGGCGACCGCCGCTGCAAGGGCAATGGAGAGGGACAAGGTTTTCAGTTTCATGTGATGCCTCCGTACGGTTGATCTCAGGTGAGGTCGTTCTGGCCTATCTCCGTGGGCCCGCCAGTGCAGTCTAGGGGGTGGTTGCACCGGCGGATGGACGCATGCCCTGCGTTCAACGCCGCACGACGGCGCATGCGCCAGAAGCGATGGGCGTCCCGCGACCCTCGGACCGCGTAACGCCCCATCCACCCACAAAAAACAGGGCAATTTCAGTATATCAAAGCCCTATGAAATGACAGGCTGCCGCGGACTATGCGCGCGGCCGTGAGGCACGGCTGTTGTCGAAATGAGACGTCCTGATCCGTTTACCGTGAGAATCGGCGCAGCCGACCACGAAGCTCCCCTCCCCCGCAAGCGGGGGAGGGGTGGGGGAGAGGGAACCGTTCATGGGCGGCACAACGGTTTTCATGGGCAGGGGCGGCCTATCGGCCATGAACGGTCAGAGGGATCCGGCCGGGGAGCGGGTCGGGATGTGGCAGACAGCGCCCCCAGGACCGTCAGGTGGCTTGGGCATGCGGGCCGCGCCTGCGGTCGACGAACAGGGCGCTCGAGGCGCTGCGCTTGGCCATGCGTTTGGCCTCGGCGGCGGCGCGGGCCACCTCGTGATAGCTGTGATAACCCACCGGGTCGATGGACACCGCGCCGAGGGCGAGCGATACCAGGGGATGGAACTCCAGCTCGCCGCGGCGGTTTTCACTGGTGTAGCCGCCCGCCGCGCGGTGCGACTCGCTGTAGAACTGGGGCGCGGATTCGTCGAACCGCTGCAGGATGCGGTGACAGCGGGCCTCCCAGTCCGGGCTTTGGAACAAGACGACGAAGTCGTCGCCGCCGATGTGACCGACAAAGTCCAGCTCGGCCTGCGCCATCTCGACCAGGATGCCCCCCAGCAGGGCAATCATGTCGTCGCCGCGGCGAAAGCCGTAGACGTCGTTGTAGGGTTTAAAGGCGTTGAGGTCGGCGTAGACGGCGACGAAGGACGCGCCGGCGGCGAGCAGCCGCTCGATGTGCTGCTGGATGGGGACGTTGCCGGGCAGCCCGGTCAGGGGGTTGGCGTAGCGTGCGGCGACGATCTGCAGCTCGGTCAGGGCGCGCATCAGATCGAAGCCAGACCCCATACCGGCATAACGCCCGTCCGCCGTGATGATGAAGCCGGAGGTGAAGGCCTGCTTGCCCTTGCGCACCACCAGTTCGGACAGGTCGTGGATCAGCGTGCCCTGGTCGACCACCAGGGGCTCGGGATCCATGAAGCTGCGACTCGGCCGCCGCCCATAGAGCTCGCGGCTGTAAAGGCGGATGAAGCGGTCCATCAGCACCGCCCGGTGGATGATGCCGACCGGCCGCCCGTCATCGACCACAGCGATGGCATCCAGGGCCGGGTTGGCCAGCATGAGGTCGAGCACCTCCTCCGCCGGGGTCTCCGGACTCACACAAGGGGCCTGCATCAGCAGGGCGGTGGCACGCACCTGGCCGGTGCTGTTCGCCATTGTTCCCGGGAACACCCCCACCCGGGCCGAGTTCAGGCAGCGCTCCGCCTCGGGCGAGGGTAGGCGCGCCGGCAGGGCGCCGGGCCGGCCGATGAAATACCCCTGGGCGTAGCGGATGCCCAGATCGCGGACGATGCTCAACTGGGAGGCAAGCTCCACCCCCTCGCCGATCAGGTGCGCCCCCACCCCCTCGGCGATCTGCTGGATGGAGCGCACGAATTCGAGCTTGTGCGGGTCCTGGTGGATGCCATCGATGAAGTGCTTGTCGATCTTGACATAGGCCGGCTTGAGTTCCGACCACAGGCGCAGGCTGGAGAAACCCTCGCCGAGGTCGTCCATGGCGATCCGCACCCCCGAGGCATGCAGCGACTCAGTGATACGGCGCAGGGCGGCGTAATCGAAACCGGGCGCGGTCTCGGTCAGTTCCAGCACCACCCGCGCCGGGGCGAGGCCGGCGGCGTGGATGAGTCCGTTGAGGCGGTCGCTGATCGCCTCGACGGCCAGCAGGGTGGCCGGCGACAGGTTGACGAAGACCCGCCCCGGCAGGTCCTGGGCGGCAAAGTTTTCGAGCGCGGCCTCGACACAGGCCAGATCGAGCGCCGTCGTCAGTCCCAGGTATCCGGCGGCCCTGAACAAGGCCTCGGGCACATGTAGGCTGCTGTCCGAGGGACCGCGGCTCAAGGCCTCGTAGCCGTGGATGCTCCCCTCGCGCAGATTGAGGATGGGCTGGAACAGGGTGGTGATCTGCTTGTGCTGCAGGATGTGCAGCAGCTGTGCATGTAGATCGTCGAGCCCCATGGCCGGGCCGATTTCTGGCATTGCGGGTAGGATAGGCGCGGGTGATGACAGTTTCATGACGTCCCCCGGACGATCGAGGCCAGACGATGCGCCTGTCGGGTGGTCTCCGGCAGGCGATAGTGGGTCGTGCAGGCAAGCGTGAAATTCACAGCGGTCTCAAGCGACACCCGGTGGCCGACCGAGACATAGACCGGCTTGACCCGGCTGCGCGTGCGCACCACTGCGCCGATCACCTCACCGCCGTCCAGCAGCGGCACCCAGCCGCCCTTCTCGGCCGGTGGCTCGTCATGGCTGCCCGTGAGGCGTGTCTTGGCCACGCCGATGGCGGGTGCGTCGAGCAGCACGCCCAGGTGGCAGGCGATGCCGAAACGGCGCGGGTGGGCCAGCCCCTGGCCGTCGCAGAGATAGAGGTCGGGCAGGATTTGCAACTGCTCGATAGCGGCCAACACAGCGGGCAGTTCACGAAAGGAGAGCAGGCCCGGCACGTAGGGGAAGGCCGTGGGCTGACGCGCCACGGCCTGGTCCACCGGCGTGAGGGCCGGATAGCTCAAGACCACCACGGCGGCGCGGGTGGTGCGGCCATCCGGAGCGAAGCCCACATCCACCCCGGCGACATGACGGATCGAGGGCAGCCGGTCGACCGTTTCGACACGGCCGCGGAGGGTCTCCTGTATGGCCCGGGCCTCGGCGGGTGTGACCTGCCAGGGATGGGTGACGGCGAGTGCAAGCCGGGGCATACATCGGTGGGCCGGGGCTAGCAGGTCACGCAGGCGTGCGAGATGTCGTCGTGCGCGCGGGCCCCGTCGAGGTGTTGCACCACTGCGTCCATCACGGCCTGATGCAGGTCGCCACCCTGGCCTAGAGCGGCCATGAGTCGCGCCTGGCCGAAGGGTTCACCCTGGCGGGTGCGTGCCTCGGCCAGGCCGTCGGAGTGCATGATGAGGTTCGCCTCGCCGGCGTGCACCTGCCAGCAGCGTGTGTGGGCCGCGAAACGCTCGGGCGGCTGGATACCAAGCGGCAGGTGATCGGAAGGGAAGCGTTGCAGGACCGCACCTGCCGCGTCGACCAGCAGGGCGTCCGGGTTGCCGCCATTCCAGACCTCCACCGTGCGGTTGCGGCGGTCGATCACTGCCACCGTGGCGGCGACGAAGAAACCACGCGGGATCTGCCGCTGCAGCGAGGCGTTCATCTCGTGCACGATGACCGGCAGGGTCATGCCTTGCTCGGTCATGGTGCGGAAGATCTGGGCGATGGGCAGGAGCGGCAGGGCGGCCGTCAGGCCATGGCCCATGGCGTCGGCGTGCAGCACGTAGAGTTGTCCACCGATGCGCGAGCGGCCGGCGACGAGCAGATCGCCGCTGAAGCGGGCGGCCGGCTCGAGCCACAGCCTGAGACCGGGGTCCTCGACACTGCCGGCCTGGATCATCTTCTCCATCAGCGCCTGGGCGGTGGCCTGTTCCTGTTCGGCCGCCTCCCGGTAGCGCGCCAGCTCCCGGGCACTCGCCTCCAGCCGTGCCTGCATGTCGGCGATGCGCTGCATGGCGCGGATCTTGGCCTCGAGCAGCGTCAGATCGATGGGTTTGGTGAGGTAGTCATCGCCGCCAGCGTCGAGCCCGCGCAGGATGTCATCGCGCTGGGTCAGGGCGCTCACGTAGAGGATGGGCACCCAGCGCTCGCCGGCCATGGCGCGGATGCGGCGTGTGGCCTCCAGGCCGTTGATATCGGGCAGCATGACGTCCATCAGCACCAGGTCGGGTTGGTGCATCTGAAACGCCTGCAACGCCTCTGCCCCGGTCGCTGCCTTCACCACCGTGTGGCCGAGTTGGCTCAGGAACTGGTCCATCACATCCAGGTTGGCGGCCACATCGTCCACCACCAGGACCTTGATGCCGCCGCTCACGGCGTCACCTCGACCGGCTCTGGCTCGGCATAACGCGCGCGAATGGCGAGGAAGGCATCGAGGTTGCCGAGGAAGAGGTCGACCAGGCGTGGATCGAAGTGGCGCCCGCGCTGCTCGGAGAGGTAGGCGAGGGCGTGCTCCAGGGGCCAGGCCGGTTTGTAAGGGCGGGCGCTGGTCAGCGCGTCGAACACGTCGGCCACAGCGACGATGCGGCCGACCAGGGGGATGCCCTCGCCCACGCGGCCGTCGGGGTAGCCGCTACCATCCCACTTTTCGTGGTGGGTCAGGGCGATGTCGCGCGCCATCTGGAGAATGGGGGCTGGATGGCCGTCCAGCAGGTCAGCGCCGATGCGGGCGTGGGTCTGCATGATCGCCCATTCCTCGGCGTCGAGCTTGCCAGGCTTGAGCAGGATGCGGTCGTGGATGCCGATCTTGCCGATGTCGTGCATGGGGCTGGCGTGCAGTAGGAGTTCCGTCTCCGACTCGTCCATGCCGGCGAGCTGGCCCAGGAGCTGCGAATAGCGGCTCATGCGGATGATGTGCAGCCCCGTCTCGTTGTCGCGGTATTCGGCCGCGCGGCCGAGCCGGTGGATGATCTCCAGGCGGGTGTCGTGCAGCTCGCGGGTGCGCTCGCGCACCTTTTCCTCCAGAACGGTGTTTTGCCTGTGCAGGTATACTTGGTAGCGCTGGACCTCCAGCAGGTTACGCACCCGCGCCATCAGCTCCGCCATGTCGATCGGCTTGGTGAGGAAATCGCGGGCGCCCGAGCGCAGGGCCCGCAGTTTGACCGGGGAATCGCTCTGGGCGGTGAGCACCAGGACGGCCGGCGGCAGGGCCAGGGCGCGCAGTTGCTGCAGGACCTGAAAGCCGTCGAGATGGGGCATGTTCAGATCGAGCAGCAGCAGATCGGTGCCCTGTTCGGCGATACGGGTCAGCGTCTCGCGCGGGTCGGTGATCCCCAGGACGTTGCGATAGCCGTCCAGGGCCAGCATCTGCTCCAGCAGTCGGACATTGACCGGCTCGTCATCGACGATCAGGATGCCGGCGTTGTTGAGCCCTTCTCCCAGCGGGGGCAGATCGGTCGGGTGAATCATGTGGCTCGTTCAACCGAGGTATTGCGTGAGCAGACGGTGGAGGCGGTCCAAGTCCAGGGGCTTGGTCAGATAGTCGCGAAAGCCCGCCGCCTGCGCCCGTTCGATGTGTTCGGGCATGGCATCGGCCGAGACCGCCACGGCCGGGATATCGGCACAGCCGGGGATCGCCTTGAGCCGCTCCAGGAGCTGGTAGCCATCCACGCCCGGCAGGTTGATGTCCAGCAGGAGGAGATCGGGCCGCGTCGCCTGGGCCAACTGCAAGCCTTGCTCCGCGTTCTCGGCGAGCAGTAGACGCACGCCCGGCAGCGCGGCACAGAAGTGCGTCATGAGGCGCGCGTTGGTGGCGTTGTCCTCGACGTAGAGCACGGTGCCGCCGAGCGGCCCCTTCGACGGCAGGGTGGGACTCTGGCCATACTGGGGCGGGGCTTCTGCGGGTGTGATGGTTGTAACCCGCGGCAACACGAACCAGAAGGTGCTTCCCTGCCCTGGTCGGCTGTCGACGCCGATGCGCCCGCCCATCTCCTCCACCAACCGTTTGCTGATGGCCAGGCCGATGCCGGTGCCTTCCACCGGGCTGCCAGTCTCGACCAGGCGCTGGAAGGGCTTGAACAGCTCGGCCTGGCGCGCCTCGGGGATGCCGGGGCCGGTGTCGCGTATCGCAAAGCGCACGCCGTTCGCCCCGTCGGCCGCGACACTCAACCCGACCTCGCCGCCATCATGGTTGTACTTGATGGCGTTGGACAGGAGGTTGAGCAGGACCTGCTTGCAGCGGGTGCGATCGGCCAACACAGCAAGCCCTGCCGCCGGCCTGTCCTCCAGGTCGATCCTCACCCCGCGCGGCCGGGCCAGGGGGGTAGCCAGGTCCAGGCACTCTTGGGCAAGGACAGCACAATCCACCGGCTCCAGCTTCATCTCAATGCGGCCGGTCTCAACGCGGGCAAGGTCAAGGACCTCGTTGATCAGCTCCAGCAGATGTCGGCCGGCCTTGTGGATCTCCTGCACGTTCGAGCGGCTGCGCGCGTCGAGCTGGGGGTTGAGCTCCAACAGCTGAGCAAAGCCGAGGATGGCGTTCATGGGGGTGCGCAGCTCGTGCGACATACGGGCGAGGAACTCGCTCTTCGCCCGGCTTGCCGCCTCGGCCGCCCCCTTGGCGCGCTCGAGCGCCTGTTCGGTGAGCTTGCGCTCGGTGATGTCATGGTGCCGATCATGCGCACGGGGCGTCCAGAACCATCCCGATAGACCTGCCCCTGTTCGTGTACGTGGCGAACCTGGCCATCGGGGCGCACCACGCGGTGTTCGATGCTGTAAGGGACATCGGCATCGGCCACGCTGGCATTCACCGCGTCGATCACCCGCTGGCGGTCGCCCGGGTGTATGGTGTCGAGGAAGGCCTGGTAGGTGGCGCCGAAAGACTGCGGCGTGAGACCGAAGATGCGGTAGATCTCGTCGCTCCAGCGCAACTCGCCGGTCAGGATGTCCCAGTCCCAGGAACCGATGTGGGCGATCGCCTCGGCGCGGGCATAGGTCTCGAGGCTGCGCCTGAGCGCCTCCTCGGCCCGGCGGCGGGCCGTGATGTCGATGCATGACCCGACCATGTGAAGGGGCTTGCCCGCAACATCGCGGATCAAGACACCGCGCAGTTCGACCCAGAAAGGTTCC
>JAKADY010000047.1 GCA_021826065.1 Pseudomonadota bacterium
TTCCGATCTGGCGTGGTCAGCCGCAACCTCGACCCGCTCGACGCCGCGGTGCTGTCCATCACCCGGCTCAACGCCGACGGCGGTGCCTACAACGTCATCCCCGAGCAGGCCGATCTGCGCGGCACGGTGCGCGCCTTCCGGCCCGAGGTGCAGGACCAGGTCGAGGCGGCGATGGAACGCATCTGCGCCGGTATAGCCGCCGCGCACGGGGTGCAGGTGAGCCTTAACTACCAGCGCGGCTATCCGCCCACGGTGAACGACGCGCGCGAGGCGGCCCGCTGCCGCGCCGTCCTCGAGACGCTGGTCGGCGCGGAGAACGTGCGCACCGACCTCAGACCCTCCATGGGGGCGGAGGATTTCGCCTATCTGCTGCGCGAGCGCCCCGGCTGTTACGTCTGGATCGGCAACGGCTCGGGCGAGGGCGGCTGCACGTTGCACAACCCGCACTACGACTTCAACGACGCCATCCTGACCCTGGGCGCCAGCTACTGGGTGCGGCTGGCGGAACGTCTGCTCAGCCCGGAATCGGCAGAGTCTGCGCCGGAGACCGACCCCTCGGGCTGACGGGTATGAGTTCGATTTTTATTGATCCGGCAGTCCGATACCGCACCGTCGTCATTCCCGCATAGGCCGGATTCCAGCGGAGTGTCTGGGCCCCGGCCTTCGCCGGAGCGACGGAAGGTTTTGTTGCCGGGTAACCGTGAAAATCGGCGCAGCCGATCACACGCTCGGGTCCGTCAGCGTCGGTCGCTGGCGCGCTCAAGGAAGTAGCTCACCCGCGCCCTGGGGTTGAGATAGTCATGCACCTCGGGGGGGAGCGCCGCCGGCCGCAGCGTGCGCACTATGGCCAGCTCCGGGGCCTCGTCCAGGTCGAAGAACACCGCCTCCTCCTTGGGGATGGCGGGGTCGTAAAGCAGGATCGTCGGCTGCAGCAGTCGGTCGGGCTTCACACTCACCACCATGCCGAGGGCGTCGTTGTTGAGCTGCACGAGGCTGCCGGGCGGATACACCCCCAGGCAGCGGATGAAGAGCTTGAGCAGCACCGGGTCGAACTGCGCCTTCTGGTGCTTGAACATGTACGCCAGGGCCTCGGCGGGGGTGAGCGAGTCGGCCGGGTTCACCCGGTTGCAGTGGTTGTCGTAGGCGTTGACGATGGCGGCGATGCGCGCGAGCCGCCCGATGCGCTCGCCCTCCAGATGTCCGGGATAACCGCTGCCGTCCAGCATCTCGTGGTGCCCGGCGATGACCTCCAGGGCGCCGGGGGTCAGACCTGGCAACCGCTGTGCCGCCTCGATGCCATAGGCCACGTGCTGCTGGTAGAAACTGCGCTCGGCCGCCGTCCAGGGCGTGCGCTTGAGCAGGATCTGGCTGGGGATGCGCTCCTTGCCGATGTCGTGCAGCAGGCAGCCCAACCCCAGGGCGCGCATCGCCTCGGCCGGCAGCCCAACCTCGCGGGCGAGCATGAGCGCCAGCACGGTCACGTTGAGGGCGTGGTAATAGGCGTTCTCGTCGCCCGCCTTGCTGCTCATCAGGTGGATGACCACCTCTTTTTCGGCGAGCAGCGACTCGACCATCTCCGTCACCAGGGCCTGGGCCTGCTCCACCGACTCGCGTGGACGGGCGAACAACCCTTTCAGCAGGGCCTTCACCGAGTTGACACTCTTGTTGAAGCGCTGCTCGCACTGGCCGATGGCAGCGCGCCGCTCGGCGACCTTCTGGCGGCGCGCCTGCTTCTCCTGCCACAGGGCCTGCAATGCCGGATCCGTCTGCTTGAGCGTGGTGTCCGGCTGGACGGTGGCGGCCTGCGGCGGCAGGGGTTCACAATCGCTCCTGGCCGGGATGTAGGCCACCTCGCGGATGCCAGATGCCCGCAGCGCCTCGATCTGCCGCGCGTCGCGGACCTTGAAGCTGTTGAACAGGAACGGATGCGACATCCACGAGTCAAGGCGGATGTAGAGGCCTTCGCGGACCTGCTCGATGGGGATGCGAATTTCAGTGAGGCTCATGCAGTCCAACGGCCTGGCCGGCGGGCGACAGGCCGATCGTTGATTGCCCGTGTCTTTAACGGATGAGGAGGGAAAAAGATGAGTGCTGCCACTCAGCCGGATCTGAAGCTGGCCACCCTGGCTGGGGGCTGCTTCTGGTGTCTGGAGGCGGTCTACAAGCGCATGCAGGGAGTGGTGTCGGTGACCTCCGGCTACATGGGCGGCGAGACCGCCAACCCCAGCTACGAGGCCGTCTGCAGCGGCAAGACTGGGCACGCCGAGGTGGCGCAAATCGCCTACGACCCGCAGGTGGTCAGCTACCGCGACCTGCTCGAGGTGTTCTTCAGCATCCACGACCCCACACAGAAGAACCGCCAGGGCAACGACGTCGGCACCCAGTACCGCTCCGCCATCTTCTGGCACGACGCGGCGCAGCGCGACGAGGCGCAGCGGATGATCGAGGAACTGACACGGCAAGGTGCCTACAGCGCCCCCATCGTCACAGAACTCACCCCCGCCACCACCTTCTGGCCGGCCGAGGACTACCACCAGGACTACTACGACCGCCACCCCAACCAGCCCTACTGCCTGTTCGTCGTGGCACCCAAGGTGGCGAAATTCCGCGGCAAGTTCGCTCGCTGGCTCAAACCGGAGCCGGCGGGGGACTGAGAGCAGTGTCGGCCACTCCTCAGCCCGGCTTGACACCGGCAGGCACCTTTCCATCCTTCACCCGGTCGGCCATCGAACGCGATACAACCTCATTCCAGCATAGACAAACCCGACGAGGCCCTCATACGGGGTGCCAGGACCGCGGCAGACAGAACAAAGACCGCTGAGTCCAGCGTCCCTCGTCACTGGAGCTGGGGGAAAGTCTCGCCCCGCCATTTCAATGCAAGACCTGACCCCATTCACGCCGTGCCATTCACATGGGCTGAGAGACAGTCTGCCCTCTTGTTTGTCTGACATCACGCAACTATAATCGCATCACACAATGTAATACGGTGTTCAACACGTGACTGCACTGAGCCTACGTCTGCCCGAAGACTTCGACGCCCGCCTGGAAGAAGAGGCCCGGCTGACGGGTAAGACCCGTTCGGAGATCGCCCGCCAGGCCATCGCCGAATTCCTGGAGCGGCGCGAGAAGGCGCGCTTTATGGCCGAACTGGTCGAGGAGGCCCGGCGTGCGTATGCAGACCCGGCGATCCGCCAGGAGGCGCTGGAAATCGCCAACGACCGCGTGGACGACGGCCTCGATCGGATCCTCGCCGAGGAACGCGCCGCTCGTATCGAGCCCAACGAGCGTTGGTGGCGCTGATGCGGCGCGGGGAGGTCTGGGTGGCCAACCTCAACCCCCCGCGCGGCCGCGAGATCGGCAAGGTTCGTCCGGTGCTGATCATCCAGGCGGACGAACTGACCGCGAGTGGCACACCGATGGTCGTGGTGCTGCCCCTCAGCACCCGGGTCTATCCCGGCTTCAAACGCTGGCGCATCAGCCTGCCGGCCCGCGATCGCTTGCTCAAGCCCTGCCAGGTCATCACCGACCAACCGCGCGCAATCGACCGCGATCGCATAGGCGAAGGCCCGCTGACCAGCCTCACCGCCGAAGAGATGACCGCGGTGGAAAAGAGCTTGCGCGCGGTGATGGGGATGCTTTGAGGGCCTGCTCTATCCGCATGGGCATAGGGTCTGGTCATACCCCGTACCCAGCGATGCCCAGCCTCCTTCCCCTTTGATGGGGGAAGCCTGCCCCGGACCCGATCGGGGGTTGGCGAGGGGGTGACACGGTGGGCGCTCGATTACCGATCCGGCCCAATAATAGGCTGGGTTGCGTCATGCTGTGGACTCCTTCCCCCTAGAGGGGGAGGGAGCCAGCAAACGCCGGCACCGGTGATTTAAGGGCCGCCTCCTTAATGACCGCTGGCCACCCCATTCCGTCTTTTGCCCTATAGAGGGGAGACGGGATGTGGACTCGTTTTATTAACACGGCAACATAATTCCGTCGCTCCGGCGAAGGCCGGAGCCCAGACACACCGCTAGATTCCGGCCTACGCCGGAATGACGATGGTGCGGTATTAGACTGCTGGATCAAGAGTGTCCGAGGTGGCGAAATTCAGCGGCAAGTTCGCCCGCTGGCTGAAACCCGAAGACTAGGACCTGCAGCGCCTGCCCGCCCGGTCCTAGATCATGCCCAACACGGCGCGGGCGTTCGCGCTGGTCTGCCGGGCGACCTCCGCCGGGCTGATCCCCCGCAGCCCGGCCAGAACCTGGGCGATGCGGGCGAGCTCGCCCGGCTCGTTGCGGCCGCGGCCGACCCATTCGGGGGGGATGTCCGGGCTGTCGGTCTCCAGCACGATGGCCTCGAGCGGTAGCTCGGCGGCGAGGGCCCTGAGGCGCGTGGCGCGCGGCCAGGTGAAGGCGCCGCCGAAGCCCAGCTTGAAGCCGAGCTTGAGGTATTCCTCGGCCTGTTGCCGGCTGCCGCTGAAGGCGTGGGCGATGCCGCCCCTGGGGCGGATCTGGCGCAGGTGTTTGAGGATCTGGTCGTTCGCCCGCCGGCAGTGCAGCAGCACCGGCAGATCGTAGTCGCGGGCGATCTTGAGCTGCTGCGTGTAGTAGTACTCCTGTGTGGCGTAGTCCAGGTCGCGCACGAAGAGGTCCAGCCCGATCTCGCCCACCGCCACCGGACGCCAGGCCTCGATTTGCGCCCGCAGCCGCTCAAGGTGGTCGCGGTGGTGGACGTGGATGTACATGGGGTGCAGCCCCCAGGCCGGCAGGCAACCGGGGTAGCGCCGGCAGGCGGCGGCAACCGCATCGAAATTGGCGGCGGTGACCGCCGGCACGATCTGCAGGGCGATGCCGGCGGCGCGTGCCCGCGCATAGACCTGGTCGCGGTCGGCGTCGAACTCGCCGGCGTCAAGGTGGCAGTGGGTGTCGATCAGGGGCGCGGTGTCGGGCGCGCCCTCCCCCGCGGCCCGCTCACCGCTCACATCATCCCCGCTTGAGCGCCTCGATGCGCTCCTCGAGCGGCGGGTGGGTCATGAACAGGCGCTTCAGGCCGTGGCCGATGCCGCCGGCGATGCCGAAGGAGGCCATCTGGTCGGGCAGCGGGGCGGTGTGCACACGCTGCAGGCGCTCCAGCGCCGCAATCATCTTCTCGCGACCGGCGAGCATGGCCCCACCACGGTCGGCGCGGAACTCACGCTGACGCGAGAACCAGAAGACGATGATGCTGGCGAGGATGCCAAGCACCAGCTCGGCGATGATTGTGGTCACCCAAAAGGCCGGGCCGTGGCCCCGCTCGGTCTTGAACACCACGCGATCGACCAGGTGGCCGATGACACGGGAGAGGAAGATGACGAAGGTGTTGACCACGCCCTGGATGAGGGCGAGCGTCACCATGTCACCGTTGGCCACGTGCGCCACCTCGTGCCCCAGCACCGCCTCGGCCTCGTCGCGCGTCATGCTGTTCAAGAGCCCGGTGGAGACGGCGACCAAGGCGTTGTTCTTGCTCATGCCGGTGGCGAAGGCGTTGACCTCGGGCGAGTCGTAGATCGCCACCTCGGGCATGCCGATGCCGGCCTGCTTGGCCTGGCGGCGCACGGTCTCGACCAGCCAGATCTCGGTGGGGGTGCGCGGGGTGTCGATCACCCGGGCGCCGGTCATGCGCTTGGCGGTCCACTTGGACATCGCCAGCGAGATGAAGGCGCCGCCGAAGCCGAAGACGGCAGCAAAGATGAGCAGGTTGTTGAAGTTCAGGCCCGTGCCCGACTCGTCCAGGATGCGCTCCACGCCCAGCAGGCGCAGGGTGATGGAGAGCACGACGATGACGGCCAGGTTGGTGGCCAGGAAGAGCAAAACGCGTTTCATGGATGCCTCCTACTTAAGCGGGTTGGTATTCATGCGCCTTTGTGCGGCCCCGGGCCCCGCGAGTTCCCCGCCTGGCGGTCGTGGGTCTCCTCCTGCGGCGCCGGGGCGAGCGAGGGCAGCTCGAGGTGCAGGGCCGCCTTGGCGAGCAGGTGGGCCGACACCGGCGCGGTGATGAACAGGAAGAGGGTCACCAGGACCTCGTGCAGGCTCACCCCGTCACCGCGCGTGCTGAACAACAGGGCCGAGGCGATGAGCAGACTGCCCACCCCCAGGGTGGTGGCCTTGGTGGGGCCGTGCAGCCGGGTGTAGAAGTCCTTGAGCCGCGCCAGCCCCAGCGAGCCGATGAAGGTGAAGACCGCCCCGGTCAGGATCAGGAACGATAGCAGGTATTCAAGCATAGATCCCCCCTCACGCCTCACTCAATGATGTCCCCGCGCAGCAGATACTTGCACAGCGCCACAGTGCCGACAAAGCCCATCAGGGCGATGAGCAGGGCGGCCTCGAAGTACAGGGCGCTCGCCAGGTGGATGCCCAACAACACCAGCAGCGCGATGGTGTTCACGTACAGGGTGTCCAGCGCCAGGATGCGGTCGGGCAGCGAGGGCCCGCGGATCAGGCGCCAGAAGTTCATCGCCACGGCGGCGGTGACCAGGGCGAAGGCGACGGGGATGACCCAGCTCAGCATGATTCGAACACCTCCTTGAGCGGCGCCTCGTAGCGCTGTTTGATGCTCGCCACCAGCGCCCCGGCGTCCGGCACGTGCAGGCCGTGCACCAGCAGGCAGCGCCGGTCCGGCGCGAGCCGGGCGGAGACCGTGCCGGGCGTGAGACAGATGGTGTTGGCCAGCAGGCTGATGGCGAGCTCGGTCTTGAGTTCCAGCGGCACGCTGACGAAGGCCGGGCGCAGGGCGGCGGGCCGGCCGAGGATGCGGCGGGCCACACTCAGGTTGGCCACGACGATGTCGTACAGGACCACGGCGATGAAGCGCAGCAGGGTCAGCGGCCGGCGGATACGCACACGCTCAGGCCAAAAGCGCAGGGTGAACCAGGGGATGAACCAGCCCAAAAGCAGCCCCAGCAGGATGTGACCGGGCGAGAGGCTGTTGTTGAGCAGCAGCCAGATGAGCGCCAGAATGGGCGTGAGCAGGGGATGTGGAAGCAAGCGCCGCATCAGCGCCCCCCTCCCCCCAGCACGGTCTGGATGTAGCGATCCGGCTGCATGAGCTGCGTGGCCGTGGCCTGGGTGTATTCGTACAGCGGCCCGGCCGCAAGGCTCAGCCCGATGACCAGGAGCAGCAGGCCGGTCACGGGGGCGAGTTCGGCCGCGACCGTCACGGGTGCGCTCGCCGCGGCGCGCGTGACCGACTGGGTGCGATAGAACACCAGGCTGCCGCTGCGGGCGAGCGCGATCAGGGCGAGCAGGCCCGTGCCGAGCACCACGGCATAGACCCAGGGCAGCGCCTGAAGCCCCAGGGTGGCGCGCAGCAGCAAAAACTTGCCCAGAAAACCGGCCAGCGGCGGCAGCCCGGCGAGCGCCACGGCAACGACGAAAAAGAGTCCGCCGACCAGACGCTTCTCCGGCAGGGTGGGCCCCGGATCCAGCCGGTCGGCCAGCTCGCCGCGCCGGCGGGCGATGGCCGCGGTGAGCAGGAAGGCGGCGGCGGCGGCAAAGGTGGTGTGCGGCAGGTAATAGAGACCGGCGGCGACCCCCTCGGGGTTGGCGAGCCCGAAGGCGCTGACCAGGGTGCCGGCCGAGGCGACGACGAGGTAGGCGATCTGCTGTCCCAGGCCGCGGGCAGCCACCGCCCCGAGGGTGCCCACGGCCAGGGTGGCAAGGCCGATGGGCAGCAGCCAGGGGTCCAACAGGCCCGCGAGCGGACCAGCGGCATTCCCGAAGATCAGGGTATCGATGCGCAGGATGCTGTAGGCCCCCACTTTGGTCATGATGGCGAACAGCGCCGCCACCGGTGCACTCGTGTGCGCGTAGGCGGCCGGCAACCACAGGTGCAACGGCAAAAGCGCCGCCTTGAGCGCGAACACCCCGAACAGCAACAGGCCCGCCGCGCGCACCACGCCGACGTTGTCCGCCGGTGTGGCCGCCACCGCACGGGCCAGGTCGGCCATGTTGAGCGTGCCCAGCACGCCGTAGAGCGCCCCGACCGCGAACAGGAAGAGGGTGGAGCCGACGAGGTTCAAGACGACGTAGTGCAGCCCCGCGCGCGTGCGCAGCGCCCCGCCGCCATGCAGCAGCAGACCATAGGAGGCGAGCAGCAGGACCTCGAAGAAGACGAACAGGTTGAACAGGTCACCGGTGAGGAAGGCACCGGCCAGGCCGAAGAGCTGCAGCTGGTAGAGCACGTGGAAGTGCCGGCCAGTGGCGTCGATGCCGCGCAGGGCGTGGAGCAGGGCGAAGAAGGCAAGCAGGGCGGTGGTCACGAGCAGCCAGGCGCTCAGGCGGTCCGCCATCAGGACGATGCCATAAGGGGCGGGCCAGTCGCCCAGGGCATAGACCCGTATCTCGCCGTCGCTGACCGTGACGAGCAGTGTGAGCGCAAGGACGAGCTCGGCCAGCAGCGCGCCCACGCTGATGAGCCGGCGCAGCCGCAGATCCAGATGGCGCAGCAGGAGCAGGACGATGGCCGCCATGAGCGGCAGTAGCACGGGGGCGATGACCAGATGGCTCATGACGACTCGCGCCCGTCGACGTGATCGTTGCCCAGCTCGGCGCGTGCCTTGAGTGAGAGCATGATGACGAAGGCGGTCATGCCGAAGCTGATGACGATGGCGGTGAGCACCAGGGCCTGCGGCAGGGGGTCGGCATAGCCTGCGGCGCCCTGGGCGATGACGGGCGGGGCGCCGATCTTGAGCCGCCCCATGGCGAAGAGGAACAGGTTGACGGCATAGGACAGAAAGGTCAGGCCAAGCACCACCGGGAAGGTACGCCCGCGCAGCGCGAGATAGACGCCGCAGGCGGTGAGCACGCCGATGACAAGGGCGAGCAGCGCTTCCATCAGCCCCGCTCCGCTTCGCTGGGGACGCTGTGGCTCGCCCCGTGCATCAGACCCAGATGGACCAGGATGAGCAAGGTGGCGCCCACCACCACCAGGTACACCCCCAGGTCGAAGGCCATGGCGCTCGCCAGCTCGATACTGCCCACCACCGGCCAGTGGACATGGCCGAAGGTGGAGGTGAGGAAGGGGTGGTCGAAGGCCCAGCTGGCCAGGCCCGTGGCCAGCGCGAGGGCGAGCCCCGCGCCGATGACCGGATGGAAGTTGGCGGGCAGACGGGCGTGCGTCCAGGCCACCCCGTTGGCCAGGTATTGCATGATCAGGGCCACGGCGGTGACCAGCCCGGCGATAAAGCCCCCGCCCGGCAGGTTGTGCCCGCGCAGCAGGATGAACACGGCGGTAAGCAGCGCCAGCGGCAGCAACAGGCGGGTAAGCGAGGCCATGATGGCGGGGTGGGCATCCCAGTTCCAGGGCCGCCCCTGTGCGTCCTGCGTCGGCCCGGGCAGGGCCAGACGCTCCAGCATGGCATAGATGCCGATGCCCGCCAGGGCCAGCACGGTGATCTCGCCCAGGGTGTCGAAGCCGCGGAAGTCGACCAGGATCACATTGACCACATTGCGCCCCCCGCCCTCGGGCAGGCTGCGCTCCAGGAAAAACCCGGCGATGCTCTCATAGGGTCGGGTGAGCACGGCCCAGGCGAGCGCCGCCGTCCCGCCGCCGGCCACCAACGCGATCAGGCCGTCGCGGGCACGGCGCGCCCGCGAGGACTCGGCCGGCGAGGTCTGCGGCAGGAAATACAGGGCCAGCAGCAACAGGATCACGGTGACCACCTCGACCGAGAGCTGGGTGAGCGCGAGGTCCGGGGCCGAGAACTTGACGAAGATGAGGCTCACCACCAGGCCGACCGCGCCGGTGATGATGAGGGCGGTGAGACGCTGGCGGTGCAGCAGCACGGCAGCGGCCGCCGCCGCGATCAGCCCCAGGGCGGCGAGCAGGCTCACCCCATCGACCGGCAGCAGCGCGCGTTCGCCGCGCAGCGGCGTATCGGCACCGAGGAAGCCCACCACCCCCAGGCCGATGGCGCTCAGGACGAAAAGCAGGACCAGGCGTTGCAGCGAGCCCGCGTCGAGCGCGCGCGTGAGCCCCCCCGCCAGGGCGAATAATCCGTTGAGCAGCGCGTGGTAGAGCCGCTGCGCATCCAGGCGCCCGCGTGAGCGCTCGGCCAGGGCGAAGAGCGGGCGGCGGCCGGCATACACCGCCAGCCCCCCGGCCAGGGCGACGACGCTCATCCCCAGGGCGGGGCTGAAACTGTGCCAGATGGCCAGGTCGAACGCCGGCAGGGGCGCCTGCAGGACGGCGCCGGCGGCGACCGAGAGGATGGGCTGCACCGTCAGCGCCGGGAAGATGCCCACGAGCAGGCAGAGCACCACCAGCACCTCCACCGGCACCTTCATCCAGCGCGGCGGCTCGTGCGGTGTGCGCGGCAGGTCGACGGGGTCGCCGTTGAAGAAGACGTCGTGGATGAAGCGCACCGAATAGGCCACGGCGAACACGCCCGCCACCGTCACCGCCAGCGGCAGCAGCCAGCCGAAGCGCATCTGCGTGGCGAAGCTCACCGCCTCGGCGAAGAACATCTCCTTCGAAAGGAAGCCGTTCACGAGTGGCACCCCGGCCATGGCCGCCGCCGCCACCATGGCCAGGGTCCCCGTATAGGGCATGTACTTCCACAACCCGTTGATGCGGCGCATGTCGCGCGTGCCGCATTCGTGATCGATGATACCGGCGGCCATGAACAGCCCCGCCTTGAAGGTGGCGTGGTTGATGATGTGGAACACCCCGGCCACCGCCGCCAGCGGCGTGCCGATGCCGAACAGGGTGGTGATGAGCCCCAGGTGGCTGACCGTTGAGTAGGCGAGCAGACCCTTCAAGTCGTGCTTGAACAGGGCGATGGTGGCCCCCACCAGCAGGGTGGCGAGCCCCGCGCCGCCGACGATGTGCGACCACTCCCAGGTGCCGGACAGGGCCGGGAACAGCCGCGCCAACAGGAAGACCCCCGCCTTGACCATGGTGGCCGAGTGCAGATAGGCCGACACCGGCGTGGGCGCGGCCATGGCGTGTGGCAGCCAGAAATGGAAGGGGAACTGCGCCGACTTCGTGAACACGCCGAGCAGGATCAGGATCAGCGTCGGCGCATACCACGGGTGGGCACGGATCGCCTCGCCCGCCGCCAGGATCGCCGACAACTCGTAGCTGCCGACGATCTCGCCCAAGAGGACGAAACCGGCGAGCAGGCACAAGCCCCCTGCCCCCGTCACCGCCAGGGCCATGCGCGCGCCGTTGCGGGCGTCCGCGCGGTGCTGCCAGTAGCTGATCAACAGGAAGGAGGCCAGGCTGGTGAGCTCCCAGAAGACGAGGAGCTGGATCACGTTCTCGGACAACACGATGCCCAGCATGGCGCCCATGAACAGCATCAGGTAGGCGTAGAAGCGCCCCATGCTGTCGCGCTCGGACAGGTAGTAGCGGGCGTAGAGGATGATCAGTAGCCCAATGCCGAGGATCAGCAGGGCGAAGAGCAGGGCCAGCCCGTCCAGGCGGAAGGCGAGGTCGAGACCCGCCTGCGGCAGCCAGGGCAGGCGCTGCACCAGCGTCTGCCCGGCGAAGGTGGCCGGGGCCTCGGGCAGGAGCAGGGCCAGGCTCGCCAGGGTCGTGAGGCCCGCCGCCCAGGCCGAATAGAGACGCCCGAGATGGGCCACCCCGGCGACCAGGGCGGCGCCCAGGTAGGGGATGAGGACGACCCAGGCCAAACTCAGCATGACGCCCGTGTCACAAATCGGTCAGCGGCTGGGTGGCAGCGCGCTCGTCCTTGACCTGCATGCGCTCGGTCACCGCCTGCAGGTCCTCGATCAGACGCTCAAGCAGGCTGTCCGGCAGCTGCTCCAGGGCATGGGTCAGCACCCCGGAATGCGGCTGCGGGGCGCGCGCGAGCAGCGCCTGCCCGGCCTCGGTGAGCTGCAGCTCGACCACCCGCTGATCGCCGGCATTGCGGCTGCGGCGCAAATAACCGGCACGCTCCAGCTTGTCGAGCAGGTTGCTGGCGGTCGAGGGGTGGATGGACAGCTCGCGCGCGAACTCGGTCACGCGCAGGCCCGGCCGGCGGGCAAGCACGGCTAGGGCCCACACCTGCGCGCCGCCCACGCCGCAGGCGCGCTCCATGTTGCGCGAATGCTTGCGCACCGTGCCGTAGATCACGCGGAATTTCTTCAGGGCCTCCGCCGCCAATGCCTCGCTCATCACCGCCTGCGCTTCAAAAATCGGAATTGTGGCAAATCTTTTGCCACAATAACATCCACCCGTTACCATCGGCCTATTAAGCCGGCCCTTAACAGGGCGTGGACAAGCGCGAAGAGATCAAGGCGCGACACCCCGAGGTGAACTGGCACGTGGCCATGCGCCCCGGCAAGCGTCGGCAGCGGGACACCAGCCGGCCGCTGGGGGCGATCATCGACCAAATCGAAACCGTCAAGGCGCAATCGCGCGCGGCGAGCACATCTTGGGTGTCCTCAAGTGCACGGAAATGCACGGATTGGATGCGACGCTCGACTGCGCCGAGACCTGCGCGCACGTCATCCGCCCGATCTTCGGCGACGTGGCAGAAGCGTCCGCTGGTCCGTCAGGACTCATCTCGCCATCGTGGCAAACAGATCATCCAGCTGTGGGTTGCTGGTGATCGGCAGCAGTTTCTTGATCGTGGCCGCTTGATTGATCTCCAGACGCGCGAAGCGTTCGCCTGCTGCGGAAGACTGCTTGCGGATCAGTTGGATGCGCCCGAACAGTGCGCCGTGTTTTTCCGCGAACTTTGCCAGCCCGACGGCCTTCTCGAAGTTGTCGCTCAGGCTGGGGTCGTGGGGCTCCAGGACGTCGATCATAAAGTTACCGCCGACCTTGCGCACCACGACCAGATCCGGGAACATCGGGCGAATCGCGCCACCGGTCTCGTAAGGGATTTCCAGCGACCACGGCTTTTTCGGCAGGTTGCGCAGCCAGCCGATCACTTCAGGGTTCGCCAATTCTTCCCTCAATACGCCCGCCTCCCAGGCGCCCAGCCCGGCGCGGAATTGCCCATCCTCCTCCACATAGAGATGGCGATCCCATGGCGGATCGGTGGGCAAGCGCTTGAAGTCGATGGATTCCGGCAGATGCCACGGCACTTCGACGGGCCTGGCTGTGGCCAGCCGCAGCTTCTCATACTGGCTGCGCCGTTGTTCCCTGAGCTTGGCGATGGCCTTCTTGTGGGTGTCGTAAAGGGCATCGAAAGCCTTCTCGGCAGCCGATTCCAGCGCCGACATGGCCGGGTGATGACGCGCCAGCACGATCACCTCGACCTTCACATCCAAGGCATCGCGGTCAGCGTTCGCCTGCCAATACGTCATATGCAGGCCATGACTCAACACCCGGCCGGCCTCCTCGAACAAGCGGTCGATGTCCACGTCCGAGGCCTCGATGTGATAGTCCGCCTCGGGTTCGGCTGCGCCCGTGCCGTTTTTCACCGCCAGGATTTTCAGCCCAACGCGGGTGATGGCCTGAGCTTCCTGCGCGTATTGGCCCGTCGCTTTCAGCGCCGCAATCTGCGCCGCCATCCACTCGACGATCTGACGCTTGGCGCCATCCCAGGCGTCGTCGTCGATCCCGTCCATCGTCAGATTGCGCGAGATCGCCATGTAACGCCGCAAATGGCTCTGCGCCCGTGCGGCATTGACGCGATAGGTCATCAACTCGGAGAGCGCCGCAAAGACATCCTCTGTCCCGGCGCGGCGACCGAGCACCACCAGATGGCGGCTGGAACCGGTCTCCGACGGCGGCACGTCCTCGACGTTGGAGAGCGACTCCACCACGCGGGCCACCGCCTGCGCATCGAAATACGGCAAGAACAGATGCACGTCGTTCAGCTGGGCGTCGCGCTCGATGCGTCGCGCCAGGGGCGTCCTCACCATCCGGCCCAGCAGTTGCGCGATGTAGGTGTGATCCTCGGCGCGGCGGAACGACATCATCACTTCCGCCCGCGGGCAGTCCCAGCCGGTGGACAGACTGGTCTTGAAGAACACCACACCGATGTTTTTGTCTTCGTCAATCCGCGAGGCTTCCACCTTGCGCACCCGGCGGCCGCCCACGTCCATGTCGCCTGCGTCGTGCATCGCATGGGCAACCTCGCCTTCATTCAGGCGGCGGCCAATGGCGCGCTCGATCACGTCGAGCGCCGCGCCCAGATCCGTCCTGGTCACTTGCCGGTCGGTGCCGTTGTCCACCTGCACCACCAGAACGGGCCACACGGTTTGCTCTTTTTCCTCTTGGCAGTACGCGCGCCAGGCGGCCGTCATCTGCGCCCAGCGGCGCGCCGCCTCTTCAAGCAGCGCCATCTCGGCTATGGTGGCAGATTCGGGGTGATGGATCAGGATGCGGTCCTTCAGCAGGCCGGACTGCCGCACCGCGTCAGGCGCAATCGCGACCTTGTGCAGGGTGTGCGGCGCGTGTTCCAGCAAATCCATGAAGCGCTTGGGCGTGGCCGAGATGCCGATGATCAGCGGCATCTTGATCAGGCCGACCTCGGGGAAGCCGAGCAGGAAGCGCTGCATCAGGGTTTGCGCCTCCTTGGCGCCCTTGCTGCCCGCCATGCCCCGGTGCGCCTCGTCGATCACCACGTAGAACCTGTCCGGGATCGCCATCGCCGTATTGCTCAACGTCTCCCAGATCGACCAGTTGCGGCCATCGCCCACGCGGGTCAAACGCTTGTCGTTGCCCAGCTTCTGGGTGTTGATGAAATACACCTTGCCCCCCGGAAGCACCTCGGCATCGAAGCTGGCGTCGATGGGGATCAGCTGATTGACCCGATAGACCCGATCCGACTTGCTCTCGATCTTGCGCCGGGTCTGGTCGTTGAGTTCCGGCATGTCGGAAACCCACAGGATCACGGCATCCGGCTGCGGCTGCCAGGTGAGCGGCCATTCCAGTTGATCGTCGGGTTCAATGAGGATCGCCTCGATGAGCGCCGTCATCACGAGGGTCTTGCCGCTGCCGGTGGGCGCGGAGAAGGCAATCGCCTGCGGATGGTCGCTGCTGGCGAAATTGCGCGCCGCCGTGAGCTTGTCGCGCAGCTGGTGCAGCGCATCCTTCTGGAAATCGAACAGGGTGACCTTCATGGCAGATACCGATCGATGTCCAGGGCGCCATGGAACACGCCGAGAATCTCGATGGTGTCCGCATCAGCCCGGTGCAGGTAGGCGATGCGGTAATGGCCATAGAGGACCATGCGCACCTCACCCTCCGGCACGGTGCGCAGGCGGCTGCCCAGGTCGGGGAATTCCCGCAGCAACTCGGCCTTGGCGACAATGCCGTCCATGACCTTGGCGGCAGCGGCCGGGTTGTCCCCGGCGATGTAGCTGTGGATGTTCTCCAGCCAGTCCAGCGCCTCGGCCGTCCATCTCAGCTTCGCCATGAACGGATTCTCCGCCTCGCCTCCTCGTGGTCCACGCTGCGCCCGGCGCGAACGTCGGCCAGGCCGCGCTCGAGCATGCACTCGAAAGCCAGCTCGCGCAGAATTTCCTCATAGCTGGCGTCCTCGGGCTGCGCCTCGATCACCTCCCGCAGCACGCTCTTGGCGCTGGGTTTTTCATCGACCTGGGCCGTCATTTCGCACCTCCATGGTTGATCATGAAATTCACCAGATAGTCGCGGTAGAGCTGCACCACCTGCAAGCCTGGATTGGCCGCACCCGCCGCCTCCCGCACCTCCGCCGCCATCGCCTTGAACGATTCGTCGGCGTCGGTGACGATGAACACGTGCGATAAGCCCGTGCGCCCCTGCAATGCCTGCATCAGCCTCGCCAGCCGGCTCTCTTCCAGCAGCACGACGAAGTTGCTGCCAGCAGGCGCAAAGACCACCGGCTCCGCCTCCCCGCGCGCCAATTCCGGCCGCGGCCCGACGGCGCCCGCCTTCAGCCACAAGAGCGGCAGGATTTCGCGGAAGGCGCGCTTGAGGGTCACGCGATCCTTGTCGAGGAAGTCCAGCCTGAAATAGGCCAGATTCGCGGCAAAGCCCGCGCTCATCGGGAATGCGTCGGTGAACTTGTAATCGCCCTTGACCGGCGCGCCGTCAGGCGTTTTGCCGGTGATGGCGGCTTTCAGGCGCGGAAAGGTGATGTAGCGGCAGATGCCCCATTGCTCCCAATCCTCGTCGCCCGGCTGCAAGCCCTGCGCGGCCAAGGCCGCCGCCTCGTCGGCGGCCACTTCGTTGTTGGTCACCAGCACCGCCCGCCGGCGCCCGCCATCCTGCCGGTTGAGCCGCATCACCGCGTGCGCCGTGGTGCCGGAACCAGCAAAGAAATCGACGATCAAGGCCTCCGGCTTGTTGGCGACGAAAAAGCGCAGCGCATCTTCGACGGCGTAGAGGGATTTGGGGAAGGGGAACTTGCGGCCCGGCAGCAAGGCGCGCAAGACATTTGAGCCGCCCGCGCCGGCATTGTGGGAGCGCTGATTCCACACCGTGACCGGGTTTTTCACCCGCTCGACGGTTTCCGATTGCTTCAGGATCAGCGCACCGTTGTCGTCGCGCCCCACCACCTCGATCTCGCCGCGCTGGATGCGCTCTTTTTCCGCATTGCGCAGGTAGGAAATCGACCAGCGCCCACGCGTGGCCGTATAGGCGCCGAGCTTGACCGTGCCCTCCGCCAGCCCCTTGCGGGCGGTCTCGGCGCTGATCTGCCAGCGGCCCTCGGAATCATCCGAGCGGATGGGCCAGCAGGCGACGAGTCCCGGCTCTGGCGGGGCGACGGAATCGGGGTTGGCGCCCAACGGCAGGTCATCGCCCACGGAGTGAATCCGCTTGCGCACCGGGTCGATCCAAAATGGATAAAAGAGCCTTGGACTATCCTGGCGGCGCGCACCTGTGCCGCTCCGTAATAGTCGCCGCCACAGATCGATCTTCTTGCCTTCCTCCGCTTCTGGCGGATTGAGCATGTCCTGGCCGGTCGGGGTGACCGCCGCCTCGCCGATAAAAACGAAAAACAGGTATTCATCGGCGCGGTAGAACTGTTTCTCCCGCGCCACCCCGCTGTGGTTGATGACGGAAGTCACCATCTGCACCCGCGCCTCGGGAAATTCCTGCTCCAAAAGCAACCCCAGCCGGTGCACCTCCTTCTCGTCGATGGTGACGATCAGCACCGAATCGGCCGGGTTCAAAAGCTTCTTCGCCAGCCGCAGCCGCCGCTGCATCATGGACAGCCACTTGGAATGCCGCCAGGCGTCGTTGCCATCCACGTAGTCGTTGTTGTATTTCCAGTCGCGCGCGCCGGTGTTGTAGGGCGGATCGATGTAGATGCAATCCACCTTGCCGGCATAGAGATAGCCCAAGAGTTGCAGCGCGTGATAGTTGTCGGCCTCGATGAGCACATGCCAGGGCGCGGCCGGGTCGCCGTTCTGCACCACATCCACGGGCGTGAGCGCCGGGAAGATCGGCTCGCCGAATTCGCGCACCACCATCACCTCATCCACCGCGAAGCTCACGGTTTCCGCCGCGGCGCGGGCCGGCTCGGAGGGATGGGTTTCATCCCGAGGTTTGACACAGGTCACCACGCCGTCTTTCACCGACTTGACCTGCCAGACCTCGGTTAGCCGCCCAAGCCTGCGGCAGACCAGATCGCCCCGGCGCGGGCGGGCCTTGGGCAGCGGCAGCAGCTCCGGCAAGTGATCCTCGAACACGAGGCCAAACTTCCTGCTCGCCTGCGCGGCCTTCCATTCGGCGGCCAGCCGCTCGCGCAGGCGCGGATCGCCAATTTGCGCGATCAAGTCATCGATGGCGGCCACGACGCGATCCTCTCGTTGTATGCGTCCAGTACCTTTGGCACTCGGGTTGCTGGGTCAAGATGAATTGTAAGGGGGAAGGCGTCCTCCACAGCAGGACGCGACCCAGCCTATTTTTGGGCCAGATGAATAATCCTAAAAACCGCAGTTGACCGCTCTTATGGCTTCGTAAAAGCCCGATGATGCAAGAGATTTTGCCTCCGGTCATCCGCTCCCAGAGGGTGAACGCGCGAACCGCCCGCTTTCGAGCGCGTTCACCTGCGGTTTTTAGGATAATTGCCGGTCGCCGCCCAATCAGCGCCGCAGGGCCCGCGTGAGGGCCTCGGCCAGGGCGCCGCCGGCCGGCGGCGGTGTGGGGACACGTTTGCCGGGCGGCCTCGGCGCCCTGACCGCCAGGTCCGGCCCCGGCGCGTCGCCCATCCGCAGGCTCAGCGCGATGCGGCGGCGCTCTAGATCCACCGCCAGCACCTTCACGCGGACGATGTCGCCGGCTCGCACCACCTCACGCGGGTCGCGCACGAAGCGATCGGACAGGGCGGAGATGTGCACCAGACCGTCCTGGTGCACGCCCACATCGACGAAGGCGCCGAAATTGGTGACGTTGGTGACCACTCCCTCCAGCACCATGCCGGGCTGCAGGTCCTCGAGCGCGTTCACCCCCGCGCGGTAGGCGACCGTGCGAAAGGCTGGCCGGGGGTCACGTCCGGGCTTCTCCAGCTCCTTGAGGATGTCGCACACGGTTGGCAGGCCGAAGCGCGCGTCGGTATAGCGGGCCGGGTCGAGCCGCCGCAGGGTCGCGCTGTCGCCGATGAGTGCGCGCACCGGGCGGCCGAGGTCGGCCAAGATGCGCTCCACCACCGGGTAGGCCTCCGGGTGCACGGCGGAGGCGTCGAGCGGGTTGTCGCCGTTATTGATGCGCAGGAAGCCCGCCGCCAGCTCGAAAGTGCGCGGCCCCAACCGCGGCACGGCGCGCAGGGCCTCGCGGTTGCGGAAGGGGCCGTGCGCGTCGCGGTGGGCGACGATGGCGGCGGCAAGCCCCGCGTTGAGCCCGGAGATGCGCGCGAGCAAGGCAGCAGAGGCGGTGTTCACATCCACGCCGACGGCGTTCACACAGTCCTCCACCACCGCGTCCAGGGCGTGGGCGAGCTTCGCCTGACTCACGTCGTGCTGGTACTGGCCCACCCCGATGGACTTGGGGTCGATCTTCACCAGCTCGGCGAGGGGGTCCTGCAGCCGACGGGCGATGGACACCGCGCCGCGCAGGCTCACGTCCAGGTCGGGGAACTCGCGCGCGGCCAGTTCCGAGGCCGAGTAGACCGAGGCCCCGGCCTCGCTCACCACCACACGGCTGAGCTTGAGTTCCGGTTGCTGGGCGATCAGCTCCGCCACCAGCTGCTCGGTCTCGCGGCTGGCCGTGCCGTTGCCGATGGCGACGAGCCGCACGGCGTGCCGCCGTGCCAGCTCGGCCAGGGTGCGCAACGCCCCGGCGCGGTCACGGCGCGGCTCGAACGGGTAGATGGTCGCCGTCTCCAGCAGCTTGCCGGTGGCGTCCACGCAGGCCACCTTTACCCCGGTGCGGATGCCCGGGTCGAGCCCGATCACCGGCTGCGGGCCGGCCGGTGCGGCGAGCAGTAGGTCCTTTAGGTTGGCGGCGAAGACGCGGATCGCCTCGGCCTCGGCCCGCTCGAACAGGGCATTGAACAGGTCCAGCTCCAGGTGCAGCGACAGCTTCACCCGCCAGGCCCAGCGCACCGTCTCCCTGAGCCAGGCATCGGCCGGCCGGCCAGCCACTTTCGACGGCTTGGTGGCACAGCGACGCTCGTCGCTCCCCTCCCCCGCACGCGGGGTAGGGGCTGGGGGAGAGGGAACAGAGGGGTGACCCTCAAGCCCAGGGGTGGCCGTCATCGTCTCCGTCAGGCCGAAGTGCGCGGCGATCATCTGCTCGGCCGGGGTTGGTAGCTCGGCCGCACGCGCCGTGTCGAGCTCCTCGGGCTGTTTGATCTCCAGGCGCAGCACGCCCTCGCGGCGCGCGCGCATGAGGGCGAGCGCCCGGTGCGCCGGCACGCTGCGCAACGGCTCCGCATGCTCGAAATAGTCGCGATACTTCTGCCCGGCCGCCTCCTGCCCCTCCACCACGCGCGCCACCAGCACCCCCTGGGTCTCGAGGAGCGCACGCAGGCGCCCGAGCAGGGCGGCATCCTCGGCGAAGTGCTCCATCAGGATCTGGCGCGCGCCGTCCAGGGCCGCCTTGACGTCGGCCACCCCCTTGTCCGGATTGACATAGGCCGCCGCTTCGCCTCGGGGGTCGCAATCGGGGCACTCGAGCAGCCTGAAGGCCAGTGGCGCCAGCCCCGCCTCGCGGGCGATCTGCGCCTTGGTGCGGCGCTTCGGCCGGTAGGGCAGGTAGAGGTCCTCGATCGCCTGCTTGGTCTGCGCCGCCTCGATCGCCGACCTGAGCTCCGGGGTGAGCTTGCCCTGGGCGGCGATGCTCTCCAGCACCGCCGCGCGCCGCGCCTGAAGCTCGCGCAGATAGCCCAGACGCTCCTCCAGGGTACGCAGCTGGGTGTCGTCCAGGCCCCCGGTGGCCTCCTTGCGGTAGCGGGCGATGAAGGGTACTGTCGCCCCCTCGTCCAGCAGGGCGACGGCGGCGGCGACCTGACGGGTCTGCACGCCCAGTTCCTGGGCAATGCGTTCGGCGATGGTCTGAGGCATGGCGTTTCGATCCGGCTGCGGGTGCGCAAGCATGCGGCGGCCCGCGGCCGGCGACAAGACTTGATCTTCGCGGCCCGCTCTGCTCTCGACCAGGCCGTCTTGTTGCTATACTCGTCGGGTCTAGTGTGTCCCCCGAACGGATGACCCGGAGTGCCCTCCCCGCTGTCGCGCTGGCCCTGGCCCTCAGTGCCTGCAGTCAGTTGCCCACCCCCAGCCGTCCAGCCCAGCCGTCGCAGGGCACACCCAAGGTCGAGCCGCCCGCCCCCAGCGTCGTCACACCCACGACGGCCCCGGCGACCCCGGCGCCGGCCGTCGCCCCCCCCCCCGCGGCCCCCCC
>JAKADY010000048.1 GCA_021826065.1 Pseudomonadota bacterium
GGCTCCCTGCGTCAGCCCCAGCTAGCAAGGTGCGCATGACCTCGCGGGCAGTGAACAAAGGGTAACTCCTTACAGGTATGCTATCAAGCGGGACCTTACATCTAATCCTCCTGATGGTTGCGCTCGGCGCCTCGGTACCGCAGGCGCCTTGTCTGCTTTATGGGTCCCGCGCCGGGGGCTTTCAAGTCCTTGATGGCTGTGGGGTTTGACCCAATATGCAAGAATTGCCCAGGAATGAACGAGCGCGCGCCCACCGCAGCCCCGGTCTGCGCCGCTGCACAAGGTCAAGACACGGATAGAACGCATGCAATATCGGGACTACTACAAAATCCTCGGCGTTCCGCGCGAGGCCACGGCCGATGAGATCCGCAAGGCCTTTCGCAAGCTCGCCCGCAAATACCACCCGGACGTGTCCAAGGAGCCGGACGCGGAGAACCGCATGAAGGAGATCAACGAGGCCTATGCGGTGCTGTCCGACCCGGAGAAGCGGGCCGCCTACGACCGACTGGGCGAGGGCTATCAGCCCGGCCAGGAATTCCGCCCGCCGCCGGGCTGGGACGCGGGCTTCGAGTTCCATGGCACGGGGCCCTTCGATGCGGCGGATTTCTCCGACTTCTTCACCGAGCTGTTCGGCCGCATGGGCCGGGGCGGCTTCGCCCCGGGCGGCGCCTTCCGCGCCCGCGGCGAGGATCACCATGCGGTGGTGGAGCTGGACATCGCCGATGCCTTCGATGGGGTGACACGCCAGCTCAACCTGCGTCTGCCCCAGGTCGATGCCCAGGGTCGCGTCCAGTGGGTCACCCGCACGCTCAACGTGAAGATCCCGCGCGGCGTGCACGAGGGACAGGTGATCCGCCTCGCCGGTCAGGGGGCCCCCGGCATCGGCGGCGGGCCGCCCGGCGATCTGCTGCTGGAGGTGCGTTTCCGCCCGCACCCGCAGCTGCGTGCCGAAGGCCGGAACCTGCACATGCGTCTGCCGGTCACCCCCTGGGAGGCGGCCCTGGGGGCGGAGATCCCGGTCGATCTGCCCAGCGGCCAGGTCAAGGTGCGCATCCCACCCGGCACGCAGAGCGGGCGCCAGTTGCGCGTGCGTGGCAAGGGCATCCCCGGCGAGCCGCCGGGCGACCTGTTCCTGCAGACCCAGGTGGTGCTGCCGCCGGCCGACACGCCGCGGGCAAGGGCGATCTATGAGACGATGGCGCGGGAGCTCGCCTTCGATCCGCGCCGCAGGAGCTGATATGTCAGAGCAAGACGTCATTATCGGTTGTGCGCTGGAGGACAGCTGGCTGACCCTGGAACAGGTGGCCGCCGCCTGCCGGGTCGAGCCCGCCTGGCTCCTGGCGCACCTCGACGAAGGGCTCATCCCGCAGGCCGAGAACCTGGCCGGAACCTGGCGCTTCTCGGCGGCGGCCGTCCTGCGTGCCCGGCGCATGCGGCAGTTCGAGCGCGATTTCGATGCCACGCCGGAGCTCGCCGCCCTGGTGGCCGACCTGCTGGAGGAGCTCGACGCCCTGCGCGCGCGGCTGCGCTGGCTGGAGGGCGGGCAATGAGGCGGCTCGTCGTCTTCCTGCTCCTGGTCTTCACCCTGGGCAGCGCAGCGGCCCAGCCGGACGCGGGCCTGGCCGAACTCAGGCAGACCGGCCGGGCCTTTGCCCAGGTCGCCCGTCTGGTCTCGCCCTCGGTGGTTTTCATCCAGGCGGAGACCCTGGAGCCCGAGACCGAGACGCGGCAGGACGTCTGGCCGTTTCACGACGAGCTGTTCCGGCGCTTTTTCGGCGATGACTTCCCCGGGCTCTCCCGGCCCGAACCCCGGCGCCCGCGCCGCAGCACCAGCCAGGGCTCGGGCTTCGTCTTCGCCAGCCTGGGCGACAAGACCTACATCCTTACCAATTACCACGTCGTCGAGAATGCCAGCCGCATCCGCGTGCGCTTCCAGGACCGGCGCGAGTTCGAGGCGCGTCTGAAAGGGACCGACGCCAAGTCCGACGTCGCCGTCCTGGAGATCGAGGCGCGCGGTATCCCGGCCCTGAAATGGGGGGACTCCGAGCGGCTGGAGGTCGGTGAATGGGTGCTGGCCATCGGCAACCCCTTCGGTCTGTCGCACACCCTGACCGCCGGCATCGTCAGCGCCAAAGGGCGCAGCAGCCTGGGGATCAACGACTACGAGGACTTCATCCAGACCGACGCGGCCATCAACCCGGGCAACTCCGGCGGCCCGCTGGTCAACCTCGATGGCGAGGTGGTGGGCATGAACACCGCCATCTTCACCCGCAGCGGGGGCTACATGGGGGTGGGCTTCGCCATCCCCAGCAATCTGGCGCGCACCATCGCCGAGCAGCTCGTCAGCCGCGGGCGCGTCGTGCGCGGCTACATCGGCCTCACCGTGCAGCCGCTCACCTCCGACATCGCCGAGGCCCTGGGTCTGCCGGAGCGACGCGGCGTGCTGATCAACCAGGTCAATCCCGGCTCACCCGCCGAGCGCGCCGGTGTGCGCCCGGGCGACGTGCTGCTGAGCATGGATGGCATCGCCCTGGACGACGGCGGTCAGTTCCGCAACCGGGCGGCGCTGGCGCGGCCGGGCAGTCTGGTCCGCCTGGGGCTCTGGCGCGACGGGCGACGTCTGGAAGTGACGGTACGCGCCGCCGAGCTCGACGAGGTGGCCCTACAGGGGGCCGGGGCGGCGGAGGCCATCGGCCTCGGCGTGCGCGCCGCCAATGCGGAGGAGCTGCGGCGCCTGGGGGTGGCCAAGGCGGTCGTGGTGGTCGCAGTGCAGCCCGGCTCGCTGGCGGCCATGGCCGGGATACGCCCCGGCACGGTGATCCTGGAGGTGAACCGTCAGGCGGTGGGCAACCCCGCCGAGTTCACGGCCGCCCTGGCGCAGCAGGAGGGGGCCTCGCTGCTGCGGCTGTGGGACCGGGGCAGCTCGCGCTTCGTCACCTTGCGCTGGCGCTAGGCGGCTATCCCTCGACCGCGACGTAGACCTGCCCGGCCGCCACGCGCACCGGGTAGCTGCCGATCGGGCTGTCGGCCGGGTCGTTGAGGGGGGCGCCGGTGGCCAGATCGAAATAGCTGCCGTGCAGCGAGCACTTGATGGCACGGCCCTTGATGCAGCCGAAATAGAGCGAATAGTCCTCGTGGCTGCACAGCTCGTCCACGCAATACCAGGCGTCATCGGTGCGGCAGAGCAGGAGCTTGCGGCCGCCCGCGCTGACCCGCTTCATCTGCCCGGGCGCGAGTTCGTCCTCGCGCGCAACGGCATATTCCGCCGGGCTCATCGCACCCTCGCCGCGGCCTTGCCGGAATCGAGCACCGCACGGACCTGCTCGGCCGCCTCGCTGAGGCTGCGGGCGCGACCGACGTGATGCAGGATGAGGGCCGCACCCAGCACCAGCGAATCGTAAGTCGGCCCGCGTTGCCCGCTGAGCGCCGCCATGCCGGCCGCGGCGGCGGCGCGGGCGGTGGCCTGCACATCGACCATGATCGCCACCTCGTCGTTAGCGCGTTCGCTCTTGGGCAGGTCTTCGGGCAGCGGCACGGCGCGCACGCTGCTCTCGATGCCCAGGGCCTGGGGGTTGATGTCGGCCTCGACCTCTTCGCCGCGGTCGTGGAACCAGTAGTACTTGCCCGGCTGGCGCAGGCTGGGGATCACCCCGCCCTCCACGCCGCGGATGATCAGCGCCGAGTCGAAACCGGCGTGGCGCGCCAGCATGGCGTAGACCGGCGGATAGGGTTTGTGCACATAGCCGGTGACGAAGTGGGTGTGCCGCCGACCGGCGATGGGCCGGGCCGCCACCTCCACGGTGGTCACCGCCTGGCGTTTGATGATCTTGCCGCGCAGCGGCACCAGGTCGTGCAACTTGGGACAGAACCGGGCCTGGTCGATGTAGGTCCAGCCGAGGTTGGGGTCGGCCAGCCGCGCTGCCGCCGCCTCCGGGTCGAGGTCCACGTTCACCCCGGCGGCCGCCAGCACGTGCCGGGCGGTGACCCCATACTTGGGGCCGACCTTGTCCACACCGTGGTTCACCGCCGGCACCCCCAGCTCGGCCAGCAGCGGCGGTAGGAAAGGGGCCGCGGGCAGACAGCGGTTGTAGCCGTCATAGGGGTCGGCGATGTCGACCACCTCGTCCACGGGGGCCGTGACCCTGTGGGTCGCCTCCAGGATGGCATCGAGCACCCCCTTGTTCTCGTCGTCGGTCTCCCGCTTCATGCGCAGCGCGATGAAGAAGATGCCGCACTGGACAGGGTCGATTTGCCCATCGAGGATGGCCTTCATGCCCAGATAGGCCTCCTCGCGGGCGATGTCCTTGGACAGCTCGGGGCCCGTGGCGATGCGCTGGATGATGGAGTGCATCACCTGTTGGGGGTCGCTGTGATCGATGGCAACGTGACTCATGAGATCTCCTGGCTTATTTACCTGAGTAATTTGATCAACTTTAGCCTCTCGGCGTCAAGCTGCGAGTTTACGGTAGAGCGTACGCTCGCTGATACCCAAGAGCCGGGCCAGGCGCGCCTTGTCGCCGCCGACCTGGGCGAGCGCCCAGCGCACGTAGCGGCGCTCGGCCTCGTCCAGGGGCACGATGTCGCCCGGCTGAGGCGCCTGGGCGGTCTCCGGCGCAGTCGCCCGCAGGGCCAGCGTCTCCAGCCGGATCACCTCGCCGTCGGTGAGCAGGATGGCGCGTTCGAGCAGGTTGCGCAGTTCCCGGATGTTGCCGGGGAAGTCGTAGCTGGACAGCCGTTGCAGGGCCTCTGCCGATAGGCGCAGGCGGCGCCCGGGGGCCAGCCGCTCGAGCAGCGCCTCGACCAGCAGGGGGATGTCCTCGCGCCGCTCGCGCAGTGCCGGCAGATGGATGGGGAAGACGGCGATGCGGTAATAGAGATCACGCCGGAAGCTGCCCGCCGCCACCATGGCCTCCAAGTCGCGATGGGTGGCGGCGACCAGGCGGAAATCGGCGGCCAGCGTCTCCACCCCGCCGACCCTGCGGTAGGTCCCGGTCTCCAACAGACGCAACAGCTTGACCTGCTGTGCGAGCGGGATGTCGCCCACCTCGTCGAGGAACAGGGTACCCCCGGCCGCCGCCTCGACCAGGCCGATCTTGCGCTGGGTGGCGCCGGTGAAGGCGCCCTTCTCATAGCCGAAGAGCTCGGATTCGAACAGGGTCTCGGTCAGCCCCGAGCAGTCGACCGGCACGAACGGCTTGTCACGGCGGGAACTCAGGGTGTGCAGGGCCTGCGCGGCGAGCTCCTTGCCGGTGCCGGACTCGCCCAGCAACAGCACCGGGGTCATCGCCGGCGCGGCCCGGCTGATGAGCCCCAGCATGGTGTTGAACGCGGCGGAGCGCCCGACCATACCCAAGGCCCCGGGCCGCTCGCCCCGCTCCCCCAAGAGCTTCATCGTCTCCATGAAGTAGCGGATGCGCCCTTCCGCATCGCGCAGGGGGATGAGTTCCACGTCCACGTGCTCCTCGCCGCGTGGGGTGTGATGCAGATGCAACACGCGGCTCGGCTCGCCCGTCTTGAGCGCGGCCAGGCGCGGACAGGACTCGCCGCACTGGTCGCAGGGGCGGTCGAAGTGATGCGAGACCTCGTAACAGGTGCGCCCCAGCAGCCTGAGCGACTTGCCATCGACCTGGCCGAAGGCCTCGCGGTAGGCCTTGTTGGCCGCCAGGATGCGGTAGTCGGTATCGGTCAGGATGCGGGGCTCCGGCAGGGCCTCCAGCAAGTCGCGTAATTCCGACGGGATGTTCATGACGCCAATTCTCGCGCTCATGACAATAATGTCAATACTGACAAGTCAATAATGACAAATCACAGGGGCATGGCCCGGGCGGCGCACCCGGGTGTCCGCGTAAGCTATTGTTATTTAATGATATTTTATATCTGACACATGTTGGCACGGTACTTGTTAGCGGGTTTTCGATGAATCTGAGGAGTCGGCATGAAGCGCCTTTGGCAAAGTGCTCTGGCACGCGAGATCCTGCTTGTGCTGTTGTTGAAGCTGGCCCTGATCATTGCCATCAAACTGGCCTTCTTCAGCGACCCGGTGCGTCCAGGCACCGAGGGGACGGCGCGCGTCCTGCTCTCGGATTCCCTTTCCAAAGCCACCCCCGAACGGAGTAACGCGCATGACTGAGACCATGATCGATCTGTCGCGGCTGCAGTTCGCCGCCACGGCCATGTATCACTTTCTCTTCGTGCCCCTGACCCTGGGGCTCGCCTGGATCCTGGTCATCATGGAGACGACCTACGTGCTGACCGGACGCACGATCTACAGGGACATGACCAAGTTCTGGGGCAAGCTCTTCGGCATCAACTTCGCCCTGGGGGTGACCACCGGCATCACCATGGAATTCCAGTTCGGCACCAACTGGGCCTATTACTCGCACTACGTCGGCGACATCTTCGGCGCGCCCCTGGCGATCGAGGGCCTGATGGCCTTCTTCCTGGAATCCACCTTCATCGGGCTCTTCTTCTTCGGCTGGGACCGCCTGTCCAAGGCCAAACACCTGCTGGTGACGGTGCTGATGGCCGTGGGCTCGAACCTCTCGGCCCTGTGGATCCTCATCGCCAATGGCTGGATGCAGGACCCGGTGGGAGCGGAGTTCTCCTACACCACCATGCGCATGGAGCTCACCAGCTTCTGGGAGGTGATGTTCAACCCCACCGCCCAGGCCAAGTTCGTGCACACCGTCTCGGCCGGCTATGTCACCGCCTCGATCTTCGTCCTGGGCATCTCGTCGTGGTATCTGCTCAAGGGCCGCGACGTGGAGTTCGCCCGCCGCTCCTTCCGCATCGCCGCCGCCTTCGGCTTCGCCTCGGCCCTGTCGGTGATCGTCCTGGGCGACGAGTCGGGCTATGCCGTGACCGAGTCGCAGCAGTCCAAGCTTGCCGCCATCGAGGCGATGTGGGAGACCGAACCCGCCCCGGCCGGCTTCAAACTGCTGGCCTGGCCGAATGAGGCGAAACAGGCGAACGACTGGGAGATCGAGATCCCCTATGTGCTGGGGCTGATCGCCACGCGCTCGACCACCGAAACCATCCCCGGCATCAGGGAGATCCGCGAGAGGAACCGGGCGCGTATCGAGTCAGGCATCCATGCGGTGAAGGCCCTGGAACGCCTGCGCCGCGACGCCAACGATGCCGAGGCCAAGGCCACGTTCGAGGCGCACAAGGCCGACCTGGGCTATGGCCTGCTGCTCAAGAAGTACGTCGACGACGTCTCGCTCGCCACCCCCGAGCAGATCGCACAGGCGGCACGCGACACGGTGCCGGCGGTGGCCCCCATGTTCTGGAGCTTCCGCCTGATGGTCCTGTTGGGCTTCCTGTTCCTGGCGCTGCTGACTGTGGCCTTCTGGAGCTCGATCACGGGCAATTTTGCCGACAAGCCTTGGCTGCTCAAGTGGGCGCTGTGGTCCATCCCGCTGCCCTGGATCGCCGCCGAGGTGGGCTGGTTCGTCGCCGAGTACGGCCGGCAGCCCTGGAGCATCTATGGGGTGCTGCCCACCCGGCTGTCGGTGTCCACCCTGTCGGAGGCGAGCCTCTACGGCAGCCTGGCCGGTTTCATCGGCTTCTATACCCTGCTGCTCGCGGTGGAGCTCTACCTGATGTTCAAGTACGCACGTCTCGGGCCCAGCTCGCTCGGGACGGGCAAGTACCATTTCGAGCGCGCAGGTGGCCCATTGCCGGCCGGCGCGTTCGCGGACAAGGTCTAAGGAGGCGAACATGTTCGATTACGAGACGCTCAAGATCATCTGGTGGCTACTGGTCGGGGTGCTGCTGCTGGGCTTCGCCGTGATGGACGGCCACGACATGGGGGTGGGCACGCTGCTGCCCTTCGTCGGCCGCACCGACACGGAGCGACGGGTGATCATCAATACCGTGGGACCGCATTGGGACGGCAACCAGGTCTGGTTCATCACCGGCGGCGGCGCCATCTTCGCCGCCTGGCCGCTGGTCTATGCCACCGCTTTCTCCGGCTTTTACTGGGCCATGCTGGCGGTACTGTGGGCCCTGTTCTTCCGGCCGGTGGGCTTCGACTACCGCAGCAAGATCGCAAACCCCACCTGGCGCCGCACCTGGGACTGGGGCCTGTTCATCGGTGGCTTCGTCCCCCCGGTCATCTTCGGCGTGGCCTTCGGCAACCTGCTGCAAGGGGTGCCCTTCCACTTCGACGACAACCTGGTCTCGCACTACACCGGCTCCTTCTGGCAGCTTCTGAACCCCTTTGCCCTGCTCGCTGGGGTGGTGAGCTCGGCCATGATCACCTTCCACGGGGCGAACTACCTGATGCACCGCACCGAAGGCGCGATCTTCGAGCGCACCCGCCTCTGGGCCATGATCTCGGGCCTTGTCATGGTGGCCGCCTTCCTGCTCGCCGGGGTGTTCGTGGCGGATCTACCCGGCTATGTCATCACCTCGCCGGTCGATCCGAGCGCCCTGCCCAATCCTCTCGCCAAGACGGTCAACGTCGAGACTGGGGCCTGGCTCAACAACTTCGCCGCCCAGCCCCTGCTCTGGGCAGTGCCCGCGCTGGGCGTGCTGGGTGGACTAGCGGGCGTGCTGCTGGCCATGCTGCGGCAGACCCTGGCCGCCTTCGTCGCCTCGTCGCTGGCCATGGCCGGCATCATCGGTACGGCGGGCGTGGCGCTGTTCCCCTTCGTCATGCCCTCTTCCAGCGCGCCGGCATCGAGCCTGACGGTTTGGGACAGCGTCTCCAGCCACCTGACGCTCACCCTCATGTTCTGGGCCACCGTGATCTTCATGCCGCTGATCATCTTCTACACCGGCTGGGCCTACAAGGTGATGGCCGGCAAGGTGACCGAGCGTTTCATCGAGGCCAACGACAAGGCGGCCTATTGACGAGTTGTCTCCCTGAGGTTGGAAGGGATCGGGGCGGCTCCGCCCGCCCCCTTTTTTTGAGGAAAGGTCGAGAAGATGTGGTATTTCGCTTGGATACTGGGCGTAAGCCTGGCCGTGCTGCTTGCCGTGCTCAACGCCATGATGTGCGAGGCCAAGGAGTGCGCCGTGCGCTTCCCGGAAGAAGAGCGCTGAGATGAAGATCGCTGTCACGAGCCAGAACCGCAAAACGGTGACCGGACATGCTGGCCGCTGCCGCAAGTTCTGGATCTATGACACGGTAGGGGCCGAGGTGCGAAGCAAGACGCTGCTGGAGTTGCCGCTGGAGCAGTCCTTCCACGCCACGCATGGAGCGTCCCACCCTCTGGATGACATCAATGTGCTCATCACCGGCGGCATGGGACAGGGGCTGCAGCAACGCCTGAGGCACAAAGGTATCCTGGCCGTCGTCACCCCTGTGTCCGATCCCGATCAAGCAGTGCAAGCATGGCTGAACGGCACATTGCCAGAAGTCGCGCCTGAGCCCCATGCTCATGCGCAGCATCACCACCCCTGAAACTCACGAGGAGGACCTCATCATGAAACAGACCCTGTTGCAAGAAAAATACCCCGTGTTCGTGGCCGAGATCGCCAAATCGGAGACCACCTGCCAGACGGTGGACGACGTGGTCGAGCGGCTCAAGGCACGCATCGCCGAAAACCCCAAGGTTCACTATATCGGCCTGTTCGATCACTATGCCCACACCCAGGCGATTGGCGGTGAGATCAACCCGGAGATCAAGGCCGCGGTGGACCTGATCTTCTGCTTCGGCTACGCCCTGCCCAATCCCCAGGTCCTGGCCGTGCGCCCGCGCTCGATCGGCATCGCCGACCTGGGCGATCGTTTCGTGGTGAGCTTCATGGAGGCTCCCATGCAGCCGGCCAACGAAGCGATGGAGGCCTGGGTAAAGGGCCTGCGGGATCGCGCGTGAGGATGCGGGCAGCGCACCTGGCCCTGATCGCCCTCACGGCGAAGCTGCCTGCAGTGTCTGCGGCAGATCTCAGCGTCACGGTCAGCGGCGTGCGCAACGCCCAGGGCGAAGTGCGCATCGCTGTGTATGACCGTGCCGAGGGCTTTCGTAAAGAGGCACAGGCACGCGCTCGCCTGGCCGTACCGGCCGCCCCTGGGTGGGTTGAGGCCCGTTTTAGCGGTCTGCCGGCCGGGCGCTATGCGGTCATCGCCTATCACGACGAGGACGGCAACGGCCGGCTCAACCTGCGCTTTGGCATGATCCCGGTTGAGGGCTATGGGCTCAGCAACACCCCCGAGGTCGCGGGCCCGCCCAAGTTCTCGGACGCCGCCTTCGAGCTGCGCGAGCCGGTTGGCGCCATCGAGGTCAGGCTGTATTACTGACGATCGACTTTATCGATCGAATAGCTCGAAACATTCCATTGGACCAAAGACATGCAGTACTTTCATACTACACAGCACATCAGTATCCACTGATGCACTAATCAACCTGACGAAAGGAGTCGAACATGTCTGAAGTCAATCAAGTGGTCCCGAGCATGCCGCGTCTGAACGAACCTGCGCCCGACTTCGAGGCGCGAACCACGCACGGGGTGAAGAAGCTGGCCGACTATCGTGGCAAGTGGCTGGTGCTGTTCTCGCACCCGGCCGACTTCACGCCGGTGTGCACCACCGAGTTCATGGCCTTCGCCAAGCACCACCCGGAATTCCAGAAGCTCAACTGCGAGCTGCTGGGCCTGTCGATCGACAGCTACTATGCGCATGTGGCCTGGGTGCGCAACATCAAGGAGAAGTTCGGCATCGACATCCCCTTTCCCATCATCGAGGACCTGTCGATGAAAGTGGCGCGTGCCTATGGCATGATCCACCCGGGGGCGGCCGACACCTCGGCGGTGCGCGCCACTTTCGTCATCGACGACAAAGGGGTGTTGCGGGCGATGATCTATTACCCGATGACAAACGGCCGCTCGATCCCCGAGATCCTGCGCCTGGTGGCCGCGCTGCAGACCTCGGACAAGTACAAGGTGGCCACCCCCGAGGGCTGGCAGCCGGGCGACAAGGTAATCGTGCCGCCGCCGCAGGATGTCGCCGCCGCCGAGGCGCGCCTGGGCGAGGGCTACGAATGCACCGATTGGTATTTCTGCAAGAAATCACTGTAAGCTAATCGCGTGATCCGCCCGCCCCTGCCGGGGCGGGTGCACCTTTTTGGGAGAGAGATACGATGACCACCACCGCCCCCGCCGCCGAAGTCGGCCAGAGTGCGCGTCTGAGAAACTTCCCGGTCGCCTGGTTCGCCGTGATCATGGGCCTGACCGGGCTCACCATCGCCTGGGCTCGCACCGAGAGGACCTTTGGCCTGGGTGTCGCGGTAAGCCCCTGGCTCCTGGGCGTGAGCGCCGCCGTCTTTGTCGTCCTTGCAGCGCTTTACTCGGCCAAGGCCGTGCGCCACCAGGTCATGGTGCAGGCCGAGATCATGCACCCGGTCAAACAGGCCTTCGTACCCACGTTCTCGATCGGCCTCATCCTGCTCGGCATCGCCACCTATGCCTCGGCGCCCGGGCTGTCGTTCTGGCTGTGGTCCGTTGGCACGGCATTGCACCTCGTCCTGACCCTCTACGTGCTGTCCTCTTGGATCCATCATACAAAGTACGAGATCGCCCATCTGAACCCGGGCTGGTTCATCCCGGTGGTGGGCAACATCCTGGTGCCGATCGCTGGTGTGCACCACGCCTCGCCGGAGATCTCCTGGTTCTTCTTCAGCCTGGGCCTGTTCTTCTGGCCGGTGTTGACCGCCATCTTGTTCTATCGCCTCATCTTCCACGGCAGCTTGCCCGAGCGCTTCCTGCCGACGCTGTTCATCTTCATCGCCCCGCCGGCGGTTGGCTTCATCGCTTATCACCAGCTCACGCACGAGCTGGACGCCTTCGCGCGCATCCTCTACTTCGTGGGCCTGGCCTTCACCCTGATCCTCGCCACCCAGCTCAGACACTTCACGCGGCTCAAGTTCTTCCTGTCCTGGTGGGCCTATTCCTTCCCGCTCGCCGCCATCACCATAGCCACCCTGATCATGGCGGAGGACACCGGTCTCGCCTTCTACTACCGCCTGGCCACCATGCTGCTCGCCATCCTCACCCTGGTGGTGGCGGCGCTGACCGCCCGCACCCTGCTGGCCGTCGCAAGGCGTGAGGTCTGCGTCGAGGGGCACTGAGGGCCGGCCGGCTCACAGCTCGCCGGCCGCCGCCGCGCGCATGATCTCGTCCATCTTGTCGCGGATGTCGATGGCGTAGCGGGCCAGCTCCGGGTGGATGCCCAGGCTGCCCTGGATGGAGTCCAGCCAGGCCAGGTCCCAGTCCAGGGTCACCACCCAGATGTTCTTGTCGGCGTCCTCCATCACCGCGATGCGGCAGGGCAGGAAGGCCACCGCCTCGGGCGCCAGGCGCAACACCTCGCGCCCGGCGGCGATGTCGCAGTAGTGGAACACCTCCACCCGCGGCGCCGCCTTGTCGTCGAGCACGGCGACGAAGTCCTTCCACATGGGGCTGTGGCCGACCAGCTTGAAGTTGAGCTTGTTGGCGCGCAGCTGCATCGACTCCACCACGTCGTCGAAGGAGAGTCCCTCCTTGGCCTTGTATTTGATGGACATCAGGTTCATCACGTCGCGGATGCCCAGGTTGCCGAGGAAGGGCATCATCGCCTGCATGAATGTGATCTTCTGTCTGCGCTCGATGGTGGGGGCCATCTCGTAGTGACGTTTCTGCGGCGGCGCCTTGATGGTGTTGATCCAGTTGATCAGCCCCAGATAGGCGATCGGGTTGGGGATGGTGGTGCCCGGCAGGAAGAAGGGGTTGGGCGGTGTCTGCGTGGTCGGCGCCTGCTGGGCGGTAGCTGGCGTGGCAAAGACCAAAGCGACGAGCAGTGTAACCAGACGATATGTCCGCATGGCAGTCTCCTTTGTATGGGTTTGTTGCTCAGATTGATGATACTGTCTTGAAGACACCCCGGCCCGTTATCGGTTGCATGCCGTGATGGCGGTCTCGCTCCCTGCGCGCTGCCGCGTGTCGGTCAAAGCGCCAGGCAGACGTATTTGGTCTCCAGGAACTCGGCGATTCCCTCATGCCCGCCTTCCCGGCCGAGACCGGACTGTTTGACACCGCCGAAGGGCGCCACGGCGGTGGAGATCACCCCGGCGTTGACCCCGACCATGCCGTATTCCAGGGCCTCGGCCACACGCCAGGCGCGGCCCAGGTCGCGCGTGTAGAAAAAGGCGGCCAGGCCATACTCGGTGGCGTTGGCCAGGCGGATGGCCTCCTCCTCCGTATGGAAACGCATAAGTGGGGCCACCGGACCGAAGGTCTCCTCCTTGCAGACCCGCATCCCGGCGCTGACTTCGCTGAGCACCGTGGGCTGATAGAAATTCCCGCCGAGCGCATGCCGCGCCCCTCCCGTGAGCAGGCGCGCCCCCTGCGCGAGGGCGTCGGCCACGTGCGCCTCGACCTTGGCCAGGGCAGCCGGATTGATGAGCGGGCCGATCTGTACCCCCTCCGCCTGGCCGGGGCCGACCTTGAGCGCGGCCACCCGCGCGACGAAACGTTCGGCGAAGGCCTCGTAGATGCCCGCCTGGACCAGGATGCGGTTGGCGCAGACACAGGTCTGGCCACAGTTGCGGAACTTGGCGACGAGCGCCCCCTCCACCGCCTGTTCCAGGTCGGCGTCGTCGAAGACGATGAACGGGGCGTTGCCCCCCAACTCCAGGGCCACCTTTTTCACCGTGCCGGCGCAGGCCGCCATCAGCCGCTTGCCGGTGTCGGTCGAGCCGGTGAAGGAGAGCATGCGCACCTCGGGGTTGGCGGTCAGTTCAGCGCCGATCACCTCGGCCGCGCCGGTAACGACGTTGAGCACCCCCGGCGGCAGACCCGCCTCCAGGCCCAGAGCGGCGAGGGCGAGGGCCGAGAAGGGGGTGGCCGAGGCCGGCTTGGCCACCACCGTGCAGCCGGCGGCGAGGGCCGCCGCCACCTTGCGCGCGAGCATGGCCGAAGGGAAGTTCCAGGGCGTGATGACCGCCACCACGCCGATGGGCTGGCGCAGGGTGAGGACGCGGCGCTCCGGCCAGGGCGAGGGGATCACCTCGCCCGAGATGCGCCGCGCCTCCTCGGCGTACCAGTCGAAGAAACTCGCGGCGTAGGCGATCTCGCTACGCGCCTCGGCCAGCGGCTTGCCTTGCTCAGCGGTGAGGATGCGGGCGAGGTCTGCCTGGTGGGCAAGCACGAGGTCATGCCAGCGCCGCAGGATGGCCGCACGCTCGCCGGCGGTGAGCGCCCGCCAGGCGGGCAGCGCCTGCGCCGCGGCCGCTATGGCTCGGCGCGCCTCAGTGGCCGTCAGACTCGGTACCGTGCCCAAGACCGCACCCGTGGCCGGGTCGTCAACGGTCAGCAGGGCACCGTCGTCGGCGTCGCACCAGCGGCCGTCGATCAAGGCTTGCTGGCGGAAAATGGCGGGGTGTTCGAGTTCGAGCATGGTTCAGGCATAGGCCGTCAGCAGGCCAAGCGCAGCCAGGAAATCGCGCACCCGACCGGCCAGGCCGGGGCTGTCGAGCTCGGCATAGTCATAGCGGGCACGCAGCACCGGCTTGTCGATCGCGATGAGGCGGGCGAGATCGGCTGGCGTGGCGGCCACGACATAATCGACCGGCATGGCCGCGAGCGTGGCCCGCAGCGCCTCGAGCTGCGCCGCGGTGTAGCCCATCGCCGGCAGCACGGGGCCGATATGCGGATAGGCGGCAAAGACCTCGGCGACCGGCGGGGCGGCGTAGGGCCGGGGATCGACGATCTGCGCGCCGGCGCGCGAGGCGGCGACAAAGCCCGCACCGTAGGCCATGCCGCCATGGGTGACGCTGGGGCCATCCTCGACGACGACAACCCGACGGTCACGCAAGGCCTCCGCCTCCACCAGGGCGATGGGCGAGGCGGCGCGAACCAGCGCGGCACGCGGGTTGATGCGCCGCACATTGTCGGTCACCTGCTGGATCTGCGCTTGAGCAGCGGCGTCGCACTTGGCCAGCACGACGATGTCGGCCATGCGCAGCACGGTCTCGCCCGGGTGGTGCGTGAGCTCGTGGCCTGCGCGCAGCGGGTCGGTCAGCACGATGTGCAGATCCGGCTTAAGGAAGGGGAAATCGTTGTTGCCGCCCTCCCACAGCAGGAGATCGGCCTCGCGCGCGGCCTGCTCGGCGATGCGCCCATAATCCACGCCGGCCCAGACCGTGTTGCCGACGCTGAGATGCGGCTCGTACTCCTCGCGCTCCTCGACAGTGCAATCGGCGGCATCCAGGTCGGTGCGGTCGGCGAAACGCTGCACCGCCTGGCGCGCGAGATCGCCATAGGGCATGGGATGGCGCAGGATGGCCACACGCAGCCCCCAGGACTTGAGCAGCCGCGAGAGATAACGCGAGGTCTGCGACTTGCCGCAGCCGGTGCGCACGGCGCTGATGGCGATGACCGGCCGCGCCGCCGCGAGCATGGTGCGCTGCGGGCCGAGCAGCAGGAAGTCCGCCCCGCCCGCGAGCGCGCGCGAGGCCAGGTGCATGACGTGGGCATGGGTGACATCGCTGTAGGCGAAGACCACCTGGTCGACGGGGGTCTCGGCGAGCAGCGCGTCCAGCCCCGATTCGTCGAGGATGGGGATGCCCTGGGGGTAGAGCGGGCCGGCCAGCGAGGGCGGATAACGCCGACCCGCGATGCCCGTGATCTGGGTCGCGGTGAAGGCCACGACCTCGGTGGCGGGATCGTCGCGGTAGACGGTGTTGAAGTTGTGAAAGTCACGCCCGGCCGCACCCAGGATGACCACACGGGTTCGCTTCGCCATCGCCCCTCCTGCAGCCCACGCTATATCTCGATTGTGGTCCAGACTGGGCCAAAATCAATGGCACTGCGATGGTGCGCGCCTCAGGCACGCACCATGCTTCTTTCTTTTAGTCCCTCAACAAGGCCCGGTAGAAGTTGGGCAAGGCGAACAAGGCGCCGTGCACGTCGGCGTTGTAATACTGCAGACCGGTGATGCCCCGCTCGGTCAGCCGGTCGGCCACGGCGGCCCGGCCGATGGTCGTTGGATCCAGGGTATCCGAGGCCACCGCCAGGCCCCAGTAGGCGCCGTAGAGCGGGATGTACAGCCCGTAACAACTCACCCGGGCGAAGGCCGCGCGCAGGTCGGCGGCGATGCGCCGTACCTGCTCCGGTTCGAACACGGGCGTGCCGATGTGCAGGGCAACGGCGCCGCCGGGGTTCAGGACGCGCTTCACCGAGGCGAAGGCCTCGGGCGTGTAGAGCGGACCGGCCGGCGTCTCGGGATCGGTGAGGTCCAGCAGCACCAGGTCGAAGCGTTCCGCGGTGTCGCGCATGAAGGCGAAGCCATCGCCGATCTGGATGCGCACCCGCGGGTCATTGAGCGCACCCCGGTGCACGGCCTGCAGGTGCTCGCGTGCGGCCTCGACCACGCCGGCGTCGAGCTCGGCGATGGTCACCCGTTCCATGGTCGGGTGTTTGAGCAGCTCTTCGGCCGCCCCACCGTCGCCACCGCCGATGATCAAGGCCCGACGGGGGGCGGGGTGGGCGATGGCGGCCGGATGCACCAGGCATTCGTGATAGAACCATTCCTCGCGCTCGGAGGTCATGAAGTGACCGTCCAGCCGCATGAGCTTGCCGAACTGCGGGGTGTCGAACATCTCCAGCAGCTGGTAGTCGGTACGCCTTGTGTCCAGACGTCGTGTGGCCCGGTAGCCGTAGACGCTGTGCTCGTTGAGATATTCCAGCACCATCTCGGACGGTGCATTGGGGTCCACACTGCCCCGCTGCAGACGGTTGGTGATGGAACGGCCCGGCTTGAGGTCGGCCAGCAGCTCGGCCATCAGACGCTCCGCCTTGCCGGAGTTGTCGGCGGAGTAGTTGCAGACGTAGACGTCCAGCGTCACCCCATTGCGCTCCGGCCAGGTGTGCACGGCAAGGTGCGATTCGGCCAGCAGCAGCATGCCCGTGACACCGCCCGGCTCGCCTTGGTGATCCGGGAAGGTGAACCACTTTTCGTCCACCACGGTGAGCCCCACCCCCAGGGTGTGCCGGCGGCAGAGCTCGGCCAGTCGCTCGGCGTTGATGAGCAGCTCGCGGCTGCAGTTGCACTGATACAGATCAGCGGTCAGGTGTAGGCCTTCCACGGCGCGCCCCCCCAATCCATTGGACCGCGCCGGCGAGGCGGCCGGACGGCGATCCAAAACAGCACAACCCGCAGGGCACCAGGAGTACTCCCCGGCGCCGCTGCGCCCCAGTCCGGCCAGGCCGGAGAAAAGCGATAGATTATACAGACACGGAGGTCTTTTTGCCAGAGGCCGGTGTCATGAACGCCCGAAGGCGATGAGCGCGTCCAGGCGGCGCCGCGGCTCGCCCGTGGCCATGACCTCACGGGCGCGGTCGACACCGTCGGCGAGGCTGTCGGTGAGCCCCGCGGCGTAGATGGCAGCGCCGGCGTTCAGGGCGACGATGTCGCGTTCGGGGCCGGGCTGGTTGTCGAGGGCCTTGAGCACGCGGTCGCGCGACTCCTCCACACTCTCGACCTGCAGTGTGCGGAGGTCGTGCGTGGGCAGCCCGAACTGCTCGGGGCTGACGACGTACTCGCGCACCTCGCCGTCGCGCAGCTCGGCCACCAGGGTCTCGCCGGAGATCGACAGCTCGTCCAGGCCCTCGCGCCCGTGGACGATGAGGGCGCGCCGGCTGCCCAGGCGCTGCAGCACGTGCGCCTGGATCCCGGTCAGATCGGGGTGGAACACGCCCATCACCTGATTGGGGGCACCGGCCGGGTTGGTCAGCGGCCCCAGGATGTTGAAGAGGGTGCGCACCCCCAGCTCCCGCCGCACGGGCGCGGCGTGCTTCATGGCGGCGTGGTAGTTGGGGGCGAACATGAAGCCCAGGCCCACCTCGTCGATGGCCCGCGCGACCTGTTCCGGCGGGAGGTTGATGTTGACCCCCAGCGCCTCGAGCACATCGGCACTGCCCGACTTGGACGACACCGAGCGCCCGCCGTGTTTGGCCACCTTGGCGCCGGCCGCGGCGGCGACGAAGGCGGCCGCGGTGGAGATGTTGAAGGTGTGGGCGGCGTCGCCACCGGTGCCGCAGGTGTCGACCAGGTGGGTGGTGTCGCGCACCTCGACGCGGGTGGCGAACTCGCGCATGACCTGGGCGGCAGCGGCGATCTCACCGATGGTCTCCTTCTTCACGCGCAGCCCGATGAGGATGGCGCCGATCATCACCGGGCTCACCTCGCCGCGCATGATCTGGCGCATGAGGGAGAGCATCTCCTCGTGGAAGATCTCGCGGTGCTCGATCAGCCGCTTGAGGGCATCCTGCGGGGTCATGGCTTGATCTCCAGGAAGTTGCGCAGCAGGTCGTGGCCGTGCTCGGTGAGGATGGATTCGGGATGGAACTGCACCCCCTCCACGGGCAGCGTCTTGTGCCGCACGCCCATGATCTCGCCGTCCTCGGTCCAGGCCGTGACCTCCAGGCAGTCGGGCAGCGTCTCACGCTCGATCACCAGCGAGTGATAGCGCGTGGCGGTGAAGGGGTTGGGCAGGCCGCGGAAGACGCCGCGATCGCTGTGGTGGATGGCCGAGGTCTTGCCGTGCATGAGCTGTTTCGCGTGCACGATGCGGCCGCCGAAGGCCTGGCCGATGGACTGGTGGCCCAGGCAGACGCCGAGGATGGGCACACGGCCGGCGAAGCGCTTGATCAGCGGTACCGAGATGCCGGCCTCGTTGGGCGTGCAGGGGCCGGGCGAGATGACGATGTGCGCGGGGGCCAGCCGCTCCACCTCGTCGAGATCGATCTCGTCGTTGCGGCGCACGACCACCTCCTCGCCCAGCTCGCCGAAGTACTGCACCAGGTTATAGGTGAAGGAGTCATAGTTGTCGATCATCAGCAGCATATCGCGGCTATCCTTTTGTTCTGTATGGATATTGTTTCAGTAAATCGGCTTTGATACCCGTTCCTATACCCGCTATTTCTTTTGATGCTCCCGCGGCGAAGGTCTGGAACCGAACGCACGGAAGCCGCCATTGTCCCCCAGATCAGCCCCGGCTCAAACTACAGGGCTCGAAAACCTGCTCGACTTTCACCGCGCCCCCCTGCGGCTATCTGGTCAATTTTCAGCGCGCATCACCACAACACCCGTCGCGGCGAGCCAGCCCAAGGCCAGGTCATGGGCATAAAGTTCACGCTCTTTCGTGCAACCCGCTTTCCGATTGCTCCAGCAGACGTATTCGACCAGACCCTGCGGTGCGCCGAGTTTGTCATAGACCAAAGGCATGATCGGCACGTGATCACCAAACCAGCACAGGCTGGCTGCTCGTTCGCATCGATCAAGCGTCTGACGGAGTTTCAAGATCATCCGATCGGCGTTGCGCAAGTGGCGCAGGTAAATGGTCAGATCGTCACAGCCCTCCGGTGGCGGGACGGAATACAGCGCCTCGATATCGGCAGGGGCCACGCGCTCGAGGTGTAGCGGCCCGTGGTTCTCCATCGTAATGACGAAGACGAACACAGGGCCTGTGGCTTCACGCAAGAGCGCGGCAACCTTGTCGGCCACGGCGGCATCGCCGATGTAAGGGCCAAAGCGCATCGTGTCGTCGAAGGCATGGATATCCAGGAATTCGTCGAAACCCAAGCGCGGATAAACGCGGTCACGCTGATAGAAGCTCGCGTGGTAAGGATGGATGCAAACCGTGCGATACCCCAGTCGCTTCAGGTAAGCCGCCAGCGAAGGCACATGGCTGCCGGCGGCCATGGCGCGATAGGGGTTAAAGCGATGCACACCCAGCTTGTCTTCGCCGACCGCGGTTAGAAAGGCGAACTCGGTGCGCACCGTATTGGCACCCCAGGCGGGCACCTTCAACTTGCCGTGGGCCACGGCCTCGGTCTTCATACGGTCGAACTCGGCCAGCACATCGGGACGGATGCCCGCATACAGCGATCGCGGGTCGAAGAACGATTCGCTTTGCACCGCGACAAGATGTGGCAAATCGCCTTGCGGACGCTCAAGAGGCAGGCCATCGAAAGGGGAAGCGACCGCCAGCGGCCTCCTCTCCTCCTGGGCATAGCGCCAGAGAAAAGGCAAAAACCCTAAGGCAAGAAGATCTCT
>JAKADY010000049.1 GCA_021826065.1 Pseudomonadota bacterium
GGGTGAACACGCTACGCGCCCGCCTTCGGTCTTGTACGCCCGTCTGGCTGCGTTGCTCCTCCTTGCAGGCAGCCCACCCTGCGGCGTCGTCGCGCCTTGCCAGCCGGGCGTACAAGCCCGCTTTCGGACGCGTTCAACAGCGGTTTTTAGGATGATGTCGGCTGAATGGATCACCCCCGAATGGCCGGCCCCACCGCGGGTGCGGGCCCTGATGACAACGCGCCACGGCGGTGTCAGCCTGCCGCCCTATGACAGCCTCAATCTGGCGGGCCACGTGGGCGACGACCCGCAGGCCGTCGCGGAGAACCGGCGCATCCTGCGCCGCCACCTGCCGGCCGAGCCGCTATGGCTCACCCAGGTGCACGGGGCGGGGGTGGCCGAGGCCGGGGTCGATGCGACCGGTGTCGAGGCCGATGCCGCGCTGGCGCGCGCGCCGGCCCAGGTCTGTGCCGTGCTCACCGCCGACTGTCTGCCCGTGCTCCTGTGCGATACCCACGCCCATGTCGTGGCCGCTGCCCATGCCGGCTGGCGCGGGCTGGCGGCCGGCGTGCTCGAGGCCACGGTACGGGCCATGCGCATCGGTCCCGCGCGCATCCTCGCCTGGCTGGGGCCGGCCATCGGACCGGACGCCTTCGAGGTCGGCGAGGAGGTACGCCAGGCCTTCATCGAACAGGACCCCCTCGCCGCCACGGCCTTCAGGCCCGCCCTGCCGGGTACGCTGGACGGGGCGCCGCGGAAATGGCTCGCCGACCTCTACACCCTGGCACGCCTGCGCCTGAAAGCGATGGGGGTCGATCAGATCTATGGCGGTGCGGGCTGCACCTACAGCGAGGCAAGGCGCTTCTACTCCTATCGGCGTGATGGGCGCACCGGCCGCATGGCCGCACTCATCTGGCTCGATTAAAATACCCGTTTTGACCACAACACATCCCGGCGCAGGCAGACCGCTGCCCCGCCACGACCACACCGTGACCGCCCGCGCGGCCAGAAATCACTCAGGCCGCTGATCCACGCATGAGCGTCTTCGTCTGGATACTGCTCGCCTCCGCCCTGGGCGGGGTGCTCAGCGTCGCCTTTGCCGCGCTGGCGTTGGCGGTGCGCAGTGAGTGGCTGCCGGTGATGATCAGCTATGCCATCGGCGCCCTGCTCGGTGCGGCCTTCTTGGAGGTGCTGCCGCATGCGATGGAGCATGCGGGCGACGCCCAAGGCCTGACCGGCGCGGTGCTGACCGGCATCCTAGTGTTCTTCCTGCTCGAAAAACTCGTGCTCTGGCGCCACTGTCACGTCGAGAGCTGCGAGGTGCACGGCACCGAGCAGACGGCGCGGCATGGGACTGCGCACATCCACGATCATGGCCGTTCCGGCCTCATGATCACCGTGGGCGACACCTTCCACAACTTCGTCGACGGCATCATGATCGCCGCCGCCTTCCTGGTCGATGTCAGGCTGGGTATCGTCACCACCCTGGCCATCGTCGCGCACGAGATCCCCCAGGAGATTGGCGACTTCCTGATCCTCCTGCATTCGGGCTACAGCCGGACGCGCGCCCTGGCGCTCAACGTCGTGAGCAGCCTGGCCACGATGGTCGGTGCGTTGCTCGCCTATTTCGCGCTGTCGCCGCTGAGCACGGCCATGCCCTACATCCTTGCCTTCGCCGCGGCCGGGATGATCTATGTGGCGGTGGCCGATCTCATCCCCGGCCTGCACAAGCGCGCCGAACTGCGCCATACCGGTCAGCAGCTCGTGCTGATACTGTTGGGCGTCGCGACGGTCTGGCTGGCCGGCGAGGCGGCCCATGTCTGGATGGATCCCGGGCTGCACGCCCATTGAGGGATCGCATGCGTGAGTCGGCGCACGCGGGTTCGCTTGGAGGATCGCAACAGGAGGGAATGCGCATGGGTATCGAGCTCTACAACGACGGTCGCCACGTCTGCCTGATGTTCAACGACCTGGTCGACGACAACGCCAGCGATGCCGTGCAGGCCAACCAATTCCTCATCGTCACAGGTGGTGACGGGGCGCTCATCGATCCAGCCGGCAACATGACCTATAACGCGCTGATCGTCGCGATCAACCGTTATTTCCCATTCAAGCGACTCAAATACATCTTCGCCTCGCACCAGGACCCGGATATCGTCGCCTCCCTCAACAAGTGGCTGATGGCCACCGACTGCGTACTCTACGTCTCCAGGCTGTGGGAGCGCTTCGTGCCACATTTCTGCACACTCAACCGCAGCGAAGGTCGCGTGATTGGCATCCCCGACGCGGGCCTACGCGTCGCCCTCGGGGACACCGACATCTTGGCCATCCCGGCCCACTTCCTGCATGCCGAAGGCAATTTCCACTTTTACGATGTGCGCTCGAAGATCCTGTTCTCGGGCGACATGGGGGCCTCGCTGGTGCACCACAGCGTGATTGAGCGACCCATCACCAGCAAGGCCGAGTTCCTCGCCCACCTGCCGCACATGGAGGGCTTCCACCGACGCTACATGGTCTCCAACAAGGCCTGCCGCCTGTGGGCCAACATGGTGCGGCAGCTCGACATCGACAAGCTCGTGCCGCAGCACGGCCGATACTTCCAGGGCAAGGAGGCGATCGGCGCCTTCCTGGATTGGATCGAGAACTTAAGCTGCGGTATCGATCTGTTCACCCAGGACAACTATCGGCTGCCACAGTGAACGCTCTGCCCAAGATCGGTTTCGTCTCCCTAGGGTGTCCCAAGGCCACGGTGGACTCGGAACGCATCCTCACCCAGTTGCGCGCCGAGGGCTACCTCACGGTGCCACGCTACGCCGATGCCGACCTGGTGATCGTCAACACCTGCGGCTTCATCGACGCCGCCGTGGACGAGTCCTTGGAGGCGATCGGCGAGGCCCTGCGCGAAAACGGCCGGGTCATCGTCACCGGCTGCCTGGGTGCGCGCGCCGCGCTCGTGCGCGAGCGACACCCGCAGGTCCTGGCGGTGACCGGTCCGCATGCAACCGAGGAGGTTATGCGGCACGTGCATGCGGCGCTGCCGAAACCGCACGACCCCTACACCGACCTCATCCCGCCCGGTGGGCTCAAGCTCACCCCGCGCCACTACGCCTACCTCAAGATCTCGGAAGGCTGCAACCATCGTTGCAGCTTCTGCATCATCCCCACCCTGCGCGGGGACCTGGTCTCACGCCCGGTCGGCGAGGTGCTGGAGGAGGCCGCGGCCCTGGTGCGTGCGGGTGTCCAGGAGCTCATCGTCATCTCCCAGGACACCAGCGCCTATGGGGTGGATCTCAAATACCGCACCGGCTTTTGGCAGGGCCGCCCGGTGAAAACGCGCCTGCTGGAACTGGTGCAGGAACTGGGCCGCCTCGGCGTGTGGGTGCGGCTGCATTACGTCTATCCCTATCCCAGCGTGGATGCGGTCATCCCGCTCATGGCCGAGGGTAAGGTCCTGCCCTATCTCGACGTACCCTTCCAGCACGCCAGCCCGCGCATCCTCAAGGCCATGCGCCGGCCGGCGGCGGCCGAGGACACCCTCCGGCGCATCGAGCAGTGGCGCACGATCTGCCCCGAGCTTGCCATCCGCAGCACCTTCATCGTCGGCTTTCCCGGCGAGACGGAGGCCGACTTCGACGAGCTGCTCGCCTTCCTCGAGGCCGCCCAGCTCGACCGGGTGGGCTGCTTTACCTATTCGCCGGTCGAGGGCGCCGCCGCCAACGCGCTGCCCGACCCCGTGCCCGAGGCCGTCAAGGAAGAGCGGCGCGCCCGGCTCATGGCCCTGCAGGCGAGGATAAGCGCCGGCAAGCTCAAACGACGTGTGGGCAGCGAGATGGAGGTCATGATCGACGCGGCCGATGGCCGCCGGGCGATCGGCCGCACCTTTGCCGACGCCCCGGAGATCGACGGGGTGGTGCACATCGCCCAGGGCGCCGGGCTTAAGCCCGGGCAGCGCGTGCGGGTGAGGGTCACGCGTTCCGATGAACACGATCTGTGGGGCAAACCCAGCCATGACTGAGATCTGGAAACCGCATGTGGTGGTGGCCGCCGTCATCGAGGCGGATGGCCGCTTCCTGCTGGTGGAGGAACACACCGAGGCGGGCCTGCGCTTCAACCAGCCGGCCGGTCATCTGGAGGCCGGCGAGACGCTCATCGACGCCGTGCGGCGGGAGGTGTTCGAGGAGACCGCGCACCATTTCGAACCCGAGGCCCTGTTGGGGATCTATCGCTGGCATGCCCGCGAGCGTGACCGCACCTATCTGCGTTTCGCCTTCGTCGGCCAGGTCACCGGCTACGACCCCACCGCACGCTTGGACCACGGCATCCTGCGCGCGGCCTGGATGACCCCGGAGGAGATCCGCGCCGCGTCTGCCCGTCACCGCAGCCCCCTGGTCGCGCGCTGCATCGAGGACTACCGCAGCGGCCGGCGCTATCCCCTAGAGCTGCTGCACGACCTTAGCGCCGGATGAGCCGCCTCACCCCTCACGCCTCACCCCTCACCCGCAAATGAGCCGTATCGTCGTCGGTCTGTCGGGCGGGGTGGACTCCGCCGTCACTGCCTGGTTGTTGAAACAGCAAGGCCACGAGGTGATCGGCGTGTTCATGAAGAACTGGGAGGACGACGACGCCGACCCCAACTGTCCCGCCCGCCAGGACTTCCTCGATGTCCTTGCCATCGCCGACGTGCTGGGGATCGAGGTGGAGCTGGTCAATTTCAGCCGGGAATACCGCGAACGGGTGTTCGCCTACTTCCTGGCCGAATACCGCGCCGGCCGCACCCCCAACCCGGACGTGCTGTGCAATGCCGAGATCAAGTTCAAGGCCTTCCTCGAGTACGCCTTGAGCCTCAAGGCGGATGCCATCGCCACCGGTCACTACGCGCGGCTGGCCGGCGAGCCGGGGGCACGGCGGCTGCTGAAGGCGGTCGATGCCGACAAGGACCAGACCTATTTCCTCTACCGGCTGAACCAGACCCAGCTCGCCCGCGCCCTGTTTCCCCTGGGCGAACTCACCAAGCCGCAGGTGCGCGCGATCGCCCGCGAGATTCGCCTGCCGGTGGCGGACAAGCGCGACAGCACAGGCATCTGCTTCATCGGCGAGCGGCCGTTTCGCGAGTTCCTCCAGCGCTATCTGCCCGTCGAGCCGGGCCCCATGGTCACCCCCGAGGGGCGCGTGGTGGGGCAGCACCAGGGGCTCATGTACTACACCATTGGGCAGCGCAAGGGTCTGGGCATCGGTGGTTTGAAAGGCGCTACGGAAGGGGAACCCTGGTTCGTCGCCGGCAAGGACCTGGCGCACAACCGTTTGATCGTCGTGCAGGGCCATGACCATCCCTTGCTGTTGAGCCAAACGCTATCGGCGACCGATCTCTCCTGGATCGGGGCGCCACCGCTGCCAGGCCAACGATACACGGCGAAGACACGCTACCGGCAGCGGGACGCGGCCTGTGAGGTGGTTCATATCGATGCGAACGAGCTCAGGTTACGTTTCGACGAGCCTCAATGGGCGGTCACGCCGGGCCAGTCGATCGTCCTCTACGAAGGCGAGAACTGTCTGGGCGGCGGCGTCATCCAATCCACATGAACGCGCGCTAGAATTCACAAATCACTCCAGATTCGATAGGCAACCCCATGTTACGTCGAGACTTTCTCTGGCTGCTGCCCGGCCTGGGCGCGGGTGCCTGGCTGTCCGGCTGCGCCACCGATCCGGTCACCGGGCGCAAGACGCTGGTAATGATGGGCAAGGAGCAGGAGATCGCCCTCGACCGCCAGCATTCGCCGCACCAGTTCTCCGAGGACTATGGGGTGTCTCAGGACGGCCGGCTGAACGACTATCTGGCCGGTGTCGGCCGCCAGCTTTCCAGCCGCTCGCACCGGCCGGACATGCCCTACAGCTTCCGCGCGGTGAATGCCAACTATGTCAACGCCTACGCCTTCCCCGGCGGCTCCATCGCCGCCACGCGTGGCATCCTGCTGGAGCTGGAGGACGAGGACCAGCTCGCCGGCCTGCTCGGCCACGAGATCGGCCACGTCAACGCGCGCCACTTCGCCGAGCGCCAGGCCAAGGGGACGCTCGTGCAGATCGTCGCCCTGGGGGTGGGTATCGCCGCCGCCGAGAAGAACCCGGCCTATGGCGAGTTGGCCGGGTTGCTTGGTAACCTGGGCGGTGGGGCGCTGCTTGCCCACTACAGCCGCGAGGACGAGCGCGAGGCGGATGCCCTGGGCATGGAGTACATGGTACGCTCTGGACACAACCCACAGGGCATGGTCGACCTGATGGAGCTGCTCAACCGCGAATCCAAGCGCAAGCCCAACGCCCTGGAGCTGATGTTTTCCACCCACCCCATGAGCGCCGAGCGGCTGGAGACTGCCAGGCAGCGGGCCGCCACGCAATACGCCGAGGCCTCTCGCCGGCCGCGGGGACGCGAGCGTTACATGGATTCGACCGCCCGACTCAGGGCGCTGCGCCCTGCCATCCAGGAACAGCAGAAGGCCGAAGCGGCGCTGGCGAAGAAGGCGTTCGACACCGCCGAACAGCACCTGCGCAGCGCGCTGGCCTTCGCCCCGGATGACTACACCGGGCTCGTGCTCATGGGCAAGACGCAGATGGCCCTGAAGCGCCCGCAGGAGGCCGAGCCCTACCTCATGCGCGCCAAGGCGGTTTATCCCGGCGAGGCCCAGGCCGTGCACCTCTCCGGTATTACCAAGCTGCAGTTGCGCCGGCCCGAGGAGGCCCTGGCCGAATTCCAGGCCTATGAGCGGCTTCTGCCCGGCAACCCCAACACCACCTTCCTCAAGGCCTACTCACTCGACATGATGCAGCGACGCGAGGCGGCCGCGCAGGAGTACTTCCGCTATCTGCAGATGACCCGGCAGGGACCCCAGGCCCAGCACGCCTACAGCCGGCTCAAGGCCTGGGGCATGGTCAAATAGGTAAGGCGGTCTATTTCTTCTTGTTGACCGCCTGATCGATCACGCGCGCCGCCCAGTCCTTGGCACCGAGGCCGAAGGCGATGGCGAAGGCCAGACCGACGGCGCCAAAGGCGATGGTGAAGGCGGCGGTGATCAGCTCGCTGGCGATCTGCAGCTGTTCGAGCGCGACGAAGAAGACGAAGACCATCATCGCGTACTCGGAGAAGGTGGACACCGTCAGCGCGCCGGTGAAGCCGACGTTGTTGAGCCAGGCGAAGACGATGCGGTTGATGAAGCGGGCCAGGATGGTGCCGAAGACCAGGACCAGGATGGCAACGATCACATTGGGGATGTACAGCACCACCTTGTTGAAGAGGTCGGCCACCATGTGCAGCCCCAGCGAATTGGCCACGGTGACGATCATCACCAGGATGATGAGCCAATAGATCAAGTTGCCCAGGATGCTGGAGACGGAGACGTCGAGGTCCGCCTGTTTGAGGAAGGCCTCGAGGCCCGAACGCTCGGTCACCCGGTCGAACTTGAGCAGGTTCAGCAGGCGCATGATGCCGGTGCGGGCAAGCTTGGCCAGCAGCCAGCCGATGAACAGCAGCACCACGGCGACCAGGAGCTGCGGGATGAAGCGGGCGAGCTCGGTCCAAAAAGAGGTGAAAGAGGCGACAAAGACATCCAGTTGATTTTCCATGTCCACTCCTGTCGAAGGCTTGCAGCGCATGCGCAGAGGCCGTTGCTGTACCCGCCGGGACCTGCACTCACAAGATGAAGGTCAGCGACGCGGGCCAGTCGATACGCCGGCGTCATCTCAACCCCAGGGACATCGCTGTCAGAGGATCGGCGGCCAAGTGGACCGATTTTAACCGAACGCGGATGGGTCAGACCGGTCCGGCGTCGGCACCAGCGCCTCCCGACAGAGCAGGAAGACGGTGTCCTCGCCGCCTTCGACCTCCGGCCAGACGAAGGGCAGGGCAGGGTAGGCCGCCTCCAGGGCAGGGCGGTTGTGGCCGATCTCCACGGCGAGCCAGCCGCCGGGGTTGAGGTGTTCGGCGGCATCGGCGAGGATGCGGCGCACCACGTCCAGCCCATCTTCCCCGGCCGCCAGGGCGAGCCGCGGCTCGTGCCGGTACTCGGGCGGCAGCGCCTGCATCGCCGCCGCCGTGACATAGGGTGGGTTGGCGACGATGAGGTCGTAGCGCTCCCCCGGCAGGGCGGCGAAGAGGTCGGATTCGATGAGCCGGATCCGGTCCTCCAGGCCGTAGTCGGCGACGTTGCGGCGCGCCACGGCCAGGGCGTCGGCGGACAGGTCCACCGCATCGATACGGACATCGGGGAAGGCATGCGCGAGCAGGATGGCCAGGCAGCCGGAGCCGGTACAGAGGTCCAAGGCGCGTGTGACACGCGCCGGCGCGGCAAGCCAGGGCTGGAACTCTTCCAGGATGAGCGGCGCCAGATAGGAGCGCGGGATGATCACCCGCTCGTCGACGTAGAAGCGAAAGCCCTGCAGCCAGGCCTCGTGCGTGATGTAGGGGGCCGGCAGACGCTTGTGGATGCGCGCGTCGAGCACGCGGGCGAGGTGTTGCATCTCGCTGGGGGTGAGCCGGGCATCCAGATAGGGTTCGAGCCGGTCGATGGGCAGGTGCAGGCTGTGCAGGATCAGATAGGCGGCCTCGTCGTGGGCGTTGGTGGTGCCATGGCCGAAGGCAAGACCCGCCCCGTTGAAGCGCGACACCGCGTAGCGCAGCCAGTCGCGGACGGTCAGCAGGTGTTCGCGCGCCTCATCGAACATCGAGCAGCCGCTCCAGGCAAAGGCGATAGATCTCCGTGAGCCGGGTGAGCTCCTGCACGCCCACGCACTCGTCGATCTTGTGGATGCTCTTGTTCACCGGCCCGAATTCCACCACCTCGCGGGCGATCTCGGCGATGAAGCGGCCGTCGGAGGTGCCGCCGGTGGTCGAGAGCACCGGGGAGATGCCCGTCGTTGCCTGGATGGCCGCCGAGAGCACCTCCACCAGGCGGCCGCGCGGGGTGAAGTAGGGCTTGGCGCCCAGCTCCCAGTCGAGGTCGTAGTGGAGTCCATGCTGATCGAGGATCTCACGGACCCGCGCCTTAAGCGATTCGACCGTGCTGTCCGGGCAGAAACGGAAGTTGAAGACGATGTCCACGTGGCCGGGGATCACGTTGGTCGCGCCGGTGCCGCCGTGGATGTTGGAGATCTGCCAGGTGGTGGGGGGAAAGTACTCATTGCCGATGTCCCAGACCGTGCCCGCCAGCTCGGCGATGGCGGGGGCGGCGAGGTGGATGGGGTTTTTCGCCAGATGGGGATAGGCGATGTGGCCCTGCACGCCATGCACGCGCAGACGACCATGTAGCGAGCCGCGCCGGCCGTTTTTGAGGGTGTCGCCGAACCGCTCGGCACAGGTCGGCTCGCCGACGATGCAGTAATCGATCCGCTCGCCACGCCCGGCCAGACGCTCGACCACCTTGACCGTACCATCGGTGGCTGGACCTTCCTCGTCCGAGGTGATGAGCCAGGCGATGCTGCCAGGGTGGTGCGGGTGCGCGGCGACGAACGCCTCCACGGCGACCAGGAAGGCGGCAATGGAGCCCTTCATGTCGGCTGCCCCCCGGCCGTACAGACAGTCGTCGCTCAGCGTCGGGGTGAAGGGGTCATAGGACCAGCGCTCCACCGGCCCCGTGGGCACCACGTCGGTGTGCCCGGCGAAACAGACCAGCGGCGCGCTGCGGCCGCGCCGCGCCCAGAGATTGGTCACCCCGCCCGAGTGCAGCCATTCGAGCTCGAACCCCAGCGGGGCGAGATGGCTGGCGAGCCAGTCCTGACAGCCGGCATCCTCCGGTGTGAGCGAGGGCCGGGCGATCAGCTGGCGCGTGTAGTCGATGACCTTGTCCAAGCTGTCAGTCTCTCCTCTTGTTGGTGGTTCCTGTGCCGTAGGAGCGGCGAGAGCCGCGACCTTCGGTTGCAGGCGCTGTTGGGTCGCGACTCTCGTCGCTCCTACCAAGGCTCAGGGACTTGTTATTCACCAAAGAAGGCGGCGTAATTCTCCTCGGAGAAGCCCACCTGGTACTGCCCATCACGATCGAGGATGGGCCGTTTGATGACACTGGGGTTCTCCTCCATGAGGGCGAGCGCGGTGGTCATGTTCTTGACCGCGGCCTTGCGCTCCTCGGGCAGGTTGCGCCAGGTCGGGCCGTTGCGGTTGAGGAGGGCCTCCCAGCCCATGATCTTCATGAGCGTCTTGAGCAGCTCCTTGGGCACGCCCTGTTTCTTGAAGTCGTGGAATTCGTATTCGATGCCGCGTTCGTCCAGCCAGGCGCGCGCCTTCTTGACGGTGGAGCAGTTGGGGATGCCGTAGAGTTTCATGGCAAACTCGGAGGTTGCGATCAAAGGCGACATTTTAACCGCGTGTGCCATGCCACTGGCTGAAAATCCGCCCATCCGGGTCATCGAGGCCGACTGGACCCGCCACGGCCCGCGCATCAACGCCATCCGGCGTCGGGTGTTCATCGAGGAGCAGGGCGTGCCCGAAGCGCTCGAATGGGAGGCGCGCGACGCCGAGTGCGACTGGTTTCTGGCCTGGGCCGGCGACACCCCGGTTGGGATCGCGCGGCTGACCGCGGACGCCCACATCGGGCGGATGGCGGTCCTGCCGGAGTGGCGCCGCCGGGGGGTGGGTCGCGCCCTGCTCCAAGCGGCCTTGCGCCGTGCACGGGAACGCGGACTGCCCGCCGTCAGCCTGCACGCCCAGACCCATGCCCTGGGTTTCTATGCGCGCGCGGGTTTTCAGGCCGAGGGCGAGGTCTTCCTGGAGGCCGGCATCCCCCATCGGCGCATGACCCTGCATCTGACTCCGGAGACCGCATGAACATCCGCATCGGTCATGGTTTCGACGTGCACGCCTTCGCTGCCGGGCGGCGGCTCGTCATCGGCGGCGTGGCGATCCCCCACGAATTCGGCCTCGCCGGCCACTCCGACGCCGACGTGCTGCTGCACGCGATATGCGATGCCCTGCTCGGCGCGGCGGGGCTGGGCGACATCGGCCGGCATTTCCCAGACACGGATGCCCGCTACAAGGGCATCGACAGCCGGGAGTTGCTGCGCGAAGTGGTCGCACGGCTGGCGGCGGAGGGCTGGCGCGTGGGCAACGTGGACGCCACCATCATCGCCCAGGCCCCGCGCATGGCGCCTTATATCGCGCAGATGCGCGAGCACATCGCCGCCGACCTCGGCGTGGCGGTGGCCAGCGTCAACGTCAAGGCGACCACCACCGAGCGGCTGGGGTTCACCGGCCGTGGCGAGGGGATCGCCGCGGAGGCGGTATGCCTGATTCAGAGGACGGAGGACTGAGGACAGAGGACGGTGGTTTTGCACCGGCGCCCTGCGCCGGTGTCGGTGTGCAGGCTACTGAGGACAGAGGACGGAAGACAGAAGACGGCGGACACATGCCGGCGCCTGGCGCCGGCACCCAATCACAGTCCACTGTCCTCAGTCCCCAGGCACCCGCTGAGGCTCGGGTGTTTTTCGCGCTGTGGCCGGACGCGGCTGTGCGCGACGCGCTCGACCGGTTGGCCGGCGCGCTGCATCGACTGCGGGGCGGCCGCCGCACGCGGGCGGAGACCCTGCACCTGACCCTGGTCTTCGTCGGCAACCTGCTGCGCGAGCGACTGCCCGCCCTGCAGGCGGCCGCCGCCGGCATTCAGGCACCGGCCTTCACCCTGACCCTGGATCGCACGGACTGCTGTCCGCACAACCGCATCGCCCATGCCACGGCGAGTCAGACGCCGGCCGCATTGCTCGATCTCGTCGCCGCCCTGGAGCAAGGCCTCGACGGCCTGGGTATCCCTTTCGACCACCGACCCTACAAGGCCCATGTGACCCTGCTGCGCAAGGCCGATTGCCGACGGGCGAACCCACCGATCGCGCCGATCGACTGGCACGCGCGTGAGTTCGTCCTGGTTGAGTCGGCGCTCAACGCCGATGGCGCGCGCTATGCCATCCAGGGGCGCTACCCGCTCGTTTCCACGGCTCAGAGGTAGATGTAGTTCTCCAAGTGGCCGGACAGCTCCTTGACCGGCAGGCGGGTGTAATCCTTCTCGATGGTCTCGGTCACCTTGTTGCGCGCGTGCTGTGAGAGCTTGCTGTTGAGCAGCCCGAGGAAGTGGGCGGAGGCGATCAGGATGAGGCGGTCATAGGCGTTGTTGACGCGCCCCTCTTCCAGCTCGTGCGCGACCTCCTGGGCGAAGACCTCTGCCTCGTGTTCCTTGGGGGAGGTGGGTTGGGCGTAACTGCCGGAGCCTTGGTAGTTGCCGACGCGGTCGCTGACCAGATTGGCCGCCTTCTCGCGGCTTTCGGGGTGTTCCATTTCCTTGACCAGCTGCAGGCCTTTTTTCGGGCCATGATTGGCGTAGATCTTTGCATGACTGGCATTGGCCACCAGGATCCAGGTCACAGACATAGACGTCTCCGTAGGTGTGTGGACGGAATGTTTGGGATGTTCTCTTGAGGCTTGCGGCGGGGCATGCCCCGGTTACATGGCACTGTAACAATTTCACTATAGCCGGGTGCGCCCGCGCGTCAAAGCGCCGCGTCGAAGAGGTCCAGGGCCTGCCGCGCCAGGGCCCGCAGGTCGGCCTCTGCCAGGGAGGCGAGCTGCAACACTGGCCCCTCTGCCGCGCGCACATAGTTGCGCCCGAGCGAGCGGGTGTAGGCCGGGTCATAGTGGGCCACGAGCAATTCGCCCACCAGGGTGTCCCACTCACCGGCCGCTGCCAGGTCCTTCCAGCGGTTGATGCGCTCGTGCCCTAGCAGTGGGACCAGGCAGTCGAGCTGCCGCGACAGCGACTCGGGATCGCGCAGAAAGTGCTGGTAGTCCGCTTTGAGCAGGGCGATGCGCACCGCCATGGGCGCCTCCAGGGTCAGGCACTCAGAGGCCCGCATGCGCTGTAGCAGGGTCTCAGGGGTGTGCAGGTTGCCGATCTTCTTGCTCTCGGATTCGACGAAGACCGGCCGCCGCGGGTCGAAACGCCGCAGCGCCTGCCACACGCGCGTCTCGAAGAGTTTCTGCGGCGGTTGTGGTCGCTGGGGGTTGGCCCCCAGGACCGAGCCCATGTGTGCCGCGAGGTCCTCCAGGTCCAGCACCTGCGCGCCCAGGTCGGCCAGGGCGCGCAGAAAGCGGCTTTTGCCCACGCCGGTCTTGCCGCAGACGACGACGAAGCGCAGCTGCTGCGGCAGTTGCTCGAGCGCCGCGACCACGTGGCGGCGATAGGCCTTGTAGCCGCCCTCGAGCTGGGCGGCCTCCCAGCCGATCGCCCGCAGCACGGTGACCATGGCACCGCTGCGGTTGCCGCCGCGCCAGCAGTAGACGAGTGGGCGGTAGTCCCTGGGCCGCTCGGCGAAATGCGTCTCCAGGTGGTGGGCGATGTTGCGCGAGACCAGGGCGGCGCCCACCCTCTTCGCCGTGAAGGGCGAGACCTGCTTGTAGAGCGTGCCGACCTGCGCGCGCTCGGCATCGTTCAGGACCGGCAGGTTGACGGCGCCCGGGATGTGGTCCTCGGCGTATTCCGCCGGCGAGCGGGCGTCGATCACCTCGTCGAAGTCCTCCAGGGACTCGAGCGTGACGACGCTGCCGCGCCTCGATCGCTGCGGTGGTGTGGTGCAGTGCATCAGGGCTTGTCCCGCATCAACCGCGCCTTCTCGCGCTGCCATTCCCGCTCCTTTTCCGCGGCGCGCTTGTGGCTTCGGCCGCTACGCTTAACCTGCGCCTGCGCGCAGGTGAGCCTGCGCCGCAAGCGCGCCGCTCGTCTCTCATAACCGTTGGCGTATCAACCGCGCCTTCTCGCGCTGCCATTCCCGCTCCTTTTCCGCGGCGCGCTTGTCATGCAGCTTCTTGCCCTTGGCCAGGCCGATCTCCAGCTTGATGCGGCCTTTGCGATAGTGCAGGTCGAGCGGCACCAGGGTGTAGCCGGCCCGCTCGACCTTGCCTATCAGGCGCTTGATCTCTTCGGCGTGCAACAGCAGCTTGCGGCTGCGGGTCGGGTCGGGTTTCACGTGCGTCGAGGCAGTGGGCAGGGGGCTCACATGACAGCCGATCAGCCAGACCTCGCCCTTCTTCAGCGTGACATACGCCTCCTTGAGCTGCACCCGGCCGGCGCGGATCGCCTTGACCTCCCACCCCTCCAGCACGATTCCCGCCTCGTAGCGCTCCTCGATGAAGTATTCATGGAAGGCCTTCTTGTTCTCGGCAATGCTCATGGATGCGGACCTGGCGACATTTCGTGTATTTTACAGCCCCGTCTAACGCACCGCTCCCGCTCGTGGCCGTCGTCGAGAAATCCATCCTGGTCCCCTACACCCCCGTGGAGATGTACGAGCTGGTCGATCGCGTGGAGGACTACCCTTTGTTCCTGCCCTGGTGCGGCGGCACGGAATTGCACCGGCGCGACGAGGAGTTCACCGAGGCGACCATCCACATCCATTACCTGCAGATCCGCCAACACTTCACCACGGTCAACCGTAAGATCTTTCCGCATGAGATGCACATACGGCTGAAGAGCGGGCCGTTCCGCCACATGGAGGGGGCCTGGCTGTTCAAGCCGCTCGGCGAGGTGGCCTGCAAGGTGGAGCTGCGCCTGCACTATGAGTTCGCCACCCACCTATTGGAGCGCATGCTGGGGCCGGTCTTCGGCTATGTCGCCAACAGTCTGGTCGATGCCTTCGTGCTGCGCGCGGAGCAGGTGTACGGCGCGAGATGAGCACCGCCCCCGATTCTCCGCTGCGCGCCGAATCGCCCCCCGAGGGCGCCAAGAAACTCTTGGGACGGCCCGGCGAGTTTCTTGAGAGCCAGATCCACGTCGAGGTGGTCTATGCCAAGCCCGGACAGGCCAAACGGGTCGCCCTGACCCTGGACGCGGGGGCGACCGTGCAGCAGGCGATCGAACAGTCGGGACTGCTCGACGAGTTCCCGGAGATCGACCTCGGCCGCAACAAGGTCGGTGTCTGGAACAAACTCGCCAAACTCGACCAGCCGCTCAGGGACAAGGACCGGGTCGAGATCTATCGTCCCCTCATCGCCGATCCGAAGGAGGTGCGCAAGCAACGCGCCGCCGAGGGCAAGGCGATGAAGAAGGGCGGGGGGGACCTCAGCGCTGACCAGACCTAACGCTCGCTGCAGTTTTCGTCGATCTGCCGCTGGGCCTCCTGCAGGGCGGTCGCCCGCTCGGCTGGGCTCATGGTCTGGCGTTGTCCCTGCGCGTCGAGTCGCATCACGGGGACGTTCTGCTGCAGCAGGGTCAGGCGCTCGCGCGCCCGTTGACAGTTTTCTGCCCGCCTTTGCGCCGCCTCCGCCTCGGCGCGGCGCTTCTCCTCCGCTTCACGCGCCTGTTGGCGTTTCAGTGCAGATTCCGTGAGCTTGTTCGCCAGCGACTGCCGTTCCGCCGCTGCCGCCGCCTCGTCCGTCTTGTCGGTACGCAGGGGCTGTGCCGGCTGGCGCGGCGGCGGCGTGTCGCTGTAGTGCACGCGACCCTGGCTGTCGGTCCACTTGTAGACGCCGGCGTATACGAAACCCGCCGCCATGAGCAGCAGCGTGATTCCGGCGAGCATCCTTCGGGAGGGCATCATCCCCTTGTATAATGCATTTTTGTGCGTAAGGCGTCCAGCGATGCGTATCCTGCAGAAAGCCCTCACCTTTGACGACGTCCTGCTCGTCCCTGCCTATTCCCAGATCCTGCCGCGCGATGTGAGCCTGAGGACACGCCTCACCCGCGCGATCCACCTCAACATCCCGGTGCTCTCCGCCGCCATGGACACGGTGACCGAGGCACGCATGGCCATCGCCATCGCCCAGGAGGGCGGCATGGGCATCGTCCACAAGAACCTGTCCGTGCGCCAGCAGGCCGCCGAGGTGTCCAAGGTCAAGCGCTACGAGGCCGGCGTGGTGAAGGAGCCGGTCACCATCCGCCCGGACATGACGGTGCACGACGTCCTGCAACTCACCCGCCAGCACAAGTTCTCGGGACTGCCGGTGGTGGACGCGGCGGGCAAGGTGGTGGGCATCGTCACCAACCGCGACATCCGCTTCGAGACCAAGCTGGACCAGCCCATCTCCAGCATCATGACCCCGCGCGAGCGGCTGGTCACGGTCAAGGAGGGGGCAAGCCGCGAGGAGGTGATCGCGCTGCTGCACAAGCACCGCCTGGAGCGGGTGCTGGTGGTCAACGACGCCTTCGAGCTGCGCGGCCTCATCACCGTGAAGGACATCCTCAAATCGACCGAATTCCCCAATGCCTGCAAGGACGAGCTGGGGCGCCTGCGGGTCGGTGCCGCGGTGGGCGTGGGCGGCGACACGCCCGAGCGCGTCGCCGCCCTGGTGGAGGCGGGGGTGGACGTCCTGGTGGTGGACACTGCACACGGCCACTCCGAAGGGGTGTTGAAGCGGGTGGAGTGGATCAAGAGCCACTTCCCCCAGGTCCAGGTCATCGGCGGCAACATCGCCACGGGGGCGGCGGCACGCGCCCTGGTGGATCACGGTGCCGACGCGGTGAAGGTCGGCATCGGCCCTGGCTCCATCTGCACCACGCGCATCGTCGCCGGCGTGGGGGTGCCGCAGATCACCGCCGTGCAGAACGTGGCCGAGACCCTGGCCGAGACCGGTGTGCCGGTGATCGCCGACGGCGGCATCCGCTATTCCGGCGACATCGCCAAGGCCATCGCCGCCGGGGCGCATGCTGTCATGCTGGGCGGGCTGCTCGCCGGCACCGACGAGGCGCCGGGCGAGATCGAGCTCTACCAGGGCCGCTCCTTCAAGTCCTATCGCGGCATGGGTTCGCTGGGGGCCATGCAGCAGGGCTCGAAGGACCGCTACTTCCAGGACAACGAGGCGAACGTGGAGAAGCTGGTGCCCGAGGGCATCGAGGGCCGCGTGCCCTACAAGGGCAGCGTGCTCAACGTCCTGCATCAGCTCATGGGCGGCCTGCGCTCCTCCATGGGCTACCTAGGCTCCCCCGACATCGAGCACTTCCACGCCAACGCCACCTTCGTCGAGATCACCACGGCCGGCATGCGCGAGTCGCACGTGCACGACGTGCAGATCACCAAGGAAGCGCCTAACTACAACGTGTGAGGGAGAGGGGTCAGGGGTGAGGTGACCCCTGAATTTCCACCCTTCACGCCTCACCCCTTACGCCTCACCGCAGAAATGCACGACAAGCTCCTCATCCTCGACTTCGGCTCGCAATACACCCAACTCATCGCCCGCCGCGTGCGCGAGTGCCAGGTCTACTGCGAGCTGCATCCCTACGACGTCAGCGACGACTTCATCCGCGCCTTCAACCCCAAAGGGATCATCCTCTCCGGCGGTCCCGCCTCGGTGACCGAGCTTAAGACCCCGCGCGCGCCGGACATCGTCTTCACCCTGGGCGTGCCGGTGCTGGGCATCTGCTACGGCATGCAGACCATGGCCGCACAGTTGGGTGGCCGGGTGGTCAACGCCACGCATCACGAATACGGCTACGCCGAGGTGCGCGCGCACGGCCACTCCCGGCTGCTCACCGGCATCCAGGATCGCTGCGACCCGGACGGCAAGTGCTGGCTCGACGTCTGGATGAGCCATGGAGACCGCGTCGAGCAACTGCCGCCGGGCTTCAAGGTGATCGCCGAGAACGCCGCCACGCCGGTGGCCGGCATGGCCGACGACGCGCGGCGCTTCTACGGGCTGCAATTCCACCCCGAGGTCACCCACACCCTGCAGGGGCGCGCCATCATCGAGCGCTTCGTGCACGACATCTGCGGTTGCGGCCACGACTGGAACATGCCCGATTACGTCGAGGAGGCAGTGGGCCGCATCCGCTCCGAGGTGGGCAGCGAGGAGGTGATCCTGGGCCTGTCGGGCGGGGTCGATTCCTCGGTGGCCGCGGCCCTGATCCACCGGGCCATCGGGTCACAGCTCACCTGTGTCTTCGTGGACAACGGTCTTTTGCGGCTCAACGAGGCCGAGCAGGTCATGGCGACCTTCGCCCGAAACCTGGGGGTGAAGGTGATCCACGTCGATGCCTCCGAGCGCTTCATGCAGGCCCTGGCCGGCGTCACCGACCCCGAGCAAAAGCGACGCATCATCGGCCGCGAATTCGTGCACGTCTTCCAGGAGGAGGCGGCGAGGCTGCCCAACGCCAAATGGCTCGCCCAGGGCACCATCTACCCCGACGTGATCGAATCGGCCGGGGCCAAGACCAAGAAGGCGCACACCATCAAGAGCCACCACAACGTCGGTGGTCTGCCCGAGACCCTGCACTTGAAGCTCTTGGAGCCGCTCAGGGAACTGTTCAAGGACGAGGTGCGCGAGCTGGGCCTGGCCCTCGGTCTGCCGCACGACATGGTCTTCCGCCACCCATTCCCCGGCCCCGGCCTGGGCGTGCGCATCCTCGGCGAGGTCAAGCGGGAATATGCCGAGCTGCTGCGGCGAGCGGATCACATATTCATTGAAGAACTGCGCGCAAGTGGCTGGTATGAAAAGACTTCGCAGGCCTTCGCCGTCTTCCTGCCGGTCAAGGCCGTGGGGGTCATGGGTGACGGACGCACCTACGACTACGTGGTGGCCTTGCGCGCGGTGGAGACCACAGATTTCATGACCGCCCGCTGGGCGGAGCTGCCCTACACGCTGCTCGCCAAGGTCTCCAACCGCATCATCAACGAGGTGCGCGGCATCAACCGCGTGGTCTACGACGTCACCGGCAAGCCGCCGGGGACGATCGAGTGGGAGTAGGGACTTCTACGCCGGCGGCGGACAGGGCGAGCCGACTCCCTGCCAAGGCCCTGAGGCAGCGATGTCATCCCCGCGCATGAACCCCTCGGCGGTGCGGCGTCCCCTGATTCGACCGCGTCTTTATTTGGGTCATGCGATCTCCATCGGCCCGGGAAAGATCGATCTGCTGCGTGAGATCCAAGTACAGGGATCGATCAGTGCGGCAGCCCGTGCGCTGGACATCCCCTACAAGCGGGCTTGGCAGCTCCTCGATACGCTGAGCGCCCTGCCACTGCCGGTCGTTGAGACCAGCATTGGCGGGCGGTCCGGTGGCGGTGCACGTTTGACGGCGTACGGTGCCGCCCTGATCGCCGCCTACGACGCCTTGGAATCCCGTCTTAATGCGGCAGCCGAGACGGAGCTCGCCACGCTGCAGCGGCTCGTCGAGGCCGATCCGCGCGAGCTCGCCGCCCAGTTCACAGAGCACAGGTCATAACGGATGGGTACCACTGAGGAGGTAGTTGGCGAGCACCAGGGTCGATGCTAAAGTCCAAATCGTTATGTCATAAATGACATAACGATGCTTGCCATTCCGATTGAACTCTATGGAGGCACTCATGCACCGACTGATCTCGACCCTCATCGCCATCCTGTTGGCCTCGGGGTTATCGCAGGCCTATGCGGACTCATTGCTCATATTCGCCGGTGCAGCCACCGTGCCGCCCACCACCGAGGCGGCGCGCGCCTTCGAGAAGAAGACCGGTGTGAAGGTGGACGTGGTGTTCGGCGGCTCGGGCTATGTGCTGTCGCAGATGAAGCTCGCCAAGCAGGGCGACCTCTATTTCCCCGGTTCATCGGACTATATGGAGATCGCCAAGCGCGAGGGGCTGGTGCTGCCCGAGACCGAGAAGATCGTCGTCTATGTGGTGCCGGCCATCAACGTGCAGAAAGGCAACCCGCACAACATCAAGGGCCTGAAAGACCTGTTGAAGCCCGGCCTGCGGGTTGCCATCGCCAACCCCGAGGGGGTGTGCGTGGGGGCCTACGCCGTGGAGATCTTCGAGAAGGAGCTCACCCCAGCCGAGCGCGAGCAGCTCAAGGCCAACATCAAGAACTATACCGGCTCCTGCGAGCAGACCGCCACCGCCATTTCGCTCAAGCTCGCCGACGCGGTGATCGGCTGGCGGGTGTTCCAGTATTGGGACCCGGCGCGCATCGAGACCGTGCCGCTGCCGAAAGAGCAGATCCCGCGCATCGGCTACATCCCCATCGCCATTAGCAGGTTCAGCAAGCAGCCAAAGCTCGCCCAGCAGTTCATCGATTTCGTAAACAGCCCAGAGGGTCAGGCGATCTATGCCAAGTACAACAGATCGG
>JAKADY010000050.1 GCA_021826065.1 Pseudomonadota bacterium
CGCCATCACCCACCGGTGCAGGTCGGTAAAGCGCACGTATTGGGGGTCCACATCGGGATGGTGCTCGGCCAGGGCGATGGCGATGTCCAGGGTGTCGGTCCACTTCATGGCATCAGGGTTCAGGGTTCAGCAGTGAATAGTCGGGGGCGTGGGAATTGCGAGCGGCGGGGGCTGGCTGACTCTGCCGCCCGGGGTCCCTCCCCTCCGCGATTCAATGTCCCTCCTTGACCATGTTGATGGAGTATTTGGGGATCTCGACGACGAGGTCCTGGTCACCGATCAAGGCCTGGCAGGACAGGCGCGAGGTGGGCTCCAGGCCCCAGGCCTTGTCGAGCAGGTCCTCCTCGGCCTCGGTGGGTTCGGACAGGCTGTCGTAGCCCTCGCGCAGGATCACGTGGCAGGTCGTGCAGGCGCAGGACTTCTCACAGGCGTGCTCGATCTCGATACCGTTGTCAAGCAGGGTGTCGCAGATGGAGACCCCCTTCTGGGCCTCCAGCACGGCGCCCTCGGGGCAGTACTCCTCATGCGGCAAAACGATCAGCTGGGGCATATTCCGTGGTGGCGGGTTGTTTGGTCTTTTGACTGGGCAAGGCGGCGAGCACGCCGTCCCAGAAGCGGATGCGCGCCTCGATGGCGGCAACGGCGGCGGCCTCGGCCTCGCGGATGCGCGCCGGATCGCCTGCACACAGCCCCTCCAGCAGGCGGATGGAGAGCGGGGCGTGGAAGTCCTCGTCGAGGTGGATGTGGCGCTTGAGGTAGTAATGGAAGGTCGGCGCCTCGCGCTCGCTCACCGCCATGCGCGCGAGGAAGGCGCGGAACATGTTGGGAATCACGTGCTCGCGCCCGAGCGCCAGGGCAGCGGCCACGGTATGGGGCTTGCCGCTGTCGATGAAACCGAAGGTCACACGCGTGAAGATCCGCGCGGGCTCGGGGACCAGACCGGAGTCCAGGGCGGCGGCTAGCCCCTGGGTGCGGACGAGCTCGACGAAGCGGGCGGGCCGCTCCGCGTCGGCGCCGATCTCGCGCATGGCCCCCAGATAGAGCTGGAAGTGGCTGGCGAACTCGCCCGGCTGCCCCGGCGCGGCGGCGTCGGTCTCCTCTTCCAGGTTGAGCTCGTTGATGAAGCGCTGCACGGTCGGGTCGGCCCCCGGCGTCCAGGGCCAGCGCGCGGGGGCGACCGTGTGCTGCAAGTACTTGATCAGGGACATGAAGTCCCAGACCGAGTAGACGTGGTGCGCCATGAACGCGCGCAGGTCGTCCAGGGTCCGCACGGCCGCGTAGATGGGGTGCTGGTCCAGGCGCTGGCGCAGCGGGTCGATGACGTTGGGATCGAAACGTTCAGACATCGATTTCCTCCAGTCGGTGACCGGTCAGGGCCCTTCTCACACTGGCATCCATGCGGCTGGCGGCGAATTCGACCGTGCCCTGGTTGAGCGCGTCGGCGGCCTGCTTGATGGCCTTCAGATCGTTGCCGGCCAGGGCGCGTTCCAGGGTCGCGATGAGGGATTCGATCGCCGCCCGCTCCTCCGCCGTGAGCAGCGCCTCGCCGTCGGCGGCGAGCGCGCTGCGCGTCGCCTCCGCGAGACGCTGGCCGTCCACGCGGGCCTCGGCCAGGTTGCGCGCCGCCATGTCCTCACTGGCGTGGGTGTAGGAGTCCTGCAGCATGCGGGCCACCTCCTCGTCGGTGAGCCCATAGGAGGGCTTGACCTCGATGTGGGCCTCCACACCGGTGCTCATCTCCCGCGCAGTGACCGACAGGAGCCCATCGGCATCGACCTGGAAGGTCACCCGCACACGCGCCGCACCTGCCACCATGGGCGGGATGCCGCGTAGCTCGAAACGGGCGAGGGAGCGACAGTCGCTGACCAGCTCGCGTTCGCCCTGCACCACGTGGATCATCATGGCAGTCTGGCCGTCCTTGTAGGTGGTGAACTCCTGCGCGCGGGCGAGCGGGATGGTGGAGTTGCGCGGGATGATCTTCTCGACCAGTCCCCCCATGGTCTCGATGCCGAGCGACAGGGGCACGACGTCGAGCAGCAGCCAGTCGTCCTGGCCCTTGTTGCCGGCCAGCACGTTGGCCTGCATGGCCGCCCCCAGAGCCACCACCTTGTCCGGGTCGAGGTTGTTGAGCGGCGTCTGCCCGAAGAATTCGCCCACCGCCGCCTGGATACGCGGGATACGGGTGGAGCCGCCCACCATCACCACCCCCTTGACGTCGGCCGGCTTGAGCCCTGCATCGCGCAGCGCCTTGCGGCAAGGCAGCAGGGTCTTGGCTACCAGGCTCTCGGTCATGTCGTTGAAGGCGTCCTCGGTGAGCGTGAGGTCGATGAGCTCGCCGCCGCTCAACACCGCAGTGATGCGCACCGACGGCTGCTCGCTCAGCATCTCCTTGGCCTCGCGCGCCTTGGCGAGCAGCAGGGCCTTGTCGTGATCGGTGATGGCGTGCAGCCCGGCCTGCTCCAGGATCCAGCAATAGATGCGGCGGTCGAAGTCGTCGCCGCCCAGGGCCGAGTCGCCATTGGTGGCCATCACCTCGAACACCCCGCGCGTGAGCCTCAGGATGGAGATGTCGAAGGTGCCGCCACCCAGGTCGTAGACCGCGTAGATCCCCTCGGCGGCGTTGTCCAGACCATAGGCGATGGCCGCAGCGGTGGGCTCGTTGAGCAGGCGCAGGACGTTGAGCCCCGCCAGCCGGGCGGCGTCCTTGGTCGCCTGGCGCTGGGCGTCGTCGAAGTAGGCGGGCACGGTGATCACTGCGCCGATCAGCTCGCCGCCCAGGGACGCCTCGGCCCGCCGCTTAAGGACCTTGAGGATCTCGGCGGAGACCTCGACCGGGCTCTTCACCCCTGCGGCCGTCCTGATCTGCACCATGCCCGGGGCATCGACGAAGTGGTAAGGCAGGGTGGCCGCATCCGGCAGGTCCTTGATCCCCCGCCCCATGAAGCGTTTGGCCGAGATGATGGTGTTGTGGGGGTCCGCGCTTGCCTGCGCCTGGGCCTCGTAGCCGACCTGGACACTGCCGTCTGGGCTGTAGCGCACGACCGAGGGCAGCAGCGAGCGGCCGTGCTCATCGTTCAGCACGACGGCGATGCCGTTGCGCACCGTGGCGACGAGCGAGTTGGTGGTGCCGAGGTCTATGCCCACCGCGAGCCGGTGCTCGTGCGGCGCGGTGGACTGACCGGGTTCGGCGATTTGTAATAAGGCCATGGGCAGAGGTGGGAGGAAAAGATGTGAGAGAAAAGATGTGAGAGAAAAGGGGGGCTGCTGTCGTCCTACTTTTCTCTCACCGCTTTTCTCTCATAATTGAATTCAACCATCGATCTCGTCATAGGCCGCCTCGATCTCGACGAGCAGCTTGTCCAGAAAGCGGTACTTGCGCAGGGTCTCGGCGGCCCGGCCGTAGTCGTGCCGCTCGTCAAGCAGCTCGGCCAGCTCGCGCTCGAGCGCCTCGGCCTCACCGCGCACCGCCTGCTCCAGCCGCTGCAGGGCGTTGATGTCGCTCTTCCCCTTGGCCGTCTCCAGCTGCTCGCGCCACGCCATCTGCTGCATCAGGAAGTCCGCCGGCATGGCCGTGTTGCGCGCGTCCATCGCCTGCACGCCATGGAGCTCCAGGAGGTAACGCGCACGCTCGAAGGGTTCGCGCAGGGTGGCATAGGCCTCGTTCACCCGCGCCGTCCACTGCATGGCCAGGCGCTGCTCCGCCTCGCCCGCGTGGGCGAAGCGGTCCGGGTGGATCTCCGTCTGGATCTCCCGATAGGCGCGGTCGATCTGTTCGCGGCTCAGGCGAAAGGCCGGTCGCAGGCCGAACAGTTCGAAATGGTTGCGGTTGAAATCCAGCATGGGGTCCGGTAGGAGTGACAAAAGTCGCGATTTCCCGCGCGGGGCTCAGTCGCGGCTTTCGCCGCTCCTACGGCAGCTCATCGGTTGAAATTGGTGTCGGGCAACCCATACCCGTCTCGGTCAGACGTTGAAGCTCTCGCCACAGCCGCACTGCGACTTGACGTTCGGGTTGTTGAACTTGAAGCCTTCGTTTAGACCCTCGCGCACGAAATCGAGCTCGGTCCCGTTGAGATAGGCCAAGCTCTTGGGGTCGACGTAGACATTGACGCCGTGACAGACGAACTTCACGTCGTGCGGGTCCTCCACATCGGCGAACTCCAGCTTGTAGGCAAGCCCCGAACAGCCGGAGGTGCGCACCCCCAGCTTGATGCCCAGGCCCTTGCCCCGCTTGGCCAGGAAGTTCTTCACATGGTTGGCGGCGCGCTCCGACAGGGTGATGCGCGCCCCCGCCAGACCCGCGGCATCCAGGCTCAGGTCTTTGATCTCGACGCCTTCCGGCGCGGCACAGGTCTCGGCACCCATCTCAGGCCTCCTTCGGGGGATTGCAGGCCGCGTACTCCTCGCCGGTGAGGCCGTGCTTCTTCTTGTAGTCGGCCACGGCGGCCTTGATGGCGTCCTCGGCCAGGATGGAGCAGTGGATCTTGACCGGCGGCAGGGCCAGCTCCTCGGCGATCTGCGTGTTCTTGATCGACATGGCCTCGTCCAGGGTCTTGCCCTTCACCCACTCGGTGACGAGCGAGGAGGAGGCGATGGCCGAGCCGCAGCCATAGGTCTTGAAGCGGGCGTCCTCGATGATGCCGGCTTCGTTCACCTTGATCTGCAGTTTCATCACGTCGCCGCAGGCGGGTGCGCCCACCATGCCGGTGCCCACGCCGGGCTCGGACTTGTCGAACGAGCCGACGTTGCGCGGGTTTTCGTAATGGTCCAGGACCTTCTCACTGTAAGACATTTGTGCGCTCCTTCAATGATTCGGCTGAGTATGCGGCCCGTGTGTCAATGTGCCGCCCATTGCACGGTGTTCAAGTCGATGCCTTCTTTGTACATCTCCCACAGCGGGGACATGTCGCGCAGCTTGCCGATCTTCTCGTGCAGTAGCCTCACCGCGTAGTCGATCTCCTCCTCGGTGGTGAAACGGCCAATGGAGAAGCGGATCGAGCTGTGCGCCAGCTCATCGTTGCGGCCCAGCGCCTTGAGGACGTAGGACGGCTCCAGGCTGGCGGAGGTGCAGGCCGAGCCACTGGAGACCGCGAGGTCCTTGATGGCCATGATCAGCGACTCGCCCTCCACATAATTGAAGCTCACGTTGAGATTGCCGGCCACGCGGCGCTCCAGGTCGCCATTGATGTGGACCTCCTCGATGTCCATGATGCCCTTGAGCAGACGGTCGCGCAGCATGCGGATGCGCTCGGTCTCGGTGGCCATCTCCTCGCGGGCGATGCGGAAGGCCTCGCCCATGCCAACGATCTGATGGGTGGCCAGCGTGCCGGAGCGCATCCCCCGCTCGTGCCCGCCGCCGTGCATCTGCGCCTCCAGGCGCACCCGCGGCTTGCGCCGGACGTAGAGCGCCCCCACACCCTTGGGGCCATAGGTCTTGTGCGCGGAAAAGCTCATCAGATCGACTTTCAGCCGCGACAGATCGATCTCCACCTTGCCGGTTGCCTGGGCGGCGTCGACATGGAAGAGGACGCCGCGGCTGCGGCAGATCTCGCCCAGGGTGGGGATGTCCTGGATCACGCCGATTTCGTTGTTGACGAACATCACCGAGGCGAGCACCGTGTCCGGGCGGATGGCGGCGGCGAATTCGTCCAGGTCGAGCAGGCCGTTCTCCTTCACGCCCAGGTAGGTGACTTCCCAGCCCTGGCGCTCGAGCTCGCGACAGGTATCCAGCACCGCCTTGTGCTCGGTCTTCACCGTGATAAGGTGCCGGCCCTTGCCCTTGTAGAAGTGGGCCGCCCCCTTGATGGCGAGGTTGTTCGACTCGGTGGCACCCGAGGTCCAGATGATCTCCTTGGGGTCGGCGTTGACCAGCGCCGCCACCTGCTCGCGCGCGGTCTCGACGGCGCGTTCCGCCTCCCAGCCGAAGACGTGCGAGCGCGAGGCGGGGTTGCCGAACTTTTCCGTCAGATAGGGCAGCATCTTCTCCACCACCCGCGGGTCCACCGGGGTTGTGGCGGCGTAGTCCATGTAGATCGGTGTCTTGACCATTTTCTTATGTCCCCTTCAACCGTTGACCACGGCCTTGAGCTCGGCCGTTCCGAGCACACGGCGCTCATCCTTCTTGAGCGCGGCCTCGGCCTGCTTCTGCAGCTGTTTCTCCACCAGGCTGGCCAGGTCCACGCTCTCCAGGTACTTGTAGATGTGCTCGTTGAGATTGGTCCACAGCTCGTGCGTCATGCACTCGTGGTCGTCGTGACAGTTGCCCAACCCGCCGCACTGGGTGGCGTCGATGGGCTCATCCACGGCGCGGATGATGTCGGCCACCGAGATCTCGGACATGGGCCGCGCCATGGTGTAGCCACCGCCCGGGCCGCGCACGCTGTCGACGATGCCCTGCCGGCGCAGGCGTCCGAACAGCTGTTCCAGATAGGACAGTGAGATCTTCTGCCGCTCGCTGATACCGGCCAGGGTGACCGGGCCCCGGTTCTGGCGCATGCCCAGGTCTATCATCGCCGTCACCGCGAAACGTCCTTTGGTCGTCAGCCGCATGATCCACTCCTCTCAAACAGTTGCCATGTGCACACTACTATACCCGATAAATTTAGTCAACTATTGTGCACGTGTGACCGTCAGTCGACGATTTTGTTCAGGTAATCCGGATCGAAACGGTCCTCCGGTCGCTCGACCGCCTCGACCCGTCCCCCCAGGCGCTTGAGTTCCGCAAGGATGGCCTCCAGGCGCTTGTCCGTGGTCACCGAGTGGTCGATCAGGCCATGGATGGCCTTGACCACCGGGTCGTTCATGTCGCTGCTCACCGCATAGGCAGAGAAGCCCAGCTTCTTCGCCGCCGCCTCACGCGCGCGGTCCTTCTCGTCGATGATGCGCGCCGGGATGCCGACCGCGGTGGCCCCCGGCGGCACGTCCTTGACCACCACGGCGTTGGAGCCGATCTTGGCCCCGGCACCAATGGTGATCGGGCCCAGGACCTTGGCCCCGGCGCCGATGATCACCCCCGGCCCCAGGGTGGGGTGGCGCTTGCCCTTCTGCCAGGAGGTCCCACCCAGGGTGACGCCGTGGTAGAGGGTGCAGTCGTCGCCCAACTCGGCCGTCTCACCGATCACCACCCCCATGCCGTGGTCGATGAAGACCCGACGACCGATCTTGGCCCCGGGGTGGATCTCGACCCCCGTGAACCAACGCGCCAGGGCCGAGGAGAGACGCGCCAGCCACTTCAGGTTCCAGTTCCAAAGGCGGTGCGACAGCCGGTGCCACAGCACGGCATGCACGCCGGGATAGGTGGTCAGCACCTCAAAGAAGGTGCGCGCCGCCGGATCGCGTTCGAGGACGACCGCGATGTCCTCGCGCAGGTGCCGGAACATGGAATATGACGATACGTTAATCTGCAATCGAGACCGCGCAGTATGCGATTCCCGAGTAAACAAGTCAATTATGACTGCGCTGGCTGCGGACGGCGTTGACGATGCCCCGCCAGATGGCCACCTCCTCCTTCTCGAGGCCGGCGCGGGCGAAGAAACGCCGTAGCCGCGGCATCAGCCGCTTGGGGTGGCGCGGGTCGAGAAAGCCGATCGCCTTCAGCACCGTCTCCAGTTCCGCCAGCAGGGCCTCGACCTCTTCATGGCGGGCCGCCTCGAAGGCCGGCAGGGGCAGCACGGCATCCTCCAGGGTGCAGCGCAGCTCATAGGCCAGCACCTGGACGGCGGCGCCCAGGTTAAGCGACATGTAGGCCGGGTTGGACGGGATGTTGATGAGCCACTGGCACTTGGCCAGCTGCGCGTTGCTGAGCCCATAGGTCTCCGACCCGAAGACCAGGGCCACCGGACCCGTCTGCGCGCGGGCGAGCAGCTCGGGGGCGGCCTGGCGCGGGGTGTAGGCGGGGTGCGGCAGGTCGCGCCGCCGGCTGGTGGTGGCCGCCGTGAACACCGCCCCGTGCAGGGCCGCGTCCAGATCACTGCAAACGACGGCCTGCTCGAGCACGTCCACCGCACCCGAGGCGCGGGCGCGTGCCTCGGCGTCGATCTCGCAGCGCGGATCGACCAGATACAGGCAGCTCAATCCCATCACCTTCATCGCCCGCGCCACCGCGCCGAGATTGCCCGGATGACTGGTCTCGACCAGCACGATGCGGATGTTGTCCAGGGGACTGTCCGGCTTCACGGTAGAATCCGCCATTGTCATTCGCGCGCTTACTCAGTATTCAAATGCATCCCATGCTCAACACGGCGGTCAAGGCCGCACGGCGGGCCGGCGCCATCATCAGTCGCGCCAGCCTGGACATCGACCTGCTCAACGTCCGCTCGAAACGGGAGAACGATTTCGTCAGCGAGGTCGACCACGCCGCCGAACAGGCCATCATCGAGACCCTGCTCGCCGCCTATCCCAAACACGCCATCCTGGCCGAAGAGTCCGGCGTCACCGGCGAATCGGAATACCAGTGGGTGATCGACCCGCTCGACGGCACCACCAACTTCCTGCACGGCTTCCCCCAGTATGCCGTCTCTATCGCCCTCCTGCACAAGGGCCAGTTGGCGCACGCGGTGGTGTACGACCCCACCCGCAACGAGCTCTTCACCGCCAGCCGGGGGCGCGGGGCCTACTTGAACGAGCGGCGCATCCGCGTCTCCAAGCGCGACAAGCTCAAGAGCGCGCTCATCGGCACCGGCTTACCCTTTCGCGACTTCACCCACCTGGACGCCTACATGGGGATGTTTCGCGACCTGACGCAGAAAACGGCGGGCCTGCGCCGGCCCGGCTCCGCCGCCCTGGACCTGGCCTGGGTCGCCGCCGGCCGCACCGACGGCTTCTTCGAGATCGGGTTGAACGTCTGGGACATCGCCGCCGGCTGTCTGCTGATCCTGGAGGCCGGCGGACTGGTGAGCGACTTCGCCGGCGAGGAGGGATACCTCAAGAGCGGCCATGTCGTCGCCGGCACCCCCAAGGTCTTCGCCCAACTGCTGCAGGCGCTCTCGCCCCACGTGACGCCGGCGCTCCGTGGGGGTGAAGGGTGAGGGGTAAGGGGGGGCTTGGGCGGAAAACTTTGCTTGACGCGGGGTGGGTGAGGTCTACAATGGCCGCGTTGTCTCTTGAAAGGTTCGTTCTTTGATGTTCAATGGTTTGATCGATCTACCCTGGTGGGGCTACGTCCTCGTCACCCTGCTGCTCACCCACATCACCATCGCCAGCGTCACCATCTTCCTGCACCGCGCCCAGGCGCACAGGGCGCTGGATCTGCACCCGCTGGTCAGTCACTTCTTCCGCTTCTGGCTGTGGCTCACCACCGGCATGGTCACCCGGCAATGGGTCGCCATCCACCGCAAGCACCACGCCAAATGCGAGACCCCCGAAGACCCGCACAGCCCCCAGGTATTGGGCATCCGCAAGGTGCTCTGGCAGGGGGCGGAACTGTACAAGGCCGCTGCCAAGGACAACGAGACCCTCGAGCGCTATGGTCATGGCACGCCGGACGACTGGCTCGAGCGCCGGGTCTACACCCCACACAACTTCCTCGGCATCGGCCTGATGTTCGCCATCGACGTGGTGTTGTTCGGACCGATCGGCATCACCGTCTGGGCGGTGCAGATGCTGTGGATCCCCTTCTTCGCCGCCGGCGTCATCAACGGCCTGGGCCATTACTGGGGCTACCGCAACTACGCGACCGAGGATGCCAGCACCAATATCTTCCCCTGGGGCATCCTGATCGGCGGCGAGGAGCTGCACAACAATCACCACGCCCATGGCAGTTCGGCCAAGCTGTCGGCGCGCTGGTATGAGTTCGACATCGGCTGGCTCTACATCCGCCTGCTGGCCCTGGTGCGGCTGGCTCAGGTCAAGAAGGTGGCCCCGCGCGTGCATTGGGGGGAGATCAAGCACTTCCCCGACGCCGAGCTGCTCGCCGCCATCGTCACCCATCGCTACGACGTGCTCACCCGCTACACCCGCTCGATGCGGTCCGTCTGTGGGAGCGAACTCAAGAAGCTCCAGGCTCGGCTGCCGGACCTGGCCGGCGTGCGCCTGCGCCAGGTGCGCCGCTGGCTGAGCGTGGATCTCAAGCTCCTGACGGAGTCGGAGCGGGCCAAGCTCATGACCCTGCTCGCCAACAGCCCGCAGCTCAAGACCGTCTTCCAGATGCGCCAGGACCTCACGGCCCTGTGGAGCCGCTCCGCCCACTCGCGCGAGCAGCTGGTCAGCCAGCTGCGCGACTGGTGCCAGCGTGCGGAGCAGAGCGGCATCGAGGCGCTGTCGCAGTTCTCGCTCAAGCTGCGCAGCTATGCCTGACTTGTCGCGCGGGGCCCCCGTTTGATAGCATTTCCAATATGACCCGTGCGCGCTTCTTCTTTTTTGGCTTTTTCCCACCCCCGGCGGGCGGGAGGCGCTAGCGCGGGTAGTTACCCAGGCCAACCGAAACCGCCAGCGAACCTGGCGGTTTTTCGTTTTGGGGCCTGGCCAACGGACAGGGCGACGGTAGCGCGAGAAAAGGGATGTCGATCTGTCTGTTCCCTCACCCCCGGCCCCTCTCCCGCCTGCGGGAGAGGGGAGGTCCGGGAGCCGATCTCCCCCTGCGGGAGAGGGGGGCCGGGAGCCGCGAGCGCGACTTTCACAGCAAGGAGCAAACAATGACCTACCGCACCGACGACACCCGCATCGAACAGGGCGACGAGCTGCTCGCGCCGATGCAGATCATGCGCGAGCACAAGGCGAGCGAACGCGCACTCAAGACCACCTACCAGGCCCGCCGGGCGATCCACGACATCCTGCGCGGGGCGGACGACCGCCTGCTGGTGGTGGTGGGCCCCTGCTCCATCCATGACCCGGCGGCGGCGCTCGACTATGCCAAACGCCTCAAGGCCGTGGCCGATCGCCTCGTGCACGACCTGGTGATCGTCATGCGCGTCTATTTCGAGAAGCCGCGCACCACCGTGGGCTGGAAGGGCCTGATCAACGACCCGCACCTGGACGAGAGCTTCGACATCAACGAAGGCCTGCGCCTGGCGCGCAAGCTGCTGCTCGACATCAACGAGCTGGGGCTGCCCTGTGGCACCGAATTCCTCGACCTCATCTCGCCGCAGTACATCGCCGACCTGATCAGTTGGGGCGCGATCGGCGCGCGCACCACGGAGAGCCAGTCGCACCGGCAACTGGCCTCCGGGCTGTCCTGCCCGGTGGGCTTCAAGAACGGCACCGATGGCAACCTCAAGATCGCCGTGGACGCGATCAAGGCGGCTGCCGCCCGGCACCACTTCATCTCCATCACCAAGTCGGGCCACGTGGCGGTGTTCAAGACGGCCGGCAACGAGGACTGCCACGTCATCCTGCGCGGTGGCAAAACGACCAACTACGACGCCGCCAGCGTCAACGCCGCCTGCGCCGAGCTGGCGGCGGCGGGGCTGCGCCAGCAGGTGATGATCGATTTCTCGCACGCCAACTCGCAAAAGCAATACCAGCGCCAGATCGAGGTCTGTCACGACGTGGCCGGCCAGATCGCCGCGGGCGACACCCGCATCATCGGCGTGATGATGGAAAGCCACCTGAACCCCGGCCGCCAGGATCTCTGTCCGGGCATACCCCTGGTCTATGGCGTGTCGATCACCGATGCCTGCCTGGGCTGGAACGAGACCGAACCGCTGCTCGAAGAGCTGGCCGAGGCCGTGCGCCGCCGCCGCACGGTCGAGGAGCGGGAGGACCCCTGACGCCGGCGGGAGGCCATGAGGTGTCAGTTTCAACCTAAAAACCGCAGTTGAACGCGCCCGAAAGCGGGCTTGTACGACCGGCTGGCAAGGCGTGACGACGCCGCAGGGTAGCTCCCTGCAAGGAGGAGCAACTCAGCCAGACGGGCGTACAAGACCGAAGGCGGGCGCGTAGCGTGTTCACCCTCCAGGACAGGATGACCGGAGGCAAAATCTCTTGCATCATCGAGCTGTTACGAAGCCATAAGAGCGGTCAACTGCGGTTTTTAGGTTCAACACCCCCCGCAAGTGCCGCGATGATAGAATCCCGTCGTGGCGGGTCTCCCCGCATGGCTAAGCCGTGAACCTGGTCAGGTCCGGAAGGAAGCAGCCATAGCGGTCGATGTCAGTGCCGGGGGTTAGGCTCGCCACCTGAGGACAGAGGACAGAAGACTGAGGACTGAATGCTGAGGACTGAAGCCTGAAGACTGAAGACTGTCTTCCTTTAGTCCCGCCCACCGTGCCGGTGCCCACCACCGAGAGCGCACCTCGAACTCACAGTCCTCTGTCGTCTGTCCTCTGTCCTCAGCAATCCGTCCTAAGTCCTCTGTCCTCAGTCCTCCGACATGGTCCTCGCCCGCAAATGGCGCCCGCGCAGCTTCGCTGAAGTCGTGGGGCAGGAGCACGTGGTGCGCGCGCTCGCCAACGCGCTCACGCAGGGGCGTCTGCACCATGCCTATCTGTTCACCGGCACGCGCGGTGTGGGCAAGACCACGCTGGCGCGCATCCTGGCCAAGTGCCTGAACTGCGAGACCGGTGCGACCGCCACCCCCTGCGGGGTCTGCGCCGCCTGTCAGGCGATCGAGGCCGGCCGCTTCGTCGATCTGATCGAGATCGACGCCGCCTCTTACACCGGCGTGGACAACATGCGCGAGGTCCTGGAAAACGCCCAGTATGCGCCCACCGCCGGGCGCTACAAGGTGTACATCATCGACGAGGTGCACATGCTCTCGAAGAGCGCCTTCAACGCCATGTTGAAGACGCTGGAGGAGCCGCCCGCGCACGTGGTCTTCGTGCTCGCCACCACCGAGGCGCAGAAGGTACCGGTCACCGTGCTGTCGCGCTGCCTGCAGTTCAACCTCAAGCTGCTGCCGCCCGCCCGCGTGGCGGCACACCTCAAGCAGGTGCTGGAGGCCGAGGGCGTGGCCTACGAGCCGGGCGCCCTGGATCTCCTCGCGCGCGCCGCCGCCGGCAGCATGCGCGATGCCCTGTCGCTGACCGACCAGGCCATCGCCTACGGCGGCGGCCGCGTCTTGGAGGCGGAGACGGCGGCGATGCTGGGGGTGATCGACCAGGCCTATCTCTACCCCCTGCTCGAGGCACTGGCCGACAACGACGGGGCGCGCCTGATACACGAGGCCGAATCGCTCGCCGAGCGCAGCCTGTCCTTCGACGCCGCACTGCAGGACCTGGCCGCCCTGCTCTATCAGATCGCACTCGCCCAGACGGTGCCCGAGGCGGTGGCCGAGGACACGCCCTCGCGCGAACGCCTGTTCACACTGGCCAGGCGACTGGACGCCGAGACCGTGCAACTGTTCTACCAGATCGCCACCCTGGGGCGGCGCGATCTGGAGTGGGCGCCGGACGAGTACGGCGGCTTCTGCATGACGCTGCTGCGCATGCTGGCGTTTGTGCCTGAGGACGGAGGACAGGCGTCGGGAGACAGGAGACAGAGAACAGGGTACAGAGCCCCGGGATCCAGGGAATGGGAAGAGGGGGCCGCACCCCCTGTTGTTACCCAGCCCGCCGTGGCGGGCATGCCACCGCCGGCAAATGCGCCGGTTCAGGTTGAATCCCTGGACTGGATCGGCATCACCCGGGGGCTTACCGGCGGCATCAAGCAACTGGCGGCGCAATGCAGCGTGGTCGCCTGCACGCCGGAGGCCCTGCGCCTGCGGCTGGCGGAGGCCCACAGGCCCCTGCTCGAGAGCTTCGGCGAGAAACTGCGCGGCGCGCTGCGCGACCGACTCGGCGCTACAATGCGCATCGAATTCGAGTTCGGCGACACCGGCGGCGCGGCCCCCGCACAGGTGGCCGAACGCGAGCGTACGCGACGCCAGGCCGAGGCCGAGGCGGCCATCCAGGCCGATCCCTTCGTGCGCAGCGTGTTGGACGCGTTCGGCGGACGCATCACCCAGATCAAACCCCTGGCATAGGACCACGACATGATCAAAGGCGGAATCGGCAATCTCATGAAACAGGCGCAACTGATGCAGGAGAACCTGCAGAAGGCGCAACAAAAGATCGCGGAGCTCACGGTCGAGGGCAGCGCCGGCGCCGGCATGGTGCAGGTGGTGATGACCGGCAAGCACGACGTCAAACGGGTGCGTATAGACCCCTCGCTCCTCGGCGAAGACAAGGAGATGCTGGAGGACCTGATCGCCGCCGCGGTCAACGACGCGGTGCGCAAGGTCGAGGCCGCCACCCAGGAGATGATGGCCGGTGTCACCGCCGGCATGCCCCTGCCGCCAGGCATGAAATTCCCCTTCTGAGATTCGGAAGAAAAGCTGGGAGCCCGAGGTGCACCCGCCTCAGTCGTGAATTTTCAGTCTTCCGTCCTCAGTCCTCTGTCCTCAGCAATCTGTCCTCCGTCTTCTGTCCTCAGTCCTCAGGAATGCATCCCCCCACCCTGGCCGCCCTGATCGAGGCGCTACACGCCCTGCCCGGCGTGGGGCCGAAGTCGGCGGCGCGCATGGCCTATCACCTGCTGCAGCGTGACCGGGCCGGGGCGGCGCGGCTGGCCGAGGCGCTGACGGCGGCGCTGGAGCGCCTGCGACCCTGTGAACGCTGCAACAACTTCAGCGAGACGCCCGTCTGCAGCCTGTGCGCCAATCCCCGCCGCGACCCCAGGCAGCTGTGCGTGGTGGAGATGCCGGTCGATCTCAACCGTTTCGAGGAGACGCACGCCTACAGCGGCCTGTACTTCGTCCTCATGGGCCACCTCTCGCCCCTGGACGGCATCGGCCCGCGCCAGATTGGCCTGGAGCGGCTGCTCGCCCGCGCCTGCGACGGCGTGACCGAGGAGGTGATCCTGGCCACCAACTTCACCGTGGAGGGGGAGGCCACCGCCCACTATGCCGGCGAGCTGCTCAAGGCGCGTGGGCTCAAGGTCACGCGCATGGCGCGCGGTGTACCCGCCGGAGGCGAATTGGAATACGTGGATGGTTTGACCATCGCCCAGGCCTACCTCGACCGCCGGCCGCTATGATCCCCATCGTCTGCACAGGCACCGAGTATCGGCGTAGGCTAACCTTCGCGCAGCGAAGGTTAAGCCGCGTCAGCGGCGGCCGGAGCCAATACGTGGATGGATTGACCATCGCCCAGGCCTATCTGGACCGCCGGCCGCTATGACCCCGATCATCTGCACAGGCACCGAGTATCGGCGTAGGCTAACCTTCGCGCAGCGAAGGTTAAGCCGCGCCAGCGGCGGCCGGAGCCAATACGTGGATGGATTGACCATCGCCCAGGCCTATCTGGACCGGAGGCCGCTTTGAACGAACCCCTCGCGGCGGTCCGCCCGTCCGGCACCCAGGACCTGCTGGAGCGCCTCTCGGCGAGCCAGGACTTCCCCGCCTTCTCCCAGGTCATCGCCCAGGTCAACCGCATCACCGCCGCCGAGGACAGCCATGCCGAGCAGCTCACCGACGCCATCCTCAAGGACGTGGGGCTCACCCACAAGCTGCTGCGGCTGGTCAATTCCGCCCAGTTCGGCTTCTTCGGCCAGGAACCGATAGGGACCATCTCGCGCGCGGTCATCATCCTGGGCTTCGATGCCGTACGCGATGCCGCCCTGTCGCTGATGCTGTTCGAGCACCTGCAAAACCACGCCCAGGCCCAGGAGCTCAAGGGCGACGCCATCGACAGCTTCTACTGCGGCATCCTCGGCCGCCTGCTCGCCCGCCGGCTGGGCCATCGCGACACCGAGGCGGTCTTCATCTGCGCCCTGTTTCGCAACCTGGGTCGGCTGGTCGCCCGCCTGCACCTGCACGAGGCCACCGAGCAGGTGACCGCACTCATCCGCACCGAGGGGCTGAGCGAGGCGGCGGCGGCGCGGCGCGTGCTGGGAATGACCTATGACGAGATCGGCCAGGTCGTGGGGCGCCATTGGAAGCTGCCGGCCCACATCCTCGAGGGCATGAGCCCGTTGCCGCCCGGTCCGGTCAAGGCCTCGACCGGACACCAGCAGGTGCTGGCCAACCTCGCGCGAGATCTGTTCACGGCCGTGCGGGACACACCGCCCGACGCCCTGGGCCGTGCCGTCGGCGAGATTGCCCACCGCTACGAGAAGGCCGTCAACCTCGCCGCCCCCTTCATGGTGGAGGCCATCTACCAGGCGGGTGAGGCGGCGCAGAAGGAACTGGCCTTGCTGCAGCGGGACGCGCGGATGAGTCCCTTCATGCGCAGCCTGCTCGACCGCACCCCCGCCAAGGTTGCGACCGGACCGGTCGAGGCCGTTGCCGGAGAGACCCTGCCGAACCCTGCCCCGCAGGGCGATGCCGAATCCATCCTCATCGGCGGCCTGCAGGAGATGACCAGCCTGCTGCTGGAAAAGTCACATCCGGCCGTGGTGCTCCAGGCCGGCGCCGAGCTGCTCTATCGGACCGGCGGTTTCGACAACGTCATCGTCTGCACCATAGACCCCGGCAACCAATACCTCTGCGCGCGCATCGGCCACGGCTCGGACTGGTCCCGGCTGCGCGCCGGCTTCCGCATCCCCCTGGCCCTGCAGGCGGACGTCTTCCAACCGGCCCTCGCCCGCGGGCTGGACATCCTGATCAGCGACACCGGCGCCGAGAACATCCGCGACCGCATCCCGGCCTGGTACCGTCGGCTCGGGGTGGCCAGGTCCTTCCTGCTGCTGCCGATCCGGGCGGGCAACCGCTGTATTGCCCTGGTGTACCTGGACCGGCGCGAGGCGCCGCTGCAGCTCTCCGAACAGACGCTCGGCCTGGTCAAGGCCCTGCGCAACCAGATCACCATGGCGCTGCGCAGCCGCTCGTGAAACCACCTCCCAAGTCTCGATGTAGGAACCGCTGCGTATGGACCTGACTGCACTGACCGCCCTGTCCCCCCTCGATGGCCGCTATCGCCGCACCGGCAGCCGTCTCGCCCCTTACTTCAGCGAATTCGGCCTCATCCGCTACCGCGTGCGGGTGGAGATCGAGTGGCTGAAGGCCCTCGCCGCCGAGCCGGCCATCGCCGAGGTGCCACCGTTCTCCCCCGCCACCCTGGCCGAGCTGGACCACCTCTGCACCCACTTCTCGGTGGCGGATGCCGAGCGCGTCAAGGTGATCGAGCAGACCACCAATCACGACGTCAAGGCCGTGGAGTATTTCCTCAAGGAGCGCCTGGCCGGCAACGTCGAGGTCATGCGGGTGAAGGAGTTCATCCACTTTGCCTGCACCTCCGAGGACATCAACAACCTCGCGCACGCCCTCATGCTGCGCGACGCGCGCAGTGAGGTGTTGCTGCCGGCCGTGAACGCAATGCGCGAGCGCCTGGCCGAGCTGGCGGTGGCACTGGCGGATCTGCCCATGCTCGCGCGCACCCACGGCCAACCGGCGACCCCCACCACCCTGGGCAAGGAGCTCGCCAACGTGGTCTGGCGGCTCGACCGGGCGATCGCCCGGGTCGCCGGTGTCGAGCTCCTGGGCAAGATCAATGGCGCGGTGGGCAACTACAACGCCCATCTGGTGGCCTACCCCGGGGTGGACTGGGAGGGCTTCGCCCGCCGTTTCGTCGAGGGCCTGGGCCTGGCCTTCAACCCCTACACCATCCAGATCGAACCGCACGACTACATGGCCGAGCTGTTCGACGCCCTCGCCCGGCTCAACACCGTGCTCATCGACCTCGACCGCGACGTGTGGACCTATATCTCGCTCGGCTACTTCAGGCAGAAGGTCAAGGAGGGCGAGGTGGGCTCCTCGACCATGCCGCACAAGGTCAACCCGATCGACTTCGAGAACTCTGAGGGCAACTTGGGCCTCGCCAACGCCCTGCTGCGCCACCTCGCCGAGAAGCTGCCCATCTCGCGTCTGCAGCGGGACCTGACTGACTCCACCGTGCTGCGCAACATGGGCGCCGCCCTCGGTCACGCGTTGATCGGCTACGAGAGCTGCGCGCGCGGGCTCAGCAAGCTCTCGCCCGACCCCGAGCGGCTCGCCGCCGACCTGGACGCCAACTGGGAGGTCCTGGCCGAACCCATCCAGACGGTGATGCGCCGCTACGGGGTGGAGAACCCCTACGAGCAGTTGAAGGCGCTCACCCGCGGCAAGGCCGGCATCACCCGCGAGACCCTGGCGCAGTTCATCGCCGGCCTGGCCATCCCCGCCGAGGCGAAGGAACGCCTGCTGAAACTCACACCGGCCGGCTATACCGGGATGGCGGCCGCCTTGGCGAGGCGGGTCAAAGGGTAGCCGGCCGGTGACGGTCCCCGAGTCGGCTGGCCGTCATGGCTGAGGCGGTCTTGTCACCCGCCTCAGGGCCTGAGACCTGGGCCGGCGGGATGACCGGGGAACCCCGACGCAGCTGCGCAATAGCCGCCACGTGCCGCCTTGTAAGCCCGGGCAGCCTGCCGGACCGGGGGATCTCAGGCCTAGCAGCCTGTCGGACTTGAGGCTGATCTACTGCGCCAGTGGGAAGATCGGTCCATTTTTCCCCGATTTCTCGTTACATAGTCCAACTCAGCGCCTCGAAATCGTGGAAAACTGTCCTCGCTCTCCCACTCGGCTCGCGACGATCGCTCAAGTCCGACAGGCTGCTGGAGACCGGTTGCCAGGGTGACAGCAAGAATCTAATATGACAGCATTCGCAGCAAATCGATAGGATGTCGTCGTGGCGACCTTGACCGTTCGCAATCTGCCCGATGAGGTCCATCGCGCCCTGCGCTTGCGCGCGGCACGGCATGGACGCAGCACGGAGGCTGAGGTGCGCGCGATTCTGGAGGCTGCAGTCAAGCCTGAAGGACGCTTCAAGCTGGGCTCCTGGCTGGCCGAGATCGGTCGTGAGCTGCAACTCGACGAGGAGGAGGTGGCACTCGTCGAACAACGAGACCGGTCGGCACCGCGAGCAGTGGATCTGTCGTGATCCTGCTCGATACGAACCTCATCTCTGAGCCGTTACGCGCCCTCCCCGAAGCCCGTGTCATCGCCTGGTTGGACGCCCAACCCCTGGAGACGCTCTTCCTCTCCGTCATCACCGTGGCTGAACTGAGGCTGGGTGTGGCACGATTGCCCAACGGCCGCAGGCGCGAGGCGCTGGCCGAGCGTCTGGAAACGCAGATACTGCCCACTTTCGCTGGCCGGATACTCGCCTTCGACCTTGCAGCCACCAAGGCCTATGCCGAGCTGATGTCCAGGTCACTGGCCAAGGGGAAGGCGATCGGGATGGCCGACGGGATGATCGCGGCGATCGCCAAAACGCATGGGATGCGCGTGGCGACCCGCGATACCGCCCCGTTTGAAACGGTCGGGATCGCAGTTTTGAATCCGTGGCTTGAACCTAAAAACCGCAGTTGACCGCTCTCACGGTTTCGTAACAGATTGCTGATGTAAGAGATTTTTGCCTCCGGTCATCCTCTCCCAGAGGGTGAACACGCGAACCGCCCGCCTTCGGTCTTGTACGCCCGTCTGGCTGCGTTGCTCCTCCTTGCAGGCAGCCCACCCTGCGGCGTCGTCGCGCCTTGCCAGCCGGGCGTACAAGCCCGCTTTCGGGCGCGTTCAACTGCGG